>NZ_BDAY01000116.1 GCF_001612685.1 Nocardia altamirensis NBRC 108246
GCGGCCGAGGCATTGCGGCTCGCGCCGACGGTGCGCCGGGACGGTCTGCGGGGCGGATTGCAGTCGTGGGACGGACAGCTGGTCGACGATGCGCGACTGGTGGTCGCCCTCGCGCGCACCGCGGCCGCACACGGCGCGACGGTGCTCACCCGGGTGGAAGCTCTTGATGTGACAGGCAATTCGGCGACGCTTCGGGACACATCGACCGGCGAGACGATGGCCGTGCGCGCCGACTCCGTGGTCAACGCCACCGGCGTGTGGGCCGACGAGGTCGATCCGAGCATCGAGTTGCGGCCGAGCCGCGGCGCCCACTTGGTGTTCGCCGCGGCATCGTTCGGCGGCCTCAGCGCGTCGCTGACCGTCCCGGTGCCGGGCAGCACCAGCCGCTTCGTCTTCGCGTTCCCCGCCGCGCACGGGCGGGTGTACGTCGGCTTGACCGACGAGGACGCTCCCGGCCCGGTGCCAGACGAGCCGAAACCGACCGAGGGCGAGATCGATTTCCTGCTCGACACCATCAATACCGCCCTGCGAGAGCCGTTGACCCGCGCGGATATTCGCGGCACCTACGCGGGGCTGCGGCCGTTGCTGAAGACCGAGGACGACAGCACCGCCGACATCTCCCGCAAGCACGCGGTGCTGCGCTCGCCGAGCGGCGTGATCACCGTTGTGGGCGGCAAGCTCACCACCTATCGCCAGATGGCCGAGGATGCGGTCGACGCCGTGGTGTCCGGCGTCGGTTTCCTCGCAGGCCCGTGCCGCACCAAACGACTACCACTGGTCGGCGCGGTATCCGGTGCGGCGCGGGATCGCATCGACGCGTCGCCGGTGTTGATCGATCGCTACGGAAGCGAAGCCGCCACGGTTCTGGCCGCAGCCCAAGACAATCCGGCGCTCGCACTGCCGGTGGCGCCCGGAATCGACGTCACCGCAGCGGAATTCCACTTCGCCGTCACGCACGAAGCAGCGCTCGACGCCGACGACCTGCTCGACCGGCGGACCCGGATCGGATTGGTCGCCGAGGACCGGCTCGCGGCTACCCCCGCGGCCATCGCCGCGCTGGCCCCGGTCACCTAGACCGGGGCACCCACAACGACTTTCGGTCCGAGATCAGACGGTTGTGTCGAAGGACCAAGTGTCGAGATCGGCTCGCATCGAGGCGCGCGGCCATTCGTCCAGGCCGTGCGCGGCTTCGGCGGCGCGGATCGCGGACAGGCCAGGGGTCTGTTCCTCGTCGGTCAGGTAGCGGAACCCGATGCGCTCGTAATACGGGCCGTTCCAGGCGACGTCGGTGAAGGTGGTCAGCGTGATCGCCTGCATTCCTTGGGCTTTCGCCCATCGCACGGCGTGGTCGATCAGGCGTTTGCCGATCCGTTCGCCGCGACGATCGGGACGGACGGACACCTGATCGACGTGTGCGATGCGATCGACCACACCGAGCACCAGGTAGCCGATGGGCTGATCCGTCGCGTCGACCCATACCCACGCGCGCCCGGCGCGCTGGAATTCGCGCAGCGTGTCCAGCGTCGGCGGCTCGTCCTCGGCCACCGCCGTCATCCCGATGTCCGCGAAGGGTTTTCCCGCCGCCGTCTCGATATCTTGCAGTACGGGCAGATCGGCCTCAGTCGCCGAGCGAATCACGGACACTCCTCGCATCTTCGCTGATTCGCGGGGCCGGTGTGGCGAGAATGCCGTCGATCAGCACGCGAAGCGCCCATTGTGCCCGCGCATCGCCGTCACCGGACACCAGAGCCTCGCGCATCGAAACGATCATCGGATAACGGTCGGCAGGCAGTTCGGCATACCGCTTCGACACCTCGGCGATGTGTGTCTCGGCGCGCATCCCCTTGGTGTTGTACGCGCTCTGCTCGGCGGCCGCGGCGGTGATGTACAGGAACAGCAGGTCGACGCCCCACGAGTTGGCCTGTTCCGCGACGCCGGCCTCGGCGAGCAGCGCAAGCATCCTGTCGACGAGCACGAGCGCGTTCGTCCCGGTCGGGATCGCACCGAGCGCGACGAGCGCAACGCCCTCGTGCCTGGCCATCGCGGCGACCGCCGCGTTGACCAGCTCGCTCAGCCGGTCACGCCAGCTGCCGCCGCTCGGCGCCGGAACGGTGCCGAGTACGTGGTCGAGCATCGCGGCCATCAGGTCGTCGCGGTTTGCGACGTAGACGTAGAGCGAGGCCGCACCCGTGTCGAGATCCTGGGCGACCCGGCGCATGGTCAGCGCGGCCAGGCCCTCCTGATCGAGGATGCGCAGGCCGGTTTCGATGATCACCTCACGGCTCAGTGGCGCCTTGGCCGGGCGGGCTCGACGACTGACGGGCGCATCGCTCATGGCTACGCCTCGCTCGCGCTCGCGCTCGGCTCCGCCATGCGCGGTGCGCGCTGGCACATGATTCGCTCACTTCGTTCGCTCATGACGCCGAGCATACCGCTGAGACGAACAACGTTTGACACGAACGACGTTCGTTCCCTACTCTGAGTTCACCGAACAACGTTCGTGACGGACCCTGTTCGACATCACACCGCTGCGTCGACCGTGGCCCATCCCGCATCGATTCAGTTCTCTCCCAAGGAACTCCCATGATTCTCATTACCGGTGGCCGCGGCGCGGTCGCCACCGAACTCTCGGCCATGCTGCACAGCGACGGTCTCGCCGTGCGCGTCGGCTCCCGTCAGCCCGAACAGCTCCAGGTGTCAAGTGGCATAGCGACTGTTGCGTGCGACCTCACCGACCCCACCACGTTTCCCGCGGCACTTGCAGGCGTCACGTCGGCGTTCCTGTACGCCGAGGCCACGACGATCGCCGAATTCGTCACCGCCGCAACCGAAGCCGGTGTCGAGCACATCGTGCTGCTGTCGTCGGCATCGGTGCTCGGCGCGAACGCCGCGGCCAACCCGATCGGCAAGGCGCACTTGGACGCCGAGCTCGGCCTCGCCACCGCGCCGATGACCACCAGCGTGCTGCGCCCCGGCGCCTTCGCGGGCAACGCCCGCTCCTGGGCGGGACCGATCAAAGCAGGCAAGCCCATCAGCCTTCCCTATCCGGACGCCTATACCGACCCGATCCACGAGCGCGACATCGCCGCGGTCGCGCACTCCCTGCTCACCGAGACTGAAGGCCGCGGCACCCAGCACAGCTTGACCGGCCCCGAGACCTTCACCTTCCGCGCGCAACTCGAGTGCATCGCCGAGGTGACCGGTCGGCCCGTCACCATCGACCGCGTCCAGCCCGAGGCATGGAAACAGCAGGTGAGCGCGCACATGCCCGCCGAGATCGCCGACGGACTGCTCGACTATTGGCGGCGCACCGACGGCATCCCGGCGCCGATCACCGACACCGTCGCCGCCATCACCGGACGCAAGGCCCGCAGCTTCACCTCATGGGTCGAGGAGAACGTCGCGGCCTTCACCGACTGAGCTCGATGAATTTGCCCGCGCCGGAACATGTTGCGGCCGAGACGGTCACCACATTTATGCGGCAGGACGCATAAGTCGGAGTCGGCTGTGCCCGCTGCTCCCCTCGGCCTCCGCGACGCTGCCGCCGAAACCAGAAACCCGGCGGCGCTGGCGAATTCGATCCGCGCTCCGGTCTGCTCAACAGGCACGGCGCGGCCGCCGAGCCCGCACCCGCGACGTACGACGCACCGAACCGGCTCAGGTGCACGCTCTATGCTGGCTGCGAATGTCGGTAGTGCGCCAGAAGGGAGGGCGCGGGTGCGCAGCAAGTCACCCACTGTTGGTATCGCGCCAGGCCACGGCCTGATCGCGCGCTTCGGTGGCATCGTCGTGTATCTGAGTGCTGAAACCGCGGCAACGGACCGGATACTCGGCACGATCGAGGCCGTCGCGGACACGGAACATCCCGGCGCCGCGCTGGCTCAGCGGTTGGCCGCCGTCGTTTTCGGCAGCACCTCCGATGTGCCGCCGTTCGGCCTGGTGGCGCCGACCGCCGACGGCACGCTGATCCTGTTGCGCGGTCCGGTATTCGCCGAGATCAGCGGTGCCGAAGGCACCAGAAGGTTGGCCGGAGCGCGGGCGTTCACCTGGGTCGACGAGATCGTGCGGGAACCGCTGCGGCGGATCACCGTCGGTTCGGACGATGCAGGTTCGCTGACGGCGGCGCCGCGCACCGATCTGCGTGCCGGCGTGGTTCCTGGCGGCGGATTCGTGCTGCAGGTGGCGCTGCGCCGGGCCAGCAAGGGGGCCAAGGGTGCTGCGGCGGCCCGGTCCTCGACGCCATCGTCCGCGCCCGAGCCGGATGCCACGGCTGCGTCCGGGTTTACCGCCATGCCCGAACCGACCGGTGCCGAGGCGGCAGTCGACGGGAAGTCCGCCGGTTCGCCTGCGGTCGCATCGTCGGCCGGGCAGTCCGCTGCGGCTTCGACTTCGGCGAGTTCGGCTTCCGGGGACCAGCCGCCTTCGGCAACCGCATCGTCGACAGCCGCATCCGTATCCACCGCCGCCGCCCCGGTGCGCGGGCGCAACGCCAAGCGCGCCGAACCGTCGAGACCGCTGGCGCGGCCGCGGCCGCCCGTCGGCAACCGTTCCACCGCGAACGCGTGGCCGCCGCCCATCGATCGACCCGAAACCGTTGCGCTGCACAAGGCCTCGGCAGATCGCAGCGTTCGTGTGCTGCGGCCGACCACGGCACCGCTGCACAAAACGATCGGCACGCTGATCCTCGAGAACGGCACCGCCTACCCGCTCGACCGCCCGTACGTCATCGGCCGTGGACCCCAAGCCGACGACTCGGTCCGCACCGCCACCGCCGCCCCGATCGTGATCCAACGGGACCGGCACGTCTCCCGCGTCCACGCCTACGTCTCCGTCGACCGAGGCAAGGTCTTCGTGCGCGACGCGACCGACACCTCCGGCACCTTCATCGCTCCGCCAGGCACCGACCAGTGGACCCGGATAAGCACGGCCCCAACCGAACTCCTCCCCGGCTGGAGCGTCCGCATCAGCGAACGAATCCTCACCTACCGCCCCGAAGACCACCCCGCCTCCTGACCGCCGAAGCGCCCGCCTTGCGCATCACAGATGTCAAGAGCGGCGGCGGGCGCGCCGAATATAGCGGCGGCGCTTGCCGGTTCGGCGGGCGCCGATGGCTGCGGCTACACCAGCGGACGCGGCGAGAGCGGCGGACGCGGCGATGGTGGTCACGGTGGGTGGATTGCCGAGCAGAATCCAGACGGCTCCGACGACGGCAACAGAGAGCAGGGCGGCGCTGACCGCGAGACCAATGGTGTTGGTGAAACCACCACGGCCCCTGCGCAAGCGGCGCATGTTCGACTCGAGGTAGGACACCGCGAAGAGAGCGAGTAGCGCGACACCCGCCGTGGTCGCGGTGGTGGTCGGTCGCTGTACGGCATGCAGTTCGACCCGTTCGGTGTGGACGGCGGTGCCGTTGCGCAGCAGGACGAGTTCACCGGTCAGCGTGCCCGCCATGACGTACTGGTTGACGGGCGACGGGAGCGCCGCGCTTTGGTCGCCTGGCACGAACGGGACGATCTCACCGCCGAGCGGCACCCCGAGCACCGTCACCCGCAGCGAAGCGGCTTGCGCGTCGACCCCGGTGACGCGCAACGGAATCGGCTTCGTCAGATCGATCTCGACGGGCGTCGTTGCCGGATCGACACCGCCGAGCGTGACCGTGCCGGGCGCTAGGTCGCCGCCGATCGTCGATCCGCCGACCCCGAGGACGGCAAGCAGCACCGCCGCCACCGCAAGCACCGCAGCGAGCGCGAACGGCACCTTGGCCGAGGAGAAACTGACGACCTCCTGAATCGGCACCAGATCCCGCCGATCGATCTCGACCAGCAGCGCCCCGCGCTCCGCGATCACCTGCCGTGGTCGCACCCGCGTCACCGGCGGACGAAATGGCGGTGCGCCCTGACCACGGGTCCGAGGTGACGCCGGTGGACCGGTTCCTGCGGGCGGAACTGGCCCTGAAGGTCGAGAACCAGGTGCCAGACGGCCGGCAGGCGGTTGCGCGCCGCCTGGATACCACTGCACGGTCGGCGGCGCGGTCCCGCTGGTGGGTGGCCGAGCCGCATCCGAAGGTCGCTGTGCCCCAGTCGAAGACGACGGCGGACCCGTCGCAGACCACGGCACACTCGGCAGCGCGGGACCGAACAGCGGCGGGCTCCCCTCGGCCGTTCCCGCTGCGCCGCTCGTAGTTGCAGGCGAAATCCCTTCGCCCGGTGGAGCGGTCGGCGGGGCCGTCCGCGAAGCAGGCGGGACCACGGCCGAAGGTCGGGACGGCCCCGCCGATGTCGCCGAGGCCCCGGTGGCAGACGGCGGCGTACTCGGAAGAGCAGGCCCGAACGGCGGCGCAGTTGCCCCGGACGGGTCCTTGCCCTCCACCGAAGGTCCGGCCGAACCCCACTGTGTTGTCGGAGGGGCGGCGTCGGACGATGTTTCCTCCGCCGACGGTGTTCGCCCGACTGGTCCGGACGGAGCCACATCCTGCGCCGGCCTCGGTGGAAAGGTCACAGTCTCGTCGGCAGGGGAAGGCTGCTGGCCGTGCTCTTTAGGTGGGCCTGGTTGCACCGGACGGAACGGGGGCGGAGTTTGGTATGCGGCGGTCGGGAGCAGATCGCTTGGGGGCGGACGGGTTCCGGCATCGGGGAAGGTAGGGGCAGTCCGGAAGGCAGGACCAGGCGGTGGGGTGGGCCCGGACGGGGAGCCGGGGTGAACCGGGCGACCGGGGTGAACGACGCGGCCTGGCTGCGGGGTATAGCTGGGGTACGGAGCGTGACGACTGGGCGTGGCGCCCGTCGCGGCCGCGACGATCGTGTCGGCGCCTATCACCGGGATGCCTACGGGCGGTAGCCAGTTCTGCCCCCAGCAGTGCGCGGCCGGTTGAGCCAGCGCGATACCGAAGGCTTCGGCGGTGGGAAAACGGTGGTCCGGGTTGGTGGCCAGGCCGCGCATGACCACTGCGGCAATGGGTTCCGGGACACTGGGGGCGACTTCGGTGAGGGGTATCGGATCGTCGAAGGCATGCGCGAACAGCATGGCGAGCGGGCCGTCTCCGGGTGGGAACGGCAGCACTCCCGAAAGCAGTTGATACAACATGGTCGCCAACGCGTAGACGTCGGTTGCGGGCGAAAGCTGTTGGCCACGAGCCTGTTCCGGTGCGATGTACGAGGGGGTGCCGATGATGTCCCCCGCCTTGGTCATCAAGGTCTCTTCGCCGCCGACGATTTTGGCGATGCCGAAGTCGGTGAGCTTGATCGCGCCGCCCGCAGCGAACATCAGGTTCGCCGGTTTCACGTCGCGGTGCAAGATGTGATGCCGGTGGGCGGCTTCCAGTCCGGCCGCGCACGCGAGGGCGATGGCGACGGCGGTCGCGGAATCGTAACCGTCCGTGGCGAATCGCTCGCCGACCGTGCCGCCAGGCAGGTATTCCATGACCAGCAGGCACAGATCGCCGTGCTCCAGGTAGTCGAAAACCCGTACGACATGCGGATGATCGATCGCCGCGAGCACCTGAGCCTCGGCGATGAAACGGCGGCGAACCTGGTCGTCGTTGGCGAATTGCGGCGGAATCTGTTTGATGGCGACCGGCCTGCGCAGTCGACGGTGGGTGCCCGCCAGCACCACCCCGCAGCCGCCCCTGCCGACTTCGGCGCCGATGTCGTAGGCGGGCAACGCCGCCCGCACGCGCTCACCCTGCTCGGTCACGGCGTCGGCCCTCCGGCCGGGAAGCGGTAGGTGTCGGCCGACTCGATGTCGTCCGGGTCGGCGGCGTCGTCGAGGTCGTCCTCGTCCGGTTCCGGTGTCGGCGACGCGTAACCGAGGAGGAAAGACACGGCGGCGGCGACACCGGCGAAGGCCAACCACAGTCCAGTATCCGGGACCCACCATCGCGCCACCGACGCGGTGAACGCGAATACCAGCCCGATCCCGAGCCCCGGCGCGAGCATCCGCAGCCCGCGCTGCCATCGATTCGCCGAAAGCCGGTGCCGCGCAACGGCCACCGCGGCATCCGCGATGGCGAGGGCGGTGAGCACGAACAACGCGATACCGAACAATCCGTACACCGACCACAGCGAACCGCGCACGTCGGTCACCATCGGGATCGCGGCCACCGCAGCACCGCTCGCACCGTAGACGGCGAGCTCGCCACCGATGAGCCCGGTCGCCTGCCCCGCCAGCCCGCGCAGCTCGAGCCGATACCGCAACGACTCGGATTTTCCTGGGGCAATGGTCAATTCGACCGCAGTGGAGTAGGAGAAGAAGCTCAGCCCGAGCACATGCCCGGCGAGCTCGACCTGCCGGATCTGCAGCGGCGCACCGGTGTTGTTGGTCAACTCGATCGCGATCTGCACGGTGCTGCCCGGCTCGAGCCGCATCGGCTGTTGCCCGGACGTATTCGCGACATCTCGCCCATCGATGTTCGCGGCCATGTCCACACCGTCAGGTCGGGCGCCCGCCTGCGCCGCCGTCCACAGGAGCACCAGTAACAGCAGCACCGGCCAGACAGCGTGCCCGATACCGTTGGCTCGAGCTGTCATTCGCCCCTCCGCGCTGGTAGATGCGAGACGAGGCGGTTGCCGTAATACCAGCTGCCGAGCACGAGGAAGAACAGAATCACGGTCAGCGTCGAGGTGCCTGCCCCGATGCTGCCGACGAGCACCACATCCAGCGGCGCAACCAGGGTCCGGCCGCACTTCGCCTGCACCTCGTGCCTGCCGACGTCGACGGCGCCGGTGGCCAAGGGCACCTCGAACGCGCCGTCGGCTCCGGCCGTTGTCTTGCCGAGCGCCACGTTCCCGATGGCGATCTGTACCGGTGCCTGCGGATCGCAACCGTGGCCGGTGGCCGTGACACCGGCACCGGGGCTGACTGCCGATGGCATGAGATCCAATGCGGCGGGCCGTAATTCAGGTGGCGCCTGCGGCGGCGCGGGAGCTGGGGGCAACACGACCGGGGTCCGCGGCGGCACAATGACGTCCGGCTTGGCCGGCGGGGGCGGGGGCGGGGTCACGACCGGCGGAGGCGTCGGCACCTCGGTTGGCCGCTGCGGTGTCGTCGGTACCGAGGTAGCGGGCGGTTCGGTGGATGTCGGCGGCTTCGACGTATCGGGCGGTCGCGAAGTAGTCGTCGGCGGAGTGGTCGTTGGCGGAGTCGTCGGACAGGTCGGCCCATCCGACCAGCCGCACGGATCAGGCAATCTGGGCAGCGGCGGCAAGGGGATGGTCGGGCCGAGCGTCTCGTCCGGCACCGGCGCATCCCGTGAGCCGTTGTCCGGTTGAACCGGTGGCGGCGGCTGCGCGGGAACAGGCGATACGGGCCCGTCCCTGGTCCCACCGCCGTCCTGTGGCGGCGGTGCCGGTTGCTGCGGAGCAGGCGACACCGGCCCGTCCCGCGTCCCACCACCGTCCTGTGGCGGCGGCGACGGACTCGTCGGCTGCCGCACAGGAACTGGCGACACCGGCCGATCCTGAGCCCCAGCGCCCTCCACCGACTCAGCGACATCCGGCAATGGCGCAGGCGGTACCGCCGCAGGCGGCGGAGGCAGCGGCACCGGTTGGTCGTGGATCGCCGCGTCCTCGTTCGGCGGCGGCACGGGTCCCTCGGGCACGACACCGTCGCTCGGCATGTCGGCCGGCTGGACCTGTGTGACCGGCGGTGGTGTCGGCGGCGCCGAGGTCGGCCCGCCCGAGCTCGATTGTGGCGAAAAACCAATCACCGCAACCACATAGAGGATTCCGAAGGCGGCAGCGGACAGGCGATTCACGCGGCGAGATATCACCTGCCGGCGCGCTGCGTCGGCACGCTTCGTAGCTGGTGCGAGCGTCCCCATCGGCTGTGCCCTTGCTAGGCGTGCGATCCCTTGCATCGTAATGCCCTGTGCGCCAACGTGGAGCCAACTCCGGCTTGCCCGCTTCCGGCAATTACCCAGCAAGGCAACGCTCGCGCAGGGGTGCCGCGGCCGTCGACGGCGTGGCGCACATGTCCGCTCGTGCGCTGCGGCGCACCCGATCCGTCGATCCGCCTTCGCGACCCGCCGACCGTTAGGGTCGGCCTGGAGCAGCACGCATGTTCCGCACCCGTGGCGTCCCGAGTGCATACCATCGAAGTAGCTGGTCCACCACCCGACTCAGACACCGCGAAAGAGGACAATAAAAGCCATGCACCGTAACGGGCCGACCCAGGACATCGACGAGTCCGCGCTATCCGTGACCGCGCCGAAGGAGCAAGCCGCCGGGGTTACCGCGGTGGCGGTGTCGTTGACGCGCGCGGTCGGCGAGATGGGCGTGATCCGGACGGCCCGCACCCTGGCCCGGGTGAATCAGGTGCACGGCTTCGACTGCCCCGGTTGCGCGTGGCCGGAGCCGACCGGGCATCGCCGTCCTGCCGAGTTCTGTGAGAACGGCGCGAAGGCGGTCGCCGAGGAGGCGACGCTGCGCACGGTCACCCCGGAGTTCTTCGCCGAGCACTCGGTCGACGAGCTGGCGGGCAAGTCGGGGTATTGGCTCGGCCAGCAGGGCAGGTTGACGCATCCGATGGTGTTGCGTCCCGGCGCCACCCACTACACCCCCATCGCATGGGACGACGCGTACCGACTGGTCACGGATCATTTGGGCGCGTTGGCTTCTCCCGACGAGGCCGTCTTCTACACGTCCGGTCGCACCAGCAACGAGACCGCCTTCCTCTACCAGCTGCTCGTCCGCGCGTACGGCACCAACAACCTGCCCGACTGTTCGAACATGTGCCACGAATCCTCGGGCGCCGCCCTGGTCAGCTCGATCGGCATCGGCAAGGGTTCGGTCTCGATCGACGATTTCGCGGCCGCGGACCTGATCATCGTCGCGGGTCAGAACCCGGGCACCAACCATCCGCGGATGCTGAGCGCGCTGGCGAACGCCAAAGAACAGGGCGCCAAGATCGTCGCGATCAACCCGCTGCCCGAGACCGGGTTGCTCGGCTTCCGCGATCCGCAGACGGTCAAGGGTTTCACCAGCGGCGTGTCCATCGCCGACGATTTCCTGCAGATCCGGCTCGGCGGCGACATGGCGTTGTTCCAGGCACTCGGCAGGCTGCTGTTCGAGGCGGAGGACCGCGCGCCGGGCACCGTGGTCGACCGCGAGTTCGTCGACGCGCACTGCGCCGGCTTCGCCGAGTACGAAAAGCAGGTGCGCGCAGTCGATTTCGACACAGCGCTGGAGGCGACCGGCCTGACCATGGCCGAACTCGAGCGCACCGCACGGCGGATGACCGAGTCGAAGAACATCATCATCTGCTGGGCCATGGGCCTCACCCAGCAGGTGCACGGTGTCGCCACCATCGAGGAGGCGACGAACCTGCTGCTGTTGCGCGGCATGATCGGCAAGCCTGGCGCCGGTGTCTGTCCGGTGCGCGGGCATTCGAACGTGCAGGGCGACCGCACCATGGGCATCTGGGAGAAGATGCCGGAGCCGTTCCTCGCCGCGCTGGACAAGGAATTCGGCATCGTCAGCCCGCGTAAGCACGGCTTCGACACGGTCGATGCCATCCGCGCGATGCGCGACGGCCGGGCGTCGGTGTTCTTCGGGATGGGTGGCAATTTCGTGTCGGCCACCCCCGACACCGAGGTGACCGAGGCCGCGCTGCGCAATTGCGCACTGACCGTGCAGGTTTCCACGAAACTCAACCGCAGCCATGTCGTGCACGGCAGCACCGCGCTCATCCTGCCCACCCTCGGCCGCACCGACAAGGACCTGCGCGACGGCGTGAAACAGCAGGTTTCGGTGGAGGATTCGATGTCGATGGTGCACCTGTCCACCGGTCGGCTCGACCCGGTGAGCAAGTACCTACGCAGCGAGGTCGCGATCGTCTGCGATCTCGCGCTGACCCTGTTCGGCGCCGATCACCCGGTCCCGTGGGCCACCTTCCGGCGCGACTACGACACCATCCGCGACGCGATCGCCCGGGTGGTGCCCGGCTGCGCCGACTACAACACCAAGGTGCGGGCCCGCAACGGCTTCGTCCTGCCGCACCCGCCGCGCGACAGCCGCGAATTCCGCACCAGCACCGGCAAAGCCAACTTCGCGGTGAACGAGCTGCACTGGACCCCGGTCCCGGAGGGCAGGCTGATCCTGCAAACGCTGCGCAGCCACGACCAGTACAACACCACCATCTACGGCCTGGACGACCGCTACCGCGGCGTGCACGGCGGCCGCAAGGTGGTGCTGGTGCATCCCGACGACATCACCGAACTCGGCTTCGCGGAAAACGATCTCGTCGACGTGATCTCGGAGTGGACCGACGGTACCGAGCGCAGCGTCGAGGGTTTCCGGCTCATCGGCTACCCGACGCCGCGCGGCAACGCCGCGGCCTACTACCCCGAGACCAATCCCCTTGTCCCGCTGGACCATGTCGCGGCCCGGTCGAACACCCCCGTATCCAAGTCCGTCACCATCAGACTGCAACGAGCCTCCCATGAGTAGAGTCACCGCCCGCCGCAGAATGCGCAGGATCTCGCCGCAGGGCGAGATCCAGCGCCCCGACACCCTGGCCGTCGAAGAGCCGTTGGAAATCCGGATCGGCGGGCAGTCATTGACCGTCACCATGCGCACGCCGGGCAACGACGTCGACCTGGTGCACGGATTTCTCTTGAGCGAGGCCATGATCGGCGCTGCCGAGGAGATCATGGCGGCCCGCTACTGTGCCGGCGCCGACGAGGACGGCCGCAACACCTACAACGTTCTCGACCTCACGCTGCGCAACCCGGTGCAGGTGCGGCCCCGCAACTTCATGACCACCGGCGCCTGCGGGCTGTGCGGCAAAACCGCGCTCGACGAGGTACGGACCCGCACCCGGTTTCCGATCACAGGCGGCGGACCGGTGGTGGACACCCAGGTGCTGGCCGGCATGCCGGATACGTTGCGCGGCAAGCAAACCCTGTTCGAGGCGACCGGCGGCCTGCACGGGGCCGGTTTGTTCACCGCCGACGGCGAGGTGCTCGCGGTGCGCGAGGACATCGGCAGGCACAACGCCGTGGACAAGGTGATCGGCTGGGCGCTGCGGCAAAACCTGGTCCCCGCACGGGATCTGGTGCTGATCGTGAGCGGGCGCGCCTCGTTCGAACTGGTGCAGAAGGCGGTGATGGCGGGCATTCCGATGCTCGGCGCCGTCTCGGCGCCGAGTTCGCTCGCGGTCGATCTCGCTGCCGAGGCGGGCCTCACCCTGGCCGGTTTCTTGCGAGGGGACACGATGAACGTCTACACGCACCCTGATCGGATCAGCACCGCGCCGACCGTGGACTCGTTGCCTGCCTGAACGTTCCTTGCCTGTCACCGCGTGTCCGACTTACCGTGACAGCACGTGATCGGAGGGGAACGGAGAGACCGATGCGGATTTCAGTAGAGGGCACGCAAGAGGGTCTGCGGGTGCGGATGCGCTTCGAGCAGTACCGCCGCCGCCTGCTCGCCACCCGAATCGTCTTGGCGGTATTGGCTGTTCAGGGCGCCGTCGTCGGCCTGTGGGCGACCTTCGCGCCGCACTCCTGGTACACCAGCTTCCCCGGTTTCGGCATGCAGTGGATCTCGGTGGACGGCCCGTACAACCATCATCTGGCCGGCGACGTCGGCGCTTTCTTCCTCGCGCTGACCGCGGTGACCATCGCCGCGCTCGTCCTCAACGGCACCGCCGTCGCGCGCGTCGCAGGCATCGGCTGGCTGACGTTCAGCGTCCCGCACGTCGTCTATCACGCCTTCCACCGGCCTGCCGAGCACGGCACGGTCAGTTTCACGATCAGCGTGGTCAGCGCGGCCCTGCTGGTCGCACTCGGCCTCGCCGCGGTGTTGCTGCCGCCGCGCGGCGATATCCCGCTGACGGACCCGAACCCGATCAACGTCCGATTCCCGCGCCGCCGACAGGCGGGTCCGCCGCGTCGACGCGACTGACTGCGCCAACACGACAACGCCCCACAGCCCATCTCGGCGCTGTGGGGCATTTGCATGTCTGTGCGGCTGGGGGCTGAACTACGCCGTTGGGACCGCGAGCAGGCGGTCCTTCGCGAGGCACAGCCACGCCACCGACGTGAGGGTTCGATCCCCGGTCACGCTCTGAACTCGAGCGCCCGTCAGTCCTTCAGGGCGTCGAGCAGTGCCGCACGCTGACGTGCGCCGAGCCCGCCGATCCGGCGATCCTCCGGGATCTCCGCCTGATCCATCAGCTTGGCGGCCTTCACCGGTCCGACACCCGGCAGCGCCTTGATCACGGCGGCCACCTTGGTCTTCTTGACCAACTCATCGGAGTCGGCCTTCTTGAGCAGGTCGGCCACCGAAACCTTGCCCGCCTTCACCTTGCCGATCAGTTCGGAGCGCGCCTTGCGGACCGCTGCCGCTTTGGCCAACGCTTCAGTGCGCTGCTCCGCGGTCATGGTAGGCAGTGCCATGTCTCCTCCGCTTCCACTCGTCACTCGAACATCTGGTTGACCGGACCGAGTAAACAGCACTTCACCGGCAGCGCAAGGCCGACACACCGGGATCGACTCGGCGGAGTTAGCGATGAGTTTCCTGGATTGGTCCCGTCGAAACCAGTAATCAGCGGACGAAACGGACGAAAGGAACCCCGCTGACGGGCGTCGAAGAAGTCGTAACACCGCTGCCGGTCTCAGCGACAAATCCAACGAAAGCATCAGCGCGGGATGAAGGTTCAACGGCGAACCACGGGGAATCAATGACGATTCCCGGCAGCGGGCGCGAGCGGTTTTCCGGTCGTCACCGTGTCCCTTTGTGCGGATGTTTTCCACAAAAGAACGACTGCGGGGGCATGCCAACTTTCGGGGGGACTTGCCAGCGGCGCGAACCACGTCGATCGCCGCGGTCTGCGCAACGACAGCGCGGAACCGATCCTTGACCGCCCCCGCAGGCGGACTGCTAGGGTGCCGAATTAGAACAGGTTTCAATTCGGCAGGAGTTCGGATGACCAAGCAGATCCGCGATGTGGTCGAGCAGTACGTCAAGCTGGTCGGCTCGGGCCCGACCGAGGCGATCGTCGACCTCTACGCACCCGACGCGACCGTCGAGGATCCCGTCGGCACCCCGGTCCGCCGCGGCCACGACGCCATCCGCGAGTTCTACGACATCATCGCCGCACTCGACCGGGAGACCGCGCTGAGTCCGGAGACCGTGCGCGTCGCAGGCACCGAGGCGGCTTTCCAGTTCACCATCGTCACCAGGGCAGGCGGACACCGTTTCACCCTGTCACCGATCGATGTGATGGAGTTCGACGAGGCGGGCAAGATCACCCGCATGCGCGCCTTCTGGAGCCAGGACGACATGCACAGCGAAGCGGAATAACCTGCATCACCGCATGCCGGGTGCAACGAGGCTCACGCGGGCTATCATCTACCCGGTCACTGTGCCGCCGCCAGGCGGCCGGCGTCCGAGTAGTTCAGTTCGCTCCCGCGATCAGTCGAGTCTCGTTCCGCCCACCAAGTTTGGAGCCGCATGCCCGACGAACATCCCATCGACGATGTCGCGCAGCTGGCGCTGCGCGTGGAGCGGGCCCGCGGGCGCCTCGCGTATCAATACGATCCGGCGCTGACCGACGCACTGTCGGAAGCCGAGTTGATCGAGGAACGCGAACTGGCCGAACGCATTCGAGAGCAGGACCGCGGCCAGCGCTGGAAGCAGGCGGAGGCCATGGCCGCGGCCGCCGACCGCGCACGGCACACCAGCGAGTCGATCGAGAAGGCCGACATTCGCGATGTGCTGATGGCGCGCAAGGCGATTGCCGCACAGCGACGCGAATCGAGCCCGCACGCACAGCTCGCCTCGCTATATCAGCACCGAACCTGGTCGTTACGCGCGCTGGCTGCGGTCGTAGTCGCAGGCATGCTGTGGTCGGCGGTCAACGTGCAGCACAACATCGCGCCCGGCGGGCCGACCGATCCGCTGTACTGGTTCAGCTATCTCGTCGAGGCGATGATCAGCGTGTGCCTGGTGATCATCATGATCGGCACGAGCAAGGTCGTCGAGTGGGGCGTGCAGCTCAGCCGCAGCCAGGTGCTGATGGCCGAATTCGCTTTGCTCGCATTGACAATCGGCCTCAACACCTACCCGCACGTCCGTGACCAACGCTGGTTCGACGCGGGCGTGCACGGCGTCGCCCCCGCCATGATCGGCGTCGCCCTGCTCATCCACGACGCCGCGAGCACCCGCTACGACCGCGCCATCACCCGCGCCACCCTCGAAATTCAGGAACGCCGCCACCCCATGGCAGGCACTCCGCCGGAAGCCACCGAACGTGACCGCGATCTGTCCGGTCTCTTTGGCCGCAACCCGTCCAACTCCCGAATCTGAGAGCTCCCCCGGAAACCCGCCCGCGTGCCGAACGCGGGCGGTGCCGACCCTGGAACAGCTTGCGGCACGGTCGGATACGGAGTTTCAGTACGGATAGCGGTGTTCCACTGCGTCTTTCGCTTCCTTGAGCCCGGCACCGGTCAGTTCGCGGTAGCGCTTGATGGCTTGAATCTTCTTGCCCTGAGCCATGAGTTCGTCGACCTCGGCGAAGCCGCCTGCCGCTGAGTGCGTCGTGGTGGACGCGGGCTTGATCGGCACGATGGGAAGAGCAGGGAGTTGCTGGATCCCGAAGTGGTCGAGAATCAAGTCGACCTTGACGTTCAGGGCGTCGATCTTCCGCTCGAGGCGGCGGCGGGCAAACATGATCGAATCGTAGTGACCGCCACCGCTTCTCGTCAGCCGTGGGGATCAGGCGGCATCCAGGACCGCGTCGGCGAGATTGTCTGCGGTGTCGAAGTCGGCCACCTCACCAGCGACTTCGAGGAGCCGGTCGACACAGCGGGGGCCGGTGACCAGGCGGACATGGCGGTCGGTGTGCCCGGCCCAGGTGCGTGCCTCGATCAGCACGTGTAGACCGGCGACGCCGAAGAACGTCACCTGGGAGAGATCGATGACCACGAGCGGGGCCGCGGTGTTCAGCGACCCGATCAGCCGAGAGCGGAACAGGTCGGCGGTGTAGAAGTCCACCTCACCTGCTAGGGCGCACAGGGTGACGGCATCGCTCGGTGCGGTGACGGAGACGCTGAGTCGGTCCGCCGGGTCGGGTCGGCTCGGCGCCGCACGCCCGAGGGGCAGCGGGGCCGGTCTGGACGTGGTACCGATCAGTGCTGCGGGGGAAGCCAGAGTGGTCGACATGAGGACCTCGGTCCTGTCGCGCGCGGCCGATGAACTCGATGGCCGGCAATGCGTTTCGCTCCGACGCAGCTAGGCGTCCAGAACTGGGCTGTCTACTCAACCTTGAAGGAGGGGTACCCCGTTCGACAGGTCTCCACACCTACCAAAAGAAGCCACCGCGTCAGCAGTGGCTTCTTTCGGATAATTCGGTGCGGTCGGTTACGCCGACTTCTCCCTGCGCTCCGTCCGCTGCGCCTTCCGCGGCACGATGGTCGGCAGCACGTTCTCGGTGACGGTATCCGAGTCGACGACCACCTTGGCGACGTCGTCGCGGCTGGGGATGTCGTACATCACCGGCAGCAGGACTTCCTCCATGATGGCGCGCAGGCCGCGAGCACCGGTGCCACGCAGGATGGCCTGATCGGCGATCGCTTCGAGCGCGTCGGTGGTGAACTCGAGGTCGACCCCGTCCATCTCGAACAGCCGGATGTACTGCTTGACCAGCGCGTTCTTCGGCTCGGAGAGGATCTTGACCAGCGATTCCTTGTCCAGGTTGGTCACCGAGGCGACCACGGGGAGACGGCCGATGAACTCGGGGATCAGACCGAACTTGATCAGATCCTCCGGCATCACCTCGGCGAAGTGATCGGTGGTGTCGACCTCGGCCTTGGAGCGAACCTCGGCGCCGAAACCGATGCCGCGGTGCCCGGTGCGATCGGAGACGATCTTCTCCAGGCCTGCGAACGCACCGGCGACGATGAAGAGCACGTTGGTGGTGTCGATCTGGATGAACTCCTGGTGCGGGTGCTTGCGCCCACCCTGCGGCGGCACGCTCGCCTGCGTGCCCTCCAGGATCTTCAGCAGCGCCTGCTGCACGCCCTCACCGGAGACATCGCGGGTGATCGACGGGTTCTCGCTCTTGCGGGCGATCTTGTCGACCTCGTCGATGTAGATGATGCCGGTTTCGGCGCGCTTCACGTCGTAGTCGGCGGCCTGGATCAGCTTCAGCAGGATGTTCTCGACGTCCTCGCCGACATACCCGGCCTCGGTCAGCGCGGTCGCGTCGGCGATGGCGAACGGCACGTTCAGCATCTTGGCCAGCGTCTGCGCGAGGTAGGTCTTGCCGCAGCCGGTCGGGCCGAGCATCAGAATGTTCGACTTGGTGAGCTCGACGACCTCGCCGCGGCTGTCGCGGCCCTTGTCGCCTGCCTGGATGCGCTTGTAGTGGTTGTACACGGCCACCGCGAGGGTGCGCTTGGCAGTGTCCTGCCCGATCACGTAGTTCTCCAGGAAGTCCCGGATCTCGGCGGGCTTGGGCAACTCATCGAGCTTGACCTCGCTGGACTCGGCGAGCTCCTCCTCGATGATCTCGTTGCATAGATCGATGCACTCGTCGCAGATGTACACCCCTGGTCCCGCAATGAGCTTCTTGACCTGCTTCTGGCTCTTTCCGCAGAACGAGCACTTCAGCAGATCGCCGCCATCTCCGATGCGCGCCATCTCGTGGGTCCCTACTTCCTTGTCCGCGTGCAACCGTCTGTCCAGGTTGCCAGTTATCTGCCGCCCTCGGGCGTGGTCGCAAACGCGTCGACCGGTTCCGTGTATGGCGCAGTGCTGTCAACCGGGAGCAAAGGTCCCTAGGTTGACCGTACCTGGTGTGTGCGATGGAGGTCGACAACTCGAGCATGTTTCTCGGCCGGGTTGTGCGAGTTCTCACGGCACCGGAGCGCGTTCTGTCTGTTCGACGGCCTTGGTCGTGCTCCGGCCGCTTATTCATCGACGCCTACTCCCTAAGTGTTTCCGGAGCGGGCGTGTCCTCGATAGCGGTCCGGCCGGGCAGCATGCCATTGGCATACGTCCCGGCCGGATTTCCCTGGGGTACAGCAACGTGAGAGCGAATCACCGCCGGGCGAGGCAATCCGCCCCGTCGTTTCCGGCTACCCGAAAACGACGGGTCGATGCCTTACTTCTGGGCGCTCAGCTTGCGGTAGTCGAACACCGTGTCGATGATCCCGTATTCCCTGGCCTCCTCGGCCGTCAGGATCTTGTCGCGGTCGGTGTCCTTGCGGATGGTGTCCGCGTCCTTGCCGGTGTGCCTGGCCAGCGTGGTCTCCATCAGGCGACGCATGCGCTCGATCTCGGCGGCCTGGATCTCGAGGTCGGAGACCTGGCCCTGGATGCCACCCTCCAGCGACGGCTGGTGGATCAGCACGCGGGCGTTGGGCAGGCAGGCACGCTTGCCTGGGGTGCCTGCGGCGAGCAGCACCGCGGCGGCCGAAGCGGCCTGGCCGAGGCAGACGGTCGCGACATCGGCGCGCACGTACTGCATCGTGTCGTAGATGGCCATCAACGAGGTGAACGAGCCACCGGGCGAGTTGATGTACATGGTGATGTCGCGGTCGGGATCGAGCGACTCGAGCACGAGCAGCTGCGCCATGACATCGTTCGCGGAGGCGTCGTCGACCTGCACGCCGAGGAAGATGATGCGCTCCTCGAACAGCTTGTTGTACGGGTTCGACTCCTTGACGCCGAAGCTCGAGTGCTCGATGAACGACGGCAGGATGTAGCGCGACTGCGGGCTCTGCGGCGCCGTGCCGCCGAGTGCGCGTGGGTCAAACTGGTTGGCCATCTTGGTCTCCAAAGTCTGTGTGAGAAGCGGCTGCTGCGCTGGGACGGACGAAGAGTCCGGATGGCGCCTAGTCGTTGCCTACGCCGTTGGTCTGGTTCGCGTGGCTGATCACGCGGTCGATGAAGCCGTACTCCAGCGCCTGCTTAGCAGTGAACCAGCGGTCGCGGTCGGCGTCGATGGTGACCTGTTCGACGGACTTGCCGGTGTGGTGCGCCTGCAACTCGTTGAGCTCACGCTTGGTGTGCGCGAACTGCTCGGCCATGATCGCGATATCCGCGGCGGAACCGCCGATGCCCGCCGACGGCTGGTGCATCATGATCCGCGCGTGCGGCAGGGCGAAGCGCTTGCCCTTGGTGCCTGCGGTGAGCAGGAACTGGCCCATCGACGCGGCCAGGCCCATGCCGTAGGTGGCGATATCGCACTCGGCGAACTGCATGGTGTCGTAGATCGCCATACCGGCGGTCACCGAGCCACCCGGGGAGTTGATGTAGAGCGCGATGTCCTTCGTCGGATCCTCCGCGGTCAGCAGGAGAATCTGCGCGCAGATCTTGTTCGCGATGTCGTCGTCTACCTGCGTGCCGAGAAAGATGATGCGATTACTGAGCAGTCGCTCGTAGACCGAATCGCTGAGGTTGAGACCAGTAGTCGCGGACGCCATAGCGATCCCTGCCTGGTTACTTGTCACGGATACCTGCCTTCTCATACCGGCTCGCTGGCCGACGGCCATCTCTGGTTCGTTGTCACAAACATTAACGAAGCAGGGCGGCACCGAACTCCCGGTACCGCCCTTCTTCGCTCACAGCGGAACTTCGCTGGCGCTCAGCTCCGCTGTGCGCTGACGCGCGCTGCGATTTCGGTTCACTCGCTTCGCTCGCTCACTGCGCAATCAACCCTGTCCGAGGGCTTGACTCGCGCTGGTTTTCCATAGAAATTATTCGGCCTTCGCCGCAGCGGTCTCGGTCGACTCGACCTCAGCCGCATCGTCGGCCTCGACCTCGGGAGCGGAATCCTCAGGCGCACCGAACATTTCGGCGGTGTCGACGGTGTTGCCCGCCGAGTCCGTCACCGTGACCTTGCCGACCACGCCCGCGAGCGCCTTGCCGCGGCGGACGTCGGCGAAGATCGCGCCGAGCTGACCGGCCTGCTGCACCTGCTGGATGAACTGCTCCGGCGACAGGCCGTAGCGCTGCGACTGGAACAGAATCCGCTCGGTGAGCTCTTCCTGGCCGACCTGGGTGTTCTCCGCCTCGGCGATGGCGTCGAGCAGCAGCTGGGTCTTCACCGACTTCTCGGCGGACTCCTTGGCGTCCTTGTCGAACTCTTCCCGGCTGGAGCCCTGCGCCTCGAGCGCCTCGGCCAGCTTGGCCTCGTCGTGGTCGAAGCCGTGCACCGCGTCGTGGGTGACGGCGTCGATCTCGGCCTGCACGACCGCCTCGGGCAGCGGCACCTCGACCTGCTCGAGCAGGGTCTCCAGCACCTTGTCGCGGATCTCGCCCGCCTGCTGCACCTTCTTGCTGCGCTCGACCCGCGTGCGCAGGTCGTCCTTCAGCTCGTCGAGCGTGTCGAATTCGCTTGCCAGCTGGGCGAAGTCGTCATCGGCCGCAGGCAGCTCGCGCTCCTTGACGGACTGCACGGTGACGGTGATGACGGCTTCCTTGCCCGCGTGCTCGCCCGCGACCAGGGTCGAGGTGAAGTCCTTCGACTCCCCCGCGGCCAGGCCGATCAGCGCCTCGTCCAGACCCTCGATCAGCTGGCCGGAGCCGACCTCGTGGGACAGACCGGTGGTAGCCGCCTCGGGGACGTCCTCGCCGTCCACGGTGGCCGACAGGTCGATCGAGACGAAGTCGCCGTCCTTGACCGGACGCTCGACACCGGTGAGGGTGCCGAAGCGCTGGCGCAGCGACTGCAGCTGCTCGTCGATGTCCTCGTCGCCGATGGTGACCGCGTCGACGGTGACCGCGATATCGCCGTAGGCAGGCAGGGTGATCTCCGGGCGGACGTCGACCTCGGCGGTGAAGGCGAGCTCTTCGCCGTCCTCGATCTTGGTGATCTCGATCTCGGGCTGGCCGATGACCTTCACCTCAGCGGTGCTGACGGCCTCGCTGTAGCGGCCGGGCAGCACGTCGTTGACGACCTGCTCCAGGATCGCGCCGCGACCGAGGCGGGCCTCGATCAGCTTGGCCGGCGCCTTGCCCGGACGGAAGCCGGGGATCTTGACCTGCTTGGCCAGTGCCTTGTACGCGCGCTCGAAGTCAGGCTTCAGTTCCTCGAAGGGCACCTCGACATTGATCCGGACCCGGGTCGGGCTCAGCTGCTCGACGGTGCTCTTCACGGACATGCTCCTTGTTCGTCGTCTGTTCTGGTTGAGACGCAATCCCCCATCGCCCCGGACTCGCTCCGGGAACCCCGGCACCCGCCGGGTGGCGAGGGACGCGGCGTACGCATCCCGACCAGGTTAGTAGACCGGGCCGGGCGGGCTGCACTCGGCCGCTGTAGTTCCGGCCGCGACGGCGTCTTACTTTCCGACCGCGACCGCGTCGGTGACGAACACCAGCGTCTCGTTCGGCGCGATGCCGCGGCCACCAGCGCCGTAGCCGAGGTCCGGCGGCACGATCAGCAGCCTGCGCGCGCCCTGCTGCACGCCGACCAGACCCTGATCCCAACCCGGGATGACCTGGCCTGCACCGAGGGTGAGCTGGAACGGCTTGCCGCGATCGAAGGAGCTGTCCAGCTTCTGCTTGTTGGACCAGGTGACCAGCGCGTAGTTCATGGTCAGCGGCTGGCCGCTCGCGGCGCCAGGCCCGCTGCCCGGCGTCAGGTCCTTGGTGATCAGCTGCTTGGGCGGGTCACAGGTGTCGGGGATGGTGATCTTCGGTGCGGCGCCGAAATCGCCGCTCACGCCGATGTCCTCCGCGGTGCATTCCCGGCCCTTGCTCTGGGTCGGAGCGGCCTGCGCCGGTGGGACGGGCTTGCCGGGCGACGCGGACGTGGTCGAGGTGGGAGTCGACGCGGCCTTGTCGTCGGAGCCACAGGCGATCAGAGTGAACGCCGAGACGGCGATGGTGCCGATCCCGATAATCCTGCCGAGTGTGTGCATGCCGCGGACCCTAGACCACCCGACGCCGCGGGGCTCGGCAGGATCATCCTGGGTGTCGCCCGTTCCGCGGCGACCACGCCGGGCGTGGAAAGTCACCGATGTGTTGCCGAACCGTCTCACGGCGCGCCGACCGCCCACGGGATCAGACCGGGATCGGTAGTCTGACCGGGAATTCTCCGTCCGGAGTGGATGATTGGTCCGGGGCACGAGCACCCGATGCCGACGATCGCTGCGGGCACCGCGTCCGATGTCCCCGAGCGTGAGGAGAGTCGGCACATGACCCACATGGCGAGCAGCACCGGTGGCGATACCTCGGCCGACAATGTCGACAGCACCAGCGGCGAGACGATCGCGCCCAAGCCGTACCGGCTGGCCGACGTCGCGGGGCCGTTGGATCCCGACGAGCTGGTTTCGATCGACGCCTGGTGGCGGGCCGCGAACTATCTCGCCGTCGGGCAGATCTACCTCATGACGAATCCGCTACTGCGCGAACCACTTCGGGCCGAACACATCAAACCGCGACTGCTCGGTCACTTCGGCACCGTCCCCGGCCTGAATCTGGTGTGGACGCACGCCAACCGAGCGATCCGGCAACGCGGCCTCGACGCCGTCTTCGTCGCAGGCCCAGGACACGGCGGGCCTGGCCCGAACGCGTGCGCGTGGCTGGAAGGCACGTATTCCGAGCTGTACAGCCATATTCCGCAGGACGCGGCCGGGATGAGCGCGCTGTTCGCGCAGTTCTCCTTTCCCGGCGGGGTGCCGAGTCACTGCGCGCCGGAGACGCCCGGCTCGTTCCACGAGGGCGGCGAGCTCGGCTACTCGCTGCTGCACGCCTTCGGCGCGGCGCTGGATCAGCCGAACCTGACCGTGTTCTGTGTGATCGGCGACGGCGAGGCGGAGACCGGGCCGCTGGCCACCAGCTGGCACGCCAACAAGTTCATCAATCCGGCGCGCGACGGCGCGGTGCTGCCGATCCTCGCGCTGAACGAGTACAAAATCGCCAATCCGACCATCCTGGCCCGGATTCCGGAGTCGGAACTGGTTGCCTTGCTGCGCGGCAACGGATACGAGGCGATCATCGTCGCCGGAGACGAACCAGCGGCGGTACACCAGGCGATGGCGACCGCGATGGACACCTGCCTGGAGCGGATCGCCCAGATCCAGCGGGCGGCACGCGGCGCGGCCGACGGGACGCGGCCGGTCTGGCCGATGATCGTGCTGCGCACCCCGAAGGGGTGGACCTGTCCGCCGGTCGTGGACGGCCAGCGCGTCGAGGGCACGTTCCGTGCACACCAGGTGCCGTTGCCTGCCGCCCGCTCGGATGCAAATCACCTTGCGGTGCTGGAAGAGTGGCTGCGTTCCTATCGCCCGGAGGAGTTGTTCGACGAGCACGGGCACCCGGTGTCGGAGCTGCTGTACCAGGTGCCAGAAGGCGATCAGCGGATGAGTGCCAACCCGGTGGCCAACGGCGGCACGCTGGTTCGCGACCTGGTCCTGCCGGACTGGCGCGATTTCGGCGTCGAGGTCACCGAACCCGGTGCGACACAGCACGAGGCGACCAGGGTGCTCGGCGGCTGGTTGCGCGAGGTCACCCGGCACAACCCGGACAACTTCCTCACCTTCGCGCCCGACGAACTGGCCAGCAACCGGCTGCAGGACATCCTCGAGGTGACCGGCCGCGACTGGCAGGCCGAGATCGGCGCGCACGACGAGAAACTCGACCGCACCGGCCGGGTGATCGAAGTGCTGTCCGAGCACATGTGCCAAGGCCTGCTCGAGGGTTATCTGCTCACCGGCAGGCACGGGGTGTTCACCTGCTACGAGGCGTTCATCCACATCGTCGACGCCATGTTCAACCAGCACGCCAAGTGGCTCGACGCCAGCGCGGCGGTGCCGTGGCGGCGACCCATCGCAAGTCTCAATTACCTGCTCTCGTCCCATGTTTGGCGGCAGGACCACAACGGGTTCACCCATCAGGACCCCGGCTTCCTCGATGTGGTGCTGAACAAGAAACCGTCGATCGTCCGGGTGTATCTGCCGCCGGATGCGAACACGCTGCTGTCCACCTACGACCACTGCCTGCGCTCCCGGCACTACGTCAATGTCGTGGTGGCGGGCAAACAGCCGCAGGCGGACTGGCTTTCGGTGCAGGACGCGGCCGAGCACTGTGCGCGCGGCATCGGCATCTGGGACTGGGCCGGGCACAACGACGAGCTCGGCACCATCCCGGACGTGGTGCTTGCGTGCGCGGGCGACGTACCGACGCTGGAAACCCTTGCCGCGGCGGCGATACTGCGAGACCGCCTGCCGGAGTTGCGGATTCGCGTCCTCAATGTGGTCGATCTGATGCGTTTGCAACCGCAGGACGAACATCCGCACGGCCTGCCGGACAGCGAGTTCGACACCCTGTTCACCCACGACCGTCCGGTGATCTTCGCCTTCCACGGCTACCCGTGGTTGGTGCATCGGCTCACCTACCGCCGCACCAACCATGCCGGACTGCATGTGCGCGGCTACAAAGAGCGCGGCACCACCACAACGCCGTTCGACATGGTGATGCTCAACGACCTGGATCGGTACCACCTGGTGATGGACGTCATCGATCGGGTGCCGAGCCTCGGCGAACGGGCCGCCGGATTGCGCCAGGAGATGGTGGACGCCCGATGGACCGCCCGAGCCTGGACCAGAGAACACGGCGAGGACATCCCCGAAGTCGCCGACTGGCGCTGGCCGCACCCCACCGCCTAGCCCGCCCCCGTCCACAGACCCGGTCCACTATTCACAAAGCGTGCAATCTCTGTGATCAGCACCGAACCTCTGTGGACCCACACACCAGCGTCGACGAGCAAGTGAAACTTCCTTGCGAACGGTCGTCCGGCTGGGCGACGATCGCAGGATGCTACTGACGATCACCTGCACACCACCGGAGGGCGCCGACTGGCCGGCGACCGACCTGGGCTTCTTGCTGCACAAGAACCCCGACCGGGTGCAGGCGTTCGACCAGTCGTACGGCACCGCGCATGTCGTGTATCCCGAGGCGAATGCCGCCCGGTGCACGGCGGCGCTGCTGCTCGAGGTCGACCCGATCCGTCTGGTGCGTGGAAGGTCAGGCAACACACCGGATTTCAGCCTCGGCCAGTACGTCAACGATCGGCCGTATGCGGCGTCGTCGCTGCTGTCGGTCGCCATCGGCGCGGTGTTCCGCACCGCACTGCACGGGCGCTGCACGCTGCGCCCGGAATTGGTGGAGACCGCGCTGCCCCTGCGCATCGAATTGCCTGCCGTGCCGTGCAAGGGCGGGCCAGAGGTGGCCGAGCGAATCTTCGCACCGCTCGGCTGGACCGTGGACGCCACCGCACTACCGCTGGACCCGGCGTTCCCGGACTGGGGCGATTCGCATCACCTCCGGCTCGAGCTGACCGGCACCCTTCGCCTGGCCGACGCCCTCTCCCACCTGTACGTCCTGCTGCCCGTCCTCGATGGCGCCAAGCACTACTGGCTGGCCGCCGACGAGGTAGACAAGCTGATCCGCGCGGGCGGCGGCTGGCTCGCCGAGCACCCGGAACGCGGCTGGATCACGCGCCGCTACTTGGCCCGACGACACTCGCTGGTGCGTGCCGCGCTGGCTCGGCTCGCCGAAGTCGACGAGGTAGAGCCGGAACTGCTCGACGCCGTCGAGGAGTCGGTGGACGAAAGTGCCGCCGCCTCAAGCCCTTCAGACGACACCGTCGTTGCGGGAAAGGTACCCGCGGGCAGGCTGACCGCCGACCGCAGTTCAGGCACCCCCGACGACGCGAGCAACGCGGCCGTCGACAGCACTCCCGATGCGGGTCAGCATGGGAGCAATGCAGCCACGCCCGACACGGACAAGCCGACGGGCGACGCTGCTGCCACTGCCGAAACAACCACGCGCACACCATCATTAGCGGTGACGCGGCGCGCAGCGGTGCGTGCGGCATTGCACGAAGAGGGGGCGCGGCGGGTGCTCGACCTCGGTTGCGGGGAGGGCGCGCTGTTGCTGGAACTGTTGGCGGACCGGACGTTTACCGAGATCGTCGGCGTCGACGTCTCGATGCGAGCATTGCGGATCGCGGAACGTAGGCTGCGGCTCGACCGGCAGCCGGAACGGGTGGCGCAGCGGCTGAGCCTGGTCCAGGGTGCGCTCACCTACACCGATGCACGGCTGCGCGGCTATGACGCCGCGGTGCTGATGGAGGTCATCGAGCACGTCGACGTGCCGCGGCTCGGCGCGCTCGAGCATGCGGTGTTCGCGTCGGCCGCGCCGAAGACGGTGCTTGTCACCACGCCGAACGCCGACTTCAACGTGCACTTCGACACCTTGCCCGCCGGCAAGTTCCGGCACGCCGATCACCGATTCGAGTGGACCCGTGCGGAATTCGCAGTGTGGGCCGACGCGGTGGCGGCCCGGCACGGCTACGCGGTGCGGTTCGTGCCGATCGGAACGGTGGATCCTGAGTCGGGGGCACCGACGCAGATGGCGGTCTTCACGAAGTCCGAGGCAGTGTCCGCAACGAGGGAAGGGGCGGCGTGATGACGGAGCTCTCGGTGCCGGAACTGGCACTGGTGGTATTGGTCGGCAGCACCGGCTCGGGCAAGTCGACGTTCGCGCGCAAGCACTTCCGGTCGACGGCGATCGTTTCCTCCGATGCCTGCCGCGGCGTGGTCAGCGACGACGAGACGGATCAGTCGGCGACGGCGGAGGCGTTCGCGCTGCTGCATCACATCGCGGGTGTCCGGCTGCGGCGCGGCCTGCGCACGGTGGTCGACGCGACCAACGTGCAGGCCAAGGCGCGGCAGGAGTTGATCGCGGTGGCGCGGGCACACGACGTGCTTCCGGTGGCGATCGTGCTCGACGTGCCGGATTCGGTGTGTCTGGAACGCAATGCGACCCGACCGGATCGGGCCGCACTCGGCGCGCACGTGGTCGTCAGGCAGCAGCGCGAGCTGCGGCGCAGCCTGCGCGGGCTGGAGCGCGAAGGCTTCCGCAAGGTGCATGTGCTGCGCGGTGTCGCCGAGGTCGATGCCGCGACCATCGTCGACGAGAAGGCGTGGAACGACAAGCGGGAACTCACCGGACCGTTCGACGTGATCGGTGACGTGCACGGCTGCCGCGCCGAATTGGAAACGCTTCTCGGCGAACTCGGCTACGGCATCGACCGCGACGACGCGGGCCGCGCGGTCGGCGCCAGGCATCCGGACGGGCGCGCCGCGGTGTTCGTCGGCGACCTCGTCGACCGCGGCCCGGACACGCCGGGCGTGCTGCGCCTGGTGATGGGCATGGTGGCGGCGGGAACCGCGCTGTGCGTCACCGGAAATCACGAGAACAAGCTGGTGCGCGCCCTCGACGGCAAGCAGGTGCGGGTGGCGCACGGGCTCGCCGAGTCGCTGGCTCAGCTCGGCGACGAGGACGAGATTTTCCGCAAGGCGGCACACGAGTTCTGTCGCGGGCTGGTCAGCCACTATGTCCTCGACGGCGGCAACCTCGTCGTCGCGCACGCCGGCCTGAAGGAGGAGTACCACGGTCGGGCGTCGGGCCGCGTCCGCTCCTTCGCCATGTACGGCGAAAGCACCGGGGAGACCGACGAATACGGCCTTCCGGTGCGCTACCCGTGGGCCAACGACTACCGCGGCCGCGCCACCGTGCTGTACGGGCACACCCCGGTGCTCGACCTGCAGTGGGTGAACAACACGCTGTGCCTGGACACCGGTGTGGTCTTCGGCGGCAGGCTCTCCGCGCTGCGCTACCCGGAGCGCGTTCCGGTTTCGGTTGCCGCGGAACAGGTCTGGTACGAGCCGGTGCGGCCGCTCGAGGCCACCACGATCAGCACCGCAGCGGGTGTCGTCCGCCGCGACCCCGGCGTGCTCGACCTCGACGATGTCGTCGGCCGCCGTGTCGTCGAAACCCGCTATCACGGACGGGTCGGCGTGCAGGAGGAAAACGCCTGCGCCGCACTGGAAGTGATGAGCCGGTTCGCGATCGATCCGCGGTGGCTCGCGTATCTGCCGCCGACGATGGCGCCGTGCGCGACCTCGGAGCTGCCCGGATATCTGGAGCACCCGGCGGAAGCCTTCGCGTACTACCGCGCCGAAGGCGTCGAGCAGCTCGTGTGCGAGGAGAAGCACATGGGTTCGCGGGCTGTGGTTTTGGTGGCCCGTTCGGCGCAGGCGGCGCTGGACCGGTTCGGCGTCGACGACGGCGGGACCGGTGTGCTCTACACCCGCACCGGCCGTCCGTTCTTCGACGACCGCGCACAGACCGAGGCGCTGCTGGCCAGGGTGCGTGCGGCCGCCGAGACGGCGGGCCTGTTCGAGGAGCTGCAGAGCGAGTGGTTGCTGCTCGATGCCGAGCTGATGCCGTGGTCGGCGAAGGCAATCGGCTTGCTGCGCAACCAGTACGCGGCCGTCGGCGCCGCGGCGCGAGCCGCGCT
>NZ_BDAY01000117.1 GCF_001612685.1 Nocardia altamirensis NBRC 108246
CCCCCGGCTCGCACGGTCAGCACTGATCAGCACTGCACCCCTGTCGGATTGATTGTCCGACAGGGGTTCCGCGCTGGCTGGTGGGTCCTTTGTGATCCCGGTCGTCCATTGAGGAGCGAGCCCGGCGCGTGGCGGGGGCGGGGACTCCTCGGCGTGCCAGGATGGCCGCATGACTCCTGCAGGCCAGCCAGGCGCCGGGATGCGGGCATCCACCGCTGATGCACCCGTGCCACCTGAGATTCGGGTGCTGGCGTTGAATGTGTGGCACAGCGGTAGCAAGGTCGCCGGCGGTACCGCGTTGCTCGCGGATCTCATCCTCTCGACGCAGGCCTCGATCGTGTTGCTCTCGGAGGCAACCCAAGCGACCACGGCCGTCGCGGCCGAGCTGGCGCGGCGGGGGCATCTGTTCCATGCTGTCCCGTCCCCCGATACCGGAATTCTGTCGGCGTTTCCCGTCGAGGAGACTGCCGAGACGCGGTGGACGATCAAGGCGCGGTTGAACATTGACGGTAGGCGACTCACCGTCTACTCGATGCATCTCGAGTTTCGCTGGTATGCGTCCAATCTGCCTCGTGGGTACGGTCCGGGGGTCCCGGCGCCGGGCGAGTTCGCCGAGCACGGGTTCGACAAGCTGCCGGACGGTCCGGTGACCGATCATGCCGCGATTCAGCGCGTCAACGCCGCCTCAGGTCGCCCCGAGGTCATCAGCAGCTTTCTCGCCGATGCGAAAGACGAGATAGCGGAAGGGATTCCGGTCATCATGGCCGGTGATTTGAACGAGCCGTCCCTGTTGGACTGGACATCCGCCACGGCGCACATGTTCGACCACAACGGGGTGGTGGCGGCGTGGGAAACCACCCGGCGGCTGCACCAGGCAGGCTTCATCGATGCCTACCGATCGATGTACCCGGATCCGGCCACCCATCCCGGACTGACCTGGCCGTCGGACAATCCGGAAGTGGACGTCTCCGAGCTCGCGTGGGCTCCCGAGGCTGACGAACGCGATCGCGTCGATTACGTCTTCGCCAATGGATTACGGCTGTCCGCCGTCGGCATCGTCGGGCCGCGAGGGACCATCGTGCGCGGCACCCGACAGGAAGTAGCTACCAAGGACAATTTCGCCGCGACGCCATCGAGGTGGGGCAGCGACCACAAGGGCATCCTCGCGACCTATCACTTCACCGACTGACCTGGTTGCGAATTCTGGTGCCGCTCAAGCCTGTTTCGACGCGAGCGTGATCACCGTGATGTCAGAGGGGGCGCCGACGCGGACCGGCGGCCCCCACGCACCGGCGCCGCGAGTGACGTAGAGCTGCGTGTCGCCATACTGTTCCAAGCCTGCGACGGTCGGATTCGCCAGTTCTGCAAGAAGATTGCCCGGCCACACCTGTCCCCCGTGGGTGTGACCGGACAGCTGTAAGTCGACACCGAACTTGACCGCGTCATGAATCTGCACCGGCTGGTGCGCGAGCAGCACCGCAGTCCGGCCCATATCCCGATTACCCAGCGCCGCAGCGAAATCCGGGCCGTCCCCGATCCGTTTACCCTGAATATCGTTCACGCCGGCCAGATCGAAATACGGTAGCTCGGCACGGCTGTTGGCAAGGAGTCGCAGTCCGAGCTCCTGCACATGCACCATCCACTCCTCGGCGCCGGAGAAATACTCGTGGTTCCCGGTGACGAAATAAGCACCATGCCTGGCCCGTAACCGCGCCAACGGCTCGACCGCCGATCGCAGATGTTCGACACTGCCGTCGACCAGATCACCCACCACCGCAATAAGATCCGGCTGCGTCCCATTGATCCGCTCGACCACCCGCTCGGCGAACCCGCGCCCGAGAATCGGCCCGAGATGAATATCGCTGACCACCGCGATCCGATACCCGTGCCCCGCTCGCGGCAGATTCGCCAACGGCACCGTCACCTGCTTCACAGTCGGCCCCGTCAACACACTGTGCGCGCCATAGCCCACGGTCGACACCGCCGCCAACGCCGCAGCACCACCCACCGCCCGAGAAACGAAAAGCCGCCGAGAAACCGACCCTGCTTCTTCCGCTCCAGCAGTGGGCCCCGGCACCTCCGCGACCGCCGCGGGAACCGTCACCTCTTCCGCCACCGCAGGGGGAACCGTCACTTCCTCGGCCACCTCGGCCCGCGCCGCACGCTCGGTCCAGCGCCGCAGCAGCGGCCGAATCAACTCCCCCACCAACAACGCCAGCAGCAGATAGATCAACAGCGCACCCCACAAATACCCAGGCCAAGCAACAATCTGGATAAGCAGGAACGGCACCCCCGCCCGCTCAGCCACAAACGCACCAACCAACAAGATCGGCCCGCCAACCACAACCCCGGTCCCCACCCGACGCGCCACCGACCCACGCACCGTCGTATCCCGCACGAGCCTGCGCCACACATACCAATGCAGCCCGCAGAACACCGCCAGGACAACGACTCCGACGCCAACAACCACCAAGCCCACCCCGCCACTCTATGTCGACCAAACCCCAATACCAGGACCACACGCGCACCGCCAACCCGCGCCTTCGAATGCCCCGCCGTCTCACAAATTGCGAAACGCACCACTCGACTCCCGTCGACCTTTTTCACGCCGACCACCGGGTTCCCAGTTGACCGAAGGCTCGGATCCGTACTCGTTCTGTGGATACGCACTGGCTCTGGGCGTCCAGACGGGGGCGGATGCACAGAAGGGGTGCGGATTTCGGCGTTGAGGTGGGCTGGCCGTGTTTGCCGGTCTCACGGGTACCGGTGATCCCGGTATGTGGGATCGAAGGCGGTGGTTTCGTGCCGAGTGGGAACTGGTGGCGGGGGCTCTCGGGCGATGCCGCCACCAGTTCCCAGTGATCAGCTGACCAAGTCCAAAAGGGTGGCGCCGCGGGTTGTGGCGTGGGTGGCTGGGGTCAGTAGAGGGCTTGGGTTCGCGTGCTCGGTAGCAGGGTGGGTTCTGGAGCTGGGCGGGGTGGTGCCGAAGTCGGGGCGGCTGCGGCGATCAGGGAGGGGTTGATGCGCGGTGGGGCGGGGGTGCGATGTAGTAAGTGAAAAGGTCTGGGCGGCAACGTTATGGCGGGTGGGGGTGGTTCGCTGAACGGATTTCTTCGAACCACGGTCGCGCGTGGTCCGTATACGTGGTGGCCAGGGTGCTCGGAACACCTGAGAACCACCCGGTCGGGTCGACCGTCCGGTGTTGGAGGAGGATCACGATGTTCCTTTCCGACGATGGCGATTTCGTCGAGCCCACAGAGCGTTCCGCCTCCGTCGATTCCAGTCGGACCGTCCTGCAAGGCGCGTTCTCGATACTCGAAACGCTCGCCCACGCGCCGGAAGGCCTGCGCGTGATGGAGTTGGTGGTGGCGACCGGGCTGCCGAAAACCACGGTTCGCAGGCACATTGCACAACTGCTGGAGATGAACGCGGTGCGCAAGGTCGGCACCCGCTATCTGGTCGGGTCGACGCTCGCGACTTTGGGGAGCCGGTGGCAGCCCGACGCGGCATTGCGCCGCGCCGTGACCGGACCGGTGCACCGGCTTGCGGATCTGTCCCGCACGATGGTCGCGGTTCACGTGCTCGAGGCGGGCCAGCTGCCGATGGTGACCGTTGCGATACCGCACAGCCGGACGGCGTTGGTGCAGCCCGCCGACCTCACGGAGGTCGCCGCGCGCACCGCTGTCGGGCGGGTCCTGTTCGGTACCCAGCCCGATCAGCTGTACCGACTGCGTGAATCCTGGTCGGACAAGGAGATTCGACAACTGCGCACCCGCCTGGCCGAGCCGCGGCCGGTGGTCATCGATCAACAGGACGCCGCGGTGGGCATCTGCTGCGCCGCGGCGCCGATCCGGCTGCCGAACGGTGACTGCGTCGCCGCGGTCACCGCCATGGTCTTGTCTCGCACGCTGCGCCCGGTGATCGCCGATCTGGTCGTCCGCGCGACCGCCGACATCAACCGGGCGCTAGCACATTCCGAGTGGGACGCTCACTGAGCAGGCTTCCTGGCGACGCACGCGAACGACAGCGGCAGCGGGTCGCCGGGGATCCGCCAGCTGTGCTCCCCGTCGGATTCCATCACCGAAAGCCGTTGGCGCGCATCGATCGGAACCTCACGAAGTCGCTCGATGACCAGGCCTGCCTCGACAAGTGCGTTCACCACCTCGCCGATGGTCCACCGCCAGCCGTGCAGCGTGTGCTCGGGCACCGGCACCTCGTCGGCGAGCCGGTCGGCGTAGCTCGACCTCATCACGTGGTGCAGCTGCCGGGAGTGGAACAGTGAACGGGCAACCCGCAATTCGCCGTCGACCACGTCGAAGAGGTTGACGATCGGATGGATCTCCACGATCGTCAGCGTGCCGCCCGGCTTGACGAAGTGCGCAGCCACCTCGGCCCAGCGCGGAATATCGGGCAGGAACGACAGCGTGCCGTATCCGGTGAACACCATGTCGAACGTGCCGTCGAGCACCAGGGGGAGGTCGTAGACATCCGAGCGGACGAACTGGGCGTCGACGCCCAGTTCTTCGGCGAGGTCGCGGGCGATGCCGATCGCGTCGTCCGAGATGTCCATGCCGGTTGCCTCGGCACCCATCCGCGCCAGCGAGATGGTGTTGGCGCCGAGATGGCATTGCAGCTCGAGCAGCGATCGTCCGCGCACATCGCGCAGCTCTTCTTGTTCGAGGGTGCGCAACATGTTGTGGCCGTTCCGCAGCAGCTCCAGGTCGTAGTACGACGATTGCCGATGCGCCTGCGCGCGCAGATTGAAGCCTTGGCGATTTGTTTCGATCTTCTCGAGGTCGCTCATCGAAGTCATCGATGTTCCTTCTGTAAGAATTGATGTCCCCCACTTTTCAGACCGTTGCAGTGTATCGAGTTTTTCATTCTATCCTCAAGGCGGACAGCCGAACTCGGCCCAATTCGTGATGGTTTTCCTGCCGGATCGGCGATATCATTGCCTGGTGGCAGATCAGATTGTGGCAACGCCGGAAATTCGTGACTACATCCGCGATGTTTCATTGCGCGAAGATTCGATTCTGGCCGAACTCAGAGCCCTGACAGCGAACTTGCCCGGCGGCGTCGCGATGCAGGTCATGGCGGAGGAAGGGCAGCTGTTGGCGCTGCTCGTCGGATTGTCCGGTGCGACTTCGGTGCTGGAGATCGGCACCTTCACCGGGTACAGCACGCTGTGCATGGCGCGGGCGCTTGCACCGGGCGGCACGGTTGTGACCTGCGATATCAGCCCACGATGGCCTGCGATCGCCGCAGATTTCTGGCGGCGGGCCGCAGTGCACGATCGCATCGACCTTCGCATCGGCGACGCGACGCAGACACTCGCCGACCTGGCCTCCGAACGCGGTGGTGACAGTTTCGATTTCGCATTCATCGATGCGGACAAGACCGGTTACGGCGCATATTACGAAGCCTCGCTTGCTCTGGTCCGACCAGGCGGATTGATCGTCATCGATAACACGCTGTATTTCGGCCGAGTGGCCGATCCGCTCAATCAGGATCCAGAAACTGTCGCCATCAGATCACTCAACGCAGCATTGCGCGACGATGCCCGAGTGGATATCTCGTTGCTGACGATGGCCGACGGAATAACACTGGTTCGAAAGAAATAGCAGAGTCAGCATGCCGCCAATTGGACTGCAGTGAGCCGTATTGCGGCGGGCGCAGGCCTCGGATTCGGCAGTATGTGCAGTCGCTGCGTTTCTGCATCGTCGGCATCCGCCACTGTGTCGAGGCATGCGCAGCGCTCGTCGGTGAATCCGGCGAACCGGTACGCGATTTCCATGATCCGATTCCGTGCGGTCGGCCTGAAGTCCGCGACCAGATGAGCGTCTGCAGCGGCCGCCGCACCGATCAACCAGTTCAGCGCCGTCGCACCCGCACCGAAGGACACAACCCGACACGACGTAGCGAGCAACTTCAGATGCCACACTGCCGCATCACGTTCCAGCAGCACCACGCCGACCACACCGTGCGGCCCGAATCGATCGCGCATCGTCACCGAAAGGACCTCGTGGCGGGCATCATCGAGCAGCGCACGCAGGTCGGCGTCGGAGTAGTGCACACCGGTCGCGTTCATCTGGCTGGTGCGCAGGGTCAACTCCTCCATGCGCGAAAGATCCTCCGCGGTAGCTCTTTTGATCTCCATCACGAGCTCGAGCGAACGCAGGAACTCCTCCGACGGCCCGGCGAACGACTCCTGCTCGGCTTGCCTGCGCAGGTTCGCCTGGTACATCTGCCTGCGCCGGCGCGAGTCGACCGTCACCGTCGCCGGAAGGAACTCGGGCTGCGTCAGCAACTCCGCAATCGACTCGACCGGATAGCTGCGCACCTCAGGCAGCTGAAACGCGACCTCCGCACGTTCGGCGGGCTGGTCGTCGATGAAGGCGATCGTGTCGTACGCGAAATTCAGTTCGTCGGCGATCTTCCGGATCGACGCCGATTTCGCGTGCCACCCGATCATCGCGAGCACGAAGTACTCGGCAACACCCAGCGCCACCAAACGCTCCCAAGCCAGGTCGTAATCGTTCTTGCTGGCCACCGTCTGCAAGATGCCCCTGGCGTCGAGGCCCTTGATCGTCTCGATGACGTGGTCGTTGAGAACCACATCGTCGCCCTCGAGCAGGGTGCCACGCCACAGCGTGTTATCCAGATCCCAGACAACGCATTTCACGGTCGTGATCACCTCGGTCACTGTGCCGCCCTCCTGGTGGCTTCCGCGGTGGCGATGGCATGCTTCGCCAGCTCCAGCTGGCATATCTCGCTGCTGCCCTCGATGATCTCCATCAACTTCGCGTCTCGGTAGGCGCGCGCGACCACGTGCCCGTCCGAGGCGCCCGCCGACGCCATCACCTGCATCGCGGACGCGGCACCGTGCATGGCCTGGGTCGCGCTGACGTGCTTGGCGAGGACGGTCGCAATGACGACCTCCGGCGAACCGGACTCCCAGCACTGGCTGGCGTGTTGGCAGGCCCTGGTGGCGATTTGCTCCGCGATATAGAGCTCGGCGACCAGGCGGGACACCAGCTGGTGTTCCGCGAGCGGTTTCCCGAACTGCACCCGTGTTCGTGCATGGTCGGTCACTGCGGCGAGGCACCCGCGCAGGATGCCGACGCAGCCCCACCCGACCGACATCCGGCCGTACGCCAGCGCGGTCGTGGCCAGCAACGACAACGAGAGTCCGGTTCCACCAAGCACATTCGCGATCGGTAGCCGGACGTCCGCGAGCCGCACATGCGCGTGCCCCGCAGCGCGGCACCCGAGCGGGTGCGCGATCTTCTCGACCTCGACACCGGGCGCATCCGTGGGTACGACGACCGCCGCGGCGTTGTCGCCCACCTTGCCGAACACGATGACCAGATCGGCGTAGGCCGCGGCGGTGATCCACGACTTGCTGCCGTCGATGATCACCGTGTCGTCGACGAAACGCAGCTCGGTGCGTATGGCGCTGAGATCGCTGCCCGCGTCGGACTCGCTGAAGGCGACGGCGGCCAGCCTGCCGCCGACCAACTCGGGCAGCAGCGCGGCGCGCTGCTCGCGGGTGCCGAGGCGCTGAATTGTCCACGCCGCCATGCCATGCGAAGTCAGCACGCTGCGCAGGGAACTGCACACGCTGCCGACGTAGGCGGTGAACTCACCACTTGCCAGGCTGCCCGCGCCGAGTCCGCCGTATTCCTTGGGCAGCTCCGCGCAGAGCACACCGGCGGCGCCCAGTTCCCGCAGGATCTGCCGCGGGATCACGCCGGCGAGATCCCATGCAGCAGCGTCTTTTCCGGCGAGACGACGGACCGCGGCCCGTTCGACGGTGAGCTCGTCAGACATCGCAGTTCGCGGCGGCTTCCGCATGCAGCCGTCCTACCAGCGCGGCCATGCTCTTGACGGTGCTGAAATTGGGCAGCTGCAGATCCGCGCCGCCGACCATCACGGAGTAGGTCTGCTCCATGAAGACGACAAGCTGCATGGCGAACATGGAGTTGGCGATGCCGGCGGCGAAGAGATCTTGGTCTACCTCGGGTCTGGTGCCGGTCTGCTCGGCAACGAATTCGGTGATGCCGTGGATGACGGCCTCGGTATCAATGGACGCCGTTTCGGTCTGTTCTTCCGACCTCACGCCGGTACCTCCCTATAAAAATAGAAACCACGGCCGCTCTTCCGGCCGAGCTCGCCTCGGCGAACTTTGTCGAGCAGTAGCTCGTCGGGGCGGCACCGTTCGTCGCCGGTCCGAACATGCAACGCCTGCAACGAGTCGACGAGGTTGTCGATGCCGATCAGATCCGCGGTGCGTAGTGGCCCCGTCGGGTGACCGAGACAGCCCTGCATGAGGGTGTCCACCTCTTCGACGCCAGCCGTGCCCGCACTGACTACCCGGGCGGCATCGTTGATCATCGGATGCAGCAGCCGGCTCGTCACGAAACCTGGTGCGTCCCTGACGACCACGGTACGTCTGCCGAGCCGGGTCAGCAGCGAAAGCACCGACTCGACGGTCTTTTCCGAGGTGCGCGGGCCACGAATCACCTCGACCATCGCGATCAAATACGCGGGGTTCATGAAGTGCGTGCCGATCAGGTCGCCGGGACGTCGTACCCAGGCGGCCAATTCGTCGATGGGTATCCCGGATGTGTTGGAGATCAACGGTGTTCCCGGCCGGACCAAGGCGGAGATGTTGGTGAGCACGTCCGCCTTCTGCTCCGGCAGCTCGGTCACCGTCTCGATGACCGCCGTTGCGTCGGCAATGTCGTGCAGCGACAGCGTCGTATGCAGCGCGGCGGGCACGCGCGCGGCAGGCGAGGCACCGGCCAGCTGTGCGTGCCGCAGCCCGCTCGCCACGGCGAGCTCGGCCCGCCGCAGCGCGGCCGCGTCGATGTCGACCAACACAGCGGGTACACCGTGGCCGACGACGAGCGTCGCGATCCCGGTGCCCATGACACCCGCCCCGACGATCGCAATGACCGTGTCGTTCATGCTGTCTCCTCATAGCCCATCGGCTCATAGCGTCCGGAGTCCGGCCCCAGCCAGTACCGGCGACGCTGGAATGGATAGCCCGGCACCGGAACTCGCCGGGGTCGTGCCGAGCCGTTGAAGCCGACCCAGTCGATCTCCACTGCGGCTTGCCATATCGCGCCTACCGTGTCGAGCAGATGGGTCGACTCGGAGCTGGTCGTGGCGGGCACCGGCAGCGAGGTCAACGCTCGTTCCGCCGTTGAATGCTGTACCGCGGCAGCGGAAGTCAGCGCATTGCCCGGGCCTACCTCCAGGAGGACCCGGCCGGGCCTGCTGACCAACTCGCGCAGGCCCTCAGCGAGTCGCATCGGCTCACCGAGCTGGCGCGCCCAGTTGGCCGGGTCCATCGCCTCGTCCGGGCTGATCCAGGTTCCGGTCACCCCTGAGATGTACGGCAGCTGCGGCGGCTTCCGTTCGTAGCGGGCTACGACGGTAGCGAACTCGGCGCGCTGCGAATCCGAGGGGTCGGCGATATTCGCCCTGGCGACGGTGATGTCAAGGGCGGCTTCGAGATCGAGCACGCCAGCAAGGCAGGCCGCCACATACTCGCCGTCGCCGTGGCCGAGCATCGCCGCGGGCCGTACGCCCCAGGACTGCCACAGCTGCGCGAGCGCCCACTGCAGACAGAAGGCTGCGGCGGGCACGCCGCGTGAATCGTCATGGATCTCGTCCGGACCGCGCCAGGTCGAGGGAAAGAGCAGTTGCCGCACGTCGTATCCGAGCCGCGGCCGCAGCAAGGTGGCGCAGCGGTCCACCTGCTCAGCGAAAGCCGGTTCGCTGCGATAGATCTCAGCTCCGGCGTCTGGGTGCTGCGCGGCACTTCCCGGAAACAGAAAGATCACCTCGCGGCCGCCGGTGTCGCCGCCAGGGTGCTTACCTGCACCACCCGCTGCCTGCTCCGCCGTCTCCTCGTGTTCTGCGCTCAATGTCCGGAGCGCAGCGATCGCCTCGGTCCTGGTGCGGCACACCAGGTGACGGCGCAGCGGGAAGCGCCGCCGCCCGGCCTGCAGGGTGTAGCAGACGTCGACGAGGTTCAGGTCCTCGTTGCGGTCCAGGTGGGCGGCGAGGTTGCGTGCCGCGTCCGCCACGGCCTGCTCGGTGCGTGCCGACAGCACGAGCAACTGTGCGCCTCGTCCGCCGAAAGCGTTGTGCTGCACCGGTGGCGCCTCCTCGAGGACCACATGCGCATTGGTGCCGCCGATCCCGAAGGAGCTGACCCCCGCGCGCCGCGGCGTCGCACCGACCGGCCATGGGCGGGCGGTGGTCGGCACGTAGAACGGCGTGCGATCCAGTCGCAGTGCCGGGTTGGGCGTGTCGAAGTTGATGCTCGGCGGAATCTCACCGTGCTCCAGTGCCAGCACCGCCCGCGCCAAGCTCGCGACTCCGGCCGCGGCGTCGAGGTGACCGATGTTGGCCTTCACCGAGCCGAGCGCGCAGAATCCGCGCTCGGGGGTGTCGAAGGCCTGGGCGAGCCCGGCCACCTCGATCGGATCGCCGAAAGGGGTTGCCGTGCCATGCGCCTCGATATAGCCGACCGTCTCCGGCGCCACCGCGGCCACCGCTTGAGCGGTGGCGATCACCTCGGCCTGCGCCTGCACGCTCGGCGCGCTGTACCCGAACTTCGCCGAGCCGTCGTTGTTGACCGCGCTACCCGGGATCAGTGCGCGGATATGGTCGGCGTCCGCGAGCGCGTCGCGCAACCTGCGCAGCGCGACGATGGCGACGCCGTAGCCGGGCACGGTCCCCCCGGCTGCGGCGTCGAACGGACGGCAGTGGCCGTCCGGGGCGAAGAGCCCGCCCGCGACAACGGGATAACCGCTCACCAACGGCACGGTCAACGCGACGCCGCCCGCGAGCGCCATATCGCACTCGTAGTTCAGCAGCGCCTGACAGGCCAGGTGCACCGCGACCAACGAGGTGGAACACGCGGTCTGCACGGTGATCGCGGGGCCGCGCAGGTTGCACAGGTACGCCGCCCTGGTCGCGAGGAAGTCCTTGTCGTTGTAGGTGCGCGCCGAGAAGGCCAGCGACGACTGCCGGAACTTCGTGTTCGCCGAAAGGTTCAGCGGCAGATACTTGTTCGCGAAGCAGCCGGCGTAGACCCCGATCGCACCGGCGAACCTGGACGGATCGTGACCGGTGTCCTCCAGCACGTGCCAGGCGCACTCGGCGAAGATCCGCTGCTGCGGGTCGCTGATCTCGGCCTCGATCGCGGAGTAGCCGAAAAACTCGGCGTCGAAAAGATCCGCGCCGGGTAAAACGGCGGAGGCAGGCACATAGTCGGGGTGCGCCACCATCTGCGGCGGCCACCCTGCGTCGATCAACTCCTGTGCGCTGAACCGGGAGACGGACTCGACGCCGTCACGCTGGTTGCGCCAGAACTCGTCGATCGTGGCGGCGCCGGGGAACCGGCCCGCCAATCCGACCACCGCGATCGGCTCGACGCCGTCATCCTGACGGGCGTTCATCCCGCCATCCCTGCAGGGGCCAGGTGCCCCGAATGTGCGATACGGCCATCGTGTTCGACCACGCCGATTCTCATGAAATCTCCCCGGAGCTCCGTGGAACCCCGTGTTGCCGAAGTGTTTCCGTCCACTGTGTGTGAATCACACTGAACGGGTGCTTGTTTCCAGGCCGTCGCGATCTCGAGGCCGAATGGAACCCCCGAACCCCATTAGAGAGACGGGCCCGGCGGACGGCAACGAGCGGGGCCACTCAGCGGCCCCGTGTCGTCATGATGCTCACCGACCGGATCGATTGCGCGCGCTGGACCAGGGCCGATGAGCGGCCCGCCGCCTTGCTGTCGCGATCCTGGCGGACTTACCTGGATCCCGGGCATCCGCCGGACGCACCGGCGATGAGCGAGATCCTCAGCATCGGAAAGGCTTTCACGACCATGCCAGTAGGCGCCGAAGGAGCACGGATCCGATGATCGACGGGGACAACACATTTCTGCATCGCGTGGTAGCCGGGCACGCGACCACACACCCCGATACGTGTGCCGTGGAATGCGGTGATCGGCGCGTGAGCTACGGCGACCTCGTGTCCCGTGCCGATGACCTTGCCGCCGCGCTACACGCACATGGCGTCGGCCCGGATCGCGTGGTGGGGTTGGCCGTTCGCCGCTCCCCCGAGTTCCTCATCGGACTGCTCGCGATCTCCCGTGCGGGTGGCGCGTGGTTGCCGCTCGATCCCGCCTATCCCCGGGATCGACTCGACTTCCTCGTCACCGACGCCGCAGTGGAGCTGCTGGTCGCCGATGACTTCGGATATGAAAAGTTGGGACGCAAGGATATTCGACGCATCGATCCACTGGGCCCTGCGCCCACCGGCAGGTCGGGCGCACCGCGGCCAGAACTGATCGGCGACAACCTCGCCTACGTGATCTACACCTCCGGCTCCACCGGTCGTCCCAAAGGGGTGATGCTCACACACAACGGCTTGGGCAATCTGATCGCCGCACAGGCGCGAACCTTCGGGAGCGAGCGCGAGCGCAGGGTCTTCCAGTTCGCCACGGCCAGCTTCGATGCCTCGGTGTTCGAGATCGTGCTTGCGCTCGCCTGCGGCGCGACCATTGTCCTTCCTGAGCCCGGATCCATGCTGGCCGGAAAGGAACTCGGCGATCTGCTCGCGTCGAGCCGGGCCACGCACGTCACCTTGCCGCCCTCCGTGCTCGCCACGGTGCCCGACCGGGAACTGCCCGCGTTGCGGACACTGGTCTGCGCCGGGGAGGCGTTGCCCTCCTCGCTCGTTGGCACCTGGGCGCCCGGCCGGCGATTGGTCAACGCGTACGGCCCCACCGAGACGACGGTGTGGGCGACTGTCGCCGAGATCCACCCCGATGGCGGTAAACCGTTGATCGGCAGCGCAATTCACGGCGTCGACGTAGCGGTAGTGGACGCCGGGCTCGGTGTGCGGCCGAACGGTGAGCCCGGCGAGCTGGTCATCGCGGGCGCCGGAGTCGCGCGCGGTTATCTGGGGCAGCCTCGCCGCACGGCGGAATATTTCGTGCCCGACCCGCGCGGCACGGTGCCCGGCGGGCGGATCTACCGCACCGGCGATCTAGCCAGGACATTGCCGGACGGGCAACTGGAGTTCCTCGGCCGCTTGGACGACCAGGTGAAGGTGCGTGGCGTCCGCATCGAACCCGACGAGATCGCGGCGGTGCTTCGTGAGCATCGCGATGTGCGGGACGCCGCCGTCCTCGCGCACCGCTACGGTGACGAGGATCGGCTCGTCGGCTACGTCATCGGTACCGCCGAGCCTGCACACCTGCGCGATTTCCTCGTCCGGCGGCTGCCCGCACAGCTGGTGCCCGCGACGATCATCCGGCTGCCCGAGTTTCCGTTGACCCCGAGCGGCAAGCTGGACCGCGCGGCGCTGCCCGCGCCGCTTCCGGCGGACATCGGACAGTCGCGCGCACCGAGCACGCCGACCGAGCACGTCATCGCACGCATCGCCGCCGAGCTGCTCGGCCTTCCCGAGATCAGCGTCGACGCGGACTTCTTCGCACTCGGCGGTCACTCACTGCTGGCAGCGAAGCTCGCCGCCCGGGTGCGCGCCGAATTGGCCGCGGAGCTACCGCTGTCCGCGATCCACGACTCGCCGACGGTCGCGGAGCTGGCCCGACATCTGGACACCGCGGCGAATGTGCCCCTGCTGCCCACCATTTCACCTGTCGGCCGTGATACTCCCCTGCCGCTGTCCTTCCCACAGGAGCGAGTGTGGTTCCTCGAGCAGCTCTCCCCCGGTAACCGGGCCTATTACGCGCAGGCCACGGTAAGGCTGCGCGGCCCGCTGCGACCCGAGGTGCTGGAGCGGACCTTTCAGGAGATCGTGCGCAGGCACGAGATCTTCCGCACCCGTTTCGGCTGGACCGACGGCATGCCGACGCAGGAACCACTCGTCGACGTCGAGGTCGAGGTGCCGCTCATCGATCTTTCCCATCTCGCCGCACCGGAGGCCGAGCAGGCCGCCGAAGACGTTGTCGCGCAGACAATCACCGAGCCGTTCGACTTGGCGCGGCCGCCACTGATCCGATGGCTGCTCGTCCGCATCGCGGTAGCCGATCACCTCCTCGTGCACGTGGAGCACCACCTGGTCCACGACGGGTGGTCGTTCGCCGTCTTGCTGCGCGAACTACGGGAGATCTACCCTGCATTGGCGAGCGGCAGCACCGCACCGCTACCCGAGCCCTCGGTTCAGTACGCGGATTTCGCTGCCTGGCAACGCGAGTGGATGCGTGGCGACGTGCTGCGCAGCCAGTTGGCGCACTGGAAACAGCGACTCGAAGGCGCCAAGACCGTGTTGGATCTGGCCACCGACCGGCCGCGACCGCGGCACCAGGATTTCGCAGGAGCCGCGCTGCGCGTCGAGCTAGAGCCGGCGCTGTGCGCGCGTTTGCGCGCGTTCGGCCGCGAACGGGGCACGACCCTGTTCGCCACGATGCTGGCCGGGTTCGCGGCGCTGCTGCACCGCTACACCGCGCAGACGGACCTGCTGATCGGCACCGGCGCAGCCAACCGCCGCAGTGCCGAACTCGAGCAGGTGATCGGGATGGTGGTCAACACGCTCGTGTTGCGCATCGATGCCGCGGGCGAGCCGACCTTCGACGAGCTCGCGCAGCGGGTGCGCCGGACCGCGATCGAGGCGAACGAGTGGCAAGACGCACCCTTCGACCGGGTGGTCGACGCGGTGGCGCCCGCTCGCGACGCCTCACGAAATCCGCTGGTGCAAGCCATGTTCAGCTTCCACGATGCGGCGGTGCCGGAGCTGGACTTCGCCGGCGTGCACGGGACCGTGCTGGAGCGGCACAACGGCTCGGCAAAGGCCGATCTCAACGTGGTCGTCGTACCGTTGGCCGAACAGCGCGCCGGCACCGGCCACCGCGCCGAGGACGAGCCCATCACCCTGATCTGGGAATATGCGACCAGTCTGTTCGACGAGTCGACGATGCGCCGGATGGTCGCGCAGTACCAGCGGTTGCTCGCGGCGGCGCTCGATGCACCCGAACGGATGATCGGTGAGCTCCCCCTGTTGTCACCCAATGAGATTCGACAGGTCACCGACGATTGGAACAGCACCGCACGCGATATCCCGCGCGGAACGGTACACGGACTGTTCGAGGATCAGGTGCGGCAGCGGCCCGACGCGGTCGCGCTGGTCTGCGACGGCACTGAAACGACATACGCCCAGCTGAATCGGCGAGCCAATCGTATCGCCCACCTGTTGCGCGAACGCGGTGTCAGGCCCGATGTTCCGGTCGGTGTCCTGCTCGACCGCACTGCCGACCTCATCGTCACCCTGCTCGCGGTGCTCAAGGCCGGTGGCGGCTATCTGCCGCTGGATCCCACCTATCCCGCAGAACGGCTGACGGCCATGCTGTCCGACGCAGGCGCAGCCACCGTCGTGACGGACACGCGTCATCTCGACCGGCTGCCCGACGAAGCGCCCGACCCGATCCTGCTCGATCGCGAGCGGCTCGAACGGTGGCCAACTACAGATCTCGTCGACACCACCACGCCGCGCGGGCTGGCCTACATCGTCTACACCTCCGGCTCTACGGGACGGCCGAAAGGTGTGCTGGTCGAGCATCGTTCGGTGCTCCGGCTGGTCTTCGGCCAGTCCTACCTCGGGTTCGGTCCCGAGCAGCGATTGCCGCAAGTGGCCGACATCTCCTTCGACGCCGCAACTTTCGAATTGTGGGGCGCGCTGTTGCACGGCGGCAGCGTGCACATGGCCCCCACCGATGCCGCGATCACACCAGGGTGGCTCGGCCGCTGGCTGCGCGAGCACCGAATCACCGGGATGTTCTTGACCACCGCACTGTTCAACGCGATCGTCGACGAGCATCCGGACAGCTTCGCCTCGCTCGACACGCTGCTGATCGGTGGTGAGGCGCTCGATCCCAAAGCGGTGCGTCGGCTCTTCGACGGCAGTCCGCCACGCCGCGTCATGAATGCGTACGGACCAACGGAGACAACCACCTTCGCGGCATACCAGCAGATCGACATCGCGCCGACGGACGCCGTGCCCATTCCGATCGGCCGTGCCATCGCCAACACCACCTGCTATGTGCTCGACCGGCATGGGCGCTGCGTGCCGATCGGTGTACCCGGTGAGCTGTACATCGGTGGGCCCGGTGTCGCGCGCGGATACGCGAGCCGGCCGCGGACGACCGCGGCATGCTTCGTCCCCGATCCCTTCGGCCCTCCCGGCGAACGGCTGTATCGAACCGGCGACATGGTGCGCTGGCTGCCGTCCGGCGTGCTGGAGTTTCTCGGGCGCGGCGACGATCAGGTCAAGATCCGCGGATACCGCATCGAACCCGGCGAGGTCGGGGCAGCGCTGGCCGGTCATCCCGCCCTCGCACAGGCAATGGTGGTCGCGCGCAAGCAGGATGGCGAGCACCGGCTCATCGCGTATCTGGTGGGAAAACCGGAGACACCGCTACCCTCCGTCGCCGACCTCCGCGCCTTCCTGCGCGACCGACTGCCCACACCATGGCAGCCCGCCGAATTCGTCTACCTCGACGCGCTGCCGCTCACCGCGCACGGCAAAGTGGACCGCGCCGCGCTCCCGGCGAGCAGCGGCGCCAGGCCCGAGCTGGCGGTCCCCTTCGTCGAGGCACGCACCCCGACCGAGCGGCGACTCGCGCGGTGGTTCACCCAGCTGCTCGACGTGGACCAGGTCGGCGTCGACGACGACTTCTTCACCCTCGGCGGCAACTCCTTGCTGGCGATGCGGCTGGTCGGGACCGCGTGCCGCGAATTCGACACCACGGTCGCACTGAGCGAATTCCTCTCGGCGCCAACCGTTGCCGCGCTCGCCGCCGCCGTCGAGGCAAGCGGCACCGACGACGACCGGATCGAACGAGCCCAAGAGCCCGCATTCGAGGAGTTGCTCGCGCTGCTCGACGCCCTCACCGATGAGCAGGTCGATCAGTACCTGCAGACCTATTCCGACACCGAGGAAAGCGCATGACCGAAGACATCTCGACCGGCGACCGCCGCGAACTGCTCGCAAGCATGTTGCAGCACAACGGTTCCGGTAGGCCGCTGTCCTATCCACAACAGCGGTTGTGGTTCCTCGACCAGCTCGATCCGGACAGCGCCGTCTACAACATGCCGCTCGGTTATCTGATCACCGGGCCGTTGGAGGTCGAGCCGTTGCGACGCGCGTTGAGCGAGGTGGTGCGCAGGCACGAGGTGCTGCGCACAGTCTTTCTCGCCGATCAGGGCAGGCCGTGGCAGTTGGTGCTCGACGCGGTATCGGTGGACGTCCCGGTGGTCGATCTCACCGGCGACCCCGATCCGGAGGCCGCGGCGACCCGCCTCGCCGAGGGGCAGGCGCGCACGCCGTTCGACCTGTCCCGCGGGCCCGTGCTGCGCGCGACGCTGCTGCGGTTGGCGCCGACGCGGCACCGGCTCTGCCTGACCATCCATCACATCGTCTGCGACGGTTGGTCGATCGATGTGCTCGGCCGGGAGTTGTCGGCGCTGTATGCGGCGTATCGACTCGACCAGTCCTCGACGCTGCCCGAATTACCCATCCAGTACCGCGATTTCGCGCAGTGGCAGCTGCGCAGGCAGCAGGGCCAAGCATTCGACGACGCGATGCACTACTGGCGCGAACAACTCACCGGCGCACCGGCGACGGCGCTGCCGAGCGACCGGCCACGTCCCGCGGTACAGAACTTTCGCGGCGCGCACCTCGGCTTCGAGCTGTCGGAGTCGGTGGCCGCAAGGGTTTCGGCCATCGGTCATGGCGCTGGAGCCACGCCGTTCGCCACGTTGCTTGCCGTCTTCGCGGTGCTGTTGCAGTCCTACAGCGGTACCGAAGACGTCGTGGTCGGCACGCCGATCGCCGGTCGGCTGCGTCCCGAATCCGCCGATCTCATCGGGTTCTTCGCGAATACCCTCGTCCTGCGGGTGCGCCCGACCGGCGAACATACCTTCGCCGAACTGGTCCGCGCGGTGGGTGAACTCACCAGAAACGCTGTCGCGCACGGGGATGTGCCGTTCGAGAAACTCGTCGAGGAGTTGCAGCCCGACCGCGATCTCGCTCGCAATCCGCTCTTTCAGGTGCTGTTCAGCTATCACGAGCAGGAGGCAAGCGCTTGGCGGCTGCCCGGCTGCGACGTGTCAGCGCTGCCAGGCGACAGCGGCACCGCCAAATTCGACCTGAGCCTGAGCATCACCCGGACCGCCGGCGCCTGCACCGGGCGGTTGGAGTACAGCACCGAGCTGTTCGACGCGGCGACGGCCGCACGAATCGCAGAGCAGTTCCAGCACTTGCTGGCCGAAGCCGTCGAGCGGCCCGATCGCCAGATCCGGCACCTGCCGACCATGCCCGATGCCGAACGCAGGCGAGTGCTGGTGGCGTGGAACGAAACAGCGGCGAAGCCGCCGGGCACTGCACTGCTGCACGAGGAATTCGAGGCGCGCGCCGCCCGCGATCCCGAACTGCCCGCAGTACTGGCCGACACCGTTTCCGGGAGTTCGACGTTGACCTACGGCGAACTCAGTCAGGGCGCGCACCGCCTGGCTGACCGGCTCCGCGCGCTCGGCGCCGGGCCCGACACCCTCGTCGGTATCTACCTGGACCGGTCACCGGAGCTGATGGTCGCGCTGCTCGGCGTGCTCACGGCAGGTGCCGCCTATCTGCCGCTGGATCCCAGCTATCCGGCGGACCGGATCGCGTTCATGGTGGCGGATTCGGGCACGCAGATAGTGCTCACCCGGCGCGGGCTGAGCGTGGATCTGGCCGACCTCCCCGTGGCTCGCATCGAAGTAGACAACAGCGATCAGCTCGAACTCATTGCGGCGCAGGTCGATACGCAATCTCCGACGTCGCCCGACAATCTCGCCTACGTCATCTACACCTCCGGATCGACGGGCCGCCCGAAGGGCGTGATGATCACCCACCGCAACGCGATCGGCTTCTTCGCAGGCATGGACGCGGTCTTCGGCCGACCGTCCGCGCCCGATCCGGGCACCTGGCTCGCGGTCACCAGTGTCTCGTTCGATATTTCGGTCCTCGAGCTGCTGTGGACCATGGCCCGCGGGTACCGGGTCGTCCTGCGGGCCGACCCGCCGTCGACCACCGACGCCGGAGCACACAGTCCGGCTGTCCCGAATTCGGTCCGCGCCAGGAACATCGAATTCAGCCTGTTCTACTTCGGCGGCGACGACGGCGGCGATGCGGCCGACCGGTACCGGTTGTTGCGCGAAGGCGCGAAGTTCGCCGACCGCAACGGTTTCCACGCGGTGTGGACGCCGGAGCGGCACTTCCACGACTTCGGTGGTCTCTACCCCAATCCGGCGCTGACCAGTGCCGCGCTCGCCACCATCACCGAGCGGGTGCAGCTGCGCGCAGGCAGTGTCGTGCTGCCGCTGCATGATCCGATCAGGGTCGCCGAGGAATGGTCGGTGCTCGACAACCTGACCGGCGGCCGAGTCGGCGTCTCCGTCGCATCCGGCTGGCACGCCAACGATTTCGTGTTCGCGCCGGACGACTATGCCGACCGCAAGGCCGTGATGATCCGTGGCGTCGAACAGGTCCGCGCCCTCTGGCGCGGCGAGGCACTCAAACGCCGCGGCGGGACCGGCGCCGAGGTGGCGGTGCGCGTGTTCCCGCCGCCGGTGCAAGCCGAGCTGCCGATATGGATCACCAGTGCGCGCAGCCCCGAAACCTTCGCATTGGCAGGTGAACTCGGTGCAGGCCTGCTCACCCACTTGCTCGGTCACAGCACCGGACAGCTCGCGGAGAAGATCGCGTTGTACCGGCAGTCCTGGCGCGAACACGGGCACCAGGGCGACGGGCATGTCACGTTGATGATGCACACGTTCGTCGGCTCCGATACCGAGGCGGTGCGCGAGACGGTCCGAGAGCCGTTGTGCCGCTATTTGAAAACCTCCTTCGACCTGATCGCGGGCCTCGGCACGACCATGGGTAGCGGCACCGATTTCCACGATCTGTCCGAACAGGAGCTGGATTCGCTGGTGCACGAGGCGTTCGATCGATTCTTCGACACAGCGGGCCTGCTCGGCACGCCCGAAACCTGCGCTGACACCGTCGACCGGCTCAAGGCGATCGGCGTCGACGAGATCGCCTGCCTGATCGACTTCGGCGTCGACCACGGCTCGGTGCTCGAAGCACTCGAACCCCTCACCGATGTAAGGGCTCTCAGCGAGGAGCGGCGCCGGGTCGCCACCCTGGATGTGTCGTTCGGCGAACAGCTGCGCAGGCATCAGGTGACCCATCTGCAGTGCACGCCCGCGCTCGCCGGATTGCTCGCCGAGGACGCGGACTCGCGCACCGAATTGCACGGTCTGCGTGAACTTCTCGTCGGCGGTGAAGCGCTGTCCGACACGCTGGCCGACGAGCTGTCCGGGCTGGTCGCGGGCCGCGTGCACAACATGTACGGTCCGACCGAAGCCACGGTCTGGGCGACGACCGAGCAACTGACGGGCGGGTCGGTCGGCATCGGCCGCCCGATGTCGAATGTGCGCGCCTACGTGGTCGATCGATGGCTGCGTCCGGTCGGCATCGGCGTGCCCGGTGAATTGCTCTTGGGCGGTAGCGGAATCGCCCGCGGCTACTGGGCGCGGCCCGCACTCACCGCGACCCGGTTCATCCCTGATCCGTTCTCGGGCGAAGCAGGCGCACGGTTGTATCGCACCGGTGATCTGGTGCGGTGGCGTGCGTCGGGCGAGCTGGAGTTCCTCGGCCGCCTCGACCATCAGGTCAAGATCCACGGCCACCGCATCGAACTCGGCGAAATCGAGAACCACCTGGCGGCTCACCCGGCCGTCGGGACCGCGGTCGCGATGCCGACCGGGGTCGGCGCGGCGCGCGGCATCGTCGCCTACTACGTCGGCGTCCCCGGCGCCGACCCGGTGGATTCCGTGGCACTGCAGGAGTTTCTGCGTCGATCGCTCCCCCACTACATGCTGCCGTCAGCGATCGTCGAGTTGCCGAAGTTCCCGCTGACCCCCAACGGCAAGATCGATCGGCGGGCGTTGCCGGAGCTGTCGCGAGAACAGGTGCCGCGCAGGGAATTCCGACCACCGGAGAACAAGCTTGAGCAGTCCATCGCGGAACTGTGGACCGAGCTCCTTTCCGTGGATCGCGTCGGCAGCGACGACAACTTCTTCGAAATCGGCGGCAACTCGTTGCTCGCAGTGCAGGCCAGGAGCCGGTTGCGCGACACGTTGCACCGGGAACTGTCCCTGGTCGATGTGTTTCGCTACCCCACGCCGCACACGTTGGCCGCGGCGTTGAGCGGCGACGGTTCCGGCGACGCGGCCATCGCTGCCGCACGAGCGGGCGCTGGTCGGCGGCGTTCCGCGTTGGCGCGTAGCGGCGGACAGCGGCGCGGAGGAAGAGCGTCATGAGTCAACTGCTGCTGGATGTCGCGCTGGATCCGAGCATTCGCGCCTCGGGGGCACCGAGCGATGGACCCGCTGAGACCGTCCTGCTCACCGGCGCAACCGGATTCCTCGGCGGGTACTTGTGCGCCGAGCTGTTGGCACAGACCGATGCCGAGATCTACTGTCTGGTCAGGGATCGCAGCAAGGCCGCAGGGGCAGAACGTATTCGACGTCGGCTGAGCTCACTCGGCGTGCCCGCCGCTCGTTTCGAGCGCATCGTCGCGGTACCGGGAGATCTTTCCCGCCCTCGGCTCGGGTTGCCCCGTGCGATGTTCGACGATCTCGCGAAGCATATCGACGCCATCTACCACAGCGCCGCATCGGTAGATTTCCTGCGCCCATACCGTGCCTTGCGCGCCACCAATGTCGTTGGCACACAGGAGGTGCTGCGTCTGGCGGCACACACCCGGAGCAAGCCGGTACACCATGTCTCCACGATGTCGGTGCTCGTCGGAGCCTTTCATGCCCGACCGCGGGCGGTCTTCGAGAGCGCCGAACCGCCGCCGCCGATCGGGGCCGACACCGGGTACACCGAAAGCAAATGGGTGGCCGAGTGCATTCTCCGGCTCGCCCGCATCCGTGGGCTGCCGGTCTCGATCTATCGGCCGAGCATCCTCTGGAGCGACAGCGCCACCGGCGTATCCAATGCGGACGGCTACCTGACGAAGATGATCCAAGGCTGCGTCGCGCTCGGCGCCGCGCCGCTGCGGGACTATCCGCTCGAGGTGTCGACGGTCGACTATGTCGCGAGAGCCCTTGTCGCGCTGTCGCTCCACTCGTCCACCGGCGTCTACCACCTGGTCGATCCGCAGCCGATGCCGTGGAATGCCATGTTCGAGTACATCAGGGCGGCAGGCTATCCGATCCGTGCCCTCCCCTACGACCAATGGTTCGCCGCGCTCACCGCACACGTGGACGGCGGCAACGACAACGCGCTGGCCCCGCTCATCGACAAGTTGGCGACCGCACCCGATCGCCACATTCCACGCATCGACTGCGCGAACACCGCCGCCGGATTGGCGGCAACCGGCATCGCGCCGCCTGTGATCGACGCGAACTACTTCGCCACCATGCTCAGGCATTTCGCCGACATCGGCCGGATTCCCGAGATTCCCGCGCGGACCACCACCTACTGGGGAGCGAAATGACGCTCAGAACAACGGTTTTCACCGGCGCGACCATCATCGACGGCACCGGCCGCGATCCGATCAGCGACGGCGCGATCCGCATCGACGGGAGCGGAATTCAGCAGGTCGGTCCCCAGATTTCCAGCCGCGGCAGCGATATCGTCGACGTGACCGGATTGACCGTGCTCCCCGGCCTCATCGACGCCCACGTGCACCTCGGCTGGTCGAGCAACATGCAAGCGGTGTTGCACGGCGAGCTGTCGGCCGCCGAGCGGGCCGCGGACATCTTCAACAACCTCGAACAAACCCTCCTCGCGGGTTTCACCACCGTTCGCGACACCGGCGGTCTCGACCTAGGCGTCATCCGGGCCGTGGAGCGCGGCCTGGTACCCGGCCCGCGGATCTGGGCCTGCGGCGCGGGCCTCTGCCAGTGCGGCGGGCACGGCCACCTGCATTCGCCGCTCCAGTCGGCCGACGACCCCTACCGGCACGACATCCGCGGGCTCACCGCGATGGGACGCTACTGCGACGGCCCCGATCAAGTCCGGCACGCCTGCCGAGAGGTGTTCCGGCGCGGCGGTTCGTTCCTGAAGCTCTCGGTGACCGGCGGCGTCATCTCGTTCACCGACGCGCTCGGCGACACCCAGTTCGCGCAGGAGGAAATCGCGGTCGCGGTCGCGGAAGCCAAGGCGCGCAACACCTACGTCACCGTGCACGCGCACAACGCGGTGGGCGCGCGCAACGCGATCCTGGCAGGTGTCGGCGGCATCGAACACGGCACCGGAATCGACGAGGAAACCGCGGCACTGATGGCCGATCACCACGTCCACCTGGTGCCGACGCTGGCGATCGCGCGGATGATGCTGGAAAACTTCGACGAGCACGGCCTGCCCCCGGAGATCAAAGCCCGCGTCGGCGATACTGAAAAGGGCATGCGGGAAGCACTTCTCGCCGCCCGCGCGGCCGGCGTGCTGGTCGGCTCCGGCTCCGATCTCGTTGGGCCGGTACAGAATCGCCGCGGTCTCGAACTCGTCCTGAAAGCGGAAGTCATCGGCGCCATGGCCGCGATCGAATCGGCCACCGCGATCAACGCCCGCATCATCGGCGTCGCCGACCGCCTCGGCACCCTCGAGCCCGGCAAGTACGCCGATCTCATCGCCGTCGATTTCGACCCGCTCAGCACACCAGAACTGTTCGACGACCCTTCCCGAGTCGTGCTGGTCGTCAAAGGCGGCCGAATCATCAAAGACACCCGCGAAACCAAACAGGAGACCCCGGCATGAACTACCTGGTCGTCATGAACACCGAAGAGCAGTACTCGATTTGGGACGCCACCCAGCCCATCCCGGCAGGCTGGCGCGCCGAGGGCCATTCCGGCTCGAAAGACGAATGCCTCGACCATATAGAACAGGTGTGGACCGACATGCGCCCCCTCAGCCTCCGAATCCACATGGAACAGCCACGATCCAACCGCTGACATCCACAGACCCTCGGCACTGTTCACAGCCGCTGCAACCGCTGTGAACAGTGCCGAGCCCCTGTGAATCCCACGGACGCGTCGGGGGTGGTACCTATGAAAGTTGTGAAAGCTCGCGTCTTGGCCTTGATCGACGACACCGACCGTCTCATCGAGTATTCGGCCGCGATGGACCGGATGCAGGTGTTGTGGCAGGAACGGGTCGAGGACCGGCGGCCCGACACGCTGTGGCTGCTCAGCCACGAGCCGACCTTCACCATCGGCCGCCGCACCCCCGAGACGCATCTGCCCGCACCGGAGACCAGCATCCCGGTGCACGAGACCAATCGCGGCGGGCAGCTCACGTATCACGGTCCTGGGCAGCTGGTCGGTTATCTCGTGGTCAAGCTGCGGCAAGGGGAAGGCGTTGTCGACTACATCCGCGAGGTCGAGTACCGGATGATCGCGACGCTGGAGGCACTCGGCATCCCGGCCGAACGCCGCGACACCCCTCGCGGTTCGGAGCTGCTGACCGGGGTGTGGACGAGCAGCACCGGCCGCAAGATCACCTCGATCGGCATGCGCGTGGGCCGCGGCGTCTCCACCCATGGATTCGCGCTCAACGTCACCGGCGACCTGGGCCCGTGGCGGATGGCCATCCCCTGCGGGCTCCCGGATGTGGACATGACCTCGGTCGAGCGTGAGCTGGGCGACCGCCCCGCGCCCACCCTGCACGAGGTCGCGATTACGGTCGCCGCAGCATTCGAAGCAAATATTCTCGTGCGATGACGAGGTCGGCGGGCTGCGTCAGCGCAACACGGATGCCGCGTGTGCGTTCGCCTCGTGGCTGGATCGCGCGCCGCGCTCGACGTCGTGGGAACTACTTCGCCGAGCTGTCCGGTGTGTCCAGCACGGTGGCGGGCACCCCATAGGGCAGGAACCGCACGCGACGCCGTTCGTCGGTGTTGTCGCGATGCGCGCGCAACGCTTCGAGCTCGTTCGGGAACACCTGCTCGACCCTGGCCTCGCCCGCGTCATCGATGCTGTAGATGACCCACACTCCGCTGCCGGTCTCGCCGGTGGTCTCGTCGTCCGGTTTCGGCCGCTGGCTGCGGTCCGGCTGCACGAATTGACCGAGCAGCGACGCCAGCGTCTGCACGCTGGCGCGGTCGATGTACTGACCGGCCTTTCCAACAAGGTCACGAAAATCGATCCCCGCGTCCCGCAACGCGCGTTCGAAGTCTTCCGGATCGATCCCAAAAGGCCTTTCGGATGCCATCAGATTTCCTCCTGGACGAATTCGGGCTAGGCCTTCAGTGTCCTCGCGTAACCCGGATTTCGCCACGCCCGGAAATCCGGACGAACCGGGCCACACCGGGCCTGCGGTCGGCGGCCCCGAAATCGACCCGTGATCACGTCCGAGGACCGCCGAACCCGACACGAACGACGTGCCGATTACCGGAGCTGTCCGACGGTTAAGCAAACCTTGTTGAACTTGCACTCCGAGGTCACATCGATTTTGATGACGTGTCGTATTACGTTGTGTGGGAGGGACATCCAGGATCGCCGTGACGAAACCGTTACACAACCGTGCTGATTCGCGTACTCTCCAAGCGGATTCACCGTTAGGCACTTCATCACTTGGTTGTGGGCGGTCGGCGCCGGTCTGGAGACCGGCGCCCGTTGACATGACGGTCGAGGTCATACGGTATGAGCACACGAACAGCAGCGCCGAGCGCTGCGCCGCGCCGGTCGGTCGACGGCCAGGACACCGGGGCAATAACGCTACCTGGCGCGGCGTCGAACTGGCACAACGCATTCCGCCGATTCGGCGGACGCAGCGGCATGAAGAGCGGTCCGCCGTTGATCGAAATACGCGAGCCCGGCGCGCCGGCCCGTCGGCTGATGCTGGCAGGCCCGACCACCTTCGGCAGGGACTGCGACGGCGAATACATTGCCGATAAAGCGGTTTCACGGCAGCACCTACGGTTTGTGCCGAGCCCGACCGCGCTGTCGCTTGTCGATCTGGGCAGCTCCAACGGCACCGCCGTCAACGGCACCGTGCTGACCGGGCGGGCCGCGCTGACGACCGGTGACGTGGTCCAGCTCGGCGACACCGACATCGTCGTGCTGTACACCGGGACGGCGGAGCCGTCGGAATCGACCGACGACGACACCGAGGTCGACCTGCCTGCACTCGTGCCTCCGGATGCAGATCAGCCGTCGTCGCCGCTGATATCCGTACTGAACCGGGTGTTGGGGATCGATCCCACCGGCAAACGAAAACTGTTCGCCCCCTCCACCGAATTGCCTACCCGCGTGCCACGCGAGCTCTGGCATCTGGTGCGGATCGCGAGCATGATCGCCTACCTGGCAGTGCTGATTGCGATGTTCGTCCGGCCTGCGGGCGGGTTGTTCGTATTCTTCGGTGTGGTCGTACCGCTGCTGCCTGCACTGTTCTTGATCGCGCCGGGGTTGTGGCGCAATAGTTGCCCGCTGGCCGCGGCGAATCAGATTCCGCGGGTGCTGCGTTTCACCAGAGGCCGAACCCCACCCCAATGGCTTTATGGTCGAGGCTATCTGGTGTCGATCACGCTGTTCTTCGGGATCGCGGGCGCTCGACTAGCGGGACTCGACAGCAACGGCGCGGCGGCGGGCATCGTGCTGGCTTTGGTCGCGGTCGGCGCTTTCACCGGCGGGGTGCTGTTCAAAGGAAAGAGCGGTTGGTGCAGCAGTATCTGCCCGCTGTTCGCATTGCAACGCGCTTACGGGCAGACACCGTTCGTGACGGTGCCCAACAGTCACTGCCAGCCATGCGTCGGCTGTGCCAAAAACTGCTACGACCTCAAACCGCGTCCGGCCTATCAGTCGGATCTGACCGATCCGAGCCGGGCATGGAGTCAACCGCGCAAGCTGTTCGCTGCCGCGTTGCCAGGATTCATTCTCGGCTTCTTCACCCTGCGTGCAGACACCGGAACCGGGCTGCTTCGCCAATATTCGATGCTGGCGCTCTTCATGGTTGTCGCGGTCGGCGTGTTCTTCGCCGTCGAGTCGCTGACACCATTGAGCGCGCCGACCATCAGCGCCGTGTACGCGGCCATTGCCCTCAATATCTTCTACTGGTTTTCCGGAGTGACACTGGCACAGTCATTCGAGACGATCACCGGGTTGAGCGCGCCATGGCTACGGTGGCCGATCAGCATCGCGGTCCTCGCGATCACGCTGGTGTGGATCGCGCGAACCAGGGTCGTCGAGGTGCAGTTCGCGGTCAGCACCGGTGCCAGGACCGAGCCGATGCTGCTGCCGTTCCCGAGGCGGCGGCCGAGCACCGAGGAGAAGCCGAGCAAAGCCACCATCTCGGTCCAGTTCGAACCGAGCGGCACCCGAGTCGGCGCCGATCCCGGCATGAGCCTGCTCGACATCGCCGAACGCGGCGAACAACCGATCGAAGCCGGGTGCCGGATGGGGGTGTGCGGCGCCGACCCGGTCGCCGTGCTCGACGGCATGTCGTGCCTGTCGGCACCGGGACAGGATGAGCAGAACACCTTGCGCCGCCTCGGTTTCGCGGACAACACCCGTATGGCGTGCTGCGCGCGGATCAGCAGCGGTACGGTCAAGGTCGCGCTGACCCCGGAGCCGGGCAACGCGAAGCCGATCAGACCGACGCACTTCGATCGTTCCCTCGTCAGCGCCGTCGTGATCGGCAACGGCATCGCAGGCGTGACCGCCGCCGACTTCCTCCGGCGCGGCCATCCCGATTGCGAAATCCATCTCGTCGGACGGGAATCGAGCACCTTCTACAACCGCATGGGCATCTCCCGGCTGGTGTACGGGCGCTCGGCGATGCAGGGACTGCAGCTGTTACCAGATCGGTGGTACGACGACCACCACATCGTCGCCTGGCTGAACACCCTGGTCACCGGTATCGATCTGGAGGCACGCCGGGTGTTCCTCGGCACCGGCGACGCACTGCCCTACGACCGGTTGATCCTCGCCATGGGCGCGAGCAGTGCCCTGCCGCCCATCGAAGGGCTCTCGCGCCCAGGATGTTTCGTGCTTCGCGAGGCCGGCGACGCGACGTGGATCCGCTCCTACGTGCAACGATTCCACTGTGCCAACGCGGTGGTCGCCGGCGGCGGACTCCTCGGTCTCGAGGCCGCGTACGCGCTGAGCCTGCTCGGCCTGCGGGTCACGGTGCTGGAGCGCGGAGAACGATTGCTGAGCAAGCAAATCGACGCCCGCTGCTCACAGCTGGTGCTCGAGCACTTCCTCCGAAACCGGATCCAGGTGTTGCGAAACGCCGAAACCGTCGCCGTCACAGGCGATCCCGCAGTGAGTGGCGTGCTGCTACGCGACGGTCGCACGCTGGACTGCGATCTGTTCCTGACCGCAACCGGCATCCGCCCCAATATCGAACTGGCCCAGGCCGCCGGGGTGCCGGTCGGCCGCGGCGTGCTCGTCGACGATCGAATGAGCACCAGCATCCCCGGCGTCTACGCCGCGGGCGACGTCGCCGAACATCGCGGGCACGTGTCCGGCCTCTGGGCGATCGCCGCCGCCCAAGCCGAGATCGCCGCCGAGAACGCCCTCGGTGGCGACCGGTCGCTCGTCGAAACCATGCCGACCACCATCCTCAAAGGTGCAGGCCTGGAATTGTTCGCCATCGGAAAGGTGGAACCGGAATTCTTGGACGAGGTCATCGTCGTCGACCGCCCCCACTCCTACCGCCGCCTGATCCTGTCCCAGGGCCGAGCAGTGGGCGCCACCGTCCTCGGACACCACCCCGCCGACCTGGCCGTAGCCCAACAAGCAGTCCGCAACCACATCGTCGTCCCCCTCGCCGCCCGAGCAGCCCTACACGCCGGCGACTGGTCCGTACTCCAATCACCCTGAGCAAGTAACGATCCCGAGACATCTCGCTGCACAGACGCGCTCGCACGAGTGGGACATGGTTGAGGCGACACGCCGTAAACGCCTCCGTCATGTCCCACTCGTGACCTCGACCCGCGCGAACGGGACATGGCTGCACCAACTCTCGCGCCGGAACCCCTCCGAGGCCGCGAGCCTCGCATCGACGTGAGAGAAGTGGTTGCTGGCCCGCATTGAGCGGAGAGAAATGGTTGTTGACCCGTTGAGCGGAGAGAAATGGTTGCAGACGGCCGTTGAGCGGAGTCTTATGGTTGCAACACGCCGCACGACACGCACCATTTCTCTCCGCTCAACTTTCCAAGATCACTTGTAAAAGATCTTTGAACCGGACCACAGCCAAGCAACC
>NZ_BDAY01000118.1 GCF_001612685.1 Nocardia altamirensis NBRC 108246
TCCTCTCAAGAAAGAGAGTGAGCACAAAACCCGGGGCGATTCAGAAAATCGACGGTAGTCAAATGGTGCGTGTCGCGCGGTGTGTTGCAACCATTTGACTCCCGTCGATGAAGTTGATCAACCATTTCACTCCCGTCGATGGGGCAACAACCATTTCTCTCCCGTCAACAAGGGCTGGGCAACCATTTCTCTCACGCCGATAAGGCCGGCAACCATTTCTCTCCCGTCGATCCAGGGCTCGGCGCTCCGCCAAGTTCCTCGCACACGGCTTGGAGGTTCGGTCCGAAGATCTTGCGGGAAAGTGATCTTGGGAAGTTGACGGGAGTCGAATGGTGGGCGTCTCGGCGGGTCTTGCCACCATAAGACTCCCGCCAACGAGCATCAGCAACCATGACTACCGTCGATGGGTTCGCAACCGTCCCCGGGGCATCGGCCGGTGGTCCCGCTCGGAGACCTTCAAGCGATCTTGAAGCGTTGGCGTGAGAACTGGTGCGTGTCGCGACACGTGTCGCAACCCCTTCTCTCACGCCAATCAGGTTCGGCAACCATTTCTCTCACGCCAACGAGCCTCGGCAACCATTTCTCTCACGCCGACGGGCCGGCAACCATTTCACTCACGCCAATGAGGGCAAGCAACCATTTCACTCACGCCAAGAGGGGCAACTGATCAAGCAGCTCTCGACCGCAAGCGAGAAGGCGGAGGCTGGCCCTCGTGATGGTGTTGCCCGGGCTCGTGTCGTGGTGGTGCCAGTTAGTTCGTGTGATGGGTGTGGCCTGTTGGCTCGGGTGATGGTGGCACGACCTGGTCCGTGTGATGGTGTCGCCACTATTTCGCGCCCGGCAGCGGCAGCGAGCTTTCATCGCGTTGGATAGTCGCCGGCGGAATCCTTACGCACCTGGTCAATTGGCAGGCGATCTTCTGGGGCAACGTGCCGATCGCGGCAGTGCTGATCGTTGTGGTCATGGTCGGGGTCATCACCGCCGGGCAGACCATCACGCCCACGGTGGAGATCAGGACTGAAGCGGCTGGGCTGGGTGGGTGCGCGCGATGGTTTGGCCGATGTGGACGAGGAGTTCGGCGGTGAGGGTTGGGTTGTGGGCGGTGTTTTGGTCGGTGTAGTCGGAGAGTGCGTGGACTTCAGTGAAGCCGGGCAAGGTGTTTCGTGGAACGGGTACTCGACCGGCGACTGCGATGACCGGGGTCGAGGCTGCGCGGCGGGCGACGGCGGCGGGTAGTTTGCCGTGTCCGGTTTGTTCGTCCAGGCTGCCTTCGCCGGTGACGATCAGGTCTGCGGCCATCCGGTGGTGGTCGAAGTCGAGTAGGTCGAGGAAGTAGTCGGCGCCGGAGACCAGTTGAGCGCCGAGGAGCATGGCGGCGAAACCGAGGCCGCCTGCGCTGCCGGCACCAGGGATCTCGGCAAGGGTGGATGCCTGGGGAAAGCCGTTGTCCGACAGGGCCTCGACCATTCGGCGGAGGCCGCGATCGAGGTGCCGCACCGCTGTCGGATCGGCTCCTTTCTGCGGGCCGTACACGACTGCGGCACCGTGGGGGCCGGTCAGTGGGTTGGTGACGTCGCAGGCGGCGACCAGTTCGACGGCTGGAAGTCGTACGGCCGCAGCGCAATCGATCGTGGCGATGTCGAGCAGTGCGCGTCCGCTCGGTGGCAGCAACCGGCCGCAGTCGTCGAGGAATCGGTAGCCGAGGGCGGTGAGCAGACCCATGCCTGCGTCGGTGCTCGCGCTGCCGCCCATGGCCAGCAGGATTCGCCGTGGATGCAGCCGCATCGCCTGCCGCAGTGCCTGTCCGAGGCCGAGACTCGAAGCGTCGAGCGGATATCCGCGACCAAGCGGCGCGGTGGCGAGCCCGCAAGTGTTCGCGACCTCGATCACCACGGTGTCGCCGCGCAGGGCGATCCGGGTGCGGCGGGGTGTGCCCGTTGCACCCGCAACCGTGATCCACACTGCGTCGAATCCGGCGGCGACGGCGGCTTCGACACTGCCGTCGCCGCCGTCGGCCAACGGCAGTTCGTGGCATTCGGCTCCGGAACCGCTGAGCCCCAAGGCAAGACACCGGGCGACCTCGGCGGCGGGCAGGCTGCCCTTGAACTTGTCCGGCGCGATCAGCACTCTCATGCCTGCCACACCTTGATCAGTGCGGCGGCTGAGATGACGGTGGTGACGCCGCCGACGCGGGTCGAGATCTGGGCGAAGGGCATCAGGTTCATCCGCTGGGACGCGGAGAGGATGGCGACGTCGCCGGTGCCGCCGAGCCCGCTGTGGCACACGGTGACGAGCGAGGCGTCGACGGGATACATGCCGATGGCTCGGCCGACGAAGAACCCGGTGGCGGCCATGGACAGCACGACGGCAACGCAGGCGGCGACGTAGCCGACAGAGAGCACGCCGATGATGCTCTCCAGCGGCAAGTACAGCAGGCCGAGACCGATCATCGTCGGGTAGATGAAATGTCTCGAGATGACGGTGTACATGCCGCGCACGCTGTCCTCGACCGCGGCAGGGAAGATGCCGAACAGCTTGCAGAGCACCGACAGGATGATCACCAGCACCGGCGCAGGCAGGTGCACCACGTGTTCGAGTAGCGTGGCGAGCACGAACAGCCCGCAGATGATGAGCACGCCGAGGGCGTGATTGCGTGCCGGTACGGCAGTGGCGGCCTGCGGATCCGGTGCGGCGGTGACCGAGTCGATCTCGGCATCAGGCACTTTCACCAATCGGCCGCCGCCGTCGAGTTGCGGCCTGCGGTCGCCAAGCCTGCGCAGGACGCCCGCGGTGATGACGGCCGCGATATTGCCGATGATCGCGGCCGGAATGAGTTCGGCGACAAAGCTTGTCGACTGCCCGCCCAGTGCCGAGGCGTACGCCGACGAGAGCGGGATGACGCCTTCGCCGATGCCGCCGCCGATGATCGGCACCACGATGTAGAACAGCGCGCGATGCAGGCTGTACCCGAACGCCATGGCTACGCCGACGCCGACCACGATCGCGATGGCGGTGCCGAGCACCAGCGGCGGGAAGATGCGGATCAGCCCGCCGATCATCACCTTTCGGTTCATCCCGAGGATGCTGCCGACGACCAGCGTGCAGATGACGAAGTACAGGAAGTTCGCCTGCTTCATCAACGCGGTGACCGCGTCGAGCGTGTTCTCGTTGAACGCGCCGTGGTACACCAGAATCGACGGCACCAGCAAGCAGACCAGCGCCCCGCCACCGATTTTCGAGATGACCGGCAGCCGATTGCCCAACGGTCCGAGCAGCATGCCGAGCCCGACGATCACGGCGAGTCCGCCGATCATGTTCTGCGGTATCGCCTCGAAGAGGCCTGCGACAAGCACCCCTGTGGTGAGGATGATCGGCACGATCAGTGGGATACCGTCGAGCGCGGGCGCCGGAAACGAGCGCCGGGGCCTGGTGTCGAGTTTCATGACCGGCTCACCGCGCTCATCGAGGTCGCCGCCTCGAGCTGTGCGCGCACCAGCGCACCGAACGACGCCGTAGTCCCCGAGCCGCCGATGTCCGGCGTCATCGCCGACTTCTCCTGGACCAGTGCCGCTTCGATCGCCGCAAGCACCGCCGCCGCGGCGGCCTGCTCACCGAGATGCTCCAGCATCATTGCCCCGCTCCAGATTTGGCCGATCGGGTTGGCGATCCCGCGTCCTGCGATGTCGGGGGCCGAACCGTGCACCGGCTCGAACAGGCTCGGGAACCGGCGCTCAGGGTTGATGTTTCCGCTCGGCGCGATGCCGATGGTGCCGGTGCAGGCCGGTCCGAGATCGGAGAGGATATCGCCGAACAGATTGCTGGCCACCACCACGTCGAACCAATCCGGGTGCAACACGAAATTCGCCGTCAAGATATCGATGTGATACTTGTCGACGGCGACATCGGGATAGTCGCCCGCCATGTTCGCGACGCGCTCGTCCCAATAGGGCATCGAGATGGAAATGCCGTTGCTCTTCGTCGCCGACGTGAGGTGCCGTTTCGGCCTGCGCCGCGCTAGCTCGAAGGCGTACTTCAGAATTCGATCCACACCGGTTCTGGTCATCACGGTCTCCTGGATCACCGTTTCCCGATCGGTGCCTTCGAAGATCTTGCCGCCGATGCTCGAGTACTCGCCCTCGGTGTTCTCTCTGACCACATAGAAGTCGACGTCACCCGGCACGCGGCCGGCCAGCGGGCTGCTGATGCCCGGCAACAGCCGGACCGGCCGCAGGCTGACGTACTGGTCGAAGTGCCGCCGGAACTGCAGCAGGCTGCCCCATAGTGAGATGTGGTCCGGCACCACTTCCGGCCAGCCGACGGCGCCGAAGAACAGCGCGTCGAACGCGGCCAGTCCGTCGAACCAGCCGTCCGGCAGCATGGTGCCGTTGGCCGTGTAATAGTCGGCGCTCGCGAAATCGAACTCGGTGATATCGAGGGTGAAGTCGAAGGCGGCGGCCGCGGCCGACAATACTTGAATTCCTTGCGGCACGACTTCCTTGCCGATGCCGTCGCCTGGAATGACCGCAATTCGGTGAGTGGCACCCATCGTCGCGTGCTCCGATCTTCTTGGTAGCGGGTAGTTCTCAACGGTAGGCTCGGATATTCCGCGGCAAAAGCACGGAGCGCGCAAGAGACTCTTTCCGGAATGGAAAAGGACGAGGAGGTCGCCGTGTACGGTGCGTCCACCGACGATGTGTCGTTTTTCGATATCGTCGCCCGTTCGCGCAGCCTGACCGAGGCGGCCATGCAGTTCGGCGTCTCGGTGTCGTCGGTGAGCAAGCGGCTCGCCCAGATGGAGGCGCGGCTCGGTGTGGTGCTGGTGCAACGCAGCACGCGGCGGCTGACGTTGACGCCGGAGGGGGAGCGCTACGCGGCGGGGGCCGCGGTGATCGCCGCGCAGCTGGAGGAGCTGGAGGATTCGATCGCGGAGCAGCGCCACGACTTGCGCGGGCGGGTGCATATCCGGTCGACGATCGGCCTCGGCCGGGCCCATATCGCGCCGCTGGTAGCCGATTTCGTGGAGCGCCAGCCCAAAGTGCAGGTGGACCTTGATCTTTCGGCGGTGCCACTGCATATCGCCGGCAGCGGGTTCGACATCGGGATCAGGGTCGGCGCGCTCCAGGACTCGCGACTGACCGCGACCAGGCTGTGGGTCAATCAGCGGGTGGTGTGCGCGTCACCGGAGTACGTGCGGCGCAACGGAATCCCCGCGACGGTCAAAGACCTCGAAGAACACAACTGCATCGTGCTGCGCGAGAACGAGTCCGACTATGCGCTGTGGCGTTTCGAGAGCGCGGGCAAGGAGATCGCCGTTCGAGTGGCAGGCAATCTGACTAGCAACGACGGCGACGTGATCACCCGCTGGTGCCTGGAGGGCCGCGGGCTGGTGATGCGCTCACGCTGGCACGTCGATCCGCTGCTGCGGGACGGCTCACTGGTCCAGGTGCTGCCTGAGCTGGCGACCCCGAGCGCGGATATCTTCGCGGTGTACGCGGCAACGGCACCGCTGCCGCGCCGAACCAGGGCCGTGATCGATCATCTGAAGGCGGGCCTCGGCCGTCGCATCACCGAAGCGGCAGGTTGAGCCGACGGGCTCGACCTGCCGTGCTCGGTCAGGCGTACAGCGCGACGAACTTGTCCAGGGATCGCTCGATATCGCCCTTCACCGCGCGCGCTACGCCCGCGCCGATCGGCCCGAACAGCGGCCTGCCGCCGAGCTCGATGTCGACGGTCACTTCCGAGCCGGTGCCCTTCGGGGCGACGAGCAGTTCGAGGCCGAGCTTGGTGCCGCCCTTGCCCGCGCCGGTGAGCGCGAGCCGCCGCGGCGCATCGGCCGCCTTGACCGTCCAGGTCACCCGGTTGCGCAGCCCTTTCACCGAGGCGACGCCGATGAGCTGGGTGCCGACGGTGAGCTGTGCGGGGATCTCGCTGCGCCAGGCCTCGTGCATCGTGAGCCACTTGTCGAGGTCGGCCAGATTGGATGTGTGCGACCACGCGTCTTCGGGTGAGAGCGGCACGTCGACGGACACCTTCAGCTTTGCCATGGCCGCATAGTATCCGGTACCGGCGGTTCTCCCCAGTCGGCGCCCGGCGTCCCGCGGCTTCCCTGAGCTGGGAACTGCGGACTGCCATCGGAGGAAGCCGACCGAACAGTCCGGCGATCAACCGGCAACCTCGCCGAAGTCAACAACCATAGAGATGAATGTGGTTCGCGGACAGCATTATCGGGACCGAACTGGACGGTCCAGCAAACTTCCGGTCGGAACCGTCGCGAATGTTCCTACCGGTCATCCTGTTTCGTGGCCGAGCCGAGATAGGCGTGGTTGACAAGGATGTACGGATGGTGTCGAACCGCGAATAGATCCGATGATGTGTCCTCTGCCCGGGTTGTCGGAATGCCGCTGGTCACCGTGCGGCAAGCGATCGTGATCGATAGCGGCGCAGCATTATTCCGCATTCGGCGGCGAACGTCATCTGTCGGTGCGCAAACGCAATCATGTATGTGGATTTGGCAAGACACGGTTGCATTGCTGCTAATGTCGGGACGTCGGGTTCTGGTAACCGTTCGGACACGATCCGTGCGGTTGGCGATCAAACATGGAATCGCCTGCCCCGTCGGCACTGTGAGGTACGGCCTGGCCGACCTCGCGGCTACGTCGGGTCTCCGGACCTCCGACGTGGACCAGATCCGACCAGGGTTGTGCATGGTCGGCGTCGCGAGGAAGGCGAGACGAAGCACGATGACGGAGAGTCGATTCCTCGGCGCCAATCGACGACGAAAGAACTGATGAATCAAGATATCGCCGTGGTGCTTTCATGGATCCTGGCCGCCGCGCTGTTGGTAGCGGTAGCGGTGGCGTTCTACGCAGCCCAGTATGCGAAACAGCAGCGAGCCAAAGCCGAAGCCCTCAGTAGAGAGCAACGAGCCACCGAGGAAGCCGTCGAGCGCTTCGCCACGACCACGCTACCCGCGGTCGCGGAGGCGATCAGACGCTACGACAGCAGCGCGCCCGTGGTAGAGGTCCCGCAGGCGCTGGAGAATTCCCGGCTGGCCCAGATGTTGCGCTGGATCGCCGAACGGTACGCCGACGACCTGAGCCTGCTCCGCTCCGAGACCAGGGAACTGGCCAATCGCGAAGCGCAGCAGGCGATCGGCGCCGCCGAGGAGAAGGTCCGCGGCGAGGTGTCCTCCGCGTCGCGGCAGGCGACCAGTGCGGCGGTCCGCTCGTTCGGCACCTCGGTGGTCAGTCTCGGCGCCGACGTCGGCCAGGTGGTGAGCGCCGCGCTGCGCGAGCACCGCAAGGACGAGGTATACGAAACCCTCACGCGCATCGACCACACTGTGCAGCAGATGATCCGGCAGGCGCAGTCCTACGTGATCGTCTGTGGTGGCCTGCCGGGTAGGCGCTGGCCCGCCCAGTCGCTCACCGACGTCGTCGGCGGCGCGACCGGCCGAGTCCGTGACTACCTCCGGGTGCGCCCCAACCAGCTGGACCGGGTCGTGATCAGCCGCGCGGTCGAGCCGCTCGTGCACACGCTGGCGACCCTGCTCGACAACGCGCTGCGCTACTCGCCGCCGACCTCCTACGTGGACGTCAGCTTCCAAGAGGGCCATCACGGCGTCACCGTGATCATCGACGACGCGGGCGTGCGGATGAACGCCGAGCAGATGGAGGAGGCCAGGCAGGTGCTCGCGCACGAGCGCTCGGTCGACATCCACCAGCTCGGCCCGTCACCCAAGGTCGGTTTCCCCGGCATCGCCGCGCTGGCCCGCCGCTACGGCTTCACCGTCTACATCGATGGGCCGAACGTCTACGGCGGCATGCGGGCGATGGTCTACATCCCCGAGGCGCTGCTGATGACCGCGCCGCCGAGCCAGGAGGTCACGCCTGCGCTGGAGAAACCACCCGTCGCCGAACCTGCTCCCGAGCCGGCCCCCGTGAGCGAACCGCCGCGCGAAGAGCCAAGCGAGAGTGAGCAATTCGCCGTGCACGAGATCACCGATGGTGGCCTGCCCAAGCGGCGCCGCCGGGCCGTCGCGCTCGCCCCGGTCGGTCCGCGCACCGAGCCGGGCATGGCTCGGCCCGATGTCGCCGCCGCCTGGCACACCGGTTCCCAGAGCGGCCGCGCCGCCGCCGATGAGTCCGATCACACGGAAGGGACGAACCCCTGATGGCCACACCCGTGACCGACAGCAGCAACAAACTGGGCTGGCTACTCGAAGACCTCAATGTGCCCGGTGTCAGATTCTCGGTGCTCCTGTCCGAGGACGGGCTGCGCATCGCGCATTCGGCGGGCATCGAGCGCGACCAAGCCGAGCGGTTCTCCGCCGCCGCCTCCGGCCTGCGTTCCCTCGGCAAGGCGCTCGGCGAATTCTGCGGCACCGGCGATAACGGCGTGCGGCAGAACATGACCGAGTACGACCAGGGCATGATCCTGATCACCGCCGCGGGGGAGGGCGCGCTGCTCGGCGTCGCGACCACCCCGGACATCGACGTGGCACTCATCGCGCACCGGATGAACGAACTCGCAGGCCGTGTCGGACACGAGATGGGTAGCGAGCCACGTCGACGGGTTGATGGTGGCGACCTGACATGACCCGTTCCCGGCGTGATCCCGATTTGGTTCGGGCGTACGTGCGTACCGGGGGCCGGACCCGTCCCACCCGCGAACTGGACCTTGTCACTTTGGTCCGCGCGGCAAAGGACCCGCTGCCGGGTACCGCTCCCGATGCACGCCGGGTCATCACGCTCTGCAGCCGCCAGGGCACGCTGTCGGTCGCCGAGATCGCCGCGTACCTCGATCTACCGCCGTCCGTTGTCAAGATCGTGGTGGCTGATCTGATGGACAGCGGACATTTAGTCACGCCTACGCCGGCAGAGCACCTGCCGGAGATCGCTCTGCTGGAGGAGGTACTCAATGGGCTCCGTGCTCTCGCCGTCTGATCGTGCAGTCGACTATGTGCCGGAGACCGTTACCCGTTCCGTAAAGCTGTTGGTGGCAGGCAATTTCGGGGTCGGCAAGACGACCTTCGTGAGCAGCGTCTCGGAGATCAAGCCGCTGCGCACGGAGGAGACGATCACCGAGGCCAGCGTCGGTGTCGACGACATGGCCGGTCTGCCGGGCAAATACCAGACGACCGTCGCGATGGACTTCGGTCGCATCACGCTCAGTCCGAAACTGGCGCTCTATCTGTTCGGCACGCCGGGCCAGCAGCGGTTCGTTCCGCTGTGGGAAGAGCTGGCCCGCGGCGCACTCGGTGCGCTGGTGCTGGTGGATACCAGGCGCATCGAGAAGTCCGATGAGGTGCTCTCGGTGCTCGAGGAGCGCGGTGTGCCGTATTCGGTGGCCGTCAACCAATTCGAAGGCGCCAGAAACTATCCGCTCGACGAGGTCCGCGACGCCTTGGACCTCGCTGCCGATACCCCGCTCACCAATCTCGACGCACGTGACCGGGGCACGTGCTTGCGGTCACTGATCACGCTCGTCGAATTCCTGTTCCAGCGTCAGGAGTCACGTCTTTGAGTACCCCACCGGCCCATTCCTGCCCCGTTCAGCATGGTTCCCCGATCGACAACGACGGCCCACGGGTGCCGCTGTACACCGAGGAACATGCCGCGGATCCGCATCGCGCCTACCGCGAGATGCGCCGCAAATACGGCTCGTTGGCGCCGGTGGAACTATCGCCCGGCGTGCCTGCGACGCTGGTGATCGGCTATCACACCGCGCTGCGCATCCTCAATGACCCCGAGCACTTCCCGGCCGACCCGCGCACCTGGCAGAAGAACATTCCCGGTGAGTGCCCGATCCTGCCGATGCTGGAGTGGCGGCCGAACGCGCTGCGCAGCGCGGGCCTGGAACACAGCCGCTACCGGCAGGCCAATGTGTCTGCCGTTGCCGACGTCGACCTGTACTCGTTGCACGCGACCGTCGAGCAGATCGCCATCCCGTTGATCAATGCCTTCTGCGAGGACGGCGCGGCAGACCTGATCAGCCAGTACGCCTTTCCGCTTACCTTCGCGGTGCTCAACGCGACGCTCGGCTGCCCGCCCGATATCGGCCAGCAGGTCGCCACCGGCATGGCCGCGATCTTCGAGGGCGTCAACGCGGAGAAGGGCAACGCGATGCTCACCGACGCGCTGTTCGAGCTGGTCACCCTGCGGCGCAAAGATCCAGGCAACGACATCACCTCGCGGTTGATTGCCCATCCGGCCAAGCTCGACGACGCAGAGATGATCCATCAACTGGCCACCCTCTACGGTGCGGGGATCGAGCCGCAGCTGAACCTGATCATCAACACGCTGCTGCTGATGCTCACCGACGACCGCTTCGCGGGAAGCGTTCTGGGCGGCAGTCTTTCGACGCGGGATGCGCTCGACGAGGTGTTGTTCACCGACCCGCCGATGGCGAATTACTGTGTCTCCTACCCGAAGCAGCCGATCTTGATCGACGGCGTCTGGCTGCCTGCGCACCACCCGGTGGTGATCAGCATGGCGGGCTGCAACAACGACCCCGCGGTCAACGCGGGCGAATATGTAGCCAACCGTTCACATTTGGCGTGGGGCGTCGGCCCGCACGCCTGTCCGGCACGATCGATGGCGCTGCTGATTGTGCAGGATGCCATCGATCAATTGCTGGATGCATTGCCCGAATTGACACTCGCAGTTGCTGTCCATGAATTGACTTGGCGGCCAGGTCCTTTCCATCGCGCGCTCGTCTCCCTCCCCGTAGCATTTCCTAAGTCACCACCGCTACACGTGTTTTAAGGAGACTCCGATGGACACCGAGCCGCTAGTCCTGGACCCCACGGGTACCGATATTCAAGGTGAGGCCGCCCGCTTACGCGAACGCGGACCAGCGACTCCGGTGGCGCTGCCGGGAGGTGTGCAGGCGTGGTCCATCACGGACGCCGATCTGCTCAAGCGGCTGCTCGTCGATCCACGGGTCTCCAAAGATGCCAGGCAGCACTGGCCTGCCTTCGCCAAAGGTGAAGTGCCGCAGGACTGGCCGCTGTTCCTGTGGGTGGCGGTGAACAACATGTTCACCGCCTACGGCGCTGACCATCGCCGACTGCGCAAGCTGGTCGCGCCCGCGTTCACCCATCGCCGCACCGAGGCGATGCGCCCCCGCATCGACGCCATCACCGAGCGGCTGATCGCCTCGCTCGCCGCCGTCCCGGCGGGCGAAGTCGTCGACCTGCGTGAGGGTTTCGCCTACCCGCTGCCGATCCAGGTCATCTCCGAGCTGATGGGCGTGCCGGAATCGTTGAACCCCGGGCTGCGCCGGTGCGTCGACGGCATCTTCGACACCTCGCTCGGCCCGGAGGAGTCGCAGGCCAACTACATGGAGATGTACCGCATCCTGGCCGAGTTGGTCGCCTTCCGCCGCGAGCATCCCGGCGACGACATGACGAGCCTGCTCATCACGCACCGGGACGAGGACGACGGTTCGCAGCTGACCGAGCAGGAACTCATCGACACGCTGCTGCTCGTCATCAGCGCGGGGCACGAGACCACCGTCAATCTGCTCGACCAGGCGATCTATGCGATGGTCACCAGGCCCGAGCAGCGCGACATCGTGCTGAAGGGCGAGGTGGGCTGGTCGGATCTGATCGAGGAGTCGTTGCGGTTCGAGGCGCCGGTCGCGCACCTGCCGTTGCGATTCGCCGTCGACGACATCGACATCGAGGGTGTCCACATCGCCAAGGGTGAGCCGATTCTCGCGTCCTATGCGGCGGCCAACCGGGATCCGAAGATGCACGGCGACACCGCCGACGAATTCGACGTGACCCGATTGACCAAGGACCACTTGGCTTTCGGGCACGGCGTGCATCACTGCCTCGGTTCGCCGCTGGCCAGGCTGGAGGCGGCGGTCGCACTGCCTGCCATCTTCGAGCGCTTCCCGAACATGCGGCTGGCGGCGGACCCGGCGGAGCTGGGGACCGTGGTCAGCTTCATCTCGAACGGTCACCGGACCTTGCCGGTGATCCTGGAGCCCGTGCAGTAGTCCGGCATCGTGCAGGGGGCGTCCGTTACGGGCGCCCCTTTCGAATGTCTGTGCCGCGCTAGTTCTTTCGAGCCAGCCCGGCGACGATGAGCTGTTCCCAGACCGACAGCTCGCGGTCGCTCACCCCGATCGCCGGGGTGCCGTCGGCGGGCGCCGGATCCGGGCGCCAGTGCGCGCAGGGGGCGATGCCGGGGTCGACGATCTCGAGATCGCCGAACAACGCCGCGATTTCCTCGTCGGTGCGCCAGCGGCCGCGCCCGAAGGTGGACTGCAGCTTCTGTTCGGCAGCCGTGGTCTCCGCGTTGTGGCCGGACCGGAAGTGCGAGATGTACACCCGGCTGCCCGGCGCGAGTTGCTCGGACCAGTAGCGCACCACCCCGGCCGGGTCCTCGTCGTCGTTGAGGTGATGCAGGATCGCGCTGAAGATGACCGCGACCGGCTGATCGAAGTCGATCATCTTGACGACCTCGGGGTTTTCCCGAATCGACGGCGGGTCACGGAGATCGGCTTGGAAGACCGTGGTGTGCGCGTCGGTCGCCAGCAGTGCGCGGCCGTGCGCGAGCACGATGGGGTCGTTGTCGACGTAGGCCACTGTGGCATCGGGGAGGTGGCGTTTGGCGACCTGGTGCACGTTGTCGGCGGTGGGCATTCCGCTGCCGAGGTCGACGAACTGGCGGATGCCGTCGCGGGCGATATCGCGGACGGCGCGCACGAGCGCCTGCCGGTTGGTGAAGGCGATGGCCACCGAGCCGGGGAGGTTGTTCTTGAAGTGGTCGCCGATCTCCCGGTCGACGACGAAGTTGTCCTTGCCGCCGAGGAGGTAGTCGTACACCCTGGCGATGCTGGGCGTGGATTGATCGATGACGTGTGACAGGTCGGTCATCTCGGATCCCCCTCCTCCGTGGACAGTATGGCTTCCATCGTAGGAGGCCGTGCCTGCGTGAGTGCGTGCTTCGGCGGCGAGACACATGTGACCACAACATGTTTCACGGTTTGCCTGCGGTAGCTTCGGGTACGCGAGGAAGAGTCCGGATTCGAAGGAGGTTCGCATGACATCAACCGGTGGCGTTGGCAGGCTACGCAGCGTAGTGCTCGATTGCCCGGAGCCGCGCAAGCTCGCGCAGTTCTACCTCGGACTGCTCGGCGCCGACATGTTCTCGGACGAGGAAGAAACCTGGGTGGTCATCGTCGACGGTGACGGCAGGCGCCTCGCCTTCCAGCTGGCACCGGAGTACAAGCCGCCGCGGTTCCCCGATCCCGAAGCGTCGCAACAGATTCACCTCGATGTGCTGGTCGATGACATCGAGGAGGCCGAGCCGAAGGCGCTTGCGCTCGGCGCAACGCTGGTGCAGCCCAACGACAATGATCAATTTCGCGTCTACCGCGATCCGGTCGGGCACATCTTCTGTCTGATGTGGTTGTAAGGACCGGCGCGAGCCGTGACGCTCAGCAGCCTTCCAACGTGGCGGCGGCCAGCTCCGCGACAACGTCGACGGCCTCGCGGCGGACCCGAAAGGTGTTGAGCTGACGCATCGCTCCGTTGCCCCGCGCCAGCGTCGTGGCGAGGGAGTCGGTGACCAAGCGCCGATCGCCGAGCTCGTCGAGGGCGGGGCCGACGTAATCGACGAGCTCGGTCAGCAGGTCGGTCACCGGAACGATGCGGCCGCGCACCGGATCGACCGCGTCGCCGTTGAGCCCACTGCGTGCCGCCTTCCAATACGCGGCGTGCAACACCTCGGTGCCGACGCTGGGCGGAGCGATGTTGCGCGCCAAGGATGTTCGGGCTGTCATCACCGTCGCCCGCACCAGGGTCGCGAGCAGCACCGTCTCCTCGATCGTTGCGGGGACATCGCTGACCCGGACCTCGACGGTGGGAAAGGCCATGGACGGGCGGACATCCCAGTAGACCATCTTCTTGTCGAGGATGCTGCCGCTCGACTGCATCATCTCGACCATCGCCTGGTACTCGGCCAAACTGCCGAAGTACGGCGGCGGGCCCGCACTCGGCCAGCGCCGCCAGAGGACGCTGCGCCAACTCGCGTAGCCGGTGTCGACGCCGCGATAGATCGCCGAATTGGCGGTGAGCGCAAGGAAAAGCGGCAGCCACGGCCGGAGATAATTGCCGACGAGCACCGCGGTTTCGCGATCGGGCACCGCGACATGCACGTGGCAGCCGCACAGCCCTTGCTCGTGGGCGAGCATGCCGTAGGCCGCGGCGATCCGTTGATAGCGCGGCGTATCGGTGACCGGGAACTGGTCGGGCACGGTCGGCGGGATGGCCGCCGCGAGAAGTTGGACGCCGTTCTTCTCCGCACATCCGGCGATCCTGCACCGCAGATCGCGCAGTTCGGCCGCCAGTGCGGCGGAGTCGGTGTGCACGCCGGTGCTGGTTTCCACCTGGCAGCGGGTGAGCTCGAGCTGCAGATCGATGCCCAGCTCGGCCGCGGTCCTGGCGACCTCGACATTCTTCGGAACGGGGGCACCGGTTTCGGGATCGGTGAGGATGAATTCCTCCTCGACGCCGACGGTCGCCGAGTCGGCCTGCATGGCAGTGGATTACCCAGCGGAGGAGGTCGTACGCGTTGTGCCGACGAACAGTTCCCGAGCGGCGGGGGAGTGCAAGCACCGCGGGACCGGGACGTCCCGCGGTGCGGTGTGCCACACGTGTGTCTAACTGCTCGCCGGGTTCAGATGCCGATCACGTCTAGCATGAGACGAACCCAGTGGCTGATCGTGCCGATAATCATCGGAATTCTCCTTCCACCACTCAGGGAACTGCATCGTAGGCTCAGATTGCCGCAGTATCGGCGGCGCCAAACGCTGATCGCCCGGACGTCGGGAGGACACCTCGTTCACCGCGCTGTCAGCTTGCGCCTGCGTGTGCGGCGGGTCTCCAGATGGGCGCCGAGTTCTGATCGGCTGCCAGCGGCGGAAAAGAGCTCGACGGGTGCGGCCGGTTACCGACAGAATGCGAACGGCCACACTCTGATCGGAGAATTCGCTGGTGGACGTGCTGGATACCGAACGGCTGACGCTGCGCCGATTCACCGAGGACGACGTCGACCTGTTGGTCGAGTTGGACAGCGACCTCGAGGTGATGCGGTACCTCACCGGCGAGCCCACGCCGCGCAGCGAGATCGAGGACGAGGTGTTGCCCCGGATCCTGCGAGACTACGAGCGGGGTCCGGCGGGGCGATGGGCCGCCATCGAGCGAGCCAGCGGACGGTTCGTGGGTTGGCTCGCGTTGCAGCCACCCGAGGACGGGGGCGTCGCCGAAGTGGAACTCGGGTATCGGCTCGAGTCGTCGGTGTGGGGCCGGGGGTACGCCACCGAGGGAGCGCGGGCGTTGCTCCGGACAGCGTTCACCGAACTCGGTGTCGAGCGGGTGTGGGCCCAGACCATGGCGGTCAACGGCGCCTCGCGGCGGGTGCTGGAGAAGGCCGGCCTGCGCTATCTGCGGACCTTTCACCTGCACTTCGAGGATCCGCTGCCCGGCACCGAGCACGGCGAGGTCGAGTACGAGCTCACCAGGGCCGACTGGATGGCGCTGCCCGCGAATCGCACGCGCGATCATCAGCAATTGCTTCGGTAAATCACAGGCCCGCGCGGCACACTAAGTGGGCGTGAATCATCTGGAACTGCCGTTTCTCGTGCTGTTCGGCACGATCCTGGCCCAGCCGCTCGGTCGTCGGCTCGGGATAGCTCCGGCCGTCCTGATGACAGTGTTCGGGTGTGCGCTCGCGCTGATCCCGGCGGTGCCCGATGTGCGGGTCGCGCCGGATCTCATTCTGCCGCTGCTGCTTCCGCCGCTGCTGTACGCGGCGGCCCGCCGCACCTCGTGGCGCACCTTCGCGCAGAACTGGGGTGCGATCGCGCTGCAGGCCATCGGGCTCGTGGTGGTGACCGCGGCGGTGGTGGCGGTGGTGACGCATCTGTGGCATCCGGCGGTGCCGCTGGCCGTCGCGTTCGTCCTCGGCGCGCTGGTCGCCCCGCCGGACCCGGTGGCCGTCGGTGCGTTGGCCGGGCGGCTCGGGTTGCCGCGCAGGCTCGTCGCGGTGCTGGAGGGGGAGGGACTGTTCAACGATGTCACCGCGATCGTGCTGTACGGGATCGCGGTGCAGGCGGTGGTCACCGGGCAGTTCTCGGCGTGGTCGGCGGCAATGGAATTCGTGCTCGCCGCGGTGGTCGGGATCGCGGTCGGGCTGGTGTTCGGCTGGTGCGGCAGCTGGCTGATGCGGCGGCTCGACGAGGCGGCGTGGCAGGTGGCGTTGGGGTTGGCGCTGCCGTTCGCCGCCTACCGGTTGGCTGAGGCGCTCGGCGGCTCGGCGGTGCTCGCGGTGCTGGTGTGCGCGCTGTATCTGACCGATGCGGCCACCGATTTCGGTGGCAGCGACTACCGGCTGGTCGGTGACTCGTTCTGGGCGATCATCGACATGCTCGTCACCGGAATAGCGTTCGGGCTGATCGGGTTGGAGCTCGCGACCGTGCTGCGCGATGCGGGTCCGGATTGGCCGCAATATCTTGGTATTTCGGGCGCGGTCATCGGTGCGGTCGTCGGTATTCGGCTGATCTGGTTGCTTGCGACCTGGGCGATGTTCGGGCGCTGGTGGCGCAGGCGCGAGGCCGACGAGCCATACACCTGGCGCGAAACCGTGGTCACCTGGTGGGCTGGGCAGCGTGGGGTCGCCACGGTTGCTTTGGCTTTGGCGGTGCCGTTGACCACCGAGTCCGGCGCACCCTTCCCGTGGCGCAGCGGAATCCTGTTCACTGCCTTCGCCTTGGTCCTGTTCACGTTGCTGATCCAGGGGCCGACCTTGCCGCTTGTGGTGCGCGCCACGGGAGTTCGCGCCGACACCGACGTCGAACGCACGATGGAACGCCAACTCTGGACACGCATCTTGCGCGCCGAACTGACCCGACTACAGCAGGTCGCCTACCTGGAGGACCTTCCCGACGAGGTCTATGACCGCCTGCACGTCGGCATCGAAAGACGTTTGGCCAGAGCCGATCCCGAAGCCGCCGACGAGGCGAAAGCCGCCGCCGAACACAGCGCCGACCTCAACCGCAAACTGCACCGCATCAATCAGGAAGTCCTGGCCGCAGGGCGGGACGAGGCCATGGCTGCTCGCCGTGAACACGGCGTGCCACCGGACCTGGTCGACCGAGTAATGCGTCGCCTCGACCTTCGGTCGCCCTAGTGCGTGCGATGCGGTCGGTCCCGCGTCGACTGCCGAAATCGACCTCCCGGAGACGACGAATCAGCGAGTTCGGCACTCCTGGAAGGCCGTTCGTCGCAGGGCTGCCCCTGTTAGTGACGTCTGCCACCGGTGGGGCCATCGCTCTAGCCTTGGCGCATGGAGGAGGGGACTGCTCAGCAGCTGGCGTTGCGGATACTGAGCAGACCACAGTATGGTGCGGAAGGCCTGCTCGATCCGTCGGGGACATCGACGGATTGGGCATGGGTCTTCCGGTGGGGGAACACGTCCGACAATCACGGAATTGTCATCGTCGTCAAGGATTTGGCGCGGGCATGGGCGATCCGCCTGACTCGGGACGATGTCGATTTCGACACGTTCGCCAGGGAGTACTCCGACGCGTTCCGGCTGGCTTTCGATCTGACCGCGACGCCGCCGAAACCGGGGCTGTGGCTGGTGGCGAGCGCTCGTGTGCTGGCCAACAATGGTGTCGGATTCGTCGCAGGCGCAGCGGCCGCCATCGGCACCGTCGGCCTGCTGCGGTTCTTGTGGTCTGGTGTGCCCACGTGGATCCTCATTGTGGCGGCCGTCGGATGTGCGTTGGCGATCGGCGCGGTCCATGCGACCCTCGAATGGTGGACGGATCGACGCCTGGCCCGATCCGTCACGGAGGAGCTCGACCGCGGGCGCTACGCCCACCTCCTCGTCCCTGCCCGCCACATGCATATCCAAACCCGTTCCTTGGCCGGCGTGGACACCGAGGTCGTCATCGGCTGGTCCACCCGATACGACCACATTCGAGATGTGTTGGCCCGCAATCAGCCCGAGGATCTGCCGTTCCGTCTCGCCCTGATCAGGATGCTGCGCGTAACCAGCACACGCGAGTAGCGGAGCCAGCGGCTGCGAAGATGGGGCGGTGACTGAGCGGACAGAACTGATCGGCGGCATCGAGAAGCGCGAGATCCGGATCGTCGACTACGACCCCACCTGGGCTGCCCGCTTTGCTGTGGAGCGGGATCGAATCGCCAATGCGCTCGGGGCGGTCGCGCGGCGCGTCGACCACATCGGCTCGACCTCGGTGCCCGGTCTTGCGGCCAAGCCGATCATCGATATCCAGGTCAGTGTGCCGGATATCGACGACGAGGACGCGTACCTCGAATTGCTTTCCGCCGCAGGCTATCAGCTTCGCGTCCGGGAGCCGGCGCATCGCATGATGCGGACGCCGGAGCGGGATGTGCACGTTCACCTCTGCACGATCGGCAGCGCATGGGAACGCCCGCAACTGCTGTTCCGAGACTGGTTGCGGCATGACGACGCGGATCGCGCGGCCTACGAGCAACTCAAACGCCAACTCGCGCAGCAAGACTGGGACGATATGAATGCTTACGCCGATGCCAAAGGGCCGCTTATCGCGGAAGTCGGTGCAAGGGCGCAGGTGTGGGCGGAAGCCACCGGTTGGACTCCTTAACCTGCCAGGATCTTGTGGGCGGAGGCTGGTGTGCGGTGATTTTCGGCTTCGAATCTCGAAGTGATCTGAAACCTGCTCACCGAACCCAAGATCAGAACACCCGAACCATGATCAAACCTCAAGCAGCGGACCGCATTTGTAACCGATCGTGCCAGTCCGACCAACGCACGAAAATGCCGATGAGCGAGCATTCTCGCTGAGGCGCGCATTTGGAATGTGATCTTGTGGCGCAACACATCTCACGATCGGTACGGAATTCCGTTCACCGCACGGCCCGCCTCTGCAGGCCCTACCGTGAACGTGCAGAGCTTCCCCTTACCACCGAGAGGAACCGCTAACAGCCAGCACCCTACCCAAGATCAGCGATCTTGAGCCAAAGTCAGGTAAGGTGACGGAATGGTCATGCGGGTGGCGGTTCCCGTGCTGCCGTGCCGAGATGTGCAGGCAGCGCGGTCGTACTTCACGGACGTGCTCGGATTCGACACCATATTCACCTGGGAGACCCCGCCTAGCTACGCGGCCGTGATCCGCGACACCGCCGAGTTCCACCTATACGCCGAAAGCAGCGTCGGCCCGGCCAGGGTGGTGGTTGTCGTCGACGACGTCGATTCCTGCCACGACGAGCTGCGCGGCCGCGGCGCCGACATCGTCGAGCCACTGGCTGACCGGCCCTACGGGATGCGCGACTTCAACGTACGGACACCCGATGGGCACTTGTTGATCTTTAGCCAGCCGCTTACCGAGTACCGGTGACCATCAGCGGACCAGCCGGAAGAATGACCGGACCTCGTCGACGAACAACGCCCGGCTTGTCGCTGAAGCCGTAACCGGGAAGCGATGGGCAGACCCCTAGAACCGGTCGGCTTAGTGCGCAGATTTTCGCCGTTCACACGACGAAACCGCAGCTCAACAGCCAGCACCCTACCCAAGATCAGCGATCTTGAGCCAAGTCAGGTTACCTGCCGTTTTTGTTGCGGCGCGGCCGATTTCGTGCAGGGCGGGTTCATCAGCGAAGCCGAACGCGTGCCCGAACTCCTCGCCCACGTCGTGACCCGCGCCGTCGAACCCCGCGTCACCCAGGTCGAACACGTCCTGCACCAGCTCATCGAGCGCGGCGCGGTCCGCGCCGATATCGACACCCGCACCATCGCCACCATGGTCTTCGGCGCCTTCTTCGGCGCGTTCCTGCGCGGCGACGCCGCCGCCGCGCGCCAGCCTGCCCGAACAGCTCACCACCACCCTCTGGCCCGCCCTCACCACCCGCCCCTGACCGCGCCGCAGTGTGCGTCGAGCACCCATCGAGTCCGAGGAGATTCTGTTAGGACCTTGTCCGTCTTGCCCTCCAGGCACGTCGTCGTGCCTGGACTGGACTTCGAGCCCCGCCGACGCAAATAAGCCCGCTGCCTCGGCCCGCCGGCTTCAGTGCGCACGCCTGCCAGGTCGCGTCCTACCACGCACTCTCTTGCCGCTGGGCGCCCGTTGGTCGACTGACCGAATCCGGCTCGGATCGTTTGGGCGGCACGGAACTTCGTCGCAGCCATGGACTGGGCGCTCGTCCGGGTGCCGCGGCTCTAGACCTGATCACGGAAAGTGGGCCAGAGCCCAAAGTTCATGAACAACCGCCGTCAGCGATGACGGACGAAGCCGACCATCGTTCTTCCATAAGTTGGATGCTGCGCCAGCAACCTTCTCAACTGAGTTCAGTGCGTGCTGCTGCCGAGTTCGGTCAGGCGGTGGGTTTGGCGCCGAGTTTGCCGACGACGGCGATGGTGATCGTGGAGTGGCCCATGACCTTGCCTTTTTCGAAGACCACTGCCGGGTTGGTCTGGTTGCCTTCGCCGAGCATCATGTCGCGGACCATGGTGGTGCGGGTGCCGATGATCTGCTCGCTTCCTGGATCGATGATGATCTCGTTGAGGTGGGTGCCTTGTGGCACGCGGGGGAGGACGTCGACGAAACCGAGTGCGGTGCCCTTGCGTCCGTCCAGGTTCGGCACGTTCTCCGCGACCTTGATCCCCGGCATGCGCAGGAGCGCTTGGTGTAGCACTGTGCGCAGATCCCTTGGCACCATGCCGGTGCCGAGGAACGACTGGGCGTCACCGAAGGCATCGAGTTCCGGGCTGATCTTGTCGCCGGGTGACGGGCCTTCCTTCAGCTTGGCCAGCAACGCGTCCGGGTCTCGCGGCAGCGCGGCGAGGAACTCGGGGGTGGGTCGGGACCAGCTGTCCTCGAGCGGGCGGCAAGCGGGTTTGCCGACGTTATCGCCCATGTAACTCCACGACCCACAAGCTGCCCGCCATTCCCCGGAGAAATCGCCGCGCTCGAACAGCTCCTGTTGCTCGGGGGTGTCTTCGCTGGCCGGTATCACCTTGACGGGGCGGGCGTGGCTGCGGCGTTCCATCCATTCGTCGCTGCGGTTGGCAGGCACCCAGATTTCCCGAGTGGACTCCACTTGGAAGGCCACATCGCCATACGAATTCCCGATCCCATCGCCGCGCGTCCCAATGTAGAGAAACTGGCCGGGAGCCAACCCACGGTCGGGGTCGGGCGCCACAGTGCCGCGAGGTTGGACCCGCCGGGCTGATTCGTCACCGCTGCTCGTGGTGCAGGCGGCGGTAGCCGCGATCACCACGGCGGCCCCGATCAGCAGCCATCGAGACCTGCGCCGTGCTGGAGCGAGTCGGACCACCTTGGACTTTCCCTCGGCGTGATCAGCCGGACCGCCGGTGATTTCGGCAAGAACCCTCGCTCGGCCCGAGACCGACTGTTCCTTGCTCAGTGGGCGGATATCGTCGTTGATCATCGAGAGAGCACACTCCTACCGGTTAGTCGAACACGCTCTCCAGAGAACCAATGCCGCGAGCGACCGGCATCATCGATCCGTCACAAGCTGGTCATCCAGCTCATTCCTGCAGGTAGCGGACGAACTTTCGGCGCGAGGGGAACACACTGGGTCGACGGCTCGTGTGCTCAGTTCTTCTCGAGCAACGTGGTCAACTTGTCCAGGCACTGTTCAAGCTCGGCCTTCGCATGGTCGCGCACCAGCTCGGTCGGGTAGCCGAACTCGGTGACCGTCATCGCTGTCCATTTGCTCGCGACCGCGGTGAAGGTGACGATGTGGCGTCGAGGCCGCGTCCGGGGTGTGGCCGCGCTTGCCGCATTGGTCAGCGCGAGATCGAACTCGATCAGGCTGGTCGGCTCGATCAGACGGTAGGTCAAAGTGTTGTAGATGTCGCGCCCGCGGAACTCCGCGGGCCCACGCAGGTAGATCACCGAGGTACCACCGACCCGGAAGTCCATGTCCGCCGACGGCGAGGTGAAACCCGTTGGGCCCCACCACTGAGTCACGTAAGTCGGGTCTTCCCAGGCCCGCCAAACCTCGGCGACAGGCGCCGCGAACTCGCGGGTGCAGACGACGGCGAAGGTCTCGGGCGTCGTAACCTGCTGCGGCCCGAAGCCGTCCTCGTACAAGGGAAATGCCCTGCTCGACAGCCGTCGCAGCCCATAGCCGTCCAGCTCGGAACGCAGCAGCAGATCGTGGTCGATCTTGGCGGCATAGGTGTCGTTATAGAAGTAGTCCGGCTCGACCTCGAAGAACTTCGCCAATGCGGCGACCATCTCCTCGGAAGGATCGGTCTCGCCCGAACGCAACTGCGAGATATACGCTTTCGACACCGGATGCCCCGAAGCTGTCAGCGCGCTCGCGACCTCGGCATTGGTGTGCGGCCTCCGCCTCGGCGGGTGCACCATGGCGAACAGCATGTTCAGCCGTGCGGCAAAGTCTTTGCCTTCTCGACTCATCGACCGTTCCTCGACCTCGAGATTCGATGTCGACGTCCATCATCGTCCACCAGAACACCCAACGGCACCGGTACAGCAAACTTTCCGCGTTCAGAGGGCTAACGCATCTCGGGTGATGCCGGCCGACGCACGGCATCGCCGCGTGGCTAGCGGACTGAGATGGGCTGGTCAGCGGAGACTGCACGTGCCGCAACCGCGGATCGTGTCAGGCGCGGGGGCGATGGGCCCGGATGTCTACGGGGCGTCCGTCGGGATCGCGCGCCGTCATCGTCCACTGCGTCGGCAATGTCTCGATCTCATCGACAGGCCACCCGGCGGCCAGGATTCGTTCGCGAACCGCGCACAGCTGCGCATAATCGCCCACCCGCAGTCCCCATCCCGCACGGCCGAGTGGGTCGAGATCAGTGGTTGCGCCAGTGGCGGTTTCGACGATCATGAGGTGATCGGCCCCGCCGACATCGATGACCGCTATGCGGGGATCCGCAGCGGTTGCCGCACGCTCGAAAGCGAGTGTCGCTCCGAGCAACTCGGTGTAGTACCGCACGAGCTGGTCGAGGTCGGTTGTGGCAAGTGTCAGATGATTGATTCCGAGCAGGTCAGGCATGGTGAACTGAGCGTAGCGCGATCGTTGGCGGGAACCTAGGGAGAACGCCTGTACCGTCCGCGTTCAGTGACTACCGCGTCGACTTCCGCCATTCCGTTCCATCCGGCGGGATCTCGGGCAGCCCTTCGCTCGCACGGAGCTTCTCGGCCATGGCGGTCAGCAGGTTCTGCGATTCTTCGGACAGGTCGAAGGCCCGGCTCGACAGCCGCCGCAGTCCAGTGGCTTGCAGCTGGGTCAGCAACACCAGATCGTGGTCGATCTTGGCGGCATAGATGTCGTTGTAGAAGTAGTCCGGGTCGACCTTGAAGAACTTGGCCAGCGCGGCGACTGTCTCGCCGGAGGGCGTCGACCGTGTTCCCGACCGCAACTGCGCGAGGTACGTCGTCGAGATCGGATGCCCGTCCGCTGTCAGCGCGGCCGCGACCTCCCCGTTGGTGTGCGGTTTACGCCAGGGTGGATGCACGGTGGCGAACAGCTGGTTCAACCGTCCGGCGAACTTCTTGCGTTGCCGGAACTTCGACCATTCGCCGAATTCGAGGACCTCGCCCTCGATCTCACGCGCAGGGGTGGTCCTGACGGGGAACCTGCGGTAGCTGACACCCGGCGTCTGCGGATCGGTCAGCTGCGCAGTCTGCGAATCAGTCGGCTGCACAGTCTGCGGATTGTCATCGATGACAATCCGCCGCTTGCGAACGTCGGGCATGCCGACACCGAGCAACCCGGCGAGCACCCGGCGGCCGACGGAATGTCCTTCCGTGACAGGTGGCTTCACCTGTCCGAACGAGCGCCGTCGCACGCCGAGCAACCCCGCCAGTATCCGACGACGGAACGAACATCTCGACATCAACTGGCCTCCGTTTCGGAAACCCCTGACTGTTGCGGCGATTCGGCGGCCGCCGACGACAATCCCGAGGGACGCACCGACGTACCGGTGATCACGGAGGCGAGCTGCGGAACCGAACCTAATTGCGCCAACACCGCCGGGGCCGCGAACCCGAGCACGACCGCGACGTACGCCCCGCTGATCTGTCCGGTGGTACCGAAGAGCGCGGCAACGCTCGCACCGAGCAGTGTTCGCACGATCAGCATCCACCCGTGCACCGGCATATCGATGAACGTGCGCACCCGTGGCGGCTTCCCCTTCACTCGCCCCGCTGGCGTGCGTCTGGCGTCCCGCCACACCGCGAGCCAGCGCAGCATCGCCAGCGCTTCGACAGCAGCCCCACCGCACGCGCCGAGCAAGGAGAACTCCCACCACTGCACGATGCGCCTTTCCACGGTCGATCCCGCTGTCGACACCATCATCGTCTACGCAGGCGGTCCATGATGCAGGTTGCAGCAAATCGTTCGCTATCGGCAGAATTTCACATCTGCCCCGGTGCGCTCCAGCGCAGGAGGCATTGCGCCCGGACCACGAATGCGTTGTGCGACTTGCTATTCGGCGGGCCAACGCAAGCACGAGAAAGGGAAGAGGACAACCACGGACATCGCCCCAGCCGTTGCGATCGTGGTTCGATGGGGACACCAGTGGGAGAGGAAGCGATGACACCACACACGGGATTCGCCGGACGAACATATGTCATCACCGGCTCGGCATCAGGCATCGGCGCGGCGACTGCCGCACTCCTTCGCGAGCGCGGCGCAAAGGTCATCGGCTGCGATCTCGACGACGCCGACATCACCGCTGACCTGTCCACCGCAGCGGGTCGGCAATCACTGATCGATCAGGTGACAGCGCACGGGCCGATCGATGCGGTACTCGCCATCGCAGGCGGCGGCAGAACCGGCCTGCTGGAGACCAACTACTTCGGCGCCGTCGCGACGTTGCACGGCCTGCGGCCGCTGCTGGCACAGAGCCCCGCGCCGCGCGCCGTAGCCGTCTCGTCGACGTCGTCGCTGGCGCCCGCGGACGAGCGCATCGTGCAAGCCTGCCTCGACGGTGACGAAGCCGCCGCGGTCGGCTATCTCGCAGCCGACCCCGCGCTCGGCGGGCCAACCGGCGCCTACGGTATCGCCAAGCGCGCGTTGAATCGCTGGGTACGGACGGTCGCGCCGACACCCGAGTGGGCCGGTGCCGGCATCGCCCTGAACGTCGTCGCCCCGGGTGTCGTCGACACCCCGGCGGCCGCCTGGATTCTGGCCGACGACGAAATCCGCAACGCCGTCGAAACAGCTGCGCCGCAACCGTTCGGCGGCTTCCCCGGTCGACCCGAATGGGTCGCCGAGCTGATCTGCTGGCTGTCCTCCGCGGACAACCGCTTCGTTACCGGACAAATCGTCTTCGCGGACGGCGGCTCGGAGGCGACGGCGATCGGCGACCTCCATTGGCGATGACACCGCGCCGGGGTAACGTTGCGGCAAACACGGCCAGGGTCGGCCACGGACACAGCATGCAGACTTCCCTCACCCTTGATACGGAAGGCAGCGGATGACGTACCGCACCATTGTCGGCGTTCAGATCCTGTTGATTCGTGACGGAGCCGTGCTGCTGGCCCGGCGGCGCAACACCGGATTCGCCGACGCGAAGTGGAATGCGCCAGGGGGCAAGCTCGAAGAAGGTGAGGATGTCGTCTCCGCGGTGATCAGGGAGGCGCGCGAGGAGATCGGCGTTCAGCTCCGGCACGACGAGGTCAGGATGACCTCGTCGATTCATATCCAGGCGCCGAAGGGGCAGTACCGGGTGCTGTTCATCTTCAGCGCGGAAAGCTGGACCGGCGATCCGTACAACCGGGAACCCGACCTCTGCTCGGAACTCGAGTGGTTTCCCTTGGCAGACCTTCCCGGCGACACCATCTTGAGCACCCGTGCCGGAGTCGAATTGCTCCAGCGCGGTGAGCATTTCGGGGTGTACGGCTGGCCCGACCCGGCGCTGCAGGCACACGACCATCGGGTCAATCATGTGCCTGCACCCGTGCGAGGTTAGCGACCGACAGGTTCGAGCATGGCCGCGGCAGTGAGCTCGACGGAGCGGACGCGGTCGGCGATGTCGGTGGCGTGGTGGGCGAGGATGAGTTCGTCGGCCTGGATCAATGCGGCGAAATCGTCCAGATACGAACGGACTTCGGCGGGGGTGCCGGTCGCCGTGTAGCGGACCTTCGAGGTGAGCGGGTAGGCGTCCGGGGTGGCGAGGAAGGCATCGATCTCCTCGTCGGTGAAGTCGACATCCGACGTGCGACGCTTGACCATGGCCCGAGCGCGAGCGCGGTAGGCGATCCTCTGCTGTTCCGCTGCGTCGTCACCGTTTTCGGCGGCAAACACGTTGACTCCCGCCATCATGTACGGCTCCGTCAGCTGCTCGGACGGCCGGAAATTGCTGCGGTACAGGGTCGCTGCCTGATGCAGGGCTTCGGGTGCGAAGTGCGAGGCGAACGCGTACGGCAGGCCGAGTTGTGCGGCGAGCTGCGCACCGAACAGTGACGACCCCAGAATGTAGAGCGGCACAACACCTTCTGCTCGGGGCACCGCATAGACGCCGGGGATCCGCGATTCACCGGTCAGATATCCCTGCAGTTCCAGCACGTCCTGCGGGAAAGAATCCGACGACGTCGCATCCCGGCGCAGCGCCCGGATCGTCGTCTGGTCGCTGCCCGGCGCCCGCCCGAGCCCGAGGTCGATCCGGCCGGGAAACAGTGTCTCCAACGTGCCGAACTGTTCCGCGATCACCAGCGGCGAATGGTTGGGCAGCATGATGCCGCCCGCGCCGAGCCGGATCGTGTCGGTGTGCTCCGCGACATGTCCGATCAGCACACTCGTGGCACTCGACGCGATGGTGCGCATGTTGTGGTGCTCGGCGTACCAAACACGGGTGTACCCGCTGCGTTCCGCGGCCCTGGCCAGCGCGACGCTGTTGGCGAAGCTGTCACGCGCGGTCTCGCCGGGCGCGATCGACGCCAGGTCGAGGATGGACAGAGCAGTCGACATTGAGGTGCCTTTCCTTGGTCAGAGCACGCGGTGGAGTTGTTCGGTGAAGGCACGGATGCGAGCGTCGTCGCGCCGGTAGTAGGCCCACTGCCCGCGCCGGTTGACGGTGAGGAACCCTGCACGCTGCAGGATCGCCAGGTGCACCGAGATGGTCGACGCCGATGTGCCTGCCTTCTGCTGAATGAGCCCGACGCATACACCGAGCTCGGCCGACCCGTCCGAACGCTCGGGAAAGTGCGTCTCCGGGTCCTTCAACCATTCCAGGATCCGCAGCCGAGTCTCGTTCGCCAGTGCTTTGCACTCGTCGAGCACCCACACCACCCTTCGCTATTTCGCTAATTAACGAACTTACGCCGCACGCGAGGGCCTTGCATTGTGATGCCGCTCACGGGGGTGTTGTCGAGGTGTGGCGATGTCGTTGGCAGGCGCGACCAGTCGGCGGTTGGGTTCGAGCAGCGCTTAGAGACTTTGGTCGTGCTGCGTTGAAGGGCACTTCGAGCTCGGTCCGGATGGCGCTGCGACGACAGGTGGTGGTGTCGGCCGCGCGAGTTCGATAGGACGTCGCTGAGCGAGTGCGGCTGCCATGGACTGCCAGACTGCCAACTTTTCATTTGGCCTGAAATCACCTGGTAGATGATACTTTTCGCGAGTAGGCTTCGAACATGCCTTCGAGTAGCGTGACTGTCGCCGATCCCGCTGTGGAGGCGGCGTTGTGCGCGCTCGAAGCCGGGCTCGATCAACTCAGTACGGTGCGGACTGATGCCCTGTCGAATCCGGATCGGCTGATCGTGATGCAGCGGTTGGAGACCGTCGTACGCGCGCTGCCCGGTCTCGGGTTGGAGTTGGTCGCGCAACTGCTAGATCAGTGGAGCAACAACGATTTCGCCACCCACAGCGCCGTCGACACCCTCGCCGACGGTCTACGTATCAGCCCCGCGGAAGCCCGGGCTCGCTGGCGCGCTGCCGCCGATCTTGCGCACCGCCACAGCCTGGATGGTGAAATCCTCGATCCGGTGATGCCCG
>NZ_BDAY01000119.1 GCF_001612685.1 Nocardia altamirensis NBRC 108246
TCCGAAACAGCAGGAACCCGCACCCGACAGCGTATCCGCAACCGAACTCTCCAGCAGCCTTGGTGGCGCGCATGCGCCGCCGCAGGCGCTCTTGATCCCGTGTGCCCAATTCGGCAGCAACACCGATAAGCGTTGGCCACGAACGGAACTCGCGCATGGATGGGGCGAGTCAGCGGGCTGAGTGGTGGATACGAAAAGGCCCCGACCGCATCAACGCTGGTCGGGGCCTTCTACCGGTGCCCTCGGCAGGATTCGAACCTGCGGCCTTCTGCTCCGGAGGCAGACGCTCTATCCCCTGAGCTACGAGGGCGGGATAGGACTCGGTCGGGGCTGGTTGGCCGCCGATCGGGCGGTGAAAGCGTATCGCATCGGTCGCCGTAGGCCAAAAAGGGTGTTGGGCGGGTCAGTTCTGAGGGAGTGGGGTGCCGCCGCGGGTGCTGAGCATGGCGGCGAGGAGCTGAGCTTCGCCGCGTTGGGTCTTGTCCATGGTCTCGGCGAGGGTGCGGACGGCGGTGGTTTCGGCGTATTCGGCGGCGTAGTCGATCATCGGCAGGCCGCCCTGGTGGTGGCGCAGCATGAGCTGCAGGAACAGGGTGTCGAGTGCGGGGCCGGTGGCTTGCCGGAGCGCGGCGAGGTCGGCGGCGCTGGCCATGCCGGGCATGGTCTGCACGGTCCCGGACATGGCGTGGGTGCTTGCCGCGTGATCGTGGCCGCCCGGCCGGTCGACCATCCAACCCATGTACCCGTCGGCGCCCTGCGCAGGCTTGCCCCAGAGCTGCAGCCAGCCTTGCATGCGACCGACCTGATTCTGCTGGGTGGTCATGATGTCGTAGGCGAGCCGGCGCACATCGGTGTCGGTGGAGCGAACCAGGACAACGCCGGCCATTTCGACGGCCTGCGCGTGATGAGCCGACATGTCTTGGGTGAAGCCGATGTCGACGGCGCCGGGGTCCGGCTCGGCGGAACTGTTCAGCGGCAGCCGGATCAGGGCGCCGACGGCGACGCCGATCAGGATGGCGCCGATGGCGCCGAGCACGAGCAGCGCGGTGCTTTGGCGTCGAATCTGACCGCGGAGGCCGGACTCGGACGAGTCCGGCGCGAGATCGGTGGACACTGTCGATCAGCTCCTGGGTTGCTGCGGGACGGGCTGGCCGGGATTGGGCGCGGGCTGACCCGGAACAGGCACGGGCTGACCGGGATTCGGCGCACCGGGGACACCGGGCAACCCTGGCAGCCCCGGAAGTCCGGGAACGCCAGGCACGCCGGGCAGCCCACCCGGCATCTCGGACGGATCCGGCTTCAACCCCTTACCGTCCATCGGCACCGCATCCGGTCCTGGCGGTGTCGGGTCGAACGGCGGTGGATTGTCGGTGTCGAACGCGATCGTCGAGCAGTCCGCGCCGACCTCGGGATAGGTGTAGGAATTCAACCGCAACGCGGAGATGAACTGACCGACCCGCTTGTCGTCGGCACTGTCCAGCTTCAGCTGATGACCCCACGATTGCAGCGAAATCGCTGTGTCCAGACCGGGATACGGCGACATCAAGCTGTACGGCTTGTTCGCGACTTTGCTTTTCAGCTCGTCGATCCCCGCGGCGTTCACCTTGTCCGGGTTGTAGGTGATCCATACCGCGCCGTGTTCGAGCGAGTGCACCGCGTTCTCGGTCCGGATCGGCTTGTCGTACACGACGCCGGTGCAGGTCGCCCAGGAACTGTCGTGCGGTCCGCCGAACGCCGGACTCTGGTCGTAGGCGACCCGCTGGGTCGGGCCGATGTGCAGCCCGGCCGGGTATTCCTTCTTGACTACGCCGGGGATCGCGTCCGAGGGGTCTTTGCGCTGTGCGCTCGGCGTGTACTTCTCCAGGTCCGCCTTCTCCTGGTACTTGGGCACCAGGTTGTAGGCGAGTACCCCGATCAATGCGATGATGACTGCGGTAGCGCCAATGGCCAACCAGGGGATCTGACGATTCTTCTTGGGAAGTTGGCCCCGACCTCCGCCCTTGCGGGGAGTCGACAACTTCGCTCCGGCTTTGGCGGCCTTGGCCGATTTGGCGCTGGGACTGCTCGGCATCGCTCGTGGTGCTCTCTCGACGTGATGGATCCGCATCGTGCTGTGTGGGTCGCGGACGGTGGCGGCGCAGTGCCCACTCGAGGTGTACACCCGCCTAGACCATAGGATAGAGACTCGTGACTCCAGCTGACCTTGCAGATCTCCTTCGCGCCACTGCGGCGAAGGTGCTTGTCGAACGCGGACTGGACCCCGCTGTCCTGCCCGACGAGGTCACTGTTGAGCGTCCCCGAAACCCCGAACACGGTGACTATGCCACGAATGTGGCGATGAAAGTGGCAAAGAAGGCAGGAACGAATCCGCGGGATTTGGCGACCTGGCTCGCCGAGGCGCTGACCGCGGCCGACGGGATTTCCGTCGCCGAGGTCGCCGGGCCCGGCTTCCTGAACATTCGGCTCGCTGCCTCCGCGCAGGGCGCCATTCTCGAGCAGGTGCTCGCCGCAGGGGCCGCGTACGGCACTGCGGAGACGCTGAAGGGCACCAGGATCAACCTGGAATTCGTGTCGGCCAACCCGACCGGACCGGTGCATCTCGGTGGCACCCGGTGGGCCGCGGTTGGTGACGCGCTCGGCCGGATCCTGGCTGCCCAGGGCGCGGACGTGGTGCGCGAGTACTACTTCAACGATCACGGCGCACAGATCGAGCGGTTCGCCAGGTCGCTGGTGGCGGCGGCCACGGGTGCGCCGACCCCGGAAGACGGCTACGCGGGCGCCTACATCGGTGAGATCGCCGACCGGATCGTGGCCGAGCACCCGGACGCGGTGTCGTTGCCTGCGGCCGAGCGGCAGGAGCTGTTCCGCGCCGAGGGCGTCGAGATGATGTTCGCGCAGATCCGCGAGTCGCTGCACGATTTCGGCACCGATTTCGACGTGTACTTCAACGAGAGCTCGCTGTTCGAATCGGGCGCGGTCGAGCGGGCCACCACCAAGCTCAAGGCTTCCGGCGATCTGTACGAGAAGGACGGCGCCTGGTGGATTGCCAGCTCCGAATACGGTGACGACCAGGATCGCGTTGTTCTCAAGAGCGATGGCAATCCCGCCTATGTCGCCGGTGACATCGCGTATTTCCAGGACAAGCGGGCGCGCGGTTTCGACCTGTGCATCTACATGCTCGGCGCCGACCACCACGGTTACATCGGCCGGTTGAAGGCGATCGCCTCGGTGTCGGGCGAGGACCCGGCCACCGTCGAGGTGCTGATCGGGCAGATGGTGAATCTGCTCAAAGACGGTGTCGCGGTGAAGATGAGCAAGCGGGCGGGCACCGTGGTGACCCTCGACGACCTGGTCGACGCGATCGGCGTCGACGCGGGCCGGTACTCGCTGGTGCGTTCGTCGGTGAACTCGAGCATCGATATCGATCTGAACCTGTGGGCCAGTCAGAGCAACGAAAACCCGGTCTATTACGTGCAATACGCGCACGCGCGGACCGCGTCGATCGCGCGCAACGCCGCGGAGTTCGACTACGACAAGGTCACCGCGGATCTCGCGTTGCTCACTGCGGAGGAGGAGGGTGAGCTCATTCGCACCCTCGGCGAGTACCCGCGTGTGGTGACCAGTGCCGCGAGCCTGCGCGAACCGCACCGGGTCGCCCGCTACCTGGAGGAACTGGCAGGCGCCTACCACCGGTTCCAGACCAGCAAGACGCTGCGCGTGCTTCCGCTCGGCGACGAGCCTGTCAGCCCCACCAACGCCGCCAGGCTGGTGCTGGTCAACGCGACCCGTCAGGTGCTCGCGAACGGCCTCGCCTTGCTCGGCGTGAGCGCACCGGAGCGCATGTGAACGGGCGCAGGAACTTTCAGAACAACGCCGAGAAGGGACACCTATCCCATGAGTGAGCGCAGCGAGCGAATCACAGACACAGCTGCCTGTGCAGTCACGACGGAGCCGAGCGTCAGCGAGGCGGAGTCGTGAGCGCACACCCGGCTGGACCTCGGCATGCCGAAATCCCGCACGCTCCGAATCTGCCTGAGCGTCCTCGTGATCCGCAGCAGATGATCGATCTGCCCGCGAATGTGTGGCCGCGCAACGCGACTCGTGATGCCGACGGCGTGGTGAGCTTTGCCGGCGTGCCGGTGCACGAGCTGGCCGCCGAGTTCGGCACCCCGCTGTTCGTGGTCGACGAGGACGATTTCCGCACCCGCTGCCGCGACATGGTGCGCGCCTTCGGACCGAACGCTCGAGTGCACTACGCGTCCAAGGCCTTCCTGTGCGGCGAGATCGCGCGCTGGATCCGCGACGAGGGCCTCTCGCTGGACGTGTGTTCCGGCGGCGAGCTCGCGATCGCGTTGCATGCAGGCTTCCCGGCTGAGCGAATTGCCTTGCACGGCAACAATAAGTCGGCGATAGAGCTGGAGGCTGCGGTCGCGGCCGGGGTCGGCCATGTCGTGGTCGACTCGCTGATCGAGATCGAGCGCCTCGAAGCCATCGCAGGCCGCGCCGGTGTGGTGCAGGACGTCCTGGTCCGGGTCACCGTCGGCGTGGAAGCCCATACGCACGAATACATTTCGACCGCGCACGAGGACCAGAAGTTCGGCTTCTCGATCGCCGGTGGTGACGCCATGGAGGCGCTCGCCCGCGTCTTCGACGCGGACAACCTGCGTCTGGTCGGCCTGCACAGCCACATCGGCTCGCAGATCTTCGAGATCGACGGTTTCGAGATCGCCGCGCGCCGCATGCTCCGTCTGCTGCACGAGGCGATCGACAAGTTCGGCGTCGAGCGCACCGCCCAGATCTCCACACTCGATCTCGGTGGCGGACTTGGTATTTCGTACTTGCCGAACGATGACCCGCCGCCGCTGGACGACTTCGCGGCCAAGGTGCGCGATCTGGTCGCCGCCGAGGCGGCCGCCATCGGCTTGCCGCAGCCGAAGATCGCGGTGGAGCCGGGTCGTGCGATCGCAGGCCCCGGCACCGTCACCCTGTACGAGGTCGGCACCACCAAGGACGTCTCCCTCGACGGTGGCCTGCGCAGGCGCTACATCAGCGTCGACGGCGGCATGAGCGACAACATCCGCCCGGCGCTGTATCAGGCCGACTACGACTGCCGACTGGTCTCGCGCTCCTCCGAGGCGGCGCCCGTGGTCGCCCGCGTCGTCGGAAAGCATTGCGAGAGTGGCGATATCGTCATCCGCGATACCTGGATGCCGGAAGATGTCGGCCCAGGCGACCTGGTCGCCGTCGCCGCGACCGGCGCCTACTGCTATTCGATGTCGAGCCGATACAACCAGCTGACCCGTCCTGCGGTGGTCGCGGTGCGTGACGGACAGCCGCGACTCATTCTGCGCCGGGAAACGGTGGCGGACCTGCTCAGTTTGGAGGTTGAATCATGACGAACCCTGCTCAGAATTCTTGGGGGAGTGATCAGCCGATCGGCGTCGCGGTCCTCGGCATGGGCAATGTCGGCGCCGAGGTGGTGCGGATCCTGCGTGAGCATTCCGAAGACCTGCGCTCGCGCGTCGGCGCGCCCCTGGTGCTGCGCGGCATCGCGGTGCGCAATCTCGACTCCGATCGCGGTGTCCCCGCCGAACTGCTGACCACCGACGCGGACGCACTGGTCGCCCGCGACGATGTCGACCTGGTCGTCGAGGTCATCGGCGGCATCGACCCGCCGCGCAGGCTGATCCTGGCCGCGTTGAACGCAGGCAAATCCGTGGTGACCGCGAACAAGGCACTGCTCGCCGACTACACCGGCGAACTCGCGGCAGCCGCCGAGCGCAACCGTGCCGACCTCTACTTCGAGGCCGCGGTCGCCGGCGCCATCCCGGTGGTCCGCCCGCTCATCCAGTCGCTGGCCGGTGACCGGGTCAACCGGGTGGTCGGCATCGTCAACGGCACCACCAACTTCATCCTGTCCGCGATGGACGAGACCGGCGCCGACTACTCCGCCACCCTCGCCGAGGCCACCCGCCTCGGGTACGCCGAGGCCGACCCGACCGCCGACGTGGAGGGCTACGACGCCGCCGCCAAGGCCGCGATCCTCGCCTCGCTCGCGTTCCACACCAGGGTGACCGCGGCTGATGTCTACCGCGAGGGTATTTCCAAGATCAGCTCCGAGGATCTGGAGACCGCGTCCGCGTTGAACTGCACGGTCAAGCTGCTCGCCATCTGCGAGCGGGTCGCCGCTGGTCCCGGCGAGCCGACTCCTGCCGAGGGCGGCAAGGAGCGTGTCTCGGTGCGCGTCTACCCGGCGCTGGTGCCGCGCAAGCATCCGTTAGCTGCCGTTGGCGGCGCCTTCAACGCGGTGGTCGTCGAGGCGGAGAACGCGGGCCGGTTGATGTTCTACGGCCAGGGTGCCGGCGGTGCGCCGACCGCCTCCGCGGTACTCGGCGATCTGGTGATGGCCGCCCGCAACAAGTTCTACGGTGGCCGTGCCCCCGGCGAATCGGTTTATGCTGAGCTACCGATCGCACCGATCGGCGACACGCCCACCCGCTACCACGTGAACCTGCAGGTGGCAGACCGTCCCGGGGTCCTGGCCGCGGTGGCGGACAAGTTCGCCAAGCACGAGGTGAGCATCTCGACCGTCCGCCAAGAGGGGCACGGCACGGGAGCCCGCCTGGTCGTGGTCACCCACCACGCGTTGGAATCGGCGCTCGCGGACACCGTGGCCGCCCTGGCGGAGATGGAATCCGTCACATCCATCACCAGTGTTCTTAGATTGGAAGGCACCGAAGAATGAGTACGACTGGCGTGGCGCCGCAGGCCGGAGTGCATTCGCGCTGGCCGGGTCTGATTGCGGCTTACCGGGATCGGATCGCGGGTGCGGCCGACTGGGAGCCGGTCACCCTGTACGAGGGCGGTACGCCGCTGGTGCCAGCGCCGCATCTCTCGGAGCTGACCGGCTGTGAGGTATATCTCAAGGTCGAGGGTCTGAACCCGTCCGGCTCGTTCAAGGACCGCGGCATGACGGTCGCGATCACCGACGCCAAGTATCAGGGCCAGCAGGCGGTGCTCTGCGCCTCCACCGGCAACACCTCGGCATCGGCCGCGGCCTACGCGACCCGCGCAGGCATGAGCTGTGCCGTGCTCATCCCGCAGGGCAAGATCGCGATGGGCAAGCTGGCGCAGGCGGTCATGTTGGGCGCCAAAATCATTCAGGTCGACGGCAACTTCGACGACTGCCTGGAACTGGCGCGCAAGGTCACCTCGGATTTCCCGAGCATCGGCCTGGTGAACTCGGTGAACCCGGCGCGCATCGAGGGACAGAAGACCGCATCGTTCGAGATCTGTGACGTGCTCGGCCGGGCCCCCGATGTCCACGCGCTGCCCGTCGGCAACGCGGGCAACATCACCGCCTACTGGCGCGGCTATCGCGAGTACTACGCCGACGGCATCACCACCCAGCTGCCGCGCATGCTCGGTGTGCAGGCCGCGGGGGCCGCGCCGCTGGTCAACGGTGCGCCGGTGCGCAACCCGGAGACCATCGCGACGGCCATCCGGATCGGCGCGCCTGCCTCGTGGAATGCCGCGGTGGCGGCCAAGGACGAGTCCGGTGGCGCGTTCCGCGCCGCGACCGACGACGAGATCCTGGCGGCGTACCGCCTCGTCGCCGCGACCGAGGGCGTATTCGTCGAGCCCGCGTCGGCGGCCAGCATCGCGGGACTGCTCGCGGCGCGCAAGGAAGGCTGGCTGGACGCGGGTCTCACCGTGGTGTGCACGGTGACCGGCAACGGCCTCAAGGATCCGGACACCGCGCTGCTGGGAATGCCCCAGGTGCAGGCGATTCCGGTCGACCCGGTCGCGGTCGCCGCCGAACTAGAGCTGGCCTGAGTTGAATTCGCGCGAAGACCAGTTATTGGCCGAAACCCAGTCGGCGGACGGGCGTCGGCGCCCGCGCGGCGCCGGCGCGAGCCGCACGCTGCCCGCGGGACTTTCGGTGACGGCGCGGGTGCCCGCGTCCACCGCCAACCTCGGGCCAGGGTTCGACTCGCTCGGCATGGCCTTGGGTATCTACGACGAGATCGAGGTGCGCACTACGACTTCCGGATTGACGATCCGGGTCGAGGGTGAGGGCGCCGACGACGTGCCATGGGGCCCTTCGCATCTCGTGGTGCGCGCGATCGAGCGCGGGCTGGAGTCGGCGAACGTCTGGGCCGACGGCCTCGATGTGGTGTGCCGCAACGTGATTCCGCATTCGCGCGGCCTCGGCTCCTCGGCCTCTGCCGTGGTCGGCGGGCTGGCCGCCGGGTGCGCGCTCGCCGCGAAGCTGGATCCGGCGCTGGCCACCTCCGCCGACCAATTGGTGCAGCTCGCTTCGGAATTCGAGGGTCACCCGGACAATGCGGCGGCCAGCGTGCTCGGCGGCGTCGTGGTGTCGTGGACCGAGACCGACCGGGCCGCCGACATCGGCCAGGACGGGGTACCGAGGGCCGAGCATCACGGGCGGGTCTACCGGGCCGTCCGGCTCGATGCGCACCCCGCGCTGCGCCCCATCGTGTTGATCCCCGAAGAACGCTCGGCCACCGCGCACACCAGGGGTTTGTTGCCCGAGGTTGTTCCGCACGGGGACGCCGCGTTCAACGTAAGCAGGGCCGCGCTCGCCGTGGTCGCGCTGACCCAGCGACCGGATCTGCTGATGCCCGCGACCGCCGATCGGCTGCATCAGGCCCAGCGTGCCCCTGCGCTGCCGTTGACGACCACCTGGATTTCCCGGCTGCGAGCGGCCGGAATCGCGGCCACCGTTTCGGGGGCAGGGCCGACCGTGTTGGCATTGGGCACTGACGAATTCCCTGCCGAACTCCGCGAACTCGCGGCCATGGACGGCCTGCGCGTGCTGGAACCCGGCCTGGCCGACGGGGTTCTGATCACCGGTGATTGATGCGCGACGCGCCCGGGATTCTGCGTGGTGACACCGCATTGTGGCCGCCAGATCCCTCGCTCGCACGGCGACGGCGCGTCTGGCTTGCCGATATTCGCAATAGGCAGCTATCCTGAGCGAGTCCGTACATCGTGCGCATCAGACGCCGGTGCTTCATCAGGGCAATCGCTCCAGCAGGCTCCAGGCTCGAGCCTCCAGGCCATGGGGGTGCTGCGTAGCTGCGCAACTGGAATGATCTCTCCCACCTCTCACCACCGGTGGCGAAGCGGACGGACGCATCCGAGTCCGGCAGAATGCCCGGACTGCGGGACGAACCCTCGACACAGCACACGGCAATCGGGGGAAGGAAAGGATTTCCGTGACAGATACGGACCTGCTCGCGACACCTGGGGTGGATTCCAACCCGACAGGCGACCGCGAAAGTGACTCCGGACAGATTTCGAAGATGAGCGAACAAACCGACGTCGCACGATCGGGGCTGACTGGAATGTTGTTGCCGCAGTTGCGCGCGCTCGCGGGGGAGCTCGGTATCCGAGGCACCTCCGGAATGCGCAAAGGCGATTTGATCGCCGCCATCAAGGAAAATCAGGCCGGAAAACCGGCGAAGGGTGAAAAGCCCGAAGGGGGACAGGCCAAGTCCGCGGTTTCCGCCAAGGCCGATACGCCCGCTAATTCGGAAGCGCCTGCCGCTGCGCCCGCTCGGGCCGAACAGGGGACCCTCGATGTGGATCCCGCCCCGGCGAAGGTCGCTCCGGTTGTCGAGGCTGCTGCCCCGGCGAAGGATGCTGCCCCAGTGAACTCGGCACCGGCCGAGACCGCGCCGTCCAACGCGGCCGAAGGCACCGAAGACGCGGGCCGCGACGCGGGCCAGCGTGGTCGTGGTCGGCAGCGGCGCGGCCGTGACCAGGCGCGATCCGGCGGTGACAGCGCGACCGCCGATGCGCGTGGTGACGAGCCGAAGCAGGACGCCGAGCAGGGTGAGCGGCGCCGTGAGCGCAACCAGTCGGGTGAGCGCAACCAGTCCGGCGAGCGCAACCAGTCCGGCGAGCGCAACCAGTCCGGCGAGCGCAACCAGTCCGGTGAGCGGAACCAGTCGGGTGAGCGCGGCCAGTCGGGTGAGCGCAACAACCAGAACGGCAACGGCGGCAATGCCAACGGCGGCCGCAACGACCGCAACAACGATCGCGGTGGCGACGACGAAGAGGGCGGTCGCGGTCGGCGTGGACGTCGATTCCGGGAGCGCCGTCGTGGGCGTGACCGCGAAACCGGCGGCGGTGGCGGCGAGGCTCGCGAGTTGGAAATCCGCGAAGACGATGTGCTGCAGCCGGTTGCGGGCATTCTCGACGTGCTGGACAACTATGCGTTCGTCCGCACCTCGGGTTACCTGGCCGGACCGAACGACGTGTACGTCTCGATGAATCTGGTGCGCAAGAACGGCCTGCGCCGCGGTGACGCGATCACCGGTGCGGTGCGCGCTCCGCGTGACGGCGAGCAGAGCAACCAGCGACAGAAGTTCGATCCGCTGGTGCGGCTGGACACGGTCAACGGTGGCGAGGTCGAGGCGGCCAAGCGGCGCCCCGAGTTCAGCAAGCTCACCCCGCTGTACCCGAATCAGCGGCTGCGCTTGGAGACTCAGCCGAACAAGCTGACCACCCGCGTCATCGACCTGATCATGCCGATCGGTAAGGGCCAGCGTGCCCTGATCGTCTCGCCGCCGAAGGCCGGTAAGACGACGATCATGCAGGACATCGCGAACGCCATCGCCATCAACAACCCCGAGGTCTACCTCATGGTTGTGCTGGTCGACGAGCGTCCGGAAGAGGTCACCGACATGCAGCGCTCGGTGAAGGGTGAGGTCATCGCCTCCACCTTCGACCGGCCGCCGTCAGACCACACCTCGGTCGCCGAGCTCGCCATCGAGCGCGCCAAGCGCCTGGTGGAAATGGGCAAAGACGTTGTCGTGCTGCTCGACTCGATCACTCGACTGGGTCGCGCATACAACAACTCCTCGCCTGCTTCCGGCCGAATCCTTTCCGGTGGTGTCGATTCCACCGCGCTGTACCCGCCAAAGCGGTTCCTCGGCGCGGCGCGCAACATCGAGAACGGCGGCTCCCTGACGATCATCGCGACCGCGATGGTGGAAACCGGTTCGACCGGTGACACGGTGATCTTCGAGGAGTTCAAGGGCACCGGTAACGCAGAGCTCAAGCTGGACCGCAAGATCGCGGAACGGCGCGTGTTCCCCGCGGTGGACGTCAACCCGTCCGGTACCCGTAAGGACGAGCTACTGCTCAACCCGGACGAGGCGGCGGTGCTGCACAAGCTGCGTCGCGTACTGTCCGGCCTGGATTCGCATCAGGCGATCGATCTGCTGATCGACCGTCTGAAGAAGTCCAAGAACAACCTCGAGTTCCTGATGCAGGTGAGCAAGACCGCGCCTGGCGCTCTGGACGAGTAGAGAGACGGGGACTCCGCTGATGACGCGGAGTCCCCGTCGCTTTTCTATGCCCACGTGACAACTGATTTCGTGCCAACATGGGTAACTCGTCGGGCACGCCCAAAACTGGCCGATCTCGACGACCGCCGGTCCGCAACGGCTGTCGTGGAGCACCTGGCGGCCGGCAGAAATCGCGGAGAGGCGGGCCGGCGGCCCTTTCGGCGTTGGTGGGTTGAAGAAGAAGAGACCGATCAATGCCGCGCCGCCGATCAGGAAACCGAGAATGATCGCCGTGGCCGTCACCGCGCTCCCCTCCGGGGCGGTGCTCGTGGCCTCGATGTACACGGTGGTCTCCGGGGCGGCCGAGATCATGGTGTCGGGGCGGGCGCACCAGCCAACCACGACAGCGAGAATCAGGAGCCCGAAGATCGCGGCTGCGGCTCGGAAGTTCACCAGCTCTCCTTTCTGTGTCGAGGCACGGCATTGTGCTCAGGTCTCAAACTCTATGAACGCTCCTGTTCGTATTCTTGAGTAGCGCACTACCCGACTTCAGGGTTCCTGAGACACCGCCGATCCGCGTGACGCTATTTCCAGGGGCGGGAAGAGTCGGGGGATGCCGGGGAACAAACCACCACCCGGGGGCGTTTTGGGAGCGTAGCGACAGTTCTGGCATACTGAACGGTCGTTGCGTCTGCTCCGTTCGAGCAGACCTCCCGCCTAGTCGGTTCCGGTTCACGTTCGGCGCGAATCCCCGTGCGAGCGACCCGGCGACCAATATCGAGAGGACACCCATGAAGGCAGGAATCCACCCGACGTATGTCGAAACCACGGTCGTCTGTGGTTGCGGCAACACCTTCCAGACTCGCAGCACCAAGGAGTCCGGACACATCACCGTCGAAGTTTGCTCGCAGTGCCACCCGTTCTACACGGGCAAGCAGAAGATCCTCGACACCGGCGGCCGCGTGGCCCGCTTCGAGGCTCGCTACGGCAAGCGTGCAGGCAAGAAGGGCGCGGAAGACGCCGCAGCCAAGTAGCTTCCTCGCCGACGCCCGGTCCTGCGCTGCAGGCCGGGCGTCGGTGCTTTGTCAGTGCCCGATGGAGGTCTTCGCTACGCCTACGTGGTGACCTGCGCTACCTCCTCCGGCGTTGACGCTCAGCCCGCAGAGTCGGCAGGGAATTCAGGAAGAGGAAGCACAGTGACGCAACCGTCCGCGATCGATGACATTCTGGCCGAGCACGCCGGCCTGGAGACGCAGCTGTCCGACCCGGCGCTGCACAACGATCCGGGAGCCGCGCGCCGAGTCGGCAAGCGATTCGCCGAACTCGCGCCGATCATGGCCACCTACACCAAGCTGAAGTCCGCCAAAGACGATCTCGCCGCCGCGCAGGAACTCGCGGCCGACGACGCTGCGTTCGCCGCCGAGGTCCCCGACCTGGAACGACAGGTCGGCGAACTGGAGCAGTCGCTGGCCGACCTGCTCGCCCCCCGCGACCCGCACGACGGCGACGACGTGGTGCTCGAGGTGAAATCCGGTGAGGGCGGCGAGGAATCGGCGCTGTTCGCCTCCGACCTGGCCCGCATGTATGTCCGCTACGCGGAACGGCACGGCTGGAAGGTCGAGATCCTCGACGTCACCATCTCCGACCTCGGCGGATACAAGGACGCGACGCTGTCGATCAAGAGCCGCGACGCCGCTCGCGACGGCGTCTGGTCGCGATTCAAGTTCGAAGGCGGCGTGCACCGCGTGCAGCGCGTGCCGGTCACCGAGTCACAGGGCCGTATTCACACCTCGGCCGCCGGTGTCCTCATCTACCCGGAACCCGACGAGGTGGAAGAGGTGCAGATCGACGAGACCGACCTGCGCATCGACGTCTACCGGTCGTCCGGCAAGGGTGGTCAGGGCGTCAACACCACCGACTCCGCCGTTCGCATCACCCACCTGCCCTCCGGCATCGTGGTGACCTGCCAGAACGAGCGTTCACAGCTGCAGAACAAGGCGCGTGCCATGCAGGTGCTCGCCGCCCGTCTGCAGGCGCTCGCCGAGGAACAGGCCGACCAGGAGGCCGCGGCGGGTCGGGCCAGCCAGATCCGCACGGTGGACCGTTCCGAACGCATCCGCACCTACAACTTCCCGGAGAACCGGATCACCGACCACCGCATCGGTTTCAAGGCACACAATCTGGACGCCGTGCTGGACGGCGACCTGGACGCGCTCCTCGATGCGCTCGGCAAGGCAGATCGCGAAGCAAGGATGGCAGCTGAGTAATCGGCGCGCCGGGCTCGTAATGTGCTGGGTATGACCGTCACTCGGGTTGCTCTGCGCCCTGCCATCAATGACGCCGTCGAGACATTGCGGGCCGCCGGGGTGCACAGTCCGCAGTCCGATGCCGAGCACCTTGCCGCGCATGTCCTCGGCGTCGAACGCACTCGGCTGCTGATGACTCCGCTCATCGCGCCGAGTGCGCTGGCCGAGTATCGCGCGCTCGTCGCTCGTCGCGCCTCCCGAATTCCGTTGCAGCACTTGACTGGAACGGCGGCGATGGGTGATATCGAGCTCGCGGTCGGCCCTGGCGTCTTCATCCCGCGCCCGGAAACGGAATTGCTCTTCGCCTGGGCCCTCGCCCAATTGGAAACGCTGCCGCACGACCACACGCCGGTCGTCGTCGACCTCTGCACGGGTTCCGGCGCATTGGCCCTCGCCATCGCGCATGCCCGCCCGGACGCCGACGTCCATGCCGTCGAGCTCGACCCGGCCGCGCTGGAATGGGCCCGCCGCAACGCCGACCGATGCCGCGCAGACGGCGACACCCCCATCACCTTGCACGCCGCCGACGTCACCGATCCCGCTCTGCTGACCGAGCTCGACGGCCGCGTCGACCTCGTCGTCGCCAACCCGCCCTACATCCCCGACGGCGCCGAGCTCGACCCCGAGGTCGCCGACCACGACCCGCACATGGCCCTTTTCAGCGGTAGCGACGGCCTCGACGTCATCCGCGCGATCATCCCCACCATCACCCGCCTGCTTCGCCCCACCGGCGGGGTAGCCGTCGAACACGACGACTCCAACGGCTCCGACCTCGCGGCCATGCTCGGCAAAAACGGCGACTTCATCGACATCGTCGAACACCCCGACCTCGCCGGAAAACCCCGATTCGTCGCCGCAATTCGTGCTCAGCGCTGATCGCCACCCTTTGCAGGCGTTGATCACACCGATATGCCAAGGTGGCAACTGATTTCGTGAGTACATGGGTAACTCGTCGGGACGGGCCAACCTGACCAAGGCCTCACCGCCGGCCGCGTCAGCGACGGGTGTGGCACCTAGGCCTGGCTAAAAGGCTCGGAGAGGCGGGCTAGCATGTGCGGTGTGAGTACCGTCTTCGACTGCTCGGATCCCGACTCGCGCGCTGCCGGATTGACCGCAGCCACCAGTGCCCTGAAATCCGGGAGACTGGTTGTGCTGCCGACCGACACGCTGTACGGACTGGCCGCCGATGCTTTCGATGCCACCGCGGTCAGCTCGTTGCTCGCGGCCAAGCGCCGCGGTCGTGACATGCCGGTGCCGGTCCTGGTCGGCTCATGGCACACCATCGACGGCTTGGTCTTCTCGGTGCGCCCGCAGGCGCGCGAGCTGATCCGCGCGTTCTGGCCCGGTGGCCTGAGTTTGGTTGTGCAGCAAGCGCCTTCGCTCGCGTGGGACCTCGGTGATACTCGAGGCACCGTGATGCTGCGCATGCCGCTGCACCCGGTCGCCCTGGAACTGCTGCGTGAGGTGGGCCCGCTGGCGGTCTCCAGCGCCAACGTGTCCGGGCAACCGCCTGCCAAGACCGCCGCCGAAGCCCGCGACCAGCTCGGCGACCTGGTCAGCACCTACTTGGACGGCGGCCCTGCCGATCACGCCATCGCGTCAACCATCGTCGACCTGACCGCCGACCAGCCGCGCATCCTGCGCGAGGGCGCGGTCCCCATCGGCGATATCGCCGATGTGCTCGGAATGTCGCCAGAGGCGCTGTCCAGCGCCTCCGTCAAATGATCGCGAAGAGCCTCACGGTTCCGATGATCGGTGGGTGCGTCGCGTGATCGGTTCCGGTGCGGTCGTCCCGCTGCGGGAGCTACTGCTCGTCCTGCTCGTCTCCGCGGTGGTGACTTTCCTTGCCACCGGCGGAATTCGGGTGCTCGCCATCGGATTCGGCGCGGTGGCGGTGCCGCGTGAGCGTGACGTGCACGTCAAACCGATCCCGCGGATGGGTGGGGTCGGCATCTATGTCGGCGTGGTCGCGGCGATCCTGTTCGCGCATCAGCTTCCCGCGCTGCGCCGTGGTTTCGACTACAGCCCGAACATTCCGGCCGCGGTGCTGGTCGGCGCCACGATCATCGTCGCGGTCGGCATCGTCGACGACCGCTGGGGACTCGACGCGCTGACGAAGTTCGCCGGGCAGGTGACGGCGGCGGGTGTGATCGCCGTGCTGGGTTTGAGCTGGTACAGCATCTACAACCCGTTCAACAACACGACCGTGTTCCTGGACGCGCTGCAGGGCGGTCTCGTCACGGTCGCGGTCACCGTGACCCTGGTCAACGCGATGAATTTCGTCGACGGGCTGGACGGTTTGGCCGCCGGACTCGGCCTGATCGCGGCGCTCGCGGTGTTCGTTTTCGCACTCGGGTTGATGAACGAGCAGGGCGGCTCGGTCGACACCTACCCGCCCGCGCTGCTTGCCGCGGCGTTGGCAGGCGCCTGTCTCGGCTTCCTCCCGCACAACTTCCAGCCCGCGCGGATCTTCATGGGCGATTCGGGTTCGATGCTGATCGGCCTGGTGCTTGCCGCGGTGTCGACCAGCGCGTCGGGCCGCATCCCGCTGCAGGGTTTCGGCACGAAGGACATCGTCGGTCTGCTGTCGCCGTTGCTGCTGGTCGGTGCGGTGATGTTCATTCCGGTGCTGGATCTGGTGCTCGCCATCGTGCGCAGGGTGCGCGCGGGTGTGAGTTTCTCCACTCCGGACAAGATGCACCTGCATCACCGGTTGCTGCAGATCGGGCATTCGCACCGGCGTGTGGTGCTGCTCATCTACTTGTGGGTCGGGATCCTTGCATTCGGCGCCGTCGGCACCGCGCTGATGGACCGTCGTCTTGTGGTCCTGCTGATGGCCGGTGGGCTGGTTTTCGCGCTCGTGGTGACGGCCGTTCCCGGCCTGCGCCGCGGGGAGGCGGCGGAGGAGCAGAAGCCGTCCGGGTAGGGTCTGGGAACGTGAACTTCACTCCCACTCCTGTGCCAGGTCCCGATGCCCCGCTCAAGGCGGCGCTGCGCTACGGCCTGATCGGGCTCGGTGTGCTGGTGGTGCTGTCCGTCGCGATCGGCACCATCGCCAAGGGCACGCCCGGGTTGTGGGGCGCGGTGTTCGGCTCCGCGATCGGCGGCGGGTTCATCCTGACCACTGCCGCGGTGGTCTTGTTCGGCGCGAAACTGCAGCCGTCCATCGCGGGCATGGTGATTCTCGGCAGCTGGGTCGGCAAAATGCTGGTCGCCCTTTTGGTCATAGCGATTCTGAATCAATTCGACTTTTATGACCGAATGGTCCTTTTCTTGACGGTGATCGGTGCGCTGGTCATCGTGCTCGGCGCGGAGGCGTATGGCGTTGTCCGCCAGCGTGTTCCGTACGTGACGGTGCCCGAGCCCGCCGCCGAAACCCCTGATCGGGAAGATTGATCCCCACCCACCTACACGCTGTCGTAGATAACTTGGTAAAGTGTTGGTAAGCAAGCACCCAAGCAAGGGGGGATCGCCATGATCCCTCTGAGTACCGCTATGCTTACTGCCGTGCCGGGCTCCCCCTTAGGGGTTCCGGTTCTGCATGTCGACGATGTCGCCGACACACGTACAGACGCCAGGTGGAAAACAAACCCCGCCGCACAGCTGCTGACGAACTTCGAGCCGACCTGAGTCGACCCAAATTGATCGTCAATGTCCGATCGAACCGTGAGCTCAACCGAACTCACGGCCCGAACACGGGAGAGAACGCTGAGCGTCACCACTTTGGCGGGCGAGTTCCACGCGCCATCGCTGTCCGACTTCTACCCTCCAGCGCTGCTGTTCGAGGGTACGCCGTTCGAAATCGATCGTTTGATGATGGTCCGGCTGTTGATGACGGCCGTCCTGATTATCGTGATGATCCTCGCATTTCGGAGCCCGCGCCTCATCCCGCGTGGCCTGCAGAACATTGCCGAGACCGGTCTGGTGTTCGTCAAGGAGCAGATTTCCGACGAAGTATTGGGCAAGGAATCCGGACGTAAGTACTTCCCGCTCATCGCGACGATCTTCTTCACGGTTCTGTTCCTGAACTTCTCCGGCGTCATTCCGGGATTGAACATCTCGTCGAACGCCCGAATCGGTATGCCGCTGGTGCTGGCCGCGATCGCGTACATCGCCTTCAACTACGTCGGCATCCGGAAATACGGATTCTTTACGTACCTGCGTAGCAGCATCGTGGTGCCGAATGTGCCACCTGCGCTCCATCTACTGCTGATTCCGATCGAGTTCTTGTCGACCTTCATCCTGCGTCCGTTCACGCTGATGGTCCGACTCATGGCGAACATGCTCGCCGGACATATCATGTTGGTGCTGTTCTTCAGTGCTACCTGGTTCTTCTTGTTCGACGCGGTCTCGTGGATGAAGGTGTTCTCGCCGTTCTCGCTGCTCGCGGGACTCGGGTTCACCCTCTTCGAGCTGTTGGTCATCTTCCTGCAGGCCTATGTGTTTGCGCTGCTGACCGCCGTTTACATCGGACTCGCACAACACGCAGATTCACACTGACCTGCCTGAATGTTTTGAACCTGCTACACCTCGCCGACCGGCGGGTGTGCAACAGAAAGGGAATGGAAGACTCATGAGCCTCGCGTACCTGGCCCAGGAAGCCGCAACCAACTCGGACAAGGTCAAGGGCTACGGCGCCATCGGCTTCGGTCTGGCGGCAATCGGCCCCGGCATCGGCGTCGGCATCGTCGTCGGTAAGGCAATTGAAGGCATCGCCCGTCAGCCCGAGCTGCAGGGCACCATCCGGACGACCATGTTCCTCGGCATCGCGTTCACCGAAGCGCTTGCCCTGATCGGCCTCGTCGCCGGCTTCATCTTCTGATTCCGATGAACACGTTCTCTGTTCTCGCAGCGGGAAGCGGAGAGGATGTGAATCCTCTTCTCCCCGAGACGTACGACATCGTTTGGTCGATCGTGTGCGTCGCGATCATCGCGGTCGTCTTCTACAAGTACGTGATCCCACGTCTGATGAAGGTGCTCGACGAGCGCGCCGACAAGATCGAGGGTGGCATCAAGCGCGCCGAAGTCGCGCAGGAAGAGGCCCAGCTCACGCTGCAGCAGTACCAGCAGCAGCTGGCTGAGGCCAGGCTCGAGGCCGCACGCATCCGTGAGGAAGCGCGCACCCAGGGCCAGCAGATCCTCGCGCAGATGCGTGCGGATGCCCAGGCCGAAAGCGACCGCATCGTCGCCGCAGGCCACCACCAGCTGGAGGCCCAGCGTCAGCAGATCCTTACCGAACTGCGCTCCGAACTCGGCCACACCGCCGTAGATTTGGCCGAAAAGATTATCGGGCAGTCGGTTTCGGACGAAGCTAAGCAGGCGGCGTCCATCGAGCGGTTCCTGACCGAGCTCGACGACGAGTCGAAAGCCGGCATCGGGGTCGGAAGGTAGCGACGCGAAAGTGAGAAGCATGTACGCAGCGAGCCGCGAGGCCTGCGCCCGGTCTCGGGAGGCGCTCAGGGCCGCTCTGACCGGAAGCGACAGTGTTGCGGCCACGACGGGGTCCGAACTGTTCGCCGTTGTCGCCGTGCTGGACGACCAGCGTTCGCTGCGTGTTGCGCTCGCGGACGTGTCGGTGCCCGGCTCGGTTCGGGCCGAGCTCAGCGAACGGGTCTTCGGCGGCAAGGTCAGCCCGGCCACTCAGGCCGTGCTGACCACCGCCGTTGCCCAGGACTGGTCCAGGACCGCCGACCTGGTCGACACCCTGGTGTTGCTCGGGCAAGAGGCGTTGCTCGAGTCGGCGTCCGACAGTGGTCGCCTCGACGCAGTCGAGGACGAGATGTTCCGGCTCGGCCGGATCATCAGCGACAACCCCGAACTGGAGCAGGCACTTTCCGATCGGGCCAAGCCGGCCGTGGCAAAGCGGGAATTGATCGGTCGCCTGCTCAATGGCAAGACCGAAGCCATCACCCTCACCCTGGCGGAGCAGGTGGTGTCCAGGCAGAAGCAGCCTGTCGGCGTGGCATTCGACGAGCTGTCCGACCTGGCGGCAGCCCGCCGCGATCAGATCGTCGCGCACGTGCGCGCGGCGATCGAACTGTCGGCACAGCAGCGGGACCGGCTTGCCGCCTCGCTGAAACGCATCTATGGCAAGCCGATTCAGGTCCACGTGCAGGTCGATCAGAGCCTGCTGAGCGGGCTTGTCGTGCACGTCGGCGACGACGTGATCGACGGCAGCGCCATCGGCAGGCTCGAACGGCTGCGCCGGTCGCTGACCTGACACGCCCCCACCCCCCGACATTCGACACAGCGAGAGCAGGAAGAACATGGCGGAGCTGACGATCTCCTCCGACGAGATCCGTAGCGCGATCGAGAGCTACACCCAGAGCTACACCCCGGAAACCTCCATCGAGGAAGTCGGTGTTGTCACCGACACTGCGGACGGCATCGCGCATGTGAGCGGTCTGCCTTCGGCGATGGCCAACGAACTGTTGGAGTTCCCCGGCGGCGTGCTCGGTGTGGCATTGAACCTCGAGGACCGCGCGATCGGTGCGGTCATCCTCGGCGAGTACGCCGACCTCGAAGAGGGCCAGCAGGTCCGTCGGACCGGCGACGTGCTCTCGGTCCCGGTCGGCGACAACTTCCTCGGCCGCGTGGTCGACCCGCTCGGCAAGCCGATCGACGGTCTCGGCGACATCGAGGCCGAAGAGCAGCGCGTGCTCGAGCTGCAGGCCGCGTCGGTGCTGGAGCGTCAGCCGGTCGAGGAGCCGCTGGCCACCGGCATCACTGCTGTCGATGCGCTCACCGCGATCGGCCGCGGCCAGCGTCAGCTGATCATCGGCGACCGCAAGACCGGTAAGACTGCGGTCTGCATCGACGCCATCCTGGCGCAGAAGGCGAACTGGGAGTCGGGCGACCCGAAGAAGCAGGTGCGCTGCATCTACGTCGCCATCGGCCAGAAGGGTTCCACCATCGCGGGCGTCAAGACCGCGCTGGAGGCACACGGTGCGCTCGAGTACACCACCATCGTCGCGGCACCGGCCTCGGACTCCGCCGGCTTCAAATGGCTTGCGCCGTACACCGGTTCGGCCATCGGCCAGCACTGGATGTACCAGGGCAAGCACGTTCTCATCGTGTTCGACGACCTGACCAAGCAGGCCGAGGCGTACCGCGCCATCTCGCTGCTGCTGCGTCGCCCGCCGGGCCGCGAGGCGTACCCGGGTGACGTCTTCTACCTGCACTCGCGTCTGCTCGAGCGTTGCGCCAAGCTGTCCGACGAGCTGGGCGCAGGCTCGATGACCGGCCTGCCGATCATCGAGACCAAGGCCAACGACATCTCGGCGTTCATCCCGACCAACGTCATCTCGATCACCGACGGCCAGGTCTTCCTCGAGTCCGACCTGTTCAACAAGGGCGTTCGCCCGGCGATCAACGTCGGTACCTCGGTCTCCCGTGTCGGTGGCGCTGCCCAGACCAAGGGCATGAAGAAGGTCGCCGGTTCGCTGCGTCTGGAAATGGCGCAGTTCCGCGAGCTGGAAGCGTTCTCCGCGTTCGCCTCCGACCTCGACGCCGCGTCGCTGGCGCAGCTCGAGCGCGGCGCCCGCTGGGTCGAGCTGCTCAAGCAGGACCAGTACGCGCCGGTCGCGGTCGAGGACCAGATCGTCTCGATCTTCCTGGTCGACGCCGGCTACTACGACTCGGTTCCGGTCGCCGACATCCGCCGCTTCAACCGCGAGGTGCTCGAACACCTGCACCGCGCCGCGGCCGACGCCTACACCTCGATCGAGGGTGGCAAGGTCCTCAAGGACGAGGCCGCCGATCAGATCAAGGCGGAGACCGACAAGTTCAAGCAGGGCTTCCTCGCCTCCGATGGCAGCCGTGTCGTGAACGAGGCAGAGGCGGGCGATCTCGAGCACGAAGAGGTCGAGACGCTGTCGGTCACCCGCAAGCACGTCGAGAAGTGACCCAGGTTCGGGACTGATGCGAGCTATTCGTTCAATGCAGACGAATGAAGGGAGTGTGAACCGCTGATGGCAAGTTTGCGTGAATTGCGCTCCCGCATTCGTGGTGTGAATTCGATCAAGAAGATCACCAAGGCCCAGGAGCTGATCGCGACCTCGCGAATCTCCAAGGCGCAGGCCAGGGTTGCGGCCGCCAAGCCGTACGCCGAGGAGATCACCAAGGTCCTCGGCGAGTTGGCGAACGCGTCGCAGAACCTGACCCACCCGCTGCTGACCGAGCGCGTCGACCCGCGCCGGGCGGCCGTGCTGGTGATCACCAGTGACAGTGGCATGGCAGGCGGCTACAACTCCAACGTGCTCAAGCGCGCCGAAGAGTTGATGCACACGCTGCGTGGCGAGGGTAAGGAACCGGTGATCTACGTGATGGGCAGCAAGGGCCTCACGTACTACACCTTCCGCAACCGCACGCCGGTCGCCTCGTGGACCGGGTTCTCGCAGCAGCCGAAGTACACCGATGCTTCGGCCGCATGCAACCACCTGGTCGAGGCGTTCATGGCGGGCTCCGACGGTGTGGTGCCCGCGCCGGACGGCACGGGCGACATCGCCGGTGTCGACGAGCTGCACATCGTGTACACGCGCTTCGTGTCGATGTTGACGCAGACCCCTGAGGTGCGCCGGTTGGCGCCGATCCAGGTGAGCTACGTCGACGAGAACTTCGACATGGGCGAGGACATCGTGTCGGATTCGCCGACGGCGGATGTGCACGCGCAGTACGAGTTCGAGCCCGACGCCAGTGTGCTGCTGGCAGCCCTGCTGCCGAAGTACATCAACACGCGTATCTACTCATCGTTGCTCGAGGCAGCGGCATCCGAGTCCGCGGCTCGGCGCACCGCAATGAAGGCAGCCACCGACAACGCCAACGACCTGGCCAATGTGCTTTCGAGGCAGGCGAATTCGGTGCGGCAGGCCCAGATCACGCAGGAAATCAGTGAGATTGTCGGCGGCGTAAACGCCCTGGCTTCGAGCTCGGACCGCGACTAAGCGCAGGAAGAGAAAAATGACCGCAGCAGTCACGCAAGACAACACGAGTCGGACCGGCGCAGACTCAGGTCGCGTCGTCCGAGTCATCGGCCCCGTCGTTGACGTCGAGTTCCCCCGGGGCTCGATCCCTGACCTGTTCAACGCCCTGCACGCCGAGGTCACGCTGACCTCGGTGGCCAAGACCCTGACCCTCGAGGTCGCCCAGCACCTCGGTGACGGCATCGTGCGTTGCATCTCGATGCAGCCCACCGACGGCCTGGTCCGTAGCGCGCCCGTCACCGACACCGGCAAGCCGATCTCGGTGCCGGTCGGCGACGTCGTCAAGGGCCACGTCTTCAACGCCCTCGGCGAGTGCCTGGACTCTCCTGGCCTCGGCCGCGACGGCGAGCAGTGGGGCATCCACCGCAAGCCACCGTCATTCGACCAGCTCGAGGGTAAGACCGAGATCCTGGAGACGGGCATCAAGGTCATCGACCTGCTCACCCCGTACGTGAAGGGTGGCAAGATCGGCCTGTTCGGTGGCGCCGGTGTCGGCAAGACCGTGCTGATCCAGGAGATGATCACCCGTATCGCGAAGGAGTTCTCCGGTACGTCGGTGTTCGCCGGCGTCGGTGAGCGCACCCGTGAGGGCACCGACCTGCACCTGGAAATGGCAGAGATGGGCGTCCTCCAGGACACCGCCCTCGTCTTCGGCCAGATGGACGAGCCGCCGGGCACGCGTATGCGCGTCGCCCTCTCGGCCCTCACCATGGCCGAGTACTTCCGCGACGTGCAGCACCAGGACGTGCTGCTGTTCATCGACAACATCTTCCGGTTCACCCAGGCCGGTTCCGAGGTGTCGACCCTGCTCGGCCGGATGCCTTCGGCCGTCGGTTACCAGCCGACCCTCGCGGACGAGATGGGTGAGCTCCAGGAGCGCATCACCTCGACCCGTGGTCGGTCGATCACCTCGCTGCAGGCGATCTACGTGCCCGCCGACGACTACACCGACCCGGCCCCGGCGACCACCTTCGCCCACCTCGATGCGACGACCGAGCTTTCCCGCCCGATCTCGCAGAAGGGCATCTACCCCGCCGTCGACCCGCTGACCTCGACCTCCCGCATCCTGGAGGCCTCGATCGTCGGTGACCGGCACTTCGCGGTGGCCAACGAGGTGAAGCGGATCCTGCAGAAGTACAAGGAGCTGCAGGACATCATCGCCATCCTCGGCATGGACGAGCTCTCCGAAGAGGACAAGGTCCTCGTCGGCCGTGCCCGTCGTCTGGAGAAGTTCCTCGGCCAGAACTTCCTCGTCGCCGAGAAGTTCACCGGCCAGGTCGGTTCGGTGGTTCCGCTGGAGCAGACGATCGACGACTTCGACCGGGTCTGCAAGGGCGAGTTCGACCACTTCCCGGAGCAGGCGTTCAACTCCTGCGGTGGCCTCGACGACGTCGAGGCGGCCGCGAAGAAGATCGCCGGAAAGTAGTCAGCGATGTCGGAAATGTCAGTTGATCTCGTCGCCGTCGAGCGGCTGCTCTGGTCCGGCCAGGCAACGTTCGTCAGTGCGCAGACCACCGAGGGCCAGATCGGCATCATGCCGGGCCACGAGCCTCTGCTCGGCCAGTTGGTCGAGGGCGGCATCGTGTCCATCGTGGACACCGACGGTCAGCGCATCGTCGCCGCGGTGCACGGCGGCTTCTTCTCGGTGACCGCGACCACGGTCCGGGTGCTCGCCGAGTCCGCGGAGTTCGCGGACGAGGTCGACGTCGAAGCGGCCCGCCGCGTGCTCGCCGATTCGGCGGCAAGCGAAGAGGACCAGCTGGCGGCCCAGGCCCAGGTGCGCGCGGTGGAGCAGATCGCCAACGCGTAAGCCACAACCCGATATTGAGCACGACACTGTCGGCGGCGAAGGTCTCTTCGCCGCCGACAGTTGTATCAAGACACGGCCCCGCAGTTTGTAAACTTGGGGTCGTGGTTGAATGACCGCACGGCGGTGTGCGCTATGGACCCGGACGCGGCAGCTCGGCTGACCACGAAGGGCTCGCGAACACCGCCGATTTGAATACGGGTGCCGGCGACACGGCTGCGACGGCACAGCGGCAGAGCGAAGGGACGAACTGCATTGCAGACCGGGATGGTTCTCCTGATCATTCTGGTGCTGACGCTCGTGTTCCTCGCCCTTGCTTCGACTTATCGCCTGATCATGTTGCGCCGCGGTGGAACCGCCGCGATCCTGCGCATGCTCCCCGCCCGTGGTGGGCAGGGCTGGCGGCACGGATTGATCAGATACGACGAGGACCGAATGGTCTTTTTCAAGCTGACGAGCCTGAAACTCGGACCCGACTGCACAATTCACCGGCAGGGCATCGAGATCGGCGATCGTCGCGGGCCGGTCGGCGACGAGTACGACATCATGACCGACGACATCGCGGTGATCACGGTCTCCGATCGTGACGGCAGCTTCGAGCTGGCCCTGGATCGCCCCGCCCGCACCGCATTCCTGTCCTGGGTGGAGTCCCGCCCCTCGGACCGCACGCGCAGAATGCGCTAGCTTGCCCGCTCTCCGCGTTCTGGCCAGACCCAGGTGCTGTGCGAGTTGCGTTGGCGGCAGCGGACTTGGACGAGTCAGCCGGTACCCGGTGAGTTACCCATGTGCTTACGGCATCAGTTGTTGCGTGTTACGGGATAGGGTTGCCCTGTGAGTGTGCATCTAACGCGGATCTACACGCGTACCGGTGACGACGGGACGACGGGGCTCAGCGACTTTTCGCGAGTCGCGAAGACCGATCCGCGGCTGGTCGCCTACGCGGACTGCGATGAGACGAACGCCGCTCTCGGCGTCGCGATCGCGCTCGGGCAGCCGGACGAGCACCTCGTCGAGGTCCTGCGGCAGATACAGAACGATCTGTTCGATGCGGGCGCCGACCTGTCGACCCCGGTTGTCGCGGAGCCGAAGTACCCGCCGCTGCGCATCACCCAGCCCTACATCGACCGTCTCGAAACCTGGTGCGACGAGTTCAATGCCGAACTGCCAGCACTGAATTCGTTCATTCTGCCGGGTGGCACGGCGCTGGCCGCGCTGCTGCACACGGCGCGCACCGTTGCCAGGCGCGCGGAGCGTTCCGCGTGGGCGGCGATCGAGACACACCCGGAAGACACGAATGTCCTCCCGGCGAAGTACCTCAACCGCCTGTCCGACCTGCTTTTCATCCTGAGCCGCGTGGCGAATCCTGGCGGCGATATCCTGTGGAAGCCCGGCGGAACCAGGTCGAGCACCTGATAATGCTCGAGACACGAGGACACACGTCCTGAGTACATGGGTAACACCCCGGGTACCCCCAGAACTCAGCCCGGCACCCGAACGCCGGCCCGCAACCGAACTACCGTGGCACCCAGAGTGCGCTGAATACCCGGAGCGGCGGAGCTGGATACCTGGAGTGGCGGGCCAGTGCCGCAACTATCCTTGCACCCAACAGTGCGCCGAATACGCGGAGAGGCGGCATGGAACGGTTTTTGGTTACCGGCGGGAATCGACTCGTCGGTGAAGTCGCGGTGGGGGGCGCCAAGAACAGCGTCCTCAAGCTGATGGCCGCTGCCTTGCTAGCTGAAGGCACCACCACGATCACGAACTGCCCGGACATTCTGGACGTGCCGCTGATGGGTGACGTGCTGCGCGGCCTCGGCTGCGACGTCACGATCGATGCGGGGGTGGTCACTATCAACACCCCGGCAGAACCGAAGTATCACGCGGACTTTCCCGCGGTCACGCAGTTCCGCGCGTCGGTCTGTGTGCTCGGCCCGCTGATGGCGCGCTGCAAGCGGGCGGTCGTCGCGCTGCCCGGCGGCGACGCGATCGGTTCCCGGCCACTGGACATGCACCAGGCCGGCCTCCGGCTGCTCGGTGCGACCAGCGAGATCGAGCACGGTTGCGTGGTCGCGCGCGCCGACGAACTGCAGGGCGCCAAGATTCGGCTCGACTTCCCCTCCGTGGGTGCGACCGAGAACATCTTGATGGCCGCGGTGCTCGCCGAGGGTGAGACGGTGATCGACAACGCCGCGCGCGAACCCGACATCGTCGACCTGTGCAACATGCTCGTGCAGATGGGTGCCCGGATCACCGGTGCAGGCACGTCGGTGTTGACCGTGCAGGGCGTCAAGCGGCTGTCGCCGACCAACCACCGGGTGATCGGCGACCGCATCGTCGCGGCAACCTGGGGTATCGCCGCGGCGATGACGATGGGTGACGTGCGGGTGACCGGCGTCAATCCCAAGCATCTGTCCTTGGTGTTGGACAAGCTGCGGTCCTCGGGTGCGCGGATCTCGTTCGAGCAGGACGGGTTCCGGGTGGTGCAGGCCGAGCGGCCGCGCGCGGTGAACTTCTCGACGCTGCCGTTCCCCGGCTTCCCCACCGATCTGCAGCCGATGGCGATCGGGCTCGCCGCGATCGCGGACGGCACGTCGATGATCACCGAGAACGTCTTCGAGGCGCGCTTCCGTTTTGTCGAAGAGATGATTCGGCTCGGCGCCGATGCGCGGACCGATGGGCATCATGCAGTGGTGCGCGGGATTCCGCGGCTGTCCAGTGCGCCGGTGTGGTCGTCGGATATTCGGGCAGGCGCGGGCTTGGTACTCGCCGGTCTGGTTGCCGAGGGGACCACCGAGGTGCACGACGTCTTCCACATCGACCGTGGCTACCCGAAATTCGTTGAGCAGCTACAGGCTCTGGGTGGTTCGGTGGAGCGGGTCGGCGCAGCTGAATGACAGATGAACGCTGAAAACCCTTCCTGACCAGGCGATTTGACATGATGCACGCAGACACGTAACTTTATTCAGGTCAGAGCGACACGGACACCGACCCGGGGCCGAGGAGCTGAGCGGAAACGCTGAGCGAGAGGCCAGGGAAACGAGGTAGTACGAGGAGCGCCTGACGCTCACACTAGCTTGATCGAGACCCTGATTTGTAGTCGGGGGAGCGGCTGAGCTAAGCTGGATAAGTTGCCTCACCGATCAATCGGCTTGAAACCCGGGCGAT
>NZ_BDAY01000120.1 GCF_001612685.1 Nocardia altamirensis NBRC 108246
GGGTGCGAATCGACAGAAGGGGTGCGAGGCTCGGCGACTTCAGGTCTTGGTGCGCCGCGCGAAGAGAGCTGCGGCGCAGAGGTATCCGAGGATCGCGAGGCCAACGGACCAGAGCACCGCCGACCCGGTGCTCGACGATCCGGCGGCGGTGAGCTGGGCGCGGATCGTATCGATCACCGGGGTCGCCGGCTGGTGTTCGGCGAAGCTGCGCAGCCAGGAGGGCATCGTTGCGGTGGGCACGAAGGCGCTGCTGATGTAGGGGATGAACATGATCGCGTAGGTGAATCCGCCTGCCGCCTCCGGGTTTTGGGCGAGCAGGCCGAGCGCCACCGCGATCCAGGTGATCGCGGTGACGAAGAGCACGATCACCAAGAGCGCCAGCAGCCAAGCGGAAAGTCCCGCACCGGAACGAAATCCGAGAATCACGCCGGCCGCGAAGACGAGGGCGACCGCGACCATATTGCGCAGCATCCCCTCCCCCGCGTGCCCGGCCAGCAGCGCCTGACGGAACATCGGCAGGGTGCGGAATCGATCCACAGCACCGGTGCGCAGATCGGTCGCCACCGCGGTCGCGGTGATCGATGCGCCGAAGCCGGTGCACAACAAGATGATTCCGGGAATGACGTAGTCGAGGTATGGCCCGTCCACCTGGATCGCGCCGCCGAACACGTAGACGAACAGCAGCATGATCAGCACCGGAAGCAGCATCGAGATCAGCAGCGTGTCCTTGCTGCGCATCGTGTGCCGCAACGCACGGCGGAACATCACCGCAGAGTCGGCGAACGCCATGCCCAGCCGGTTCATGCCTTCGCGTTTGCGGCGTCTTCGATGATGTCGGCGGTGCGCGAGGTCGCGTTGGCGTTCGATTGCAGCTCTGCGGCAAGAGCTTTCACGCGTTGCGCGGTCCCGTCCGTGAGCAGCGTGCCGATCCCGGCGGCCAGTTTGTCGCGGTCGAGTTTCTGGAAGCTGACGTGCGAGCCGACGCCGAGGCGCTCGACCTGACCGCCCCACATCGGCTGGTCGAACGACACCGAACAGACCATGGTCGGTAGGCCTGCCCGCAGGCTTTCGAAGGTGGTGCCGATACCGCCGTGGTGCACGGCCGCGACGCACACCGGGAAAACGATGTCGTGCGCAAGCGGGCCGACCACCTTCACCCGCGGGCCGGTCTGCGCGTCGGCGGCGGCCAGGTCGCTCCAGCCCGCGCTGACCAGACCGCGGATGCCGAGCTGCTGGCACACCTGCTCGACCATGGTCAGGACGCTGCGGGTGTCCCGGATGGGCATGCTGCCGAAGCCGAAATACACCGGCGGCGCGCCCTCGGAGATCCAGGCGATCACCTCGCCGTGGTCGGCGGCCAGCTCGCCGAGTGCTTCGCGGGCCGTGCGCTCCAAGGGCAAGAACCCGACGATCGGCCTGCGCTCGCCCCACTCCTCGGCCAGCCCAGGCACCAGCGCGCGATCGTAGATCTGCACCTCGGGCACGCCTTTACGGTCGAGCACGGCGGCGGGGCTTGCGGCCGAGCGCGGCAGGCCGAGTTCCGCGCGGAGCTGGTTCAGGTACCGCATGAAGACCACGCGGCGCAGGTTCTCGGCGAGCAGCCAGGTGGCCTTGTTCACCGCGCCCGGCGGCTGCCAGTGCGACGGCAGCGCGCCGGGAAACGGGTAGACGGAGTTCTGCCGACAGGGAAAGCCGTGCAGCGTGACCATCGGTACCCGCATCGCCTCGGCCACCGAGGCGGCCCTGTCCTCGGTGAGCATGGTCGACACGATCACGTCTGCGCCCTCGCAGACGCCGATGACCTCACGGTTCATCTGCTCGGCGTAGTCAGCCATCTGCTTGCCGACCAGCTGCATCAGCCGGAAGCTGCTGCCAGCCGCCAACGCGCGCTGGCCTGCGTCGGAGGAATAGAGCTGCTGGACGTCCGGCCCGCAGCGCACCGCGGCCAACCCGGTGCGGGTCGCGAAGTCGACCAGGTTCGGCGGCGCGCCGACGAACACGTCATGGCCGCGCCTGCGCAGCTCCAGCCCGAGCGCCACCGCGGGCTGCACGTCGCCGCGGGTGCCGGTCAGCGGAATCGCCACTTTCATGCCTGCTCCTGTACTCGGCGGGCAACCCGACGAGCGCCACACGATTGGCGCTCATGAGAAGTCCCATGTCCGTACCGTGGTCCCATGCACGTCGCGCTGTTCACCGACTTCCATCCCGCCACCCTCGGCGGGATCCAGACCTCGGTACATGCCCAGCGTCGCGGGCTGGAGCGGCTCGGCCATCGCGTTACCGTATTCACCGCGCCCACGCCGGAATCTACCGAACCGGACGAAGACCTGGTGGTTCTTTCCGCACTCGCGGGTCTCGCGGTGAACGGATTCGCCATGGTCCTGCCGACCCCGGCGAACGCTCGGCTGATCGATGCGGCCTTCGCCGAACGCGGGCCGATCGACGTCGTGCACACCCAAACCACCTACGGGGTCGCCATCGCAGGCCTGCGCGCGGCCCGCCGCCACGGGATCCCGGTGGTGCACACCGTGCACAGCCGCGACGACGTCTTCATCGCGCACACCTCCCCCGCGCCCTATGTTTCGGCGCTCAGCATGCGTGCGCTGCACGGCCGCTTCGTTTCCCATCGCGGACGGATGCCACGCACCAACGAATCCAGGGCGGCCAGGCATGCTTGGCGCACCATGGTGGCCCAGGCACAGGCGGCCGATCAGGTCATCGTGCCGACCAAGCATTTCGCCGAGCGGATCATCGCGCACGGACTCACCCATCCGATTCGGGTGATCTCCAACGGGATTGACGACGGTGTGCTCGACGGTGCCCGGCTCGCCGCGAACGGCGCCGCCGGGCCGGCCGGTACGACACCGTCGTACTCCGACACGACGCCGCTGCGGGTGCTCTGGTGCGCCAGGCTTTCCGGCGAGAAACGACTGCTGGAGGCCATCGCGGCGGTGCGGCTCGTCGAGAACTGCACGTTCGACATCTACGGCACCGGCGACCTGTGGGATCAGGCGCGTGCGGCGATCGACAGCGGCGGCCTCGGCGACCGAATCCGGCTGCACGGAGCGGTCGGACAGACGGAATGCCTGGCCGAGATGGCGAGGCACGACGTATTGCTCTTTCCCTCTTCAGGTTTCGATACGCAGGGCATGGCGTTGCTGGAGGCGGCGGCCATGCGCCTGCCTGTCGTCTACTGCGATCCGGATCTGGCCGAGACGGTCCCCGACGGGGGCGGTGTCTGCACTCGTAACCCCTCGATCGCGGCGATCACCGAGGCACTGCGCGACCTCGCCGAGGACCGCGCGCAGCTGCTGCCGATGCGTAAGGCGCTCAGCGACCGCGACGACTCCGCGCGGCAGTCACACCTCACCGAAGCCATCCTCTCGATCTACACCGATCTCACAAGAAGCACGAAACACGCTATGCCGCAGTCTGTTCCCCATGTTCCCACCGCCCACGGGCGACTTCCTCTGCTCGGGCACAGCGTCGCAGCGCTGCGTGACGGGCTGACCTTCGTGACGTCGCTGGCCGAGGTCGGCCCGATCGTCCGGATCTACCTCGGCCCGCGACCGGCCTACGTCTTGACCACCCCCGAGCTCATCCGCGAGCTGAGCTTCGGCGAGGCAGGCGAATTCCATCGCGAGGAGCTCCGCGACGCGATCAAGGAGGTCATTCGCGGCGCGTCCAACGTGCTCAGCGGCACACCGCACGAGCTACGCCGCCGGATGATTGCGCCCGCGTTGCGGCAACGCCGATTGAACGAATACGCCGTGGTCGCCGCCGATCTCGCGAACAGCTGGTCGAGTGGGCTACGGCAGGGCGACCAGCTGAACCTGGTCGACGAAGCGCATCGGCTGGTTCTCGACACGATCTCCTCGACCCTGTTCACCGCCGAATTCGGCGCGGACGCGAAACGAGAAGTGCAGCAGACCATTCCATGGCTGCTCGGCCAGGTCATCCAGCGGGCCGCGCTGCCGCCTCCGGTCCGGCGCATGCGTGTCGTCGCCAACCGCCGCTTCACCAGCAAGGCGCGCAGGCTGCGCGCCGAAATCGGCACCGTGGTCGCCGAATACCGCCGTGCCGATCGCGATTTCCACGACGTGCTCTCTGCGCTGGTGCGCCACAGCGACCCGGAGACCGGCACCAAGCTCTCGGACGAGGAGATCATCGACGAGCTCCTGCTGATGCTCGCGGCCGGTGTCGGCTCCACCGCGTCGATCCTCGGCTGGGTGTGGCACGAGATCATGCGGAATCCGGAGATCGCCGCCGAATTGCACCGTGAGCTGGCCGATTTCGTCGGCGACGGCACGGTCACCCCCGATCATGTTGCGACGCTGCCCTATCTGCGGCTGGTGGTGCTGGAAACACTGCGGTTCTGGGGACCGTGGGTCAGCACGCACACCGCTGACGGCCCCGTCACCCTCGGCGGCACCACGCTGCCCGACGGCGCCATGGTGGTGTACAGCCCGTACATGATTCACCACAACCCGCGCTACTACCCGGACCCGGAGACCTTCGATCCCGATCGCTGGTTTCCCGGTCGGGTCGAGGAGATCGACAAGAAGGCGATCCTGCCGTTCGGTGTCGGCACGCGGCACTGCCCCGGCAACAACTTCGCGCTGATGACCATCACCCTCGCCACGGCCGCCCTCTTCGCCCGCTGGCAGCCGGTGGCCGACCCGAATTACCGGGTGCAGCCGTCGAATCGCGATTTCGTCGCCGCGCCGTCGCGGCTGCCGGTGGTGCTGCACGCGCGCGGGCGTCGATGAATTCGCCGCAGCCGGGCCGTCAGCACAGGTATGGACACTACGAATCTCGCTGATCTCTATTCGCTGCCGGAGCTCGAGTGGTCGGCCATCAGGACCCGGCTCGATCAGAACATCGACCAGGCGCCCGGCTCCGGCGGCCTCGATCGGCATACCTGCTGGCTCACCACCATCAATGCCGACGGCAGCCCGCATCCGACCGCGGTCGGCGCGTTGTGGTTCGACGACGCCTTCTGGTTCGTCACCGGTGCGCGTTCTCGCAAGGGCCGCAACCTCGCCCGCGATCCGCGCTGCACGATGAGCATTTCGACCCACGAGTTCGACCTGGTGGTCGCGGGCGAAGCCGTGCAGATCACCGACGCGGCGATCGTGGCCGACCTCGCCGCGCGCTGGGCGGCAGGCGGCTGGCCCGCACGCGTCGACGAGACCGGTCAGGCGATCACCGCGGAGTACAGCGCTCCCTCCGCAGGCCCGCCGCCGTGGCACACCTACCGGCTCACCCCGCGCTCTGCGCAGGCCGTTTCGGCGGTTCTGCCGGGTGGCGCCACCCGCTGGCGGTTCTGACGCGGCCGGGCTCCCTGGGACCCGTTCGGCGCGAGACCGGCACCCCGGCCACGTACGCTGCTTGGTGCCGATCAACGACCGAGGGAGTCGCGTATGGCGTCCGACCGACCGAGCATGCCGCCCCAAGCGCTGATTCGGGCCGTTGAGCTGGCGCGCAACGGCTTGGCCTTCGCCTACCGCAAGCTGGTGCCCGGCCGTATCGCGCTGATGGAGCTCATGGCCGCCGGTTGGTTGACGCAGGCGATCCATGCCGCCGCCGAACTCGGCATCGCCGATGCGCTGGCCGACGGCCCGCGCAGCGGAGCCGACCTCGCACGGACGATCGGCGCCGACGAGGACGCCCTGCATCGGCTGCTGCGGCTGCTGATCGCGCACGGCATCTTCACCAGGCGTCGCGACGGGAAGTACGCGCTCACCTCGATGGCCGAGGCGCTGGTGCGCGACGGCGATGTCTCGCTGCGCGACGCCGCCCTGTTCTTCGGTTCGCCGACGCACCGTGCGCATTGGTCGCAGCTCGTCGACGCGGTGCGCACCGGCAAACCGGTAGGCGTTGTGGTGCACGGGATGTCGTTCTTCGAGCAGATGCAGTCCGACCGCGAGCTCGCCATGCTGTTCGACAACGCGATGACCAGCATCGGCACCCTTTCGCTGGCACCGCTGGTCGCGGCCTACGACTTCGGGCGCTTCGACACCGTCGTCGATGTCGGGGCAGGCGAGGGCACCATGCTCATCGAAATCCTGCGCCGCGCACCGCAATCCAGCGGCATCCTGTTCGACTTACCGGATGTGGCGGACGCGGCGGCGAGCAAGGTGGCCGACGCGGGGCTGGTCGAACGCTGCGCGATCGAGCGCGGTTCCTTCTTCGACGGCGTGCCGCCGGGCGGCGATGCCTACATCCTGAAACACATCCTGCACGACTGGCCGGACGAGGACGCGGGCCGCATCCTGGCGAATGTCCGCGCGGCAATGAAACCCGATGCCCGCCTGCTGATCATCGAGCTGGTCCTGCCGGAGCATCACCGGCCGCATCCAGGCAAGCTCATCGATTTGGAGATGCTTGTCAACACGGGCGGCCGCGAGCGGACCGCCGCCGAATACCGGACCTTCCTGGCGCGCTTCGGTTTCACGCTCAAACGGGTGATCCCGACCGCGTCTCCGGACAACATTCTCGAAGTCGAAGTGTCATGACGGCGTTCATGATCAGGAGAACTGGCATCGAACGCTGCTCGTGAAATACCAGCCCTCCTGATCATGACGCGAATACCCGCGTCCGCGGCGCGGAAACACCTGGGGCTTCGACACAAGTCCTAACGCGGCAGGACGGCGACGACGACCGTGGTCACGACCTTGCTGACCGCATCGGCTTCTGGCGGTACACCTTTCCGATCGGCGAACAGCATGTGCCCGGCGCCGATCAATGTCGGCGCGAGCGTGGCCACGTCGGCGTCCGCGGTGATGCGACCCAATTCGCGCTCGGCCGAGAGGTATTCGGCGATCATGGCGGCGACCTCGGTGAGCAGCGGAACTCCGGTCGGCCTCGACTGACGCAGCCTGGCGCGCAGTTCGTCACGGAAGGTGACGAGGCTGACGATCGAGACGGCGACCGTGCCGAACACGGATATCAGTGTGCCGGTGAGGTTGTCGATCACCGTGCCGGTGCCCGCCGACGCGCGCAGGTCGGCGGACTGGTGCTCGATCCGCGCGATGCGATCGAGCACGAGTTCGGCCAGGAAGTCGTCGAAGTCGGCGAAGTGCTTGTGCAGCACACCTTTGGCACAGCCCGCCTCGGCGGTGACCGCGCGACTGGTCAGCGCGCTCGGCCCGTCCTGCAGCAGGACGCGCTCGGCGGCGTCGAACAGCTGCGCGCGAACGTCGCGCATGGCCACTCCTGTTGGCACTGAGTCCCTCTCCTAGTTGCCGATTCGCCCGAAACGGTTGACGAGTGGGCATGCGCCCATTCATAGTGGGCGCATGCCCACTGTACCGTCGGAGCAACCCGTCCACTCCCACCAGCACCGAAAAATGGCCGAGTCGTTCGGGTCGGACCCCGCACGCTACGACCGGACCCGACCGCACTACCCGCCCGCCATGGTGGCGCGGATCCTCGCTGCCTGCCCTGGACCCCGCGTCCTCGACGTCGGCATCGGCACCGGCATCGCCGCAGGGCAGTTTCACGCAGCTGGCAGCCACGTACTCGGCGTCGAGGTCGACGCACGGATGGCCGAGTTCGCGCGACAGCGCGGCTACGAGGTCGAGGTGGCGACGTTCGAAGCATGGGATCCCGCAGGGCGCACCTTCGACGCGGTCATCGCCGGACAGACCTGGCATTGGGTTGACCCAGTCGCTGGGGCGGCCAAGGCTGCTGACGTGCTGCACCCCGGCGGCGTCCTTGCCGTGTTCTGGAATGTCGGGGAGCCACCCGCGGAGCTGAGGGCTGTGTCCGCCGAGATCTATCGCAAGGTGCTGCCCGACTCGCTGGTAGCCCGCTGGGCGGCGACCAAGCCGGACGCGAACGCCTATACGTCCATGTGCGACAAGGTAATCGAGGGGATGCAGGCAGCCGGCCAGTTCGCGACGCCGCAGCAGTGGCAAGTCGATTGGGAACAGTCCTACACCCGTGACGAGTGGCTTGACCAGATGCCGACCCAGGGCGGCCACGCCGAATTCTCGCCTGCCGCGCTGGCCGAGGTGCTCGCGGGCACCGCCGCCGCCATCGATGTGATGGGCGGCAGTTTCACGATGCGCTACACCACGGTGCTCGTCACCGCGACGCGCACTCTTACCTCACAAAAGCGCGCGTCGTGATGCCGAGCATGCCGTCGGCGACACAGGACGCGCGCATCGGCTGGCCCACTGCGGACGGCGCCGAATCGGCGCCCGAGTAGGGCCCCAATACCGGGGAGCCCGGCGCGGCCGGAGTGCTGATGCCGAGGCATTCCACCTCGAGGCTGGCGGTGCCGTCGCCCTCGTGACAGAGCGCAACGGCATCGGTCACACCTCTGTCGATGAAGCATCCGCCCGGGTCGGCTACGGCGGGAGCGGCGGTAACGAGGCAGCAGCCGAGCGCGACCAGGCAGCCACCTCCGACGATGCGCCGCAGCGTGGAACTCACATGAACCCCTTCCTCAGCGAACGTGTCCGGCGTCGGCCCGGACCGCCGTCTCAGCATGCAGACCACATCGTCTTCGCGTATTCCACCAGACCTGGCGTCTGCCGAGGTGGAACACGACGGTGGTTTCCGCAGACGTTTCCCGTGCGCCCGGTTACGGCAAGGCCAGGGCTTGGCCGATCAACGCGAGATACAGAGCGAGGATGAAGACGACCGCAGGCAGCACCGGGTACTCCACACGGTCGCTGGAGCGGAATTTCAGCGCGCCGAACGCCGGGACCAGCAGCAGCGGCACCGGCAGCCAGGCGACGATCGACGCGGGCGCGGCATAGTCCCACGGTCGCACGAGGACGAGATCGCACAGCACCGCGGTGAACGCGCACAGCAGCGACGCCGCCGCACTTCCCTTGGCGCCGAGGGCATTCGAGTACAGCAGTTCATCAGGACGGCGCATCCGTGAGGTCTTCCTGGCGAACTCGAACTGCAGGAACGCGCCCGCGAAGATCACCGCGGTCGCTGCCGCCTGCCACTGCGCGCGCACCTCACCGGTGTCGATCGCCGAGACCACGACATAGCCCGTCACTAGCAACTGCACCGGATAGGTGACGACAAGGTTCACCAGGATGTGCGTGCGTACGGTGCCGGACAACCGCTCTAAACCCCACAGTGCCAGACCGTAAACCATTGCGACAGTGATCATTACGGCCGAACCGACGGACAAGGCGAGGCTGGCCGCGACGGCGCCGACCGCGATGAGGCCCATCGCGACCCGCAGGTCGACGGCACTCACCGCGCCGGTCACCAGCGGACGGTCCGGGTTGTGCACGCGGTCGTACTCGAGATCCTTCTGCTCGTCGACCATGCGCAGATACAGCAGGACGAACGCGACCACCACGATCCGGAGCACGGTCGCGCCGGTCGGCCGCCACGCCGAATCCGGTTGTGCCGCCAGCGCCGCCGTGCCTTCGAGCGCGAGAACCCACAGCACGCCGTAGAGCAGGTAGTGCGGCTTGTACATCACCGCGGTGAACCGGGCGATCCGTCGGGCGGACGCCAGCGAACCGGTCACGCCCACCGATCCCACCTGGTCACCTCGGCTGCGGGCGCACGTCGCCCAGGCCTATCGGCGCCGGGCAGCAACTGCGCGACCGGGAGCATGGCCACCTGCGTCACCTCGTCGAAGGGGATGCCGAGCAGCTCGGCGATCTCCCGCTCATAGGCGAGGTGGGCGGTGGTCAGGCAGGAGCCGAGCCCACGGTCGCGCAGCGCGAGCATGAAGTTCCACGCCGCAGGAAAGATCGACCCGTAGAAGCTGGCCAGCCGCAGCGCCGACACCGGCTCGGGCAGGCGGCCGAGCGAACAGACGAGCACCAGCGCGGGCACCTCGGCCAGGTGCTCCGCAAGGTACTGGCCGGAGTCGAGGTCACGGAGCTGATCGGGGCGCGGCGAACGACCGGACAGGTTGGCGGCGAACCCTTTTCGGTAGTACTCCGCGATCCGCTGCTTGGTCGCGGAGTCCTGGACGATCAGGAAGCGCCACGGCTGCCGGTTGCTGCCGCTCGGCGCCTGGATCGCGATATCCAGGCACTCCAGCAGGTCTTGCCGCTCGACCGGGCGGGAGAGGTCGAGGCGGCGGCGGATGGACCGGGTCGTGCTGAGCAACTCGGTGCCCATCAGCAACCGCCTTCCGGCTGGTCGATGCCTGCCAGCGGGCCCGCGGTGTCGAAACCCAGTTCGTCGTCGGCGAATTCGAGATCGATGCGAGCCGCGACCGCGTCGCACTGCCGGATCTCGCAGTGGATCACGGTGCGGTCGGCCTGCTGTCCGGTGATCTCGGCGACGCATTCGGCGGGGCGATCCAACTCCACGAACCGCTCGAAAGCGCTGCCGACGCACTCCAATCGCGGTGCCCGGTGCAACACCATGGCCAGCGCGGTCTGCCTGCACGCCTCGATCAACAGACTGCCTGGCACATGGTCGAGTTGGTGATCGAACAGGAACGGGTGCCCGAGATCCGGGACAAGCGCCGAGCTGGCGGTCGCCCCGGTCACCAGAGGCGGGCTGATGACGACGTTGCGCCAATTCTCCCGCCCGACCTCGGCCGCGGGCGCCCGATCGACGAGCGCGGAAGCGCCACGATACGGCCCGAGGTCGAGGTTTTTGCGGAAACTGCCGCGCAGTCCCGACCACTGTCGCGGCGTGACCCAGGAGAACGAGCCGTCGACCGTCATCATCGACTCTGCGCCACAATCGATTTCGAGCACCATGTCCAGGCCGTGCAGTGTGTCACCGTGTGCGTGCCTACGCGGCACCCGTGCCCGCATCACCAGGTCGGCAGGCGCGGTGCCGATTTCCCACGCACGCGTGTCCGCACCGGTGCCGTTGAAACTCCGCACGATGAACGCCATATCACTTGGCACACCGTAGAACTCGTGGGTCAGCGCGATCGCGGCCTGTCTGGCCGCCTCCATCACCAGCAGCGGGTCGTGGCGCAGCCCGAGCGAGCCGAGGTGGTCGCCGTAGTAGGCGTGCATCCTCGGCAGCTGGGCACCAACGACGAACTCGTGCTCGGCCACGGTGTCCAACGAGGTGACGAACACCTCGGACACCGCACAGCGATGCGCCAACCGGCGCGAGATCGTGCGCAGATGGGTTGCGGTCTTCACTGCTTCCACGGCTGTCCCTCCAACCAATCTATCGCGGAAATCGGGCGCAGCGTTTGCGGCTGCGTACCGACCCGCATCGGGAGTACATAGGACCCGAGCACGATCACCGACCACGGATCGAGTTCCCTGCCGTCGGCCCATGCGGCGGCGAGCAGCCGTGCGCAGTCCACGTCGGCTTGTGGGTCGAACCCGGAAGGGGCAGGCGCACCGGCCCGTTCGAGGTCGAGCACGATCCGCTCGACCGCATCCGCGCGGTCGAAACTGCGCGCAGGAGTCTGCGCGTAGAGGTCGTCCGCGAGCGCGCCTGCCTCGGCCGAGCGGTCGATGCCCGCCCCCGCCTGCGCGATCACCGTCGCCCTGCGCTGCTCGTCCAGATAGATGGCGAGCTCCCGCAGCACATCGGCGGGATCGTCGGGCGAATGCACCAGATTCAGCAGATAGTTGTGCCGGCCGAGCAGATAGCGCAGCTCGCCCGGTACCCGCTTGCGCGGGTCGGTCGGCCCCTTCGCCTCGGTAAGGCGCACCGGGACAGGCAATTCCGCGTCCTCGCCGTGCACGACGAGGACGAGCACGTCCGAGATGCCGACAAGCAGGTCGGCCAGGCGCCTGCGCTCGGCGGAGGCGATATTCCAGGCGAAGTACCACAGTGCCCTGGCGATATGCCGGTCCACCGCGACTCGGAAGGCCGCGACAACCCGGAAGTCGTTGTCTGCCAGCCACTTCAGTGTCGGGTCGACAGACCTCGCGACGATGGCGTCCGGCTTGAGCAGCAGCAGCGAATGCTCGCGGGCGAACTTCGCCGCGTCGACGCCGAGTCGGTCGAGCTGATCGACCGTCTCCTGCAGGTAGGTGTCCCGGGCGTAGGCGACCACCTTCTCCGGCTGCGGCGTCAGGGTGGCGAGTAGCTCGCCGAGCGGCATACTCATCGATCCACTCCCCCGAGATCGATGCCGGCGAGCACCTCTTCGATCGACGGCAGCGGCACGCCGAGGTAGCCGGACTCCAGGCAGTAGTCCAGCAGTAGGCGCAGATACTCCTTGCCGCTCGACGGCGCCGACTGCCCTAGCAGCACTTCGGTATTCGTCGTCTCGAAGGTCACGCGGCGATGGAAGTAGCTGGTGTAGAGCGAGCCGATGCGCCGGTAGTACTCCCGCTCGATGCCGCCGAGATCGTCTTCGTGGAAGGTCCCCTCCGGCACGAAGGTCGCGACCTCGAACGAGGGATATTCGGCGAGCACGTCGGAGACCTCGCGCAAGGACAGGGTGTCCCGGCCGACCGCGTGGAAGGTGCGCTGGTGCGCCGAGTCGAAATCCAGCACGGCCGCGGCGATCACGTCGGCTACGTGATCGACCGGCGCCAGCGACAATGTCGCGTCGTAGCGGCCCGGCAGCGACCGCAACTTGCCCTCGACCATGAGTTTGACGACGGTGTAGAGGTTCTTGTACTCGCGGATCACGCCGGTGCCGGTCGCGCCGGTGACGATGCCGGGGCGCACGATCGACCACCGCAGGCCGAGCTCGCCCGCCGTGCGCACCAGGTGCTCGGCGTGAAACTTGCTTTCCTCGTACTGGTTTCCGAAGGTCTGGCCCGCGTCGAGCTCGCCCTCGGTGATCGTGCCGCTGCGATTGCCGCAGACGTAGGCGGTGCTCACGTAGACGAGGGGAACGTCCCAGGCCTTGGCCAGCGCGACCGCGTTGGCGGTGCCGCGCACATTCAGCTCGTGGTAGTCGGCGGGCGCGGCGTCGAAGGCTGTGGTCGCCGCGCAGTGCACGATGGTGCCGACCCGCTCGGACAGGTCCGTCGAATCACGCTCGGCCAAGCCGAATCCCGGCATCCGAATGTCGCCTGCCACCGGGCTGCCCGCGCCGAGAGCGGTGCCGTCGTTGCGGACGATGCGCGCGTTGCTGTGCAGCACCGCGGCGACGGGACGGGTGGCCGCAGCAAGGCGCGCTACCACCTCGGCGCCGACCAGCCCGGTCGCGCCGGTGACCAGAACCGTGTCGCGCCCGCCCATTCCGTCGTCGTGCAGCCGTTCGGTGCCGACATGTCCGAGCAGTCGGCTGTGCGCATTGTTCGCGTACCGCGCGCCCTCGTCGCTGGTCGCCGCGGCGAGCAGCCCCGCGGTGACGAGCGCGATGACGTCGCCGACCCGACGCACGCCGATCAATCGCTCCGGCTTGTGGCGCGGCAGGCCGAAGGCCCGCTCCAGCACGACGGTCAGCTCGGTCAATCGCAGCGACTCGAAACCCAGGTCCTCGACCAGCCTTTGGTCGTTCCCGGCCTCGGCCGGCGGGTCGGGGGCCATGGCGTGCACCAGGCTGCGTACCCGCTCGGCCACCGCGGCGTCGGCGACGGCGGTCATGGCTCTCCTCCTTCGCGTAGGTGCGGTTGCTGCCCGCCGGAGGCCAGCAGGTCGCGGGCCTCGTCGAGGGGCAGGTCGGTATCGAGATAGCCCGCGATGCGCAGCCAGTCGTAGCCGATCGCCAAGGTGCGCCGCCACTGCTCTCGCGAGTCGAAGGAGGCGGGGAAACCGGTGTCGGCCGAATCGGCGGCCACCGAGCGCACGGTCGTGACGAGACTGTCGAGTACGGCGAGCCCGGTGAACACGTCACCGCCCTTGATGAGCTCCGAGAAGCGCACCCGCCCCGCCGATTCCAGCTGCGCGAGCACGTCGGGGCCGGGTGCGCCTGCGGGCAGCACGCGACGGACGGTCGCCACCGGTGCGACGTCGGCGGGCAGCGGATGAACGCCGTAGGCGGACAACAGCACTCGCACGGCCATGGCGATCATGCGGTGCGCGGCGATGTCGGCGACCGCGCCCTGGCCGTTCTTCAACGCACCCGCCAGATCCTCGCGGGCGTTCTCCAGCACGATGTTCGACCACACCAACGCCAACGCGCATTCGGTGAAGCGGCGCGCGGGCAGCGGGGACAGTGTGGCGATGCCGTCGTCGCGGACTGCTCCGTGCACGCCGAGGGCGGGCACGCGCGCGGACGGGACCGGGGTGTACGGCTTCGCCGTCTTGCACATGGCAAGCGCGGGTGTGAGGACTTCGCCACGGCGCCATTGCAATCCAACGAAACCGAGCCGGATGAACTCGGCGAGCTCGGCGGTGCGGTCCTCCGGTGCGCGAGCGAGCACGGCGGCGAGCGAGTGACGGAACACCACCGAGCGCCAAGCGGCGGCGGCGCGGTCCGAGAGCGCGAAAACATCACTGTCGCCGCGGATGACGTGCAGTCGATCGCCGATCGTCCACGTGGTCACCCCTGGCACCCTGGCGAACAGGATCTGATCGGGATCGTCGGCGACGTCCGTGACACCGAGTGCTGTCGCGAGGTCGAGCAATTGCGTCCAGCCTGCGTCGTTCGCCGTCAACACGGCCGGGTCGGTGAGGTCGCGATAGCGGTCGATCAGATCGTCCTTGCCGATCCGATCCAGCTGCTGCGGCAGCCATTTCGTCTCGACGTAGCTCTCGCCGCAGCGCGCGGCCCAGCCCTTCATGGCTTGGAGCAAGCCGTCGCGCGCCCAGTCGATCGCCTCGTCGTGAACTTTCAAGGCACGCAAAGCGATGGCGTAGCGCAGGGCATGCCGCGCGCGGGCCGACCACCAGTCGGCGATCAGTGCGGTGAACACCGAATACGGCAGCAGCGCACGGAGTTCGTCGCAGTTGACGCCACCGGGCCGCACGACCGTCGCGCGCAGGAAGCGTTGACAACGATTGAGCAGATCCTCGTCGAGGCTCGTCGCTGTAGCAGCCTGCTCGAGCTGTCTGCGCAGCTGGGCCGCCGAGCGGGTGCGCACCTCCACCCGACGGCCATCGATGAACAGCACGGTCGGCAAGGTGGGCAGGTCGTCGCCACCGGGAGCGAGCACCAAGAAGTCCACGTCGGACCCCTCGTTCCCGAAGCCCTCGGCCAGCGAGCCCTCGAACAGCACGGTCGAATCCGGCGAGACCGCAACGCTGTCCAACGCGCGGTCCAACAGCTGGCGGACCCGTTCGGCGGCCAGCGATGGCTCGGGCAGCTCGGAGTCGCTGGTCCCCTGGCGCGGGCTGTCCGCAACCTCGTGCACAACCGCGTCGACGAGGGCACCGGCGCGGAACTGCTCCCACATGTACCGCCTGCGCGGCTTGCCGCTGGAGGTGCGCCGGATGACGCCGCGCGGTCCGGTGACGATGGTGACCGTCTGGGCGGGGCCGAGCTCGCTGCGAATGATCTTGCGGGCCTCCGCGATCCACTCCCCCGGTGCGGATTCGGCGAACAACGCGATGCCCTGCGCGCCGGGCTCGGTAATCGCGACGGCGGCGAGCTTGCCCTTGGTGCGGCCGGTTTCCTGGGCCACCCGCGATTCGATGTCCTCCATGAATACCGAGCGACCGCGCACCTTCAGGCTCGACCCCATTCGGCCGAGTACGAAAACCTCACCGCGATAACGGAATCCGGCGTCGCCGGAGTACAGCGCGCCGTCGATGATCCTGGTGGACGCGGTCTCGGAGACATCGGAGTAGCCCAGCGCGACCGAGTCGCCGACCACCACCATCTCCCCGAGCGTGCCGTCGGGAAGTTCACGGCCTTCCTCGTCGACGACCGTGACGGTCGAGACGGGCAGGGAATAGCCGAGTCCGGTGATCCAGCCCGCACCGTCGACCCGATGGGTGTCGTCGAGCAGTTGCTCGTCGAGGATGGTCACGGGTTCGCCGAAACGCAGCGTCGGGTTGTCGATGCGCAGGGCGGTGATCGGGCGATGCCGCGCCGAGGAAGTGACCATCAGTGTCGCCTCGGCCAGCCCGTAGGCCAGCGTATAGGCACTCATCGAAAAGCCCTGTGGTCCAGTAAGATTAGCGAACGATTGGAGGTCGGCGACCTCAACCGGCTCGGAGCCGACGGCCAGGGTGCGCCACCCGGATAGGTCGAGGTCGGCGATCTCGGCGGGCGAAACACGATGCGCCACATAGCCGAGTGCGAACGAGGGGGACGGTGAATGTTGCGCGTGCGCCATCGCGCGCAGCCAGCGCACGGGGTCGCGGACGAACTGGTCGGGGCGCATCAGGTACAGGTCGCCCTGGTTGGTAACGGTGGTGAGGAACGCGCCGACCAGGCCCATGTCGTGATAGAGCGGCAGCCAGGACACCATCGAGTCGCCGGGGCGCCACTCGACCAGCTCCGAGATCATCGCGACGTTGTTCGCCAGGTTGTGCCAGCTGACCCGCACCCCACGCGGCGCACCGGAAGAACCCGAGGTGAATTGCAGCAGGGCACATTCGTCGGGCTCGCCGAATTCCCGCTCTGCGGGCGCGGCACCCAAGGTCGACGCGTCGATCACCAGCGGCTCGTCGGTACGCCCCGCCGCCGTCGCGGCTTTGCGCACGAGCTGCTCGAATTCCGTTGAGGTGACCACTAATCGGGGCTCCGCCGCGGTCAGGATCGCGGCGATGTGGGCGATGATCTGGTCGAGGTCGCCGAACATGGGCGGCGCCACCGGGGTGAACACCCCGCCACACGCCCACACCGCGTAGAACGCGGCGACACACGGGAATCCGGTCGGCATGATGACGCAGGCGCCGTCGCCGCTGCCCATGCCGTGCTGCCGCATCAGCGCGGCGATCGACCAGGTGAGGTCGGCCAATTCGGCGTAACTGCGGAATTTCCAGCCGTCGGCCTCGTCGGCCAGATGAATGCCCGCTCGACCAGCCGGGCTGATCAGCCAATCACGCACGGCGGCAACATCTTTGTCATTGCCCATCGCGGACATCTCCTTCGGCCAGAACGGTAACGGTTCCGTGTGTGCCATCGACCCGAATGCGCATGCCGGTCCGTATCATTTTGGTGACATCCTTGACCTGGACCACCGTCGGCACCCCCAGCTCCCTTGCCACGATCGCGACATGGGTCAGCGGGCTACCACGCTCGATCACCAGCGCCGATGCCGAGGGCAGCGCGGCCACCCACCCGGGATCGGTCCGATATGCCACCAGGATGCCACCCGCGACGTCGCGTGGCTCGTCCACGACGATCGCGGTGCCCTCGACGACCCCGGCGGCCGACGGCGTGCCCGCGAACACGGTGCCCGCTTCGGCGGCGGGCGTATCGGTGATCGGCACCCAACCCTGGCTTGCCAGCTCGGCCCGGCCGAACGCCGAACCCGTTGTGACGAACCTGGCAGGCGCCACCAGCCCGGCGTCCTTGACCCGCTGCGCCTTTCGCGCGGCGACCAGGTCGCGTAATCCCGCGGTGTCGGCGCCTTCGTAACAACCGCGCAGCTCGTGCACGGTCAGGAAGAACACGTCGGCGAACTCTTCGATGGCACCGCGGGCAGCCAGATCGCGGCCCATCACCCGGATCATCCGCTTCACCATGCCGAAGGCCCTGGTGCGGCAGAACCGCAACCGCTCGCGGTGCGCGGCACAGCGAGATACCTTGCCGCGCAGACGTTCATAGACGCGCCGCCGCACACCGTGCAGGTGGCTGTCGAGGTAGTCCTCGGCCTCGTCCCGGTGACCGAGCGGCGCGTCCGGCAGCGCACTGCGCAGCATGACGAACAGGCTCGCCGGATCCTCGCGCAGATCCGGTGTCTCCAGCTTGAGCTCGTCCAGGCTGCGGTAGCCGTAGCGGTCGAGGTAGGCGTCCACCTGTTCGCGAAAGTCCGGTCGATCCGCGAGCGCGGGGTAGATCTGTTCCGGCGCGGTCGAATTCACCAGGGCGGTCAGCTCGGGGTCGGCGCGAGCCACGTCGGCGAGCGCCTTCATCGCGCGGGCCGGTTCGGCGGATTCGACATCGGCGCCGGGGCCGACCACCGCGTACAGGAACCACTCCGGCGCCTTCGGCAGCAGCACCTTGGTGAGCAAAAACATCGCACCGGTGCAGGTCAACAGGATCGCGTCGAGCACCATCAGCGGACCCCAGCGCTCGACGAGGTCCCGATCCACCGTGCGGTAAGCCGCATAGGCTTCGGCGCCGGACATCGTGGTGTAGTCGAGGGTGTCGTATGCGTCGTAGACGCGGTAGAAGTCGGTCATGAACTGTTCGACCACGGCGTCGATGCCGAATAGTCGGCGCAGGTAGGTCACCGTGGTGCGCGTCCGCGACCGTATCCGACCAAGCGGGTTGCGGAAGGTGAAGGGGCGCAGCGTCTTCGCGATATCGTTCGGCAGCGGTTCGGCGACCCCGAGTGCCGCCTCCAGCACCTTACGGTTGAGCGGATAGCCCGGTGCGACGCCGACCATGCGATACCAGTGCAGCAGGTTGTAGTAGACGCGCCCGTGAAAGTAGCCGAGCAACACCGGTGTCCACTGTTCGGTCTGGCGCACCTGTTCGTCGGGCACCTCCAGAGATTTCACGTAACCGTGGTAGACGCGGCCGTAGATGTCGGCCGCCGTCGTGAAGGTCAGCGGGGAGGTGAGGCCGTTGAAACTCTCGATGATGTTGGAGTTGTCCCAGATTCGCTGTGCACCGTCGGGCACGACCTCGCCCGCACCACGGATGAGCGCGTTCGGGCCTGCTCCCAACGCGGTGGTGATCGGCCTGGCTTGCAGCAACCACAGCCCCTCGCCGTCGAGTGCCCACTCCACATCCTGTGGTGTGCCGAACTCGGCCTGCACCTTTCGACCCAGCTCGGTGATCTCGGCAATCTCGGCGTCGGTCAGCACCGGCAACTCGCGGTGCGCCGCGTCGACGTCGCTGATCGCACACCCTTGCTCGCCCGTCGCCAGATACGACCGGTCCTTGTCTCCCACTACGGTTTCCAGCACCACACCGGAGGACTTGTCGACAACAACCGAGTCAGCGTCCACCGCACCGGACACCAGTCCCTCGCCGAGCCCGTAGACCGCGCTGATCATCAGCTCGTCCCGCGCGCCGCTGATCGGATTCGCGGTGAACAAGACGCCGCTGGCGCGCGCCGCGATCAGGCGTTGCAGCACAACGGCGACCGCGCCCGCCAGTGCCTGCTTGTTGGCGAACGCATAACGCAGCGACCGCTCCGAGAACGCAGAGACCCAGCAGTCCCGCACCCGATCCAGCACCGCATCGATGCCGTTGACGTTCAGGAAGGAGTCGAACTGACCCGCATACGAGTGATCCGGCCCGTCCTCGGCGACCACCGAGGAACGCACCGCGATCGATCCGCCGCCGAGCCGGGTATAGGCGTCGGTGACCAGCGCGCGGATCTCCGACGGCACCGGCGTCGCGGCGATCCGACCGCGCAGCGTGGCACCGGCGGCGAGTGCCGCATCGAGATCATCGAGGGCCACAAGCTCGGCCACTGCGTCGGCGAGTTCGCCGCGCGTCGTGAACTCGGCGAAGACCTCGGTGCCGAGCACGCTCCAGTCCGGGACCCTGAACCCGCTCGATCCGAGTTTGTGCAGGCCACGCACCTTCCCCCCACCGCGGGCAGCGATCGACGCTGGATCGGTCCACGGTCCGAGAACCTGCACGGCATCCTCCCATCACCCCTGATCATCGTGCCGCAACGGAGCTGCGGTACGGGTGGGCCGAGCAACAAAAGGGGTTGTTTGGATATATCCCAGAACTCACCCCAGTGTTAGCCCACAATCCGAAAGGCCCGGTACGTGTGGGTGCACCCGGCCCGGTGTGCTGCGGGTATTTCAGTGCTGCCGTTAAGCTACGAGATGTTTCGGTGGGTTCGGTGAGGATGTGATTCAGCGGTGAGTTGGACCTTCACGCCGGACGAGTTCGCCCACATCTGGCGCGAGACCGACCTCGACCGGCACCCGTATCCGCTGCGGATCCTGGAGACGCCGCGCACCGAGGACGAGGCCGACCGGCTGCGCGCAACCATGGACGCGCGGCTGCCGCTGCGTGCCGATCCCGACTTGAGCGCCTGTCTGCACATCTTGGCCGCACCACACACCAGGATCGTGGCGATCGGCGGCGCGCACCGGCCAGGCAGCGAGATCCGGCTGCTCGCCGCGGCGATCTACGACCGGGCCGTGCTCGTGGTGCAGGAAGCGGGCGCGACCCCGGATTTCGGCGGCCGCGTCCGGCTCTCCATCGGACACAGCGGCAAGCTCGGCGCGCGGATCGCCGGGCTGCTTCCGCACACGCCACCCGGCCGGGAACCCGCACGCTCGGCGCCGACCGCCGCGGTGCGCGACGAGGAAACGGTGGTCGCCGAACGGCCGGTGGCGCCGCGGATCCGCAAGCTGCTCCTGAAACCGCACAGCGCGGAAGGTCATATCCGGATAGAACCCCGGCTCGACAGCGATACGCCCGCACCACCGATCCACTACACCTGGTTCGACGTCCAAGGCGATGGGCGCTACCTCATCAAGGCCGGTGCGGAAGTCCACATCACCCCGGCCTCGGCCGAACAGATCGCCGCACAATTGCAGAAGCGGATCCACGCGTGAAACCCGTTCCAGGGACGCCGACCGGTAACCACTGCTGACCGGATGTTCGGCTTCGGGATAGTCTGAGTCCGACCGACCATCTCAGGGGTGTGCGATGACGATCGAGACCAGCCGAGCCGATATCGTCCGGTTCAAGCAAGCGGCCCAGGCAGGCACCATCCAATTCGATCCGGCCGCGGCGCGGCGTTGCGCCGACCAGTACGACAAACAGGCAGAACGGCTGGTCTACTTACAGCAGCGGCTCGAATCAGCCGCAGAACTCGGCGGATTCGGCGGATTCGTCTCCGCTCAGCAGTTACAGGCCGGGTTCAATCACAAGGCGCGGGATGCCGCGGCGTTGCTCGATCACTACATCGAGGCCGCCTACCGGATGAAAGAGGCCTTCCTGATCAGCGGCGGACTGCTCGACGAAGCCGACGCCGCCAACGCTGCCGCCCTGCGCGCGCTGGGATCGAGGACCACACGATGACCGGTGTCGACCCCGACTACATCAGCTCGATGGAGCACTTCGAGTCGATGAAGCACGAAGAGATCTACGCCAAAACCCAGCAGATCGACGCCGCCGAAATCCTGCGCGCCTCCGTCGCCTGGCTGGAAGTGGCAGGCACGCTCAGCACCTCGTTCCCACTCACCCGCGGCAGCGTGGACCGAGTGATGAACTCGATGGAATGGAAGGGCGCCACCGCCGACGCCGCGTTCGCCAGTGCCCGCAGCTTCGCGGCCTCGGTGGACGAGCTCGCCGCCGTGATGGGTCAGGTCGGCGCCCGGCTCGGTGGGGTCGCCGCCGCAGCCGAAGCGGTCAAGATCGCGGTCGCGCCGCCGGGCGGCTCGGGACCGATCGGGGCCGTCGCCCGACTACTCGAGGCCGCACACGTCATCGACGCGCAGATGGCCGAAGAGGCGCTGCGCCAAGAGGCGGTGCTGGCGATGAACATGGTCTACAAGCCGGCATATGGCATGGCAGGCAAGGCTGTTCCCGCGCTGCCGCCGCCACCGGAGCTGCCCAAAGAGGTCAAGCCGGTGCCCTCCGCGCCGCAGCAGGAGTGGACGTCACCGCCCGCTCAGCCGGAATACGCTCCGCCCCAACAGAATCAGCCGAGCTATCCGCCGGCCCAGCCGGACGGCCGCGGCCCGGACGGGACGACTCCGTCGCCCGCCCCCGCCCCATCGAGGCCGGAATCGCAAGCGCCGCCGAGCACTTCGACGCCGCAGCCCGATCCACAGCCGACCCCTGCCCCGTCAACGCAGCAGGCGCCACCGACCACGCAGGCCCCGCCGCCGACCACACAGGCTCCGCCGCCACCAACGACGCAGGCCCCGCCTCCGCCGACCGAGCAGGCGCCACCACCTCCGCCGACCACACAAGCCCCGCCACCACCAACAACAGAGGCACCACCGCCGCCACCGCCGTCGACCCAGCAGGCGCCGCCTCCCCAGCAGGCGCCGCCTCCTCCGCCTCCAGCGGGACCGACTGTGCCCCTTCCGGATCCAGGCGGCCAGCCAGGTGTCACCGGCCCGATCCCCCAGGAAAGCAACCAACAACAACCTCAGTCGACCACCAACCAACCAGGCGTCGTCCCCTCACAAAAGTGACGGGCTCACCGAGCCTGGAACCCGACCTGAGAGAAGGCCCCCCCTCGAACAGGCCATCACCGAGCCGACCGCCGCAATCCGCTCAGCCATGTCCCGTACGGCGAGCCACCAACTCCCGAACGGGACGCCATCGAGCCGACCCGCCACAATCCGCTCAGCCATGTCCCGTACCGCGAGCCACCAACTCCCGAACGGGACGTCACCGAGCCGACCCGCCACAATCCGCTCACCAAAGCCACGCTTACCCAGGTCTGGCAAAGAGCGAAAGACTCCCCGGCTCTACGGTCTCCTGTGAGTACGGCATCTTGGTGTGTGCACCGGATTAGCGTGGTTGCTTCGCCTGCCGTACCCGGCTGACCTCCGCAGTCAGTCACACGACCTCTCGTCTCAGCCGGGTCACTTGGCTGTGGTCCCGTCTCGAGAGCTTTCAAGATCAAAAACAGAGATTCAAGATCAAAGACTCTCGGCCGCACACTTTTTGAGTTCCCGCACACGATTTTGCAAGCCAGATCGTGTGCGGGAAGACAGAAAGTGTGCGGCTGCGGGGGTTTGCGATCAGAGGCTTCGAATCCGCACTCGTTCTATGGATTCGCACTCATTCTGGGCTGGCAGAAGGGGTGCGGATCGACCGAAGGGGTGCGGATTTCGGCGTTGAGGCGGGGCTGGCCGTGTTTGCCGGTTTTATGAGTACCGGCGATCCCGGTATGTGGGATCCAAGGGGTGGTATCTGGTCGAGGGGGTAATGGTGCAGGTGGCTTCTCGGGCGATGCCTGCACCAGTGCCCCTTGATCTTGAAGTCGGCTCCGCTACACAGGAATTGCGGGCGGGTTAGACCTTGACCAGGTCGTCGGCGTGGATTACCGGGCGCTGCATGGTGTCTGGGAGTTCGGCGGTGGAGCGGCCGAGCATGCCGGTGAGTTCGGTGCTGTCGTAGGCGACAACGCCGCGGGCGATGATGCGTTCGTCGGCGGCGACCAGGTCTACGACGTCGCCGCCGTAGAAGTGGCCGCGGAGGCCGGTGATGCCTGCGGCAAGGAGGGAGCGGCGGTCGGCCACCGCGGTGGCCGCGCCGTCGTCGATGAGGAGGGCGCCGCGACTGTCGGCGGCGTGGCGGACCCAGAACTTGCGGGCGGACAGGCGAACCGGGCGGGCGGCGAAGGCGGTGCCGACCTTGCCGGTGCTCAGGGCGAGGTCGGCGGAGGTGGCGGCGGCGAGCAGAACGGGGACGCCCGCGTCGGCGGCGAGGCGGGCGGCAGACAGCTTGGATGCCATCCCGCCGGTGCCGAGTGCACCACCGCTGCCTGCGATGACGCCGTCCAGGTCGGCGCTGCTGCGCACCTCGGGGATGAAGCTGGCCGCACCCTTGCGCGGGTCACCGTCGTAGAGGCCTTCGACATCGGAGAGCAGCACCAGCGCGTCCGCGCCGACGAGATGGGCGACCAAGGCAGCAAGCCGGTCGTTGTCGCCGAAGCGGATCTCTTCCGTTGCGACGGTGTCGTTTTCGTTCACCACGGCGATCGCGCCGAGGGAACGCAGCCGGTCCAGGGTGCGCTGGGCGTTGCGGTGGTGTTCCCGGCGCGCGAAATCGTCTGCGCTCAAAAGGACTTGGCCGACCGTGCGGCCGTAACGGGCGAATGAGGTGCCCCACGCGTGCGCGAGCGCCAGCTGACCGACGCTGGCCGCGGCCTGCTTGGTGGCAAGGTCGCGGGGGCGGCTGCTCAGGCCGAGCGGCGCGATGCCCGCACCGATGGCGCCCGAGGACACCACCACCAGTTCGGATCCAGCCCGCATCCTGGCTTCCACCGCGTCGGCGAGCCGATCGAGGCGTGCCGTGTCCAGCCCACCCTTCAGACTGGTGAGCGCAGACGAGCCGATCTTCACAACCACCCTGCGCGCGGACGCGATCGCTTCACGCGCTTCGCTTAGGCTTGAATCCGTTTCGGTAACACCAGAATTCACTGTCATAGCCCCTGAACTCCCTGCACAGCAAACGAATTCACCGAAACCCCGCTCGTTGTCCGAGACTGCGCCGAGTCGACCATCGGCGCGCCCACCAAATCCGTCATCGGTCCGACAACCAAATCCACCGACACCACACTCGTTGTCCGAGACTGCGCCGAGTCGACCATCGGCGCGCCCACCAAATCCGTCATCGGTCCGACCTCCGCCGGAACACCACTCGCTCGTGGCGCCACCGACTACTCCTCGTCGTCCTTGACCAGGCCACGCCGCACCCGCGACGCGTGCTTGCGCTCGGACGCACTGATCCGCTCGGACTGCTCCAACCGGATGTCGGTGCCGCGACCGGTGGGCACCATGTCGACGCCCGCCGAGATCATCGGCTCCCATTCGAAGGTCACGTTGCCGATGGTCACCGGGGCTCCCGGCTCGGCACCCTGCTTGACCAGCTCGTCCTCGACGCCGAGGCGGGCAAGCCGGTCCGCGAGGTAGCCGACGGCCTCGTCGTTGTCGAACTGGGTCTGCTTCACCCAGCGCTCCGGCTGCGTGCCGCGCACGATGAAACCGCCCGGCTCCTGCGGGTCCGCGATCACGCTGAAGCCGGACTCGTTGACCGCGATCGGTCGGATCACCGGACGCTTCGGCGCGGCCTTCGGGTGCTGCTCGCGGTACTGCAGCACCAGCTCGGCGAGAGCGAAGGTCAAAGGCCGCAAGCCTTCTCGGCTCACGGCGGAGATCTCGAAGACCGGCCAGCCGCGTGCGGTGAATTCGGGGGTGACCATCTCGGCAAGCTCGGCGGCGTCCGGCACGTCGATCTTGTTCAGGATCACCACGCGTGGCCGATCGGCCAGGTCACCGAGGTCGGCGTCGGCACTCAGCGCGGGCCGGTAAGCCGCGAGCTCCGCCTCCAGCGCGTCCACATCGGTGACCGGATCCCGGCCCGGTTCCAGGGTGGCGCAGTCGACGACGTGCGCGAGCACCGCGCACCGCTCCAGGTGCCGCAGGAAGTCGAGGCCGAGGCCACGCCCCTCGCTGGCACCCGGAATCAGGCCGGGCACATCGGCGACGGTGAATGTGGTGTCGCCGCTGGCGACAACGCCGAGGTTGGGCACCAGCGTGGTGAACGGGTAGTCCGCGATCTTCGGCTTGGCCGCCGACAGCACCGACACCAGCGACGACTTACCCGCGGACGGGAAGCCGACGAGTCCGACATCGGCGACGGACTTCAGTTCCAGAACCAGATCGAGCTCGTCGCCGTCCTCGCCGAGCAATGCGAACCCGGGCGCCTTGCGCGCCTTCGAGGCCAGCGCGGCGTTGCCGAGCCCGCCGCGGCCACCGCGCGCGGCGATGTAGCGGTTGCCCGCGCCGACGAGGTCCATCAGGACCTTGCCGTCACCGTCGAGCACCATGGTGCCGTCGGGCACCTTGAGCAGCAGCTCCGTCCCCTGCTTACCGTCGCGGTTGCTGCCCTCGCCCGGCTTGCCGTTGCCGGCCTTGGCGTGCGGATGGAAGTGGAAGTCGAGCAGGGTGTGCACGTTGGGGTCGACCTCGAGGATCACATCCCCGCCGTTGCCGCCGTTGCCACCATTGGGTCCGCCGAGCGGCATGAACTTCTCGCGAAGCACGGAAGCACAGCCGTGTCCGCCCTTACCGGCACGCACGTGCAAAACGACGCGGTCGATGAACTTGGACATGTGTCGAATCATCCTCCTTCAGGACTGGTCGAACGCAGAGGTGGGTGTCGGGAAACACACAGGGATGGTGGAGAGAACGCAAAAGCGGGCCAGGGTTTGCACCCTGACCCGCTCGGCTGTTGTCTGGAGAGAGTGAGGCGCTCAGGCCTCGACCGGCTCCGCGACGACGATGTTGACGGTCTTGCGTCCACGCTTCGTGCCGAACTCGACCGCGCCCGCCGCGAGGGCAAACAGGGTGTCGTCACCGCCACGGCCGACATTCACGCCGGGGTGGAAGTGGGTGCCGCGCTGGCGAACCAGGATCTCGCCCGCGTTGACCTTCTGGCCGCCGAAGCGCTTGACGCCGAGTCGCTGTGCGTTGGAATCGCGACCGTTCCGGGAGCTGGATGCACCCTTCTTGTGTGCCATAGCTGAATCTCCTCGGGATGTCTTACTTGATGCCGGTGACCTTGATGACCGTCAGCGGCTGACGGTGACCCTGACGCTTGTGGTAGCCGGTCTTGTTCTTGAACTTGTGGATGCGGATCTTCGGGCCCTTGGTCTGCTCGACGACCTCCGCGGCCACGGAGACCTTGGCCAGCTTGGCGGCGTCGGTGGTCAGGTCTGCCCCGTCGACGACGAGAACCGGATCCAGGGAGACGGACGTGCCCGGCTTGCCCTCGATCTTCTCGACCTTCACCAGGTCACCGACCGCGACCTTGTACTGCTTTCCGCCGGTCTTGACGATCGCGTACGTTGCCATCGGTCGGCTTCCTCCACTCGAATAAGTACAGTCATGTTTCTTCTCGCGACACAAGTTCGCGACGCGAGATGTTCTTGGCTGGCTTGCTGCGCGGGGCGTAATACAACGCCCATCGCCAGGCAGCGACCGACCAAGGTTACCAGAGCACCCCTTCATCGACCCAATCCGCCCGTCGGCAGCCTGCGAGCAACCGATTGCCTGCGGGGTTCGGCGCGTGCTCGACCGGATCGGTCGAGACTCGGCTCGGCTACGGATCCGGCTGCTGCTCAACGATTCGGCCGGTCGCACCCTCAGGGCGCGACCGGCCGAATCGAAGCCGTTGGCTCAGCTGCTACGCCTCCGCAGGCGGCGGACCCGCCGGACGGCCGACGGCACGGCGGCGCGGAC
>NZ_BDAY01000121.1 GCF_001612685.1 Nocardia altamirensis NBRC 108246
ATTTGACTACCGTCGATGGTGCCCAGGTTGAGAGTTGGTGCGGTCGTGTCCCGTTCGTGTGGGTGGCGGTTCACGAGTGGTACATGGTCGAGGCGTTTGCGGCGTGTCGCCTCCACCATGTCCCACTCGTGAAGGCGTGTCTCACTGAGTGGGACGTGGCGGGCGGGTTGCGAGGGCGGCGTAGGTGGTGCCGGCGAGTAGGAAGCCGACGAAGAAGGTGATGTCGCCGAGGTCGGGGAGTTGGCGGACCAGGTAGCCGGTGAACTCGGCTTGGTGGGAGAACAGTAGGACCGAGATTGCTAGGCCGAACAGGAATGCCGCCACGCCAGGCCAATTGGTGTGCCTGCGGTCGTACAGGAGGTCATCGATGGTGCGTCCGCGGCGCAGGTACTGGTCGACGAGCATGACGCCTAACCATGGGCCGATCCAGTACGCGACGATCAGCAGGAACGCTTCGTAGCTGGCGGCGGCGTCGGGCAGGGCCCACCAGGCGACCAGGAAACCGATGGCGCCGAAGCCGATCGAGACGACGGCTCGCTGGGTGCGGATCGGCAGCCGCAGGCCGATCGTCACGAATGCCATTGCGCCCGAGTACACATTCAATGCGTTGGCCGCGACCGCGCCGAGTGCGATGGCGAGCAGGGTCAGCTTTGCCAGTGCGTCAGGCAGATTCGCGGTGAAGACGTCTGTGGGACTGCCATTGACGGTACTGACAATGGTGGCCGAGGCCGCACCGAGCGCGGACAGCCAGAGACAGGAGACGAACAGCCCGGCCGCCGCGTACCCGCCGGTGGCGACCCGCGATACGCTGCGCGGCAGGTAGCGAGAGTAGTCCGCCGCGTACGGATTCCAGCCGCCGGTGTAGCCGAAAGCGGTGCCGACGGTCAGCAGGAACCCGCCGATACCACCCACCCCGCCCGCCGGCGCGGCAGCACTCAGGTCGGCCTTGGCGAAGATCACCACGGTCACCAGGACGAACACGACCGCGAGCACCGGGAACACGATCCGTTCGAACGCGTGCACCAGATTGTGGCCGAAGGCGGCAAACCCGGTCTGCGCCACCACGATCAAGGCCAGCCCGGTGAGCTTCGGCATGCCCGTCAGGCTGTTCAGCGCGAACGCCCCGCTGACGCTGTTGGTGGCAAACCAGCCGACCCCGCACATGATCGACATGAACGTGGCGGGCAGCGCATTCCCGCGATACCCGAACGCCGAGCGGCCGAGCACCATCTGCGGCACGCCGTGCACCGGCCCGCGCGCCGACAGCACCGCATGTGCGGCGGCGCCGAGCCCGACGCCGACCGCGAGGCCGAGGCTCGCCTGCCAGAAGTTCATGCCGAACGCGGTGACCGCAAGCACGCCGATGAAGATCGTCGCGAACTCCAGGTTCGGCGACGTCCAGGTCCAGAACAGCTGCCGGGGGCGGCCGTGCCTCGCCTCGTCGGGGATGTACTCGTTGCCGCCAGGCTCTACCGCGATGACGCGATCGGCGTATTCGGCGGCCAGCGGCGGGTCATCGGTCGTAGCCATGTATGAACACTGGTCGGTGGTGGCCGCATCGGCAACGGACGATCTGTACGTCAATCGGCGCGGTCGGGCGGACAGTTCGCCCGCCCTCGCTTCAGTCGGTGACGCCGCCGACCTGATTGTGCCAATTGGGCGACGGCCCGAACAGCGCGCCGCCTGCGCGGAAGGCGGCGCGCGCAGCGGCATCGCCGGTCAGCTGCCCCAGCAACCAGGCTGTTGGGTAGCCGAGATATCCGTACACCCCGGTGGTGCAGGGGAACGACGCGCCGTAACAGCCTGGCTGGCCCTGAACATCGTTGTGGTTCGGGCCGCTGAGTGTGGCCCACACCTTCGTCACGTTCGCCGGAGTCGCTTCGTAGTAGCCCTGATTCGACTGCAACCCGTCCGTCTGCCACGGCAGTGCCTGATGCGACGGGGAGATGAGTGCGTCGGTGGATCCGTTCACCAGGAACACCGATCCTGATGTCAGCGAACGGGTATCGGCGCAGGCGATCGAATTCGAGCACCAGGTCTGCGCCGGAAGCTCCAGCGGTACAACGGTTTTGATGACCCCTGCGGAATCACGCATCGCGTTGAGCACGCCGGAGGCGCCCTGCGAATGTCCCATCGCGCCGACGGCGGTCCGATCGAGCTTCCCGAAGAACTCGCTGGCCGGATCCTCGTCCCGCGCAAGCAGATAGTCCAGCGACTTCCGGATGTCGACCCCGGATCCCGTGCGCTGATTCTCGGTGGCGATCACCACGAACCCCCACGACGCCAGATGCCGCAACAGGTAGGTGTACTGGCTCGGCACCGCGTTGGTTCCATTGCCCCACACGACGATCGGATGCCGTGTCGTACCCAGATCCGTCGGATACCACACGTCGAACTTGGCCCCGGTGCTGTCACAACACGCGAATCCGATCCGCTCGGTCACTGCCGCAGGCCCCTGCTCGAAGTACTTCGCCTCGATCCCCGGCGCCGGAACATAAGGCGCGGGTTCAGCATTCGCCACTACGGCCGTCATCGGCACGCAGATCAACATCATCGCCATCATTCGTATTGCCCGACGCCAGCGCTTCATGCGCCCGAGTATAGGAATGCCCGGCCGCTTCCGCGCCACCGGCGGACGGCGACCCGCGCCTCGACCTCGACCGTTTCCCGCTGGTCGAGCACGGATTGCCCGGGTGCGGGCGGCGCAACACCGGCCGTGACCGAGTCGATTGCGGTGGCCGCAACGCGAGGCCGTAGGCTCGAAAATTGTGTCGAACACCCCAGAAGCCCCCGATGACCAGGCGGTATCCGCCTCCCCGAAGCACGGGGATCCGAACTATCTGGTCGGGCTCGATCTCGACGGCCGCCGGGTCGTCGTGGTCGGCGGCGGCACGGTGGCGCAGCGCAGGCTCGGGCTGCTCATCGCCTCCGGTGCGCAGGTGCACGTGGTGAGCCGCGAGGTCACCCCCGCGGTCGAGGGCATGGCGACCGCCGGGCAGATCACGCTGACGCTGCGCGATTACGCCGATGGCGACCTCGACGGCGCCTGGTACGCAATGGCGTGCACCGACGAGCCGGAGACCAACGCGGCCGTGGTTGCGGAAGCCACCCGGCGGCGGGTCTTCTGCGTGCGTGCGGATACCGCGCGACTCGGCACCGCGGTGACGCCCGCGACGGCGCGCTACGACGGCATGACCCTCGGCGTACTGGCCGGCGGTCAGCACCGGCGCTCGGCCGCGGTGCGCAACGCGGTGCTGGAAGCGCTGCAATCCGGTGTGGTGACCGATGATTCGACGCCGATCGCGCCCGGTGTCGCGCTGGTCGGCGGTGGGCCCGGCGATCCGGATCTGATCACGGTGCGTGGACGGCGGCTACTTGCCCGCGCGGACCTGGTGGTCGCCGACCGGTTGGCGCCGCCGGAACTGCTGGCCGAACTCGGCCCCGAGGTCGAGGTGATCGACGCGGCGAAGATTCCGTACGGGCGGGCGATGGCGCAGGACGCGATCAATGCCGCGCTGATCGAAGGCGCCAAAGCGGGCAAGTTCGTGGTGCGGCTCAAGGGCGGCGACCCGTACGTGTTCGGGCGTGGCTTCGAGGAACTCGAAGCGTGTGTCGATGCCGGGATCCCGGTGACCGTGGTGCCGGGCATCACCAGCCCGATCTCGGTGCCCGCGGCCGCCGGTATTCCGGTGACCCATCGCGGGGTCACCCACGAATTCGTGGTGGTGAGCGGACATGTCGCGCCGGATCACCCGGATTCGCTGGTCGACTGGCCCGCGCTCGGCCGGCTGCGCGGGACGCTGGTGTTGATGATGGCGGTGGAGCGGATCGAGCAGTTCGCGACCGCGCTCATCGACGGCGGGCGCGCCGCGAGCACACCGGCGACCGTGATTCAGGAAGGCACGCTGCGCACCCAGCGGGTGTTGCGCGCCGACCTCGGCACGGTGGCCGCGCGGGTGCGTGCGGAAGGCATCCGGCCGCCCGCGATCGTGGTGATCGGTCCGACCGCAGGATTCTCCGGGGACGAGCCGACGGCAGGCTGAGCGCGCAGCCGAAGTCTGGTGCCGCCCGGAATCAATTACAGTGGCTCACTGTGCTCCAGAACCCCGCTGCGCCGATGCAGTATCCCGTGACGCAGCGAGCTTTCGGGCTCGCGATTCTCGTACTCAGTGGGATGCAGCTGATGAGCGTGCTGGACGGCACGGTCATGATTCTGGTTGTCCCGCGATTGCAGGCGGATTTCGGCATGACCTCATCCAGTGCGAACTGGGTGATCACGTCCTACGCACTCACCTATGCCGGGCTCATGCTGCTCGGCGGTCGGGTCGGTGACGCGTTCGGGCGCAAGAAGATGTTCCTGCTCGGGGTCGGCTTGTTCACCGTCTCCTCGCTGCTGTGCGGTCTGGCGATCAACGGCGGGATGCTGATCGGCATGCGGGCGCTGCAGGGCGTCGGCGCAGCCTTCGCCTCGCCCACCGCTCTGGCTTTGGTCGCGACCACCTTCGCGCCGGGCAAGGCGCGCAATCAGGCCATCGCGATCTTCGGCGCCATGGTCGGTGTCGGTTCGGTCGGCGGCTTGGTGGTCGGCGGCGCCTTGGCCGATGTCTGGTGGCGCGGCATCTTCCTGATCAACGTGCCGATCGGCCTGCTGGTGTTCGTGGGTGCGATGCGCTGCCTGCGCGACACCGAGCATCACCGCCTCACCCTCGACGTTCGCGGTGCTGTGCTGGCCACGATCGGCGTCGCCACGCTGGTGTTCGGCGGTATGGAGGGGCCTGTGCTGGGGTGGGGGCACCCGGTGATCATCGCCTCGCTCGTGACCGGCGGCATCCTGCTGATCACCTTCATCCTGTCCGAGCGCAACGTGGACAACCCGCTGCTGCCCTGGTCGCTGTTCGGCAGCAGGGACCGGGTCGCGACCTTGCTCGCGGTGCTGCTCGCCAGCGGCGTGATGGGCGGCATCTCGGTCTTCGGCGCGCAGTACGTGCAGAATGTGCTGGGCTACAGCGCTTTACAGGCCGGCCTGATCTTCATTCCGTTCACCATCGGCATGGGCATCGGCGGCGGGCTTACCTCCAAGCTGGTCATGCGGGTGGCGCCGCGGATCCTGATCGGCGCAGGCGCAGGCCTGGCGGCCGTCGCGCTGGTGTTCGGCTCGACCCTGGACCGCACCGCGAATCTGCCGACGCTGCTCGTGCTGTTCCTGGTGATCGGTACCGGCGTCGGCATCGTGCTGGTCATCGTGCCGCTGTGCTTGATCGTCGGCGTCGAGCCCACCGAGATCGGCCCGCTGAGCGCGGTCGGCCAGATGCTGCTCGCGTTCGGACCGGCGTTGGCTCTCGGCTTCCTCGGCCCGGTCGTTGTCTCGCGCACCCTCGCGGCGGGCGGCAGCAACACCATCAAGCCGAGTGCCATGAGCAATTCTCAGCTCGACGCGCTGAGCAGCGGCTACACCCTGGCGCTGTTCCTGTGCGGCGTCGGTGTGTTGCTTACTCTGCTGATCGCGCTCGCCATCCGATACACGGCGGCAGAGGCGGCCCAGGCGCAGCACGCGCAGGAAGAGGCCCAGCAGGCCTGAACCTGCTGGGCGCAGGGATCAGAGGCGGCCGGTGATCTTGTTCGGGGTGATGCGGACGATGACGCGCGGGCCGTCGTTGACGGAGGCCGGGTTGAAGTCCCGGTACTTCTGGCCCGAGTACTTCATCGACATCACGTCGGCGAACGTCCGCTCGGGATCAGGCGTCAGCGTCGCCGTCCCGCGAATTTCCGCGTAGACGTACGGGTTCTCCGGCGGGTTGACCATGACGGTGATCCGCGGGTCCCTGGCCAGGTTCTTGCCCTGCTGGCGATCAGTCGTTGTGGAGAACAGCAAGTCGTCACCGTCTCGGATGAGCCAGGTGACGACCAGGTGGGGATGCCCGTTGGCGTTGACGGTGGCCACCGTCGCGAACACCTTGGACTCGTCCACGTACTTCTTCAGATCCTCGGAAAGCGCAGCTGTATCGGTCACGCCTAGCTGAAACAACCCGGTGGCGAACGGCATTCCGGCCGGACAGGCCGGAATGCCGTTCCGCGCTCACACGGTGTGCCGGTCCGCCACGGTCAGCGCCTGGTCGAGGAGGGCAAGGCCCTCCTTGGCTTCGGCCGCGCTGACCACGCACGGCGGCACCACGTGCAGCCGGTTGAAGTTGATGAACACCAGCAGTCCGGCGGCCCGGCATTCGGCGGCGACCTCGGTCATCGCCTGACTCGTCCCGCCGTACGGGGCGAGTGGTTCGCGGGTGGCCCGATCCCGGACGAGTTCGAGCGCCCAGAACACGCCGGTGCCGCGGACCTCGCCGATGCTCGGATGCCGGGCGGCGAGTTCGCGAAGGCCGGGGCCGAGCACCTCGGCACCGATATCGGCGGCGTTCTCGATGATTCGTTCGTCGGCCATGGCGTCGATCGTCGCGACCGCGGCCGCGGTCGCGAGCGGGTGGCCCGAATAGGTGAGGCCGCCGGGGTAGGCCCGATCATCGAAGGTGGCCGCGATGGCAGGGGAGATCGCCACGCCGCCGAGCGGCACGTACCCGGAGTTCACGCCCTTGGCGAAGGTCAGCAGATCCGGCACGACGTCGAAATGGTCTATCGCGAACCACTTTCCGGTGCGGCCGAAGCCGGACATCACCTCGTCGGCGATGAGGATGATGCCGTGCTTGTCGCACAGTGCCCGCACGCCGGCCAGATATCCCGGCGGCGGAACCATGATTCCCGCTGTGCCTGGAATGGATTCGAGCACGATCGCCGCGATGGTGCTCGGCCCCTCGAACGCGATGGTCTGCTCGAGATGGGCCAAAGCGCGCTCGGATTCTTCGGTTTCGTTGCTCGCGTGGAACTGGGTGCGATACAGGAACGGTCCGAAGAAATGCACGACGCCGGCATTGCCGTGATCGTTGGGCCAGCGCCGCGGATCGCCGGTCAGGTTGATCGCCGTCTCGGTGCCACCGTGATAGGAGCGGTAGCGGGTCAGCACCTTGTAGCGGCCGGTGTGCAGCCGGGCCATCCGCACCGCGTGCTCGACGGCCTCGGCGCCACCGTTGGTGAAGAAGATCTTGTTCAGCTCACCGGGGGTCCGCTCGGCGATCAACCGCGCCGCCTCCGACCGTGCCGCGTTGACGTGCTGCGGTGCGACGGTGCACAGCGTGGCCGCCTGCTCCTGCACCGCCGCAACGACTTTCGGATGCTGATGGCCGATGTTGGTGTTCACCAACTGCGAGGAGAAGTCGAGCAGCCGATTGCCGTCGCCGTCCCACACATAACAGCCCTGGGTTGCGGTGATCGTCATCGGGTTGATCTGTGCCTGGGCGGACCAGGAGTGGAAGACGTGGCGGCGATCGAGCTCGTACGCGCGTGCCGCCTGCTGGCTGGCGGCCTCCGGAGTCAATCCGTTCGGGAGGGTCATCGGCGAATTCTCCTGCGTCAGTGGGTTATCGACCAACGGTAGTTGTCGGGGCTCTCGCTACTTGTTCTCGGGGAAGCCGAGATTGATCCCGCCGTGGCTCGGGTCGAGCCAGCGCGTGGTGACCGCCTTGCCTCGGGTGAAGAAGTGCACGCCGTCGGTGCCGTGCGCGTGCGAGTCGCCGAACAGCGAGTTCTTCCAGCCGCCGAAACTGTAGTAGGACATGGGCACCGGGATCGGCACGTTGATGCCGACCATGCCTACCTCCACCTGGTTGTGGAAGCGCCGGGCCGCGCCGCCGTCGTTGGTGAAGATGGCGGTGCCGTTGCCGTACGGGTTGGCGTTGATCAACGCGAGCGCGTCGTCATAGCTGTCCACCCGCACCACCGACAGCACCGGGCCGAAGATCTCGTCGGAGTAGACGCTCATCTCGGTGCCGACGTGGTCGAGAATCGTCGGGCCGAGCCAGAATCCGTCCGACTCGCCGTCGGCCTCGATGCCGCGGCCGTCGAGAACGACGGTGGCCCCTGCGGATTCGCCCGCCGCGATGTACTCGGCAACTCGATCGCGGTGCGCGCGGGTGACCAGCGGACCCATGTCGGTGTCGCGGGTGCCGTCGCCGGTCTTGATGGTCCTGGCCCGCTCGGTGATCTTGCCGACCAGTTCGTCGCCTGCGCCACCGACCGCGACCACCACGCTGATCGCCATGCATCGCTCACCGGCGGAACCGAATCCGGCGTTGACCGCGGCGTCGGCGGCCAGGTCGAGGTCGGCGTCCGGCAGCACAACCATGTGGTTCTTCGCGCCGCCGAGCGCCTGCACCCGCTTGCCCGCCGCGGTGCCGCGCTGGTAGACGTACTGCGCGATCGGCGTCGAGCCGACGAACGAGACGGCCTTGATGCGCGGGTTGTCCAGCAGCTCGTCGACCGCGACCTTGTCGCCCTGCACGACGTTGAAAACGCCTGCGGGCAAACCCGCTTCCTCCCACAGCTCGGCCAGCCACAGCGACGCCGACGGATCCTTCTCGCTCGGCTTGAGCACCACCGTGTTGCCCGCGGCGATCGCCAGCGGGAAGAACCACATCGGCACCATCGCGGGGAAGTTGAACGGCGAGATCACCGCGACGGGGCCGAGCGGCTGGCGGATGGAGAAGATGTCCACCTTCGTCGACGCGTTCTCGGTGTAGCCGCCCTTCAGCAGATGCGGGACACCGCAGGCGAATTCGACCACTTCGAGGCCGCGGCTCACCTCGCCCATCGCGTCGGCGAGCACCTTGCCGTGCTCGGCGGTGATCAGCTTCGCGACCTCTTCCTTGCGCTCGTTGAGCAGCTCACGGAACCGGAACAGGATCTGGGTGCGCCGGGCCAGCGAGGTGTCGCGCCAGGCGGGAAAGGCGTCGGCGGCCGAGTCGACCGCGGCGCGGGTGTCCGCGACATTCGCCAGGGCGACCTGCCCGGTCACCACGCCGGTCGCCGGGTTGGTCACCGGGGCCGTCGCCTCGCTGCTGCCAGCGAAAGCCTTGCCGTCGAGCCAGTGCGCGATTGTCTGCATTTCTCCTCGTTTCGGTTCGATCCGTGCGTGTCGCGATGCGTCGGCCGGACGGACGCCTGCTTGGTTACCACTCTCCGCCATGAACCCTCCTGGATGGGCCGACGATCTGTACATGTTTTCGGATTTCGTATTACGATTCGTCGGTGCTTCCCTCCGTGGCCGATGTGCTGGCGATGCCGGTGGTGCGTGCCGGGCAGCCCGAGATCGTCGGCGGCGGATCGCTGGACCGGCCGGTGCGCTGGGTGCACGTCAGCGACGTCGCGGATGTGGCGCAATTGCTCGTCGGTGGGGAGCTGATCCTGACCACTGGGCAGGCCATGAGCCACGGCGATATCGCGACGGTCGGCTATCTGACCGCATTGGCCGCCGCCGGAGTGGCGGGCCTGGTCATCGAGCTCGGTGGCTACGTTCCGGTGCTCGCGCCGATCGTCGGCCAGACGGCCGACGCACTAGGTCTGCCGGTGATCGCGCTGCATCAGATCACCCGCTTCGTCGAGATCACCGAGGCGGTGCACCGGGTCATCGTGGCCGAGCAGTACGCCGAGCTGGAGTTCGCGCGCACCGTGCACGAGACCTTCACCGATCTCAGCGTGCGCCGCGCCTCCCTCGCCGAGATCGTGAAAACCGCTGCGGGGATGCTGGATTCGTCGGTGGTGCTGGAGGATCTGGCGCACCGGGTGCTCACCTTCACGGCCAAGCACGCGTCCACCTCGGCACTGCTCGACGACTGGGAGACCACCTCGCGGCTGCTGCCCGACGGGTGGGACGCGGTGGCGGTCGGCCCGCACCCGCAGCGCTGGGGGCGGCTGATCCTGCGCGCCGGTGACGTGCCGACCGCCCGCGCCACGATGGTGCTCGAACGGGCAGCGCAGACGCTCACGCTGCATCGGATGATCGAGAAGGACCGCTTCGGCCTGCACCGGCAGGCGCAGACCGGGCTCATCGACGACATGGTCAACGGCCGGGTGCTGGACGAGCGAGACGCGGTGGCGCGGGCCGCCGCGCTCGGTGTGGCCCGGCGCGCCGCCTACGTGCCGCTTGCCATCGACATCGCCGCGGTCGACGAAACCGATCCGGTGGCCAGGCAGCGGCGGGCCGCCGGCATCCTTGACGCGGTCACGCACGGGCTCGGACTGGCGAAGGTGACCGCGCTCACCGCCGCCGACCAGGGCGACCGGGTCGGCATGATCCTCGCGCTGCCGCGCAGCGGCGACCTCGACGAGAGCCTGACGACCGCGTGCGCGACGCTCACCGGCGAGGTGCGCCGGGTCGACGGCGTCCAGCGGGTGGTGATCGGCGTTGGCGCGGAATCGGATTCGCTGCTCGACACCGCACACGAGCTGCCGCATGCCGCGCACGTCGCGGAAGTGGCCCTCTCGCTGGCGGATTCGGTGCCTCGGGCGTTCTATCGCAGCGGCGACGTGCGGTTGCGCGGGCTGCTCTCGCTGATCCGCAACGAACCCGGCGTCCAGCGGTTCGCGGAAACCGAGCTGAGTGCGTTGCTGCGCTATGACATTCGGTACGCCGCCGACCTGACCAACACGCTGCGCCAGTTCCTCGATCTGGCGGGCAACAAGACCGATCTCGCGCGCAGGCTCAACATCAGCAGGCCGACCCTCTACGACCGGCTGGCCCGCATCGAACGCATCCTCGCCGTCGATCTGGACAACGGTGAATCCCGCACTTCGCTGCACGCCGCCCTGCTCATCCGCGACCTCACCGCTAACGCTCGGTGACCCAGGTGTGGCGAACGGCACAGGACAGGGCAAAACCGGAACATCGCAGGTCGTCGTGCCGTTCGACGGTGTATGACAACCCTTGGATTGGTCGGTAGCGGGAACATCGGCGGCACGGTGGCGCGACTCGCCATCGCCGCAGGACTGGATGTCGTGCTGAGCAACTCGCGCGGCCCGGAGACCCTCGCCGATCTCGTCGCGGAACTCGGGCCACGCGCTCGGGCGGCGACCGCCGACGAGGCGGCCGCGGCGGGGGACATCGTGGTGGTAACCGTGCCACTGCGCAACTACAAGCAGGTGCCGGTTGTTCCGTTGGCGGGCAAGGTCGTGATCGACACCAACAACTACTATCCGGATCGGGACGGCGCCTTCCCCGAACTGGAAGAGGGCACGATCACCTCCAGCGAGCTGTTGCAGAAGCATCTGCCGACCTCGAAGGTGGTCAAGGCGTTCAACAACATCTACTTCCTGCACCTCGGCCAGTTGGCTACGCCTGCCGGATCGCCGGACCGCACCGCGCTGCCGATCGCAGGCGATGACGCCGACGCGAAAGCCGCTGTGACGCAACTGCTCGACGTCCTCGGCTACGACGCCGTCGATGCGGGCCCACTGAGCGAGAGCTGGCGCTTCCAGGTGGCCACGCCCGCCTACGCCGATGTGTATGCGAAGGGACTTCCGTTCTGGGAGAACGGCGGGACACCCGTCGGCGCCGCGAAGATTCGCGAGCTGCTGGCCGCCGTCGAACGGTAGTACCCAGCCGCACAGCACAATCGAGCCCGGGAGCGCAGTCCGCTCCCGGGCTCGACTCGTTCCTGTCGAGCCTTGTCTACCGGTGTTATCGATAGGTGAGTGCGTATGGTTTGTGATCGCTCATTCACCTTGCGGTGGCCTGCTGTCTCATTTGCATAGTTCGCCGCGCAGAATCCGGCGTGCAACTTTCGCGGATGACGGAACGGTGAATGTCATGCCCATAGAACTGGGGGTGCGTTCACCCTAATGTCAAGCAGGCCAATGGATTTGGCATAATTGTTGAATCATTGCGATAGTCTTTGATCGTCCGATCATCGGACAACTCGTTAGCCGCTCGGCATCAGCCCCTCCAAGCGGTTGGCGCCTGGCGAGCGAAGCGAGCGAACAAACACAGCCGCCATGCGGTTATGCCGGAGCTGAGCGTCAGCGAAGCGAAGGCATGAGCGCAGGTCCCTGAGGGGAGGTGTCATGAAAATTCGTCGCACTTCGAAAGTTGTCGCTCTGACCGCAGTTCACCTCTGAGTCAGCAGCTGAGTTAAGGATGGGGCGGTCCCTCGTGGGGCGCCCCACCCGCCCTTTGAATTCCTTGTACGAAAGGTCGACGGCGCGGTGACTCGAACAATCCCGGGCAAACCACAGCTTTTGGCGGAGGTATCGGAAACCTCCGCCGCCACTCTCGAATTACGCAGCGGGGAGGTGACATTCGAGGTCGAGCCGGAGGGGGAGATCACCGCCGAGCAACTGGGTGCGGTGCTGCGCTCGACCGACGGGTCCGCGTCGCTCGCCGAAATCTCGGCGAAGACCGGCGTCGCGCCGGACCAGCTCACCACCATCCTGCTGCCCGCGCAGATCGCGGGCCTGCTCGCCGACCGCGCCGAGCCCGCGGCCGAAGCGCCGATGGCCGTCCTCGGCAGTGTCGAACACGTCGTGAACCGGCTGCTGGAGGAACTCGTCTTCGACGGGCCGTTCTGGCGGGCGATACTCGATCATCCCGAGCAGGTCGAACCGCACGTGTATTACGGGTTCGGCCTGGAGAATTGGTTCTTCCTCTCCAGGGAATGCGAATTCGACTCGGCGATCCTCGCCTATCCGAGCAGCGATGCGATCCGCACCATGGCGAACGATTTCTATCACGAGGAACACCGGCACGACGACATCGTTGTTCGTGCCTTCGAAGGCCTCGGCATCGTGCGCGCAGACCTGGTTTCGGCCAGGCCGCTGTCCACCACATCGGGCTTGATCAAATTGCTGTCCTGGTGGGCGCGCACCGATCCGCTGTTCTTCATTGCCACCATCGGAATTCTCGAAGGACGCCTCGAACAGAGCGAGGAAGAAGGCGCCACCTACGACTCGTTCCTGCGCGCCTGCGGAATCGCAGGGATCCCAGCGCATTTCGTGGAGCCCATGCGTCAGCACGCAAAAGTGAACGCGGGTCACGACCACGGCAGCGTCAGCCGGGAGTTCTTCGCGGCCTTGCCGCCGCTGCCTGCGGGCACGACCGCGCGCCTGGTCGGCAAGGCGCATCTGTTCGTCGAGGCGTACGCCGAGTTCTTCAACGGGGTGCTCGAGTACTACGGCAATGCGGCTCGCCCCCTGGTGCGCACCCTCAGCGCATCGACTCTGACCACGACGGCAGGAGTTGACGATGGCCGGTCATGAATTGTTGCGGCGCCCGACCTTGCGCACTGCGGTCGAGCGCAAGGAGACGGGCGACGGTGTCCGGCTGTCGTACCTGGCGGACCGGCACTGGATCGAGCTGGAATACCTCGAAGGACGCACCGACGAATCACGGCGGTTCTTCGACGCTTTGGCGGCGGGCACCAGCTCCGCCGACGAGCTCGCCGCCGAATTCCCCGGCAGCCGCGAAGAATTCGGTGCCGTGCTGGCCGCGCTCGACGAGCACGGCATGCTGGTGGACTCCGCGCCGGTCACACCGGCGAGCGGAACCACCGGCGTCGGCGCGTATGCCCACCTCAAGCGGGCGGCCGACACCGCGCGCGCGACGATCAACAGCCCGTTCACCGATGCGCTGATCGCTGGCACGGTCAGCCGCGACCAGATTATCGGGTATGCGATCGAGTACTGGCACGTCACGCACCTGTGCCCGCGCGCGCTGGCTCCGCTGCTGGCGCGCGACGACATCGGCATCGAGGTCTGGCAGCAGTTCATGGCGTTCTATCAAGCCGAACGCAACCATGACCGGATGCTGGAGAAGTCGCTGAAAGCCGTTGGTATCACTCGCGAACAGCTGCTGCAGATGCAGCCGCTGCCCGCGACGATGTCGATCATGGCGTCGATGGGCGTGCACGCCTACCAGTTCCCGCTCGGCATCATCAGCACGCTGTTCCCGATGGAGGAGCCGGAACCGGACTTCCTCGACCTGTTCCTGGCCCGCTGCCGGGAAAACGATCTGTCCGAAGAGTTCTTCAAGCCGATCGCCGCGCACTCCGGCGTCAACGAGGACGAGGAGCACGAGGCCGTCAGCCTGGATCTGCTCGCCGAATTCTCGTTCGTCGGTCACGAAGAGCTCAACGAGTGCGCCAAGGCGGTGGTCGACATCATCGAGCACCGGGCGCGGCTCGATGGGCAGATCATGTCCTGGTACGCCAACGGTGGGCTGCGGATCTTCACCGACTCCTATCCCGTGGAAACGGGAAAGGCCTTGACGTGCTTGCCGCTAGCCGCCTTGCTCTGATCGCCCTTGCGGCCATCTGGGGATCCAACTTCCTGCTGGTCGATGTGGCGTTGGAGGGCGCCGATCCGGCGCAGATCGTGGCAGCACGACTGTGGCTGGGCGGCGCCATCCTGCTGGCCTGTTGCCTGGTCATGCGGCGACAGTTGCCGCGTGGCTGGGGAATCTGGGCGCGGCTGCTGCTGATGGGTGTCCTCGGGCAGGCGTTGCCGTGGTTGCTGTTCGCCTGGGGGCAGCAGCAGGTGTCGGTGAGCATGGCGGGCATCTACAACAGCGTGACGCCGTTGGCTTCGCTGCCGGTGGTCTGGCTGTTGTTGCGGCACAAGGGGAGTCGAGGTGAGGTGGTCGCCTCGGTGCTCGGGTTCGGCGGGATCATCGTGTTGATGGCGCCGTGGGGCGAGACGTCGCGGTCGTCGCTGGCGGGGCAGCTTGCCTGCCTGGCAGGCGCCGTCTGTTACGCCGTTGCCTACGCGTACGCGAAGCATCTGATCAGCACGCTCGGTTATTCGAAGGTGGCGTTGGCGGCCAGCCAGGCGATCGTTGCCGGGCTGCTGATGCTGGTGGTGACGGCGCCGCAGTTGGCGCGGCCGATGGATCCCACTGCCGCGGTGGTCGGTTCGCTGGTCGCGATGGGTGTCGGAACGGCGGTGGCGTTCCTGCTCAACTACTGGTTGATCGGGACGGTCGGGCCGTTGCAGGCGGGTCTCGCGTTCTATCTGATGCCGTTGGTCGCGGTGGGACTCGGTATCGGGGTGCGCGGTGACGTGCTGCACGTGCATCAGATTGTCGGTGCGGCAGTGGTATTCGCCGCGCTGGCGTTGCAGTACGCCATCGATCGGCACGAGACTCTGGAAGGTCAAGGGCCGCAGCGAGAACCGGAGCCGGTGCGTGTCGATGTCGAGCCCGCGTATAGATCAGGGGACGCGGGCTCGGTCGGTCGGAGCGGCACTGAGTGATTCGGCAATGTCGCGGATATTGGGGAACCCGGGAGCGTAGCCTGCTCCCGGGTTCCAGCAATGCCGCCCAATTCGCACACCGCAGCGGTGGGATCGGATGAGGTTCACAATCAGCGACGCGTCATACGTTTAGACCACCTCCGCATGGGCGCGGAGGACCGGTGTTGAACCGGCATCTCGTCGCGGGCATGTCCTTTCCTCGTGCTGCGCTGTTCGGCGGCGAATACTCGTGCTGGAGCGAGAGTCTGAGATTGGCACGGTTGCCTCTACCAGTTGGGCTACCCGAGCATGGATGCCCGGAGGGGGACTTGAACCCCCACTGACGCCGTGTAATTCAGCTTGAGCTTCAGTTTGAGTTTTGCGCTCTTGGCGCATCCCCCGCCCGCGGCGGGGGAGTCGGTGGGGCCAGGGACGAGTATCGCCCCTGGCCGGGTTTCAGCGGAAGAGGTATCCGAAGACCGCGTCACCGGTCTTGCGGTCGGTGACCTCGGTGCCGTTCGCCTCTTCCCGCGCGAATTTCACTGCCCGCTGGAGCTTCTCGACGCGGTCGGCCAGCTCGTTGACCCGTCGAGCAGGCAGCGCGCCGGAGAACCGCACCGTGTTCCAGTAACCGATCGCGATGTCCTCGTAGTACACCTCGACCTGGGCCGGGTGCTTCTCGGTCGCCTCGGCCTTGACGTGGTTACGCGGCACCTTCTTGGTGCGGATCGTGCGTACGGTGTCGGTGCGCCAGGTGTCGGTGGAGTCGTCGAACGACCACGACTCGGCCGCGTCGAGTACCGGCAGCTTCTTCACGAACGCGTGCAGGTCGGCCAGCTGCTTCTCCAGGAACAGCAGGTAGGAGACCGGCACCGCGCGCAGCAACGTCTCGCCGTCGACGGTCACGTCGGCCTTGGCTTCGGTGTTCGCCCAATCCTTGGTCGCGGTGACATCGAACAGGCGGGTCAAGGTCGTCGCGGTCTCGCGCAGCACCTGCTCGGACTTCACCTGCACCCGGGTCGACTCCGGCGGAAGCTGCTCGCCCTCTTCGTCTTTCGGCTGATAGGTGCGCGCGATACCGGCCAGCAACGGCGCCTTCTGCAGCGAACCGTGCGCCTCGGCGAGCTCGCGCAGCGTGTCGCTCTTGATGCCCTTCTCCACCGCAATGATCTGATTGAGTTTCGTCATCCAAAACCTCCCCGCCGCGCGATCCGCGCGGTGCACCAACATGAGGCCCGAGGCATCCGAATCCTCCCGTTCCGGACGCCTCGAGCGCTGGAGCGACGGTACCGAGCCACGGTGGCTCAGCGCATCCCATTTATCGCGGCCGCTTCGGCGAACGTGCCGAAAACCACACGCCACAGGGCATTGTCGGGTGCGGGGCGGTTCGGCAGACTGTGCGGATGGGGACATCGAAGGAAGCAAATCTGCTCGCGCGCTGGGCGGAACTCGCTGGGGCACAGGCGTCGGCGGTCGGCGAGGAGCTGATCGGGCGGTATCAGGAGCCGCATCGGCGGTATCACACGGTGACTCACCTGGCGGCGATGCTGGGTGTCATCGACGATCTGGCCGCCGATGCCGACGATGTCGACGCGGTGCGGTACGCTGCGTTCTTTCATGACGCGGTCTACGCCGTCGATCGTCACGACAACGAGGAACGCAGTGCCGATCTGGCCGAGGAGATGCTTGGATCACTCGGTCTCGCAGCGGAACTCGTCGACGAGGTCGCTCGCTTGGTGCGGTTGACGGCGACGCACGCGCCTGCCGATGACGATCGCAACGGTGGGGTGCTGTGCGATGCAGACCTCGCGGTGCTTGCCGCGGATGAAGCAGGGTACGCGGCCTATACCGCCGCGGTTCGACAGGAGTATCGGCATGTGCCCGACGAGCTTTTCCGGGCCGGGCGCACGGCGGTGCTGCAAGGTCTTGCGCAACAGCCCCGATTGTTCCGAACACCAACGGCTCGAACCCGTTACGAGGCCGCAGCTCGCGCGAACCTGGCCCGCGAGTTGACGACCCTCACTTCCACCGACTGACGCGTCGCCTCGCGATCCGAAATCCGCACCCCTTGTGTGCATCCGCACCCATTCCGGAAGCCCGGAACGAGTGCGAAGGCACGGAAGGGGTGCGGATCAGCAGTTCGCGGCTCAGGTGATGATCAAAAGTTCGGTGGGGGAGGCGATCTCGGTCCGCAGGCCCGCCTTGTCGGCGACGCGGGCGAGGCCGCGCACGTCGGTGGGTTCGGCGCGGGTGAGCACGAGGGCGCGGGCGAGCAGGCCCTTGTGGTGTTTGTTGAAGTGGCTCACCACGGTTCGGCTGCCGTCGGGATGCTCGGTGAGGACGTTGGCGGTGACCGCGCCTGGCACCCGACCGAGCTGCTGATAGGTGCCGGAGCGCAGATCGACGACGAGATCGCCCGCCGCCTCGGCCAGCAGGGCCTCGGCGAGCGAATCGCGCCAGACCGCGGAAAGAGTCGGCAGGCCTGGCAGTTTCGAGCCGCCGGAGAGCCGGTAGGCCGGGATCGGATCGCTCGCCCTGACCGCGCCGAACAGCGCAGAGCCGATGCCGAGCCGCGCATACGCCTTGGCGCGCTGCTGCTTGGTGAACGAGCTCGCTTCGAGCGCGTCATAGAGCACGCCGGTGTAGCGCTCCAGCGCAGGCCGAGTCGGCGCCGTGCGCAGAGCCGCGTTCCTGGCGATCTCGCTGTCAGCCCCCTTGCCGAGCCCGAGCACGGCGCGGCTCGCCGCCGGGTCGGTGGCCAGCTTCATGACTTCGTCGACGAGCCGCTCGCGCACCGCCGTGAGCTGCGGCATCGACAGGGCAGCCAGGTCGAGCGGTACGTCCGTACCACCGTCGGACTTGGTTTCGGAGGGAGGCAGCAGCACCAGCACGAGCGAATACGGTAATGCGCTTCGAGCATCGTCCTGTCAGCGACTACCCTGTGCATCCGTGATCACCCGCCTCTCTCGACTTTTCCTGCGTACCCTGCGCGACGATCCCGCCGACGCCGAGGTGCCCAGCCACAAACTGCTCGTCCGTGCCGGATACGTGCGGCGCATCGCGCCGGGCGTGTACTCCTGGCTGCCGCTCGGGCTGCGCGTGCTGCGCCGGGTCGAAGACGTGGTGCGCGAGGAGATGGACGCGATCGGCGCCCAGGAGATCTCATTGCCCGCGCTGCTGCCGCGCGACCCATACGAGACGACCAACCGGTGGACCGAGTACGGCGACAGCCTGTTCCGGCTGCAGGATCGCAAGGGCGCCGACTACCTGCTCGGCCCCACCCACGAGGAACTGTTCGCGCTCACCGTGAAGGGCGAATACAACTCCTACAAGGACCTGCCGGTCACCCTCTACCAGATCCAGAACAAGTACCGCGACGAGGAGCGGCCCCGCGCCGGCATCCTGCGCGGGCGCGAGTTCATCATGAAGGACTCGTACTCGTTCGACCTGGACGAGGACGGACTCAAGGCGAGCTACAACGCGCATCGCGAGGCCTACCAGCGGATCTTCGAGCGGCTGCAGGTCAAGTACGTCATCGTCGCGGCCACCTCCGGCGCGATGGGCGGCAGTGCGTCCGAGGAGTTCCTGGCCGACAGCCCCGTCGGCGAGGACACCTACGTGCGCTGCCTCGAATCCGGCTACGCGGCCAACGTCGAAGCGGTCATCACGCCTGCGCCCGCGCCGCTGCCTGTCGACGGACTGCCCGAGGCCGTCGTGCACGACACCCCCGATGCGCCGACCATCGCGACCCTCGTCGACTGGGCCAACAGCGCCGGGATCGACAAGCAGTTCGGCCGTCCGGTCACCGCGGCCGACACCCTCAAGAACGTGATGGTCAAGTTGCGCCACCCGGACGGCAAGTCCGAGATCGTCGGCATCGGCCTGCCCGGCGACCGTGAGGTCGACGACAAGCGGCTCGGCGCCTCCGTCGAACCCGCCGAGGTCGAGTTGCTCACCGACGCCGACTTTGCCGCCAACCCGTTCCTGGTGAAGGGCTACATCGGTCCGAAGGCGTTGCAGGCCAACGGTGTTCGCTTCCTGGTCGATCCCCGTATCGGGACCGGAACGGCCTGGATCACCGGCGCCGACGCCAAGGGCAAGCACGTGGTCGGCCTGGTCGCCGGGCGTGACTTCGTGCCGGACGGCACCATCGAGGCCGCCGAGGTCCGCGACGGCGATCCGTCGCCCGACGGTCGCGGCGCCCTGGTGTCCGCGCGCGGCATCGAGATCGGCCACATCTTCCAGCTCGGCCAGAAGTACACCAACGCGTTCGACGTCGACGTGCTCGGCGAGAACGGCAAGCCGGTGCGGCTCACCATGGGCTCCTACGGCATCGGCGTCTCGCGCATGGTCGCGGTGATCGCCGAGCAGCAGCACGACGACAAGGGCCTGCGCTGGCCCGCCGAGGTCGCGCCGTTCGACGTGCACGTCGTCATCGCGAACAAGGACGACGCAGCCCGCGCCGGCGCCGAGGAAGTGGTCGCAGGCCTGCACGCCAACGGCCTCGACGTGCTCTTCGACGATCGCACCGCTTCCCCCGGCGTCAAGTTCAAGGACGCCGAACTGCTCGGCATGCCCTTGGTCCTCGTCATCGGCCGAGGCTGGGCCGAAGGCAAGGTCGAACTCCGCGACCGCTTCACCGGTGAGGCCGAGGAAATCCCCGCCGACGCAGCAGTCACCACAGTCGTCGCCAAGGTGCGCGGCCAGTAGCACTCGAACCCGATCGGCCCCGGTGGACATCCACCGGGGCCGCTCGCTTTTCGACCTACGGTGGCGTAGGGGAGATTTGCTTTGTGAAGTGGGGTAGACCCGCTTCGGGCTGCTGTTACTCGCTGGTAAGTTAACGGCATGACGAGCACCGATGCGTTGTTGTTCAACCCGGCCACCTACGACCCGCAGCAGTTCGACGCCGAGACTCGGCGCCTGCTGCGCGCCACCATCGAGTGGTTCGAGTCGCGGGGCAAGCAGCAGCTGCTGGTCGATGACGCGGACGCGGTGTGGACGGCGGACTTTCTCGACTTCGTCGCGAAGGAGAAGCTGTTCGCCACCTTCCTGACCCCCGCCGCGTACGCCGACGGCGACGAGAACCGGCGCTGGGACGCGGCCCGCAACGCCGCGCTCTCGGAGATCTTCGGCTTCTACGGCCTGGCCTACTGGTACGCCGAGCAGGTGACCATCCTCGGTCTCGGCCCGATCTGGCAGAGCGACAACGAGGACGCCAAGCGCAAGGCGGCCGCCGACCTGGCCGAGGGACAGGTGATGGCGTTCGGTCTGTCCGAGCAGACGCACGGCGCCGACATCTACAACACCGACCTGGTGCTCACCCCGACCGAGCCGGGCAGCGCCGACGCCGAGGCGGGCATCCTGTTCCGCGCCAACGGCGAGAAGTACTACATCGGCAACGGCAATGTGGCGAGCATGGTTTCGGTGTTCTCCCGCCGCGCCGACATCGAGGGCGCCGACGGCTACGTGTGGTTCGCCGCGGACTCCCGCCACGAAAACTACCGGCTGCTCGGCAATGTCGTGCACCAGCAGATGTATGTCAGCACGTTCCGCCTGGAGAACTACCCGGTGACCGCAGCCGACATCCTGCACACCGGCCCCGAGGCGTTCTCGGCGGCGCTGAACACCGTCAACGTCGGCAAGTTCAACCTGTGCCACGGCGGTATCGGCATGGTCGAGCACTCCTTCTACGAGGCGATCACGCACGCCAACAACCGGATCCTGTACGGCAACCCGGTCACCGACTTCCCGCACGTGCGCACGAATTTCGTCGACGCCTACGCCCGCATCGTGGCGATGAAGCTGTTCAGCGACCGCGCCGTCGACTACTTCCGCAGCGCGAGCCTCGAGGACCGGCGCTACCTGCTGTTCAACCCGATGACGAAGTCCAAGGTGACCTCCGAGGGCGAGACGGTGATGACGCTGCTGCTGGATGTGCTCGCCGCCAAGGGATTCGAGAAGAACACCTACTTCGCCGAGGTGCAGCGCCTGATCAACACGCTGCCCCGGCTCGAGGGCACGGTGCACGTGAACGTCGGGCAGATCCTGAAGTTCATGCCGAACTACCTGTTCAACCCGAAGGACTACCCGGAGGTCGGCACCCGCCAGGACGCGGCCGACGACGAGTTCTTCTGGCATCAGGGTCCGGCGCGCGGCGCGGGCAAGGTGCAGTTCGCGGACTGGACCCCGGCCTACGAGAAGCACGCCGACATCCCGAATGTCGGACGCTTCTTCGAGCAGGCGCAGGCGTTGCGCACGCTGCTCAGCACGGCAGGCCCCGATGCCGCTCAGCAGAAGGACCTGGACTTCATGCTGACCATCGGCCACCTGTTCTCCCTGGTGGTCTACGGCCAGCTGGTGCTGGAGCAGGCGGCGATCACCGGCCTGGACCGTGATCTGCTCGACCAGATCTTCGACTTCCAGATCCGTGACTTCAACACCTACGCCACCACGCTGTACGGCAAGCCGTCCGCCACCCCCGACCAGCAGGGTTGGGCCGCTTCGGCATTGCGTCCTCCGGTCGCCGATCGCGCCCGCTTCGACCGCGTGTGGGGCGAGGTCGTCGCATACGACGGCGCCTACGAGATGCGCCCGTAAGTGACACATTCATGGCCGCGCAGCGCTGCTGTGCGGCCATGAATGCTGTTGGCGTTCAGTGAATCCGGACACATCACCGCTTGGCTTGAACAGCGAACGGCCGGGTCAGGGCTCGCTCGGCCCTAGACCTTCCCTGGGAACGCGATCGTCGGCGGGTTCGTGCCGAGGATCGACTGCCAGGTGGCAAGGCGCACAGCGGCTTCGGTGAGCGCATCGACGCCCATGCCGCGAAGGGTCTCGGCCGCACCGTGTTCGACGACCGCGCGCCAGGCGACGGCGCAGTCGGATTCGACGATCGCGGCGAGCTTGGCCGCCGGAATCGGGTCGGTGATCGGGAACGGGACCGTGTAGGCGGCGTTCTGGGCCGGTGCGTCGATACCGCTCGCGGTGAGCGCGTCGAGGGTGGTGTCGCGCCGGGCCCGATGTGCGGCAGTGTGCTCGGCGACGAGGCGGGCGCGCTCGGGGGAGGCGTAGGCGGCGATGACGCCGTAGGCGTACACCGCACCGTATTCGGCGTGCAGGGCGTCGAGCAGTGCTTGGCGTTCCGCGTCGTTCATGCTCGCACCTCGCTTGTCGGTTCCGTCAGCGTGGAGTCGATCACTCGCACCGAGTCGATCAACAGCACCGTGTCGAGCGGCAGCATGGTGTCGATCATCCGAGCAACACCCCCGCCTGGACGGCGCAGGCCGCGCTGATCGAGGCGAGCAGCCCTGCCCGGTAACCGGATTGGGTGCGGGCCAGGTCGGCGGCAGACTGCCGGGACTTGGTGAGCTGGGCGCGCAATGTGTCCACGCTCGGCGGCGGCGTCGGGGGCACAGCCGACCCGGACGCCACCGCGGACGGTCCCGAGGCGGCGGGGCCGTTCGTGCGGGTGCGGTGGACCGGCGTGGTGCCGTCGCCGTACACGCCGATCACCCGGTCCATCTCGGCCTTCAAAGCGTCTGCGTGCGCGGTCCTTTCGGACGCGATCACGGTGAGCGCGGTGTGTCGCTGCGGTGCGAGCGCGATCGCCGCGGTCGCCGCCGCGGCATCGGCGCGGGCCTGAACCTCGTGCGTGGCAAGCGGATCCGGCTCGTACACCGTGTCGTCGGCGCCGCATCCCGCGGCCGCGCCGAGCGCGAAGACCCCGATCGTGCCGCCGCCCGCGAGTCGTAAGACGCTGCGGCGGTCCAGTGCGAACCGGGAATCGTGCCGGTCGGAGGGGTTGCACGCAGCGGGCGGCGCGGCGAGAAGGCGGATGGGCACGGCACCATCGTGCCAGATTCGCGAGGCGCCTCCGGACCAGGCACCGGTGTTCGGATCGCCTGCCTCGGGATCGGTCGTTGAGCCGTTGTTGCGGTGGCGCGCGTTGGTTCCCGATGGAAGCGAGTTACCATCTCTCACCCGCCACTTGTGGCGCGCGTACTGCCTGCCCGCTGGTCCTTTACACTCTCTGGGCGCGTTACGCTAGACCCTCGGTAGAAGAAATTTCCGACCATCGTGACAACTGAACCAGGAGCCGCCCCACATGCCGATGCCGACCGAGGAAAGGCTGAGTCAGCTCATAGCTGGACTCGTCGAACGCCGAGGATTCGACCTCGAAGGCGTCGATATTTCGACGTCCGGCAAGAATGCGGATGCGCAGGCTCGCGTGCAGGTGACCGTCGACAGCGACGGCCCCTCCGATCTCGACACCATCGCGAAACTCAGCACCGAACTCTCGGAGTTGCTGGACGAGGCAGGCGATTTCGGCGAGACGCCGTACCTGCTCGAGGTCACCACCCCTGGCGTCGACCGTCCGCTCACCGTGGACCGGCACTGGCGCCGCGCGCAAGGCCGAAAGGTCCGGATCCATCTGCGGGCCGGAGCTCCGGCCCCGGATCCGGGTGGCTCGGCGAAGTTCGAGGCACGGGTCGGACAGCTCGACGGCGATACAGTTGCGCTGGTACTCGGCGGAAAGCAGAAGCCACACCGCGTGAAAGTCTCACTCGCCGACATCGCCGAAGCGGTGGTGCAGGTCGAGTTCGGGAAGCCGGGCCCACGGGAAATGGAACTCGCCGGCGGCGTGATTCCCGGCCGCCCGGTGCCTGGCCAGGAAGATGATGTGCCGGCGGTCGACGCCCCGGATATTGCAGGAACACCAGATGAACTAGCCGAATCAGTACCAGCGTCCGATTCGCCGACCGAAGGGATCGTGGAATGAACATCGAAATCGAAGCCCTGCGTGCGATCGTCGCCGACAAGGGGATCTCGATCGAGACCGTGATCTCCGCGATCGAGTCGGCGCTGCTCACCGCTTACCGGCACACCGAGGGCCACCAGCCCAACGCGCGCATCGACATCAACCAGAAGACCGGAACGGTCAGGGTGATGGCCCGCGAGCTGGATGCCGACGGCAACGTGATCTCCGAATGGGACGACACCCCTGAGGGTTTCGGCCGGATCGCGGCGACCACCGCGCGACAGGTGGTGTTACAGCGGCTGCGTGACGCCGAGAACGAGAAGTCCTTCGGCGAGTTCTCCACGCACGAAGGCGACATCGTCGGCGGCGTGGTGCAGCGCGATGCCCGCGCCAACGCGCGCGGCACCATCGTGGTCCGCATCGGCAGCGAGCTGCACGGCGCGGAGGGACTGATCCCGCCCGCCGAGCAGGTGCCGGGGGAGACCTACGAGCACGGCGACCGGATCAAGTGTTACGTGGTCGGTGTCTCGCGCGGCCCGCGCGGCCCGCAGATCACGCTGTCGCGCACCCACCCGAATCTGGTGCGGCGGCTGTTCGCGCTCGAGGTGCCCGAGATCGCCGACGGCTCGGTCGAAATCGTGGCTGTCGCGCGGGAAGCCGGGCACCGCTCCAAGATCGCGGTGCGCAGCACCGTGTCCGGCGTGAATGCCAAGGGCGCCTGCATCGGCCCGATGGGGCAGCGCGTGCGCAACGTGATGAGCGAGCTGGCGGGCGAGAAGATCGACATCATCGATTACGCCGAGGATCCGGCGACGTTCGTCGGCAACGCGCTCTCGCCGTCGAAAGTGGTGTCGGTCACCATCGTCGATCCGGAGGCGCGTGCCGCACGGGTGGTTGTGCCGGACTTCCAGCTGTCGCTGGCCATCGGCAAGGAGGGGCAGAACGCCCGCCTGGCCGCCAGGCTGACCGGCTGGCGCATCGATATCCGCAGCGACGCCGCCCCTGACATGGGCGGCGGCTCGGTTCGGACGGAGGCGCACCGGAGTTGACCGAAGCCGACGCGGCGCGCCGTGCGGTCGACATCCCGGGGTACGAAACGGACCATCGGGATGACATGTTGGTAACTTCCGCGGGGGAGCGGTTCGGTGATCCGACCGGGGCAGCGGTAGAGTGGACACAGGTTCAGCACGCGCAACCGATTCGGACCTGTATCGGATGCCGGAAGCGCGAGTTGGCCGTCGATCTGTTGCGAGTCGTGGCGCAGGAAATGGTTACCGGAAACGGTGCCCCGTGCGTCATGATCGTTCCCGATCCGCGGCACAGACTTCCCGGACGGGGTGCCTGGTTGCACCCCGTCTCGGCTTGTCTGACCGTGGCAGAACGACGCCGAGCATTCGGCAGAGCACTACGAGTGTCCGGAAATCTGGATATCTCAGCCGTGGAGAAGTACCTCGAGAACAGGCACGAGCACTCATGAGCACACCGTGAAGCACCAACGATGAACGTCCATCGGAGATAACCCGAGGTCGTGCGGGCCCCGTCCCTGAATAACGGGTGCACCTGCTCGACCTCTCAGTGAGGAGAGCAGTGGCAGGCAAGGCCCGCGTGCACGAGTTGGCCAAAGAACTCGGTGTCACCAGCAAGGAACTACTCGCAAAGCTGAAGGATCAGGGCGAGTTCGTTAAGTCTGCGTCGTCGACGGTGGAAGCACCCGTTGCGCGCAGGCTCCGTGAGTCGTTCGCGAAATCAACCCCGTCGAACGGCACCAAGTCGGGTTCACGCCCCGCCCCGTCCGGGTCGGCCCGTCCGGCCGCGAAGCCCGCAGGTAACGGCCCGCGTCCCGGTCCCCGTCCGGCTACCCCCGCGCCCGCTCCGGC
>NZ_BDAY01000122.1 GCF_001612685.1 Nocardia altamirensis NBRC 108246
CTCGGACGCTTTCGCAGTGACTGTGACAGCAGACACACTCTTCCTGAAGACGCACAGCTGCGTCGAAGGAGGTAGGTCAATGTCCACATTGAGTAAGGCGTCGGAGCCCAATTCGGCTCCCTTATCGGTGCCAACCAGCACTCGGCGGGCAATTCTGAATACGTTGAAGGGGTCTTCGGGAAACCTCGTCGAATGGTACGACGTCTATATCTACACCGTCTTCGCGACCTATTTTCAGAATCAGTTCTTCGCGAAGGATGACGAGAACTCCTCCATCTATGTCTACGCGATCTTCGCTGTCACCTTCTTGATGCGCCCGATCGGCTCCTGGTACTTCGGCCGTTACGCCGACCGGCACGGCCGCCGCGCCGCGCTGGTGTTCAGCGTGACCCTGATGGCAGCGTGTTCCTTCGGTATCGCGATCATGCCGACCCGGGAGACCATCGGTGTGGGCGCCGCGGCGCTGCTCATCGTCTTCCGGCTGGTCCAGGGCTTTGCCACCGGCGGCGAATACGGCACCTCGGCGACGTACATGTCCGAGGTGGCGACCAAGGGCAAGCGTGGTTTCTTCTCCTCGTTCCAGTACGTCACGCTGATCGGCGGCCACGTGCTGGCGCAGTTCACCTTGCTGATCATGACCGCGGTCCTGGACAAGGGACAGATTCAGGACTGGGGCTGGCGCATCCCCTTCGCTATCGGCGGACTCGCGGCGATCGTGGTGTTCTGGTTGCGGCGCGACATGGACGAATCACTGTCCAAGGACCACATCGACGCCGCCCGCTCCGGTGCCGACCGCACCTCGGGGTCGATGAAGGAATTGCTGGTTCGGCACTGGCGGCCGCTGCTGCTGTGCTTCCTGATCACCATGGGCGGCACCGTCGCGTTCTACACCTACAGCGTGAACGCCCCGGCGATGGTGAAGAAGGCGTTCACCGGCAGCGACGCCTCGGTGGCCACCTGGGTCAACCTGATCGGCCTGATCTTCCTGATGTGCCTGCAACCGGTGGGCGGTTGGATCAGTGACCGGGTGGGCCGCAAGCCGTTGCTGGTGTTCTTCGGAGTGGGCGGGGTGATCTACACCTACTTCCTGATCACCTTCCTGCCGAAGAGCCACAACGCGCTCGCCTCCTTCGGCTTGCTGGCCATCGGGTACATCATCCTGACCGGGTACACCTCGATCAACGCGCTGGTCAAGGCCGAACTGTTCCCGGCCAACATCCGGGCACTCGGCGTTGGCATGGGTTACGCGCTGGCCAACTCCGCCTTCGGCGGGACCGCGCCGGTGATCTACGAAGCCATGAAGAAGCACGATATGGTTCCGCAGTTCATCGCCTATGTCACTGCGCTCATCGGTGGTTCGCTCCTGGTCTACATCTTCTTCCTGAAGAACAAGTCCACCACCGAGCTCGACCGCGAGGCCGGTCACGCCTTCGAGTCGAGCGGTCCGGAGTCGGAGCGTGGCCTCGTCTCCGCACGCTGATCAACCGGCCGCCGCGCCGATCCGCCCGGATCGGCGCGTGCGGCTTGCGGTTACCGAAGATGTTGCTGACGTTGGGAGATGCTCTGGTGGAGGCTCGCAACGCCAGGGGCTACCGCGCGTGACCGACAGCCCGGCATCCGCGCCGATCCACCCGTTATGGGAGGATCGGCGCGTGCGGCTTGCGGTGGTCGAAGACGACGACGGCGTTGGCGACGCGTTGGTTGAGGCGCTCAACGCCCGGGGATACCGGGCCGAGCGCAAACGGCGCGGCGCGGATCTCCTTACGTCGCACCGCGGTTACGACGCGGTGATCCTCGATCTCGGCCTGCCCGATGCCGATGGGCTGCAGGTGCTGCGGCAGTTGCGCGAAGTGAGTCAGGTACCGGTGCTCATTCTGACCGCGCGCAGCGACGAGCGGTCCATCGTGCGCGGCCTGCGCGGCGGCGCCGACGACTATGTGGTGAAGCCGCCGCGGATCGCGGAGTTGATGGCGCGGCTGGAGACCGTCACCCGGCGCGCGGCCGCTGCGGCGCAACCCGCGCAGGCCGAGGTGGTCACCGGGGACGTCAGGGTGGACCTGCAAGCCCGCGTCGTCGAGGTGGCCGGGGAACCGATCATGTTGACGCAGAAGGAATTCGAATTGGTCGAGGCGCTGGTGGAGCGGCCGGGGGCCGCGGTGAGCAGGCAGCAGCTGATGGATCGGATCTGGGGCGACGCGTTCGTCGCGGTGTCGCGGTCGCTGGATGTGCACATGACCGGGTTGCGGAGCAAGCTGAACCGGCCTGGTCTCATCACCACCATTCGCGGCTACGGCTATCGGTGGGGGCAGTGAGCGGGGGCACGCCGTGCGGCGCCGCCTACTCATCGCGCTGACCGTCTTCGCCGCGATCGCGGTGTTCGCCTTCGCGGTGCCGCTTTCGCTGACGGTCGCGACCAGCCGGACCCAGCAGTTGGTGCTCGCCCGTTCGGGGGACGCCGACCGGTTCGCGAACCTGGCGGCCGCCGCGTCGTCGACCGGGGACACCCGCGCGCTCGCGGACGAGGTGCTCCGCTATCACGAACTGTTCGGCGACAACGTCCTTGTGGTCGATGCCAAGGGCGCGACGACCGCCAATGGCGGTGCGACCATGGCCGATCCCGGTATCGGCGCCGCGGTGGCCGCGGCAAGGCGCAACCAGCGCCCGCACGCCGAGAATCAGCTGACGCCGTGGGGCTCACCGACCATGCTCATCGCCAGGCCGGTCGGCACCGGCATCCAGGTCAACGGGGCGGTGGTGATTCAGGCCTCGACCGCGCGTGCGCGCGCCGACATCGCGCGGACCTGGGCGTTGATCGTGCTGGGGTGTGTGATCGCGATGGCGCTGTTCACCCTGCTCGCATTGACCTTGAGCCGCTGGGTGTTGCGGCCGCTCGCGGCGCTCTCGCACGCGGTCGCGGATCTGACGGCGACGCTGCCTGCCCCGCGCGCCGAGACGGTGCAGGCCCGCCCGCCGTCGATCGCCCGGCGCCACGGTGGTCCGCCGGAAATGCGGGCTGTTGCCGAGTCTTTCGATGCGATGGCGCTTGCCGTCGCCGATTCGGTCGACGCGCAACGCCAGCTCGTCGCCGATACCGCGCATGCGATGCGGAACCCGCTTGCGGCACTGACCATTCGGCTCGACTCGCTGGAGCCCGCGATACCGGACACTGCGGCGAACACCTTCCGCGGGGCCAGCGCCGAGGTCGAACGACTGACGGCGCTGCTGGACGGCTTGCTCAGCTTGGCCGTCGCCGAGACGCCCGCCGCCTTCGACGCGGCCCGCACGGCGGACGCCGATGCGCATTGCGACGCGGTGCAGGTGGTCGCGGACCGGTTCGACGCGTGGTGTTCGGCCTATGCGAGCGCGGGGCAGGAACTGCTCATCGCGCCGTCGGCGGCGCATGCCGACGCCGCGGTCTCCGCCGATGCACTGGCGCAGATACTCGATGTGCCGCTGAGTAATTCGTCGCGGTACGCGGGGGCCGGCGCCAAAACCGTTGTCGGCGTGGAAACCGCGCCGGGTTGGGTCACCGTGACCATCGACGACAACGGTGCAGGCGTACGCCCCGAGGAGGTGGACCGGCTCGTCACCCGCTTCTACCGCGGATCCGATGCTGCCAGCGGTGGTTCCGGGCTCGGGCTGCCGATCGCGGCGGCGCTCGCCCAGGCGCGTGGCGGCACGCTGACCGTCGAACCGGTGCTGCCGCAGGGGCTTGCCGTGCGAATCCGCTTGCCCGCGTGGGGTGAACAATGGTGAATCGGCGCGGGTTCCTCGCACTGACCGGCGCGGTCGCCGCGGCGGGCATCGCCGGGTGCGGGCCGAGTGGTGGCGGGCCGCTGGTCCGGCTGGCCTCGGGGGAGGTCGGCGGTTTCTATCACGCGTTCGCTGGGCTGCTGAGTGCCGTTGCCGCTAAATCGGGAAACGTGCGGATCGAGCGGGTGACCACGTCGGGATCGCAGGAGAACCTGACGATGCTGGCGACTGGACAGGTGGATGCGGCGCTGGCGCTGTCGGATTCGGTGGGGGACACGACGGATCGGATGCTCGCGCTCGGCCGGGTGTACGAGAACTACCTGCAGCTGGTGGTGCGCTCGGACAGCCCGATCACCCGCGTCGCCGACTTGCGTGGCGCCAGGGTGAATTTGGGTGCCGACGGCTCGGGCGCGGCGTTGACCGGCGACCGGCTGCTTCGTGTCGCCGGGATGGATCCGGAAGAGGACGTGGTGATTTCGCATCGGCCACTGCGGGATGCGGTGGCGGCGTTGAACTCCGGCGCCTCGGACGCGCTGCTGTGGGCGGGTGGCGTGCCGACGACAGTGCTCGAGGTGCCGAGCCGCATGCGGCTGGTGGATATGGGCGAGTGGGCGGTGCCGATGCGCGAGCGCTTCGGCCCGGTGTACGACCGGGTGGAGATCCCCGCCGACGCCTATCCCGGCGGTTCCGCGGTGCACACGATCGGCGTGGCGAATCTGATGCTCGCCGCGGCGTCGATGTCGCAGGACACCGCCGCTTCGATCGTCGAACTACTGGTGTACCAAGCGGATTCGCTGGTGCCCACCGAGGCGGCGGGCACCCAGTTCCTCGACGGCCGTTCCCTGATCGGCACCGCGCCGGTCCCACTGCATCCCGGCGCCATCGAGATCTACCGCCGCTGGCACGGCTGACTCAGGAGCGAACCAGCCGTGCGATCGCGTCGGTCGCCTCTTTGATCTTCGCCTCGGCCTCGGGCCCGCCCGCGACCGCGGCATCGACCACGCAATGGCTGATGTGGTCTTCCAGCAGCCCCATCGCCACCGCCTGCAACGCCTTGGTCATCGCGGAGACCTGCGTGAGAATGTCGATGCAGTACTTCTCTTCCTCGACCATCCGCTGCAGCCCGCGCGCCTGACCCTCGATCCGACGCAGCCGCTTCAGGTAGTCGTCCTTGGCGGTGATGTACCCGTGCGCGGCATGGTCGTGCGCACTGTGGTCCTGCGTGGCGTCTGTCACCGGTTCTCCTCGCTGCCTGCCGGTCTGCGGCCGGACCGGACTTAATACCCCCCTAGGGTACAGTTTGCCGGCCAACTTGTCAGGTCAGGACGGGTGCTGCCGCGTCGGGCGCCCGCTCGGCGGCGCGCCGCCCTGCGCTGCCGCGGGCCAGCGCGATCCCCGCGACCACCAAGACCCCGCCGGCCAACTGCACCGGGCGAATCGATTCGCCGAGCAGCAGCCACGCCAGCACCACCGCGAACAGCACCTCGCTCAGCAAGACCAGCGACATGAGCGTCGACCCGAGCCGCGCTGCCCCGGCAACGCTGGACAGGTAGGCCACCACGGTGCTGATGAGGACCAGCAGCGCCAGCGAGACGGCGGCGGGAATGTGCTGCTCGGCGAGTGTCGCCGTGCCGCCGCCGAACACCAACGGCAGCACGCCAGCCACGCCTGCCAACCACGCGGCCACCGCTGCGACCGTGAGCCCGGAACCGAGCAGTGCGACCGGACTCAGCCGGTCCGAGGTGTGTTCGGACAGCAGGAAGAATGCCGCGTTGCACAGCATCGACAGTGCGGCCCAGCCGATCCCGAGCAGGTTCAGCTCGCCCGCGCCGAACACGTCGATCACCAACGCCGCACCGCCCAGCGCGAGGGCCGCGCCGAGCATGGTCAGGCGAGACGGGTTGCGCCCGCGCACCGCCCAGTTCCAGCCGATCACCACGATCGGCGCCAGGAATTGGATCATCAGGGTCACGCCCACCTGGAGATATGGCAACGACAACAGGAAGGTGGCCTGCACGCCGAGGATCGCGATCACGCCGAAGGCGACGACCGTGCGCAGGTGTTGCCCGCAGGCGCGCAGTCCGGTCGGATCGGCGAGCAGCGCCAGGCCGAGCATGATCACGGCCCCGCCGGTGAGCCGGACGGCCATGACCGCGCCCGGCGACCAGCCCTCGACAAGCACCGATTTCGCCAGCGGCCCGGTGCTGGCGAAAGCCAGCCCACTGCACACTGTCAGCCACACACCGACACCCGTCCGCGACACACCACGACGCGCCTGCACCACACGCACCTCCGCCCAGCTCTGAATTCCTCCCATCATTGCCGAGGGGTCTGACAACTTGCGGTCTTGTTGCCCGGAGTTCTGGTACCCGTTGAACATCCGGTAATCGGGGACGAGAGAATTGGTGCATGAGTTCGCATGCCAGGCCCGCGCTTGCTGTTATCGGTGGTAGTGGTTTCTACGACTTTTTCGACAACGAGGCGACGAACGTCGAGGTAGAGACGCCCTACGGGGCACCGAGTGCGCCGATCGCGGTCGGCGAGGTCGAGGGGCGGCCCGTCGCCTTTCTGCCGAGGCACGGGAAGAGCCATGAGTTCGCGCCGCACACGTTGCCGTACCAGGCGAACATGTGGGCGTTGCGCTCGCTCGGCGTGCGCCGCGTGTTCGCGCCCTGTGCGGTAGGCAGCCTGCGCGGGGATTGGGGGCCGGGCACGGTGGCGGTGCCGGATCAGTTGGTGGATCGGACGTCGGGGCGGCCGCAGACCTACTTCGACGGTGGCGGCGTGCACGTCTCGTTCGCCGATCCGTACTGCGACGACCTGCGCACCGCGACCATCAAGTCCGCGAACGACGCGCTGCCGATGAAGGGCGCGGGCACGATGGTCGTCGTCCAAGGGCCGAGGTTCTCCACCAGGGCCGAGAGCCGCTGGTTCGCCGGACAGGGCTGGGACCTGGTGAACATGACCGGTCACCCCGAGGCGGTGCTCGCCAGGGAACTCGAGATGTGCTACGCCGCAGTCGCTTTGGTGACCGATCTGGACGCGGGCCTGGAGGAGGGCGCAGGCGTGCACGCGGTCGACGTCTTCGCCGAGTTCAAGCGCAACCTGGCGCCGTTCAAGGAGCTGATCCGCCGCTCGGTGGCCGCGGTCACCGAGACCGACACGTGCGATCGATGCCGTGTTCATACCGGAGTGTCGCTGCCGTTCGATCTACCCTGATCCATGGGCCAAGGAAGGGTGCTCCTCGCATACGCGGGGATGATCCAGGTGCGTGCATGAAAGTGTTGATCACCGGCGCGGCCGGTTTCATCGGAACACAGGTGCGTAAAGCCGCGGCTGCCGCCGGACACGAGGTGGTCGCGGTCGACCTGATGCTCGACTCGGTGCACGGCGCGGACGCCGAACCGCCGGACGGTGTTTCGCGCGTCGACGTGCGCGACGGCGCCGCGCTGGAGCCGCTGCTCGCCGGCGTCGACGTCGTCTGCCATCTTGCCGCGATCACCGTTGCCACCGACCCTGCCGACTTCGCGGCGCACAACGATCTGGGTACCGCGGCGCTGCTCGGCGCGATGGAGCGGACGAAGGTGCGCCGCCTGGTGTTGGCGTCCTCGATCACCGTCTACGGCGAAGGCCGGTATCGCAGCGTGCGCGGCGGCCCGTTCTTTCCCGGGCTGCGCAGGCGCGCCGACCTGGATCGCGGCATGTTCGACCATCGGGCGCCGCGCACCGGCGAGGTGCTCACCTGGGAGCCGGTCGCCGAGGACGCGCCGCTGCGGCCGCGCGGGACTTATGGCGCGAGCAAGGTGGCGCAGGAGAACTACGCGTTCGCGTGGGGGCTCGGCGTCGGTGGCGCGGTGACCGCGTTGCGGATGCACCAGGTCTACGGAGAGGGCGCCCACGCCGGACTGGTCGGGCGGATCCGGGCCGCGCTGGACGAAGGCCGCGCGCCGCAGGTGTTCGAAGACGGCGGGCAGGTAAGGGATTTCGTGCATGTGCGCGACGCCGCCGCGGCCGTGCTCGCGGCTGTCGAAGCGGCACTGCCTGGGTTCGTTCCGCTGAATATCGCGTCCGGGCGTGCGGTCACGCTGTGGGAGGTCGCCTCGATCATGGCGAAGGCGCGCGGCGGGCCTGCGCCGGTGGTCACCGGGCAGTATCGGCTCAGCGATGTGCGGCATTTCGTCGCTGACCCCGAACGGGCCAGGCGGAGCTTGGGTTTCGTCGCGCAGGTGCCACCGGTGCAGGGCTTCGCGGAGTTCGGGGCGACGCCTACACAGGTCGCGGCGGGCTGATCGGTTCGCTGCTGCGGACGTCCCCTCGCCGCAGACGGTTTGACATCCGCAGGCGTGTCAGCGCGGCGAGTCGATGTGCGGAAATCAGAGGGCGTGCCGCAGCCCGCTACGAAGTCGGCGGAGGCGCGATGATATCGAGCTGGACCAGAGCGAAACCGGGAGTCGGCAGTGTGGCTGTGCCGCTTGGCAGCGGTGAGGCCTCGAGGTCGGCGACGAGCCAGTCGCCGTTGTCGGTGGCCAGGCGAACGCCGGTGAGCGTGACGCGCTGCGTGCCGGATCGGATGTCGTTGCGGGCGGCGATGATCCGGGCGCGGTCGGCTGGGTGTGGCACGGTCCGTTCGTCGGTGCCGCGGCCCCAGCGCAGGCCGGGCACGGGTTCGGTGACCCAGCGGATCAGCCGGACCTGCGCCAGGTCGACGATCGCCAGGTAGAGGTTCGGTTGCGCGCCGCGCAGCAGATCGAGGGTCGCCGCCTCGAACGACTTGGGCTGTGGCGCAACACTCTCGGTGACATCGACGGCCAGGCCGCGCCACCGATAGCGGTTCTGCTCGGGATTGCGGGCAGCGAGCAGCAGGGTGCGCGGGCCGGTCCGCGATCGCACGGTCGCCGTGTCCAACCACTGGTCGCCTGGCGTCGATCTGGCCAGCGCGGCGACCAAATCGAGTGCGCCGTCGAATCGTTCGATCAGCTCGAAGGATTCGGCGCCGATCCAGACGACGCGATCCTCGAAATGCGGTCCGAGGTCGTGCGGGAGCGCTTCGATCCGCCGGGTGCGTGCGTCGACGTCGAACGCGGCGACGCCGGCGGGCGGCGGCGGTTCACCGGCGCCGACCCAGAGCCGGACCGCATGGGCTCGGCCGTCGGGCCCGGACAGCGGCACCACCCGGATCCGCTGCCCCGACCAGCTGTGCCTGGACTGCGGCAACTCCTCGTCGATGACCGAGCCGCTCGCGAAGGCCGCACCGATGAGGTGCTGGAAGCGGGTGGCCACCGCGCGCTGGAACGACTTCCATTCGCGCGGCGACGTCCCGACGGCGAGCAGCGACCAACTGTGGACATGCCCCAGTGTCTCGATGAGCAGCCAGCGCTCGGTGATCACAATCCCCCCTCCCGAAGTCGAACACTATGCCACGGTCAGGCCGACATCCAGTGCCTATCGTGCCTGATTCGGCAGTGTCGATGCCGAAAGGGGTCAGTGTCGATACCGAATCGGGCAGTGCGCACCGTCAGCGGGCGAAGGCGGCGGCGTGCTCGCGCGCCCACTGGTCGAACGTGTGCGGCGCTCGGCCGGTGACCTCACGCACGGTGGGGTGCAGCGTCGCCTCGTCGAGTGTGCCGTCGGCGAAGAAACTCAGGAACGCATCGACATAGTGCTGCGGCATGGTCGCCGCCAACTCCGCCTTGGTCTCCTCAGTGCTGAGCCCGCGTGCGACCAGTGGGCGATGCAGGACCTCGGCGAGCACGGCGATCTGGTCGGCAGGCCGCAGCGCGTACGGGCCGGTCAGCTCGAGGACGCGGCCATCGAAGCCGCCCGTGAGGGCTTGGGCTGCGACGGCGGCGATGTCGGCGGGGTCGATCGCGCCGACCTGGACATCGGGGAATTGCACCCGCACCTCGTCGCCCTCGGCGAGTTGCGGGAGCCAGCGCAGTGCGTTCGACATGAACGTGCGCGGCCGCAGGATCGTCCAGGTCAGGTCGGATTCGCGCACCGCGCGCTCGGACAGGGTCATGTAGCGGGAGACCGCGTTGTCCATGTCTTCGAGCGCTGCCGCGGCGCTCGACAGCAGCACAACCCGGTGCAGCCCCGCCTTTTTCGCGAGGTCGAGCAATTCGGTCTGGTTGTCGTAGCCGGGCAGCAGGAACAGGGAATCCACCCCGTCGAGTGCTTCGGTCAGGCTGTCCGGCCGGTTGAGGTCGCCGGTGACCGCGTCGATGCCAGGGGGCATGGTGGCCTTCGCGGGATCGCGGACCAGGCCGCGGGCCGGTGTGCCTGCCGCACTCAACGCTGCCACCAGCTCGCCGCCGATGGTGCCTGTTGCGCCGGTTACCAAGATCATTTCGTCTCCTTCGACCGCTCTGCCCGCGCGTTAAGCTCACGCGGTGGATACCCCGTTGCGACTCGAGGTCATCGTGGCCAGTGTGCGGCCGGAGCGGTTCGCGCCCGTGGTCGCGGACTGGTTCCTGCGCACCTTACGTGCGCACAGCGAATTCGACACGGGCGTTATCGATTTGCTGGACACCCCGTTGCCCACCGACCTCACCGACAGCGCGACGGCGACGGCCTACCGCGCTCGGCTGGCGGCGGCGGATGCGTTCGTGGTGATCACCTCGGAGTACAACCACGGATACCCGGCCGCGCTGAAGACCGCCTTCGACACCGCCAAGCGCGAATGGCGGGCCAAACCGATCGGATTCGTTTCCTACGGTGGGCTTTCCGGCGGGCTGCGCGCCGTGGAGCAGCTGCGCCAGGTCGTCGCGGAAATCCACATGGTGTCGATCCGCGAGACCGTCAGCTTCCATCAAGCGAAGAAACAGTTCGACGCGGCAGGCGAGACCCAGGACGGCGCGGCCATCGACGCCGCCGAGCGATTACTGGGCCAGTTGGCTTGGTGGGCACGGACTTTGCGTGCTGCTCGCACAACCGATCCGTACCCCGGCTGACCGGAATCGACCCACGAGACCGTTACTCACCCGGCGTTGTTGCCTGCCATGGCGCCGCGCCGACCCCGCGGGTGGCCGATGTAGGTGGCCTCGCGGGGGATGGAGACGAGCGTGAGGTCGACCTGGGCGGTGCCGGTGCGCAGAATGACGTGGTTGCCGATCGCGCCTGGCTGGTGCAGGGACAGATCGGGGCGGGTGGCAGGCCAGCCCATCGGATCGCCGGTCACGTAGATCGTCGTGACGCCTGCGTGCGGTGCGGGCGCGAGCACCCCGTCCACCACGGTCGCGGTGAATCCCGCGTCGGACTGGTGGGTTTCGACCGCGAGGGTCAACCGCTCCGGGTTGCCGATGGTGGTGACCAGGTTCTCCCACGCGTGTGCGCGGTCGGTGCGGATCAGCACGCGCTCGCCGACCGCGAGCGCGCGGAACACCAATTGCTGTGCGAGATAGAGCTCTCCGGCCACGTACACGGTCGAGATGCCGGTGCCGACGATGCGCACCGCGACGCCGTTGCCCTCGTCGTCGGAGCCGATCAGCTGGCCGCAACCCGAGGAGGGCAGATGCAGCGCACCGACGACGTCGATCGGGTATTCGCTCATCGGGACCGTGTCGTCGACGCCGGGAACCGCGATCGGCAGATGCGCGAGCAGCCCGTTGCGGTGTCTGCCATTCATCGACACCATGCCTGCCAGCTTGCGCCGTTCTGGCAGTTCCCTGGCAGTCAGTCGCCACGCGGCGCCGATGCTCACCGATTCCGCCGAGCTGCCAGGCCGCAGCCGCACCGCCACCGTGGTGCCGCGGGACGGGGCGACCCACAGCTGGGCGAGCAGATCGGAGCCGAGCCGCTTGGGATCAACCGCCATGCCGATGTTCACGCTGTTGCCGATTTCGGCGTAGCGCCACCGCTGTTCGAGGGTGCGCGGGTCGAAACCGCTGGTGATCTGCAGGACCGCCTTGCGGATTTCCGGCGCGGTCAGAATGCGGGCGTTGCAGTCGGCGTCCTCGAGCGCGCGCATGATGCGCTGCGTCGCGATGGTGACCGCGCGGGAAGCGCCCTCCGCGCCGCCGCCACGCCTGGCCGCCGCCTCCGGACAGGCGACCGCGTCGAAACCGATTGCCAGCCAGACGGTTCGGTGCGCGGTCGCGGGCAGCGGGCCGAGCAGCGATTCGTAGATCTTGCCCGCGGGCGTGCCGGACCTGCTGCGGTGGCCGTGGCTGACGATGTCGATGCCGCTGAGCAGAATGTCGTGCTGGCTAAGGCATTTCGCCAGTTCAGGCAGCGGGAGCAGGTGCGAGGCGTGCACGGTGTTGCGGGCGATTCGGGTCAGCCCGCCGGGCGGGGCGAGCACCTCGACGACGGTGACCACCCGGCTGCCGTCCCAGTACAGGCCGAGCGAGCGGCCGTCGGTGCCGCGGTAGTCGACGGTGTCGCCGATCAGATAGTCACGCTTGGTCAGGTAGCGCCACCAGGTGGCGATCCAGTCGAGGAGGGTGCGCTTCGCGATCGGGATCAGCGGAATCAGCGCGACGACAATGCCAACCCCGAGCGCGGGCAGCGCCTGCAATCCGCCCAGTAGTGCGCCCACCCCGGCGATAAACCCGATGACCTGCGCAATCAGCAGATTCTGTAGCGAGATACGCCCCAGCAACGGTCGTGGTCCCGCCCCGGCAGGTTCCGCCATCGTCGTCCCCCAAGTACCCGATGTCGGCCCATTCGTCGTGGCCGAGCTGAACAAGAGTCCCAGGGAACTGTACTGTGTTGCGCGAACGCGAGCACTGTTCGGGGGAGGAATAATGCCTTCAAAACCCACTACTCGGTGGCAGGTGAGCGGTTACCGCTTCCTGGTTCGACGGATGGAACACGCCCTGGTCCGGCGGGACGTGCGGATGCTGCACGATCCGATGCGCTCGCAGTCGCGGGCGTATGCGGCGGGGCTCGTTCTCGCGCTGGTCGTGCTGGCCGGTTGCGGCATCCTGGCGTTGATTCGCCCGCAAGGGAAGATCGACAACAGCAAGATCTTGGTCGCCAAGGAATCCGGCGCCATTTACGCCATGATCAACGACGTCGCGTACCCGACGCTGAACCTTGCCTCGGCGCGGCTCGCGGTCGGCGATGCCGCCAAGCCGACCCTCGTCAAGGAATCCGAGGTCGGCAAGAAACCGCGCGGTCAGCTGATCGGCATCCCCGGTGCACCCAGCGCGCTGAGCTTCGACAAGGCGGGCAAGGGGCGGGCCTGGACCGTGTGCGATTCGCTGAAGGCGGACGGCACCGACGATCGCACCAGCTCGGTGTTGATCGGCGACCTCGACCTCGGGGACAGAGCGTCGGCAATGGGCCGGGACAAGGGCCTGCTGGTCAAGGGCAAAGAAGCGACCTACCTGATCTGGAACAACACGCGTGCGCGGGTGGACATGAACGACCCGCAGGTCACCGGGCCGTTGAACGTCCGAGGCATGACGCCGCGGCCGATCAGCGAAGGACTGCTGAACGCCATCCCCGAGGTGAACCCGATCGTGCCACCGAAGATCGATGATCCGGGCGGGTCAACGGTCGGCTACTCGATCAATAATCTGAAGATCGGCACCGTGGTTCAGGTGTCAGGTAAGGCTGATCGGAATTACGTGTTGCTGCGTGACGGCATTCAGCCCGTGAGCCCGTTCACCGCGGATGTGATCAAGGTTTCGCAGCGGAATCCGGATCATGGTGCGGTCATCGGCGATTTCGAGTCCACCAATTCACCGCCGGCAAAGGTGTTGCGGGTGGACTCCTACCCCGACGTCGCGCCGACCATCGTGCAGTCCAAGGCACGGCCGGTGAGCTGCCTGTCGTGGAAGCCGATCGCAGGCGCCGCCGACAACGCTGAGGTCGCGGTGCACGCGGAACTGTCCGTCATCGACGGCACCGACCTGCCGATGCCGAGCAACGCCAAACTGGTTTCGCTCGCACAGGCGGATGGCAAGGGCGACAACGTCGATTCGGTGTACTTCAAGCCGGGCTCGGGCGCCTTCGTCCAGACCACCGGCATCGAGGTCGACAGTCGTCGCAAGGACAGCATGTTCTACGTCTCCGACACCGGCGTCCGCTACGGCGTCAAGAACGAGGATGCGGCGAACGCGCTCGGCATGGGCAAAGACTCCGGCGTGACACCGGAACGCGCGCCGTATCCGATCGTCGGTCTGCTCGCAGGCGGGCCGACCCTTGGCCGTGAGGAAGCCATGGTCGCCCACGACGGTATCGCCCCGGATGCCGCGCCTGCCAAGCAGCTGGTCTCGTCGAAGTAGTCGCTAACGGCCGTCCGCGCCAACGGGTTTCGCATTGTCGGCAGGGTGCTGCTCGTCGGTCGGGCGCAGCGCGGCGACCTCGGCGCGCAGCGTCCGCACCTCGGCAACCAGCGCGTTGATCTCCCGGTCGGCGCGGTCCGAGCTTTCCTCGACCGCCTTCAGCTGATCGATCACCCAGGTGGTCGTGGTGCCGATCGCGAACGAGATCAGCCCGATGCCGAAGGTCATCAGCACCAGCGAGATCAGCCTGCCCTCGGTGGTGACCGGGTAGACGTCGCCGTAGCCGACGGTCGTCACCGAGACCGCCGACCACCACAGCGCATCACCGAAGTTCAGCACCTTGCTGCCCTCCACGCCGTACTCGGCATCGAAGAAAGCCAGGCTGCACAGGGTCAAGACCAGCACCGAGCTGGTGCCGACGAACACCGAAAGCCGGGTCCGGTGCGAAAGGGAGTGCCGGTTGAGGGAGCCGAGGATCAGCACCGCCGCCCGCACCAACCGCAGCGGGCGAAACGGCGGAATGAGCACGATCAGCAACTCCAGCGGATGCGTGCGCACGAAATGCCAACGGCGGGTAGACAACCCGAACCGGATCACGAAGTCGGCGACGAACGCCACCCAGATCGCCACATCGACCCGCCCCAGCCAGGAGTCCAACTCCGGCGAAGCCCCGGTATCGAGGACGAACCACGCGTAGACGACCAGAAAGATCACGGCGAGCGCCACCATAGGCACCCCCGTCACACGCTCCCATGCCTGTCGGCGGCTCAGCCCCGCTGGGCCTGCCGCGCCGCTGCTGACGTCTTTTCCCTGTGACATGCGATCTACCTGCGTCGATGGAATCCAGCACTCTATATTTCGCGTACTGCCGTCCAGACGCTACCGTCGCCGACCCGATCCGCTGGCGAACCGGAGAGAATTCGATGGCCGGTGTCGGTACATCGGCCCTTCGAATCGGCTCGAAAAGACCTCGATCCGATGGAACCGATCCTGATCACGGAGCGTCATATCAAGTGACAAGCAAATTCGGTGCGGGGATAGTGCATCCAGCTGCCGAGGCAACCGTTTCGAGAAGCGATGAATGAGGCAGGTATGAGCCGAACCCCCTATATCGCTGTCATCCTGTTCGAATCGACCTCGGACGCACCGGATTACGTGCCGATGTACCAGGAGGACTTTGTTCTCCTCTATGCCGAATCCGAAGACGCAGCCCGAAAGTTGGCCGTGGCGGCGGCAAAAGAGCAAGAGTGCACCTATCGGAATGAACAGGGCGAGAACATCACTCTCGCGCTGAAGGGCATCGTCGATGTGAACCGGTCCCTTACCGACGATCTGTCCAACGGTGGCGACCTCTATGCGCGCCACTTCAGGGACTACGACGCGTACCGCCGCATGGAACCACTCCTGGGCGACAACCCGCTGTAGCGGAAGGGCCTCAGCCGTTACGGCTGAGGCCCTTCCACGGTGGTGCTTCGTGGACTACAGGTCGTCGCCGTGTACGCCGAAACGGCGGCGGATCGGGAATGAGGCGAGCATGCCGATGATGAGCAGGGTGGCGACGGAGGCGCTGCCTATCAGGGCGGCGTTGCGGGCTCGGTTGTCCGGTGGTGGCGGTGGTGCGGGGACCGCCAGCTGGATCTGCTTGGCGGCGGCGGGGCGTTTGGGGGGAAGGGGTTTCGTGGTTTCTGCGGTCAGTGCGGCGATCGGGTCGATGGCGCCGTAGCCGACGTAAGAGTTCCAGCCTTCGCCTGGCGCGTGCGCGGTGGCCTCGATGCGTTTGATGACCTCGAGCGCGCTCAGTTCGGGAAAGCGGGCGCGGACCAGCGCCACCACGCCCGAGACGTAGGGTGCGGCAAAGCTGGTGCCCTTGAGCGGGACCATCTGGTTGTTCTCGTAGATGCCGGTAATGGTGCCGTTGCCCCGCGCATCGAGCGAGACGATGTCCTCGCCGGGTGCGGCTACTCCGACCCAAGGACCGGGCACGGTGAACTCCGACGGCGCGCCGTCCTTATCGATGGATCCGACGGTAAGAACGTAGTCGTCGTAGCGGGCGGGCGTGACATTGGTTGTGACGTTCTTCCACGGGTCGGTCTCTGGATGGAGCGGATTGACGACATCGGGGTTGCCCGTCTTGCAATTCTTGTCTTTGTTGCCCGCCGCCACCACGACGACGGAATTCATCTCGAGCGTTGCGTAGCGAACTGCCGCACCGACAGCGGAATCGTTGAGGGCCTGGCCGTTGCCGACACACAAGACGAGCGAGATGTTGATAACCGAGGCGCGGCGATCGGCAGCACGACGGATAGCAGACGCCAACGCGTTGAGGTCGCCGTATCCCTCGGGAGGATCTTCTGGCCTCTTCTCCGCCCTGTTGTCTTTCTTGTCGTAGAACTTGCTGGTTTGCCGGATGGAGAGGATTCTCGCATCGGGCGCCACACCGGAAAAGCCTTGTCCCTGCACCTGTTTCGCACCGATGATGCCTGCGACTGCGGTGCCGTGTCCGTCGCAGTCCTCGTTGACGCCGTCGCCGCCATCTGCCACGTAATCGCCGCCGGCATCCAGGTCAGGCAGGCGCGGGTGGCGGACGACGCCGGTGTCGATCACCGCGATGAGCTGGCCTTCGCCCTTGGAGAATTCCCATGCGCGCTTCAGGTCGAGTGCTTGCTGGGGCAGCGGGGTCGCTGGGCCTTCTCCGCCCTGCTGGGTCGAGGCACACGGAGTGTTGGCGGGATGCTCGGTAGGTACCGGCGGCCGAGCGGGATCGCCGGGAGGAAGTGCTCCAGGGTCGACCGGCGGTGGCCGATCAGCGTGCGCCACACCCTGATTCGCCCCCACCCCTAACGACACGCTCAATGCCAGCACCGTCGCCGCTGCGCCGGTGCGCAGGATCCGGTTCACAGCCCGCGGACGAGGGAGTAGAGGCTGGCTACCCAGAAGACCAGGGGCAGTACTGCTGCGACGAAGGCGTATTCGAGGAGTTCGACACCTCGGCGCATGGGTGGGGTTGCCGACTGGTTGGGGATGATGATGCCGAGGATGAGGGCAGCGATCAGGATGACCATGGCGGCGCCGAATACCGCAAGGGGCTGATCCATGGCGAAGCCCGCGCCGATCAGCATGATCAGCACGATGCCTGCGCCGCCCGCGATGAGCACGACCGCTTGTTCGGCGCCCGCGTAGGTGCGGCTGCGGAACATGAGGACGGCCGCGCAGACGAGGGCGAGGGCGATGCCCTGCCAGTAGGGGTCTTCGGCCCGTGGGTCGGTCGCTGCGAGTGCGCCTGCGGCGGTGACCAGGGTGGTTGCCGCGACCAGGCCTGCCAGGTACATGCGGGCGCGTTCCGATTTCACCCGCAGCGCCTCCATGGTCGGCAGGGCGCGGTGGTCGTCGGGGTCGTCTTCGGTGGGGTCGATCGGGGTGCCCGGCGAAGGGACCGGGGGGAGTGGGAGTTTCGCGAGGAGCATGGAGACTCGCGGCGACAGTGCGAGGCCTGCCAGGCCGAGGGCGGCGGCGCCTGCGCCGATGGCGCGTTCCGGTTGCGCGGTGAGCAGGCCGACCAGGGCGGCGGGCACGGCGTACACCGCGAGGGTTGCCGCGCCGATGAAGAGGGCGAGGCCGACGCCGGTGACGCGCCAGGCGAGGACCGCCGTCGCGCCGAATAACACTGCGCCGAGCAGGATATGGGCCCAACCGTAGTGGTCGGGCACATACAGCATGCCCGCGGTGAAGGCGGTGGGCAGCGCGCAGCCGCCGAGGACAAGGGCGGTCGAGGTATCGCCGTACATCCGGCTGAGCACCATGGCGGCGACCACGAGCAGGATCGTCACCGCCATCGCGACCGAACCACTGACCCAGTAGGGGAGCGTGCCGGGGGCGATCAGCAGGCCGAAACAGCCGACGAGCATGGTGACGGCGGCGAGCACCGAGCCGGTGATCCGCGCGACCTTCGGGGTCCAGCTGCGGTAGTGGTCGGTGTCCGCGATCGCGACGTTGTACATGATGTCGTCGAACAGCGGGGTCGGCGCGGTGTGCGAGGCGCTCTCCAGCATGAGCAGTTCGCCGTCGCGGACGCCGTGTTCGCCGAGGCTCAGCGAATTGGAGAAGGGCGGGTGACCGATCCGCGCCAGCACCCATTCGGCGGGCTCGAAGCGCTCGCCCTCATTGTCGAAATCATTGGTTCGGCTGTGTTGTGCGACCATGTCGACGACGCTCGGGATCACCAACGCGACCGGAACATCCACGGGAATCGCCATATCCACTTGAGTGTGTTTGGCGAGAATGGTTACCCGGGCGAGATCCGGTGCGCGGACGATTCCGCGCGAGGAATCTTCCTCGATATGGTCAAGTCGCGCGTGCGTCAAGCTTCCCCCAACTCGGTCTTCTACCTCGTAATCTTCGCAAACCCGAGAGCCGACGTCGAGCTTGCGAACCCACGGTCCGGGCAGCAGAATGCTGGTCGAACTGTACGACATGTCGGCTGTGCCCTCTACACTGAGGCCGAAACTCGGCAGCCACAGTAATTCGGCCGTCGGGGTAGCAGCTGTCGAAGAGGGGGATAGCTTTTCAGATGAGTACTGTCCGGTTCCAGCGTCGAGCCCGCCGAGAGATGCCGCGTTCGCCCGGCGGCGAGGTCACGCTGCAGCCACCGCCCGAGATTCCTCGGGTGACACCGGGCAACCTGCTGCTCAAGCTGATGCCGGTCGTGATGATCATCGGCATGGTCGGCATGATGGCGCTGCTGTTCACCTCGGGCGGCGGCATCGGATCGAACCCGATGAGCATGATGTTCCCGCTCATGATGATGTTCTCCATGGTCGGCATGTTCGCGGGCCAGGGCGGCGGTAAAGGGGCCAAGGCCGCCGAGGCGAACGAGGACCGCAAGGATTACCTGCGCTACCTGGACCAGGTGCGCCGCGACGTCGATGAGACCGCCAAACAGCAGCGCGCCTCGGTCGAATGGAGCCACCCGGAGCCGGGCCTGATCTGGATGCTCGCGGGCACCAGCCGCATGTGGGAGCGGCGTGCGGGCGACAAGGACTTCTGCCACGCCCGCATCGGTGTCGGCGGCCAGCGACTGGCGACCCGGCTGGTCGCGCCGGAGACCGGACCGGTCGAGGAGCTGGAGCCGATCGCGGCGGTCTCGCTGCGCCGCTTCGTGCGCGCGCACTCGACGGTGCCCGACCTGCCGACCGCGATCGCGGTCAAGGGCTTCGCGACCATCGCGTTGGACGGCGACCGGGTCGAGGCCAGGGACATGACGCGCGCGATGCTGTTGCAGCTGTGCATGTTCCAGGCGCCGGATCAGGTGCTGGTCGCGGTCGTCTGCGGCCCGGACACGGCGCGTGAGTGGGAGTGGACCAAGTGGCTTCCGCACACCCAGCACCCCGACGCCCAAGACGGCATCGGCACCCAGCGGATGTTCTACGGCTCGATCCGGGAGGCGATGGCAGGCCTGCAGCCGCTGCTCGGCAACCGGGTCAGGTACTCGCGTAACCAGCCTGCCAACGCGAACATGGTGCACATCGTGATCGTTGTCGACGGCGGCCTGCTCGAGGCCGAGGACGATCAGCTGCGCGAATCCGGCTACGAAGGCGTCACCATCATCGACCTGTGCGGGTACGCGCCGCGGCTGGCGGTATCGCGCGGCATCAAGATGATCGTGGAGAACGGCGAGTGCGTCGGTCGCGGCGCGACCGGCAACCAGGAGCGTTTCGCGCTGATCGACCGGATCAGCCCGCAGCAGGCACAGCAGGTGGCCCGCAGGCTCGCGCCGTACCGTGCCGCGACACAGCGCAGCAGCGACGTGGAAACCGATGACTCCGAGGTGATCTCGACCTGGAGTCAGCTGATGAACCTCGGCGATATCGGCTCTTTCAACCCCGAGCACGCCTGGCGCCCGCGCTACGGCCGGGAGCGGCTGCGGGTCGCGTTCGGTATCGGCGCCGACGGCCTGCCGGTCGAACTCGATATCAAGGAAGCCGCCGAGAACGGCATGGGCCCGCACGGCCTGTGCATCGGCGCCACCGGTTCCGGTAAGTCGGAGTTCCTGCGCACGCTGGTGCTCAGCCTGCTCGCCACCCACTCGCCGGACCAGCTCAACCTGGTGCTTGTCGACTTCAAGGGTGGCGCAACGTTCCTCGGCCTCGACGGCGTCCCGCACGTCGCGGCCGTCATCACCAACCTGGAGGAAGAAGCCGACCTCGTCGACCGGATGAAGGATGCGCTGGCCGGCGAGATGAACCGCCGCCAGGAGGTGCTGCGCTCCGCGGGCAACTTCGCCAACGTCTCCGAATACGAGAAGGCCCGCGCGGCGGGCGCCGACCTCGATCCGCTGCCCGCGCTGTTCGTTGTGCTCGACGAGTTCTCCGAACTGCTCACCCAGCACCCGGATTTCGCGGAACTGTTCGTGATGATCGGCCGGCTCGGCCGCTCGCTGCACGTGCACCTGCTGCTCGCCTCGCAGCGCCTCGAAGAGGGCAAGCTGAAGGGCCTGGAAAGCCATCTGTCCTACCGGATCGGCTTGAAGACCTTCTCCGCCAACGAATCCCGCCAGGTGCTCGGCGTGCCCGACGCTTACAACCTGCCGAACAACCCCGGTGGCGGCTACCTGAAGTCGGATTCCGGCGAGATCGTGCGCTTCCAGGCCTCCTATGTTTCCGGCGCGTACGTCGGCGGCGGTTCGCAGCGCGACATGCACGTCGCCACCCAGGCGGGCGAAATCGACACCAAGGCACGGCCGTTCACCGCGACCCACGTGGATTTCCGTGCGGTGGACCGGGTTCCGTTGCCGCCGGAGCCGAGCCAAGAGGCCGACGACCGCGACGACGGCGAACAGATGTCGAACCTGAACATGTTGGTCTCCCGGATCGCCAACCACGGCCGTCCCGCGCACGAGATCTGGCTGCCGCCGCTCGACGAGGCGCCAACCCTCGACCAGCTCATCCCGCGCTCCATTCTCACCGGCGAATACGCCGCGGTGGCCACGCTGCGTGCGCCGATCGGCATCGTCGACCGCCCCTACGACCAGCGGCGTGACGCGATGATCGTCGACCTGGCCGGCGCCCGCGGCAACGTCGCCGTTGTCGGCGGTCCGCAGTCAGGCAAGTCGACCGCGCTGCGCACGCTGATCATGGCGATGTCGATGACGCACACCGCCGAGCAGGTGCAGTTCTACTGCCTCGACTTCGGTGGCGGCACGCTGATGAGCCTGCAGGGACTGCCCCATGTCGGTTCTGTCGCAAGCCGATTGGACGAGGACCAGGTCCGGCGCACCATCGCCGAGATGACCACCATCGTCCGCCAACGCGAGGCGCGCTTCCGGCAACTCGGCATCGAGTCGATGGTCGAATTCCGGCGCCTGCGCGCGATGGACCCGTCCAGCAGCCCGGCCGCGACCGGCGCGCACGAGGACCCGTTCGGCGATGTGTTCCTGGTGATCGACGGCTTCGGCTCGATCCGCCAGGACTTCGAGCAGCTCGAACAGGTGATCATGAACCTGGCCGTGCAGGGTCTGTCGTACGGCGTGCACGTGGTCATCGCGTTGGCCAGGTGGGCGGAGGCACGGCCCGCGCTGAAGGACCAGATCGGCACGAGAATCGAACTGCGACTCGGCGATCCGATGGACTCCGACCTCGGCCGCAAGTTCGCCGCGATGGTCCCGCAGGGCCGCCCCGGCCGCGGCATGACACCGGACTGCCTGCACATGCTGACAGGTCTGCCGCGCATCGATGGCAGCGCGGATCAGAACAACCTCGGCCAAGCTGTCGGCGACGCCGTCGCCACCATCGCCAGGTTGACCCCGGGTCGCCCGGCGCCGTCGGTCCGCATGCTGCCCGAACAGCTGCCGCGCGACCAACTGCTGTACCTGGCGGGCGACTGGCCTGTGCAAGTCGACCAGACCGCGAAATGCACGCGAATCCCGATCGGCATCAACGAGTCCGAGCTGGCGCCGGTCTACATCGACTTCGTCGAGAGCCCGCACTTCATCATCATCGGCGACACCGAATCCGGGAAGACGACGCTGCTGCGCTCGATCGTCGAGGGCATCTGCGCGTCGAACACTCGGGACCAGGCCAGGATCATCATGGGCGACTATCGGCGCTCGATGCTCGGCACGGTGCCGGAGGGCTACCTCTCCGGCTACGGCTCGACCGCACCCCAATTCACCCAGAACATGGCCGATCTCGCCGCATACGTGAGCAACCGGACGCCTGGCCCCGACGTGACACCGCAGCAGCTGCGCGATCGTTCCTGGTGGAGCGGGCCCGAGCTGTATGTAATCGTCGACGACTACGACCTGGTGGCCACCAGCACCGGCAACCCGGTCCAGGCGCTCGTCGAGCACCTGCCGCACGCGCGTGACCTCGGCTTCCACCTGATCATCGCGCGCCGCTCCGGTGGCGCGAGCCGCGCCATGTACGAGGCGACGCTGGCCAGGATGAAGGACCTCGGCTCGGCGGGCCTGATCATGAGCTGCAGCCGCGACGAGGGCGTGCTGATGGGCACGACGCGTCCGAGCGCCATGCCGCCGGGACGCGGCACGTATGTGACGCGCAGCAGTGAAGGGCTGATCCAGACGGCCTGGATGCAGCAGCCCTGATGTCGGCCGTGCAGCTGGTGGTCACCGCGACCCGCGTCTGGGCGCGCGGCGCGACGACACACTGGGACATGCCGCCGTCGGTTGTGCTGGGCAGCAACGGATTCGACCTGGTGGTCGGGCAGTCGCTGACCCCGCCCACCCAGGTGAGTTCCGCAGTGCAGTACGTGTCCGCGGAAGCCATCGCGCTGTTGCCGCGCATCCCTTCCGTGGTGGACGCGCTGAGCGCCGTCTTCGCGACCGTGCTGGAGAACTTGCGCGTCACCACGCCCTGCGACCGGATCACCCTCATCTGCCCGACAGAATGGGGAGGGGCCCGCCGCGCCGTGCTCGACCAGGCGGCACGGCGGTTCACGGCGGAGGTCGCGTTCGAGGAGCTGGCGGTGCGGGCCGTCGCGGTGGACGCGGGCACCAGCCACAGCCGCCGCACCCTGGTGCTGGAGTTCGGTGCGCTCAGCGCTACCGCCGCCGCGGTGATTCGCGGCCATCAAGGTGTGTATGTCGAAGCCTGTGAGCACGAACCGAATCTCGCGCTCGCCGAGGTACATCCGGATTCTCGCGGGTTCACCGAACTCTGCGGGCTCATCGCTCGGTTGGTCGACGGCCGACCCGTCGACCTGGCGCAAGCGGTCGGTGTCACCGACCAGCGGACGGTCGAGGTGCTCCGCGCGGCCGTGCAGCGAACCTGCGGACCGGGCGTCGAACTGCGCTCCGTCGCCGGACCGGACCTGGTCCCCGGTCGCCAAACCGAGCCGATCCGGCCTTCGGAGGTGCCGCCCGCCCTGCCGCAACCCGAATGGATGCAGCCGCTGCGCGAACGTGCCGCCCAGCAGTCCGGTCGTCGCAGTAGCAGCGGTTATGTGAGTGCGGTCGTCGCCGCAGTGGCGGTGGTCGCCGTTGCTGTGATCGTCGGCGTCGTCTTCCTCAACCGGTCCGACACTCCGCCGGCGGCCGGTCCGACCTCGGTGCCGTCGCCGAGCGACACCGTGGCGACCAGCGGCCCCGAATCACCCGGCGGCACACCGCCATCGAACAGCATCGTGCCACCGACCGACACCGCGACCACGGTCGGCCGCCTCCGATTCCAGGTGCCGAACGGTTGGCATATCGGCTCCACCCCCGATGTCTCCAACAAGTACCGGGTCGACCTGTCTCCGGACGACGGTGCGCGACTCCGCATTACGGTGACACACACCCTGGTCCCCGGCGTCAGCTACGAGCAGCTCGCCACTCGGCTCGAAGACCAGATCAGCCAGCGCCCCCCCGGCGTGCTTTCCGAACTACAACGCGACGTCCGCTACGGCGGCCGCCCCGGCCTCGCCTACACCGAACACCCCGGCGACGGGTCGACCGTGCGCTGGCGTGTGTTGCTGGAGAACGGAGTCCAGGTCAGCGTCGGTTGCCAATACGCGGGCGACACCTGGACCGCACTGTCGCCTACTTGCGACCAATTCGGTGGTTCGCTCCGAGTGATTCAGTGAATCCGTTCCCATGTTTGATCGGGAACCCTGAAACCCACACCCGCTCTGCGAATCCGCACCACTCTGGACGCCCAGTAGCGGTACCGATCCACATCAGGGCGCGGGGATCTCCACGTCCGCGCGCCACAGCCCCACTTGACGTAGGAATTGCGCTCTTGACCCATGCTGCAACCTGGGTCAAGAGCGCAATTGCTACGTCAAGACGTCGCCCCCTGTCCCAACTTGTTCCGGCCACCAGGGGATGACCCGGCCGGAATAAGACACCGCTTGATCGACGGCGGAGGTCAGAGGAGTACGGCCCACGACGCGACCATGCTGATCCGTTGCAAACCCCGATAAGGGCGCGGACTTCTGTGCTCGCGGTTGTTGGCAGCGACGATTCGACGACTTCGATCTCGAAAGCTCTCGAAACGGGACCACAGCCAAGTGACCCGGCTGGAACCAGAGAACGCGTGAGCGACTGCGGAGGTCAGCCGGGTACGGCAGGCGAAGCAACCACGCTAATCCGGTGCAAACC
>NZ_BDAY01000123.1 GCF_001612685.1 Nocardia altamirensis NBRC 108246
GCGGCGCCGCTCGCGCCCGGCCAGGTGGCGCCCGCCGCCTACGGTACCGGCACACCTGCGGCCGCCCGCGCCTATGACCCGAAGACCGGTCAGTACGTTGGACCGGACGGACGCACCTATCGACAAGGAGATATCGGACCGGGCGGTACGGGCACGGTACCGTCGAGCTGGCAGGCGATGCTCGAGGAGCAGCAACGATGACGGAAAACAACGGAGATCGGCAGCGCGCGCGACGTCGCGCGGTGCGCTCGGTGGGCCCACCGGTCGAGGAGACGGCGAACCGTGAGGTGATGTCGGTTCCCGCGGAGACCGCACGTGCCGCAACGGCCACCGCGCTCGGTGGTGGTGCGGTCGTTGGATCGTCGGCAGAAAAGGCTTCGGCGGCTGAGGTTTCCACGGAGTCCTCGAAGGCTGCGGTGTCGGCAGGTGCCTCGGTCGATCTCGGCAAGTCCGCAGCCGCTGACTCGCCCGTCGATCTCGGGAAAACGGCAGCCGTCGACGAGCCTGCGGATGCCGACCAGCCGAAGAAGTCGCTCGGCGCCGGACGCCTCGTCGCCATGGCGGCTGCCGCGGTCCTGGTGCTCGCCCTGGTAGTCGGCGCAGCCATCGCGGTGGTTCAAGTCCGTTCGGCCGACGCCCGCGCAGAGCGCCGCACCGAGTACGTGCAGACCGCCAGGCAGGCGGTGCTCAACCTCACCACGATCCGCGCCGACTCGGCGAAGCAGGACATCGACCGGATCCTCGCGGTCGCCTCCGGCCAGTTCAAGAGCGAATTCGACGGCCGGGTAGACCCGTTCATGAACATCGTGCAGCAGGCAAAGGTCGTCTCCACCGGCGAGATTGTCGAGGCCGCGGTGGAAAGCGACGACGAGAACTCAGCCAAGGTGCTGGTGGCCGCCAAGCAGACACTGACCAACGCGGGCCAGGAAGGTCCGCAGACGCGGCTCTACCGCTTCCGCGTCACCGTCGACCGCGGCGATGCCGGGCTGACCGTGTCCAACGTGGAGTTCGTGGCATGAAATCACCAGGCAAGATCGTCATGGCCGGCCTCGGCGCCGTCGCCCTCGTCGCGCTGATCGTCCTCGGCGTCAGCGGATTCCAACTCTGGAACGACCGCCAAGCCGAACAAGCCCGCAAGGATGCGGTGACGGCGGCGGACCGTGCCGTCTCCGCCATGTTCAGCTATGACTTCCAAACAGTCGACAAGGAACTCCCGAAGGCCGCCGACGCCCTCTCCCCGAAGTTCCGTGACGACTACCTGAAGCTCATCACCCAGGCAATCGCCCCCGGCGCCAAGGAGAAACAACTCTCCGTCAAGGCAACCACCCAGGCGGGCGGCGTGATCGCCGCGGACAAATCCCACGCGGATGTCCTGCTCTTCCTCAATCAGGTGACCACAAGCAAGGATTCGCCCCAGGGCACCACCACCGGCAGCCGAGTCCGCGCCACCCTGCAAAAGGACGGCGATCGCTGGCTTGTCGACCAGATCACCCCGCTCTGAGCGAAAAGGGGAGTGGCACAAGGGCTGCCACCTTCGTCAGTGCGGCTCGTCCGGAACAGTCGAGCCCGCCGCGACCAAGAGCTGTCCCAATGTCTGACAACGGGTTCTGAGCTCGGGCGGCTCGAGCACCTCGAAGGGGTGCCCGAGCAGTAGCACGCGAACGAGGACGGCGTCGACGCCGGTATCGGCGCCACTGATCACTTCGCAGCGGTCGGTTCCGCGTTCACGCACGACGGCCGCCGAACTCGAAACCTTCGCGCGCACAGTGTCGGCCGACGCGTGCACGAGGAAGCGCGCCCGGTGCGGATAGACCCGGCTCGCGACACCTTCCTGGACGTATGCCGCAGCGTCCGGCGCCGGGCGCGGCTGGAAGCGCCAGGTCCGCGCGGACACCTCGGTCATCCGGTCGACGCGGAAGGTGCGCCAATCGTCGCGATCCAGGTCGTAGCCGAGCAGGTACCAGCGGTGGTCGGAGGCGACCAGGCGGTAAGGCTCGACACGTCTGGCGTGCACGGCATTTCGCGACGGGTAAGTGAAGGCGGCCTGAACCTCGTCGCGGCAGGCTCTGGCCAGGGTCATGAGTGCCTCGGCGTCGACCGTGGCGCGGCCGCCGCCGAAGGACTCCACCGAACCGGCGAGCGCCCGCACTTCGTGCTGCAACCGCGCGGGCAGCACCCGGTCGAGCTTGGTCAGCGCGCGGAGTGCGGCGTCGGCACTGGTGACCGCATTGCCCGCGCCGACGAGGAGGGCGACGGCGGTGCTGATCGCCTCCTCGTCGTCGAGCAGCAGCGGCGGCAGGTCTTGCCCTTGACCGAGCTGGTAGCCACCGCCGACGCCCTGGGCGGCGCGCACCGAATAACCGAGCGTGCGCAGCCGCTCGACATCGCGGCGGACCGTGCGTGGCGTGACACCGAGCCGGTCGGCGAGTTCGGGACCGGTCCAGACCTGGCGTTGCTGCAGCAGGCCGAGCAGGGTCAACACCCGCTCGGTCGTTCCGCGTTCTTCCATGTGACCCACAATGCCCAAAATAGCGGACCGATTCTGTCCGCTATCCGTGTGAGACTGCGTTCACGGCGGTAGACCTACCGCGCGACCCACACCCGAAATCCCAAGGAGCACGCGCATGACCGCGAAGGTCACTCACCTCGATCCCGAAGAACTCGCCTACAGCCCGGCCTTCACCCAGGGCGTCATCGCGCCGGCGGGTCCCATGCTCTATGTCGGTGGCCAACTCGGCACCGACCGCACCGGGCAGCTGCTCGACGGCATCGAGGCGCAAACCCAGCAGGCAATGCGCAACGTGTTTGCGGTACTCGCTGCCGGAGGCACCGGCCCCGACCACGTCGTCAAGCTCAACATCTTCCTGGTCGAAGGAGTCGACGCACAGGTGGGATACGCAGCGGCACAATCGGTGTGGGGTGATCGCCGCACCGCCATCACGGTCGTCTACACCGCAGCGGGCCTGCGCCCTGATGTGCTCGTACAGATCGATGCCGTCGCGATCATCCCCGACTAGCAGGTAAAGCGCTGTCACACAGCGTTTTCGCGCGGCAGCCGGACGGTGAAGACCGTGCCGATGCCCTCCGCGCTCTGCACGCTCACGGTGCCGCCGTGTGCACTGACCAACGCTTGGACGATGGACAGGCCGAGGCCGGTGCCGCCGCTGCTGCGGGTGCGGGAACCATCGGTGCGGTAGAAGCGCTCGAAGACCCGGTCGGCCTCGTCCTGCGGCAGGCCGGGGCCGGTATCGGCGACCTCGAGCATGACCTCGTCGGCGGCGGGCGTGAGCCGGACCGCCACCGACGCATCCGGCGGCGTATGCGTGAGGGCATTGTTGAGCAGGTTGGACAGCACCTGGCGCAGCCGGGTCTCGTCCCCGACCAGCTCCAAAGTGCCTTCACCCGGCCGGATTTCGAGTTCGATCCGGCGGCGGGGCGCATCGGGGTCGGCGGCGGCGGCCATGGCGCGTGCGCTGTGCACGGCGTCGCTGGCCACGGCGAGCAGATCGACCTGGTTCTGCTCCAGTGGGCGTTGCGCGTCGAGGCGGGCCAGCATCAGCAGGTCCTCGACCAGGATGCCCATGCGTTGCGATTCGCGTTCGATGCGGTCCATGAACAGGTCAGGGGCCGTGTTGGCGCCCTGGCGGTAGAGCTCGGCGAAGCCGCGGATGGTGGTGAGCGGGGTGCGCAGTTCGTGGCTCGCGTCGGCGACGAACTGGCGCATCCTCGCCTCGGAGCGGCGCGCGGCGGCCTCGGAGGCCTCGGTCTTCGCGAACGCCTGCTGGATCTGGGCGAGCATGCCGTTGAGCGAGCGGGACAGTCGATCGACCTCGGTGTTGTTGCCGCGCACCGGAACTCGGCGATACAGATCGCCGCGGGCGATCGCCGCCGCGGTGTTCTCCACCCGGACGAGCGGGCGCAGGCTGCGGCGGATCACGAAGTACGCGACGATGGCAAGCGCTGCAAGGACCACCACGCCGACGACCAGCTGCAGCGTGACCAACCGGCTGACGGTCTCGTTGTTCTGGTTGAGCGGCAGCGCCACCGTGGTCGGCCCTTCGGGACCGTTGATCGTCAGTGTCCGCCACTCGATCGGGCCTGCGACCGAGCGGACAGTAGTCGGGCCGGGTCCCGCCTCGGTAGGCAGCCTCGGTTCGGCGTCGACACCGAACGCTCTGGTGATGAGGATGCCGTTGGCGTTCACCGCACGGACATAGAACTGGCTCGGCGGATGCCGCGCCTCCGACGCCGGTTGCATCGGCGCCGGAATCCGCGCCCGGCGCTGCCATTCGATCGCGCCCTCCTTGAGCTGCTGATCGGTGCGCGCGGTCAGCGACTTCTCCAGTTCGGAGGTGACCGCAAGCCCGGAGAGCAGCAGGCCCAGACCCGCGGTCAGCACCAGCAGCACCATCAGCGTGACGCGCAGCGGGATCGCGGACAGCGAGCCGGAAACCGAGGTGCGGACCTTCGCCAGCCGCGCCGAGATCATGCCCCGGCCGACCGGCTGCGGTTCGGGGCTCGCATCACGTAGCCGACGCCGCGCAACGTGTGGATCAAGCGGTCGCTGCCGGTGTCGACCTTCTTGCGCAGATAGGAGACGTAGGTCTCCACGACACCGACCTCGCCGCCGAAGTCGTAGCGCCACACGTGATCCAGGATGCGCGGCTTGCTCAGCACCGTGCCCGCGTTGACCATGAAATAGCGCAGCAGCGTGAACTCGGTGGGGGACAACGCGATCGGCTCGCCCGCCTTCCACACCTCGTGCGTGTCGTCGTCGAGTTCGATGTCCTCGAACCGGATTCGGGAACTCTCGCGTTGCGGAGCGGCATGGCCTGCGCGGCGCAGGATCACCCGTAGTCGGGCGACGACCTCCTCCAGGCTGAACGGCTTGGTGACATAGTCGTCGGCGCCGAGGGTGAGCCCGGTGATCTTGTCCTGCACCTCGTCGCGGGCGGTGAGGAACAGGACTGGGGCGTCGATGCCGTCGGCGCGCAACCTGCGCAACAATCCGAAGCCGTCCATGCCCGGCATCATCACGTCGACGATCAGCGCCTGCGGCCGGAAGCTGCGCGCCTTGTCCAGCGCCTGCGCCCCGTCCGCGGCCGTATCGACGGCGAAGCCCTGGTAGCGCAAGCTGACCGCGAGCAGCTCCACGATCATCGGCTCGTCGTCGACCACCAGCACCCGCGCCTCGGGTGCCTGGTCCGCAGGCGCACCACTCATGGACCCATGGTCCGCCATCCGCCTGCGAAGTTGCTGGACCAATCCTGGGTGATTCCTGTGAGTGGCCGGTTCAGCGGGAAGGCTGACGGTCCTCCGGGTAGACGTCGTCGTCGGTCAGCAGGGCGCTGCCCGCCACCTGTCCCTGGGCCAGTGCCTCCAGGAAGGCACGGGCCCAACGGTCGACGTCGTGGGCGAGGACCTGGCGGCGCATGGAACGCATGCGACGGCGTTTGGTGTCACGATCGTCCTCCACCGCGGAGACGATGGCGTCCTTGACGCTGTCCAGGTCGTGCGGGTTGCACAGGTAGGCCTGGCGCAATTCTGCTGCCGCACCGGTGAATTCGCTGAGCACCAGGGCGCCGTTGAGGCCGCTGTGGCAGGCGACGTACTCCTTGGCGACCAGGTTCATGCCGTCGCGCAGCGGCGTCACCAGCATGACGTCGGCCGCGACGAAGAAGGCGATCAGCTCGTCGCGCGGAATGGGACGGTGGATGTAGTGCACCACCGGGTAGCCGACCCTGGCGAACTCGCCGTTGATCCGGCCGACCTGCCGCTCGATGTCGCCGCGCATCTGGATGTAGCTCTCCACCCGCTCGCGGCTAGGGGTGGCCAACTGGACCATGACGGTCTCCGCCGGGTCGACCCGGCCGTCGAGCAGCAGCTCCTCCAGCGCGTTGAGCCGGATATCGATGCCCTTGGTGTAGTCGAGCCGGTCGACACCGAGCAGGATGTTCTTCGGATTGCCCAGTTCCGCACGGATTTTCGCGGCTCGTTCGCGAACCGAGCGACGCCGCGAGTGCTCGTCGAGTTCCGCGGAGGAGATGGAGATCGGGAACGCACCGACCCGGACCGTGCGGAATCCGACCTGCACGACGCCGAGCTTGGACCGCACCCCGACGGTGCCGCGCGAGGTCGGCTGCCCGGCCAGCCTGCGGGCGAGATAGAGAAAGTTCTGCGCGCCGCCGGGTAGGTGGAAACCGATCAGGTCGGCGCCGAGCAGGCCCTCCACGATCTCGGTCCGCCACGGCATCTGCATGAACAGCTCGACCGGCGGAAACGGGATATGCAGAAAGAACCCGATGGTGAGGTCGGGCCGCAGCATCCGAAGCATCTTCGGCACCAGCTGCAGCTGGTAGTCCTGCACCCAGACGGTGGCGCCCTCGGCGGCCACCTTCGCGGTGGCCTCGGCGAAGCGGCGGTTCACCGTGACGTAGGCGGCCCACCATTTCCGGTCGTAGACCGGGCGCACGATCACGTCGTGATAGAGCGGCCACAGCGTGCCGTTGGAGAAGCCCTCGTAGTAGTCGCCGACCTCGTCCGAGGTCAGCGGCACCGGATGCAGCTCGAGCCCGTCCTCGATGATCGGATCGATCTCGGTGTCCGGCACCCCCGCCCAGCCGACCCAGGCGCCTTTGTTGCTGCGCAGCACCGGCTCCAACGCGGTGACCAGGCCGCCGGGGCTGCGCTTCCACCGGGTGGTGCCGTCAGGCAGGCGCTCCAAGTCGACCGGGAGCCGATTGGCCACGACGACGAAACCGGATCCGGATTCGGCCGGGCCCGCACTCGAGGTCGGGGTATCGGCAGCGCCGTTGTCTAGGGCGGGTTCGGAGTCGTCGGACGGAGTCATCTGATCCACTCACGCATCCTTTGCGCGTCGCTGGGTCCCATGGGAGCCGGGTAAGTCGACGTCGCCGTTGGCGTCGAAGAGGCTGGGTGGGGTTATTCGACCCGGGTGCTCGGCCCGATGCCGAGCATCGACAACAGCATCCGGCACTCGTCCGCATCCTCGGCGTAGGCCGCGACGACGCGCTGCGCCTGACGCGCGGTCTCGTCGGCGAGTGGTTCCAGATCGTCGTCCGCGATGTCGTTCGCGCTGCCCTTCGCGGCCATCTTCAAGTCCTCCCGGTTCACTACGCTCGTACGTGCGAATAGTCAATGGTATCTGGCGCCGCCGTGGCCGGGTGGCACCCGCATCACACGGGCCCCCGGCCGGTGTGCCGACCCCGGCCTCCCCTATACCGTGGGACGGAGCATCAACTCCACGAAAGGGTCGATATGCCGCTGGCCACGGTGAATGGAATATCCCTCAACTACCAGGTCAAAGGTGACCGTGCGCGGGGTACCGATGTCAAGGGTTCGGGGCCGCTTGTGGTCATGATCATGGGCACCGGCAGTCCCGGCCGCGTCTGGGAACTGCATCAGGTGCCCGCATTGATCGCGGCGGGCTACCGGGTGTGCACGTTCGACAACCGCGGGATCGCGCCGTCGTACGAGGCCGCCGATGGGATGACCCTCGACGAATTGGTCGCCGACACCGCGGGACTGATCGAATTCCTCGACGAGGGACCCGCATTGGTGGTCGGCACCTCGATGGGCGCCCGCGTCGCGCAGGAGCTGGCGCTCGCCCGGCCCGAGCTGGTGCGCAAGGCCGTCTTCATGGCCGGCCACGGACGCCTCGACCAGTTCCAGAAGGTGCTTTCGCTCGGCGAGCACGAACTCGACGCCAGCGGCGTGCAGTTGCCCGCGAAGTACGAGGCCGCGGTGACCGCCGTGATGAATCTGTCGCCCGCGACGATGGCCCAGCCGCATGCGGCGCGCGACTGGCTCGATCTGTTCGAATTCACCGGCGGCCCGGTGACTCCCGGCATCAGGGCGCAGCGGCGGATGGACCACGATTTCGACCGCGTGCAGGCCTATCGCGCGATCACCGTGCCATGCCTCGCGGTCGGTTTCGCCGACGACCGGATGATCCCGCCGTACCTGTCGCGTGAGGTCGCCGAGGCCATCCCCGGTGCCCGCTACCAGGAGGTTCCGGACGCGGGCCACTTCGGTTACCTGGAGCGGCCGGAGACGGTGAACAAGATCCTGCTCGACTTTTTCGCGAGCTGAGCAAGCCCGCCCCGAGGTAACCGCCCAGGCGTAACGCTTGCCTTGCTAGGGTCGAAACAACGCTCGGGACTCGTTCGGTGCGCAAGTCCGTGGACCCTCGGTTCGTCGGATGCGGCGCCGGGCGATCCAGGAGCGGTCCCATACATAGCGCCAGTATCCAGTGAGGTGAAATTGAGCACCAACCCGTTCGATGACGAGGACGGCCGCTTCTTCGTTCTGGTCAATGACGAAGAGCAGCACTCCCTGTGGCCCGCCTTCGCGGAGGTTCCGGCCGGATGGCGCGTTGTGTTCGGCGAGGACAGCCGGGCCGCCTGCGTCGAGTACGTCGAGAAGAACTGGACCGACATGCGTCCGAAGAGCCTGCGCGATGCGATGGCCGCGGACGACGCTGCCCGCCAGGGCGCCCAGTCCTGACCCGCGGTATCTGATACTGCGCCGGGACATTCGATCGACCGCCGCTGCGTGACGCCGAAAGCCGGTGTCACGCAGTCGGCGTGCCCGGTTATGATGGGCAACGCTTTCCCCGGTGTCCCCGGACGCCACCCGCCTCCTTAGCTCAGTGGTAGAGCACTCGCCTTGTAAGCGAAAGGTCGTCAGTTCAATCCTGACAGGGGGCTCAAAGCAAGAGCGCGTCCTTCGGGACGCGCTCTTTTCGGTTCGCCGGTTGGCCGCATCGATGGCCGGAGTACCCCTTTCGAGACCGGCTCAGATGAACAGCGCAACTGCCCCAGTCACCTGCGTACCCACGAACGTTGGTGCTGATCCCACACTTGGCCAGTGACGAGCCCGGATAGCGCGGGGTCGCTGAAAGCTATGACGGTCGCGACTACTTCCTCGAACTGTTCGGGAAGCACTCGGTTATCGGTGCGCCGCCGCCACGCAGCCCACTTTGCCTGGCCGATTGTCGGGTACCCGTCGAGGGCTTCGCTGAGAGGAATGATCGTCGCCTGGCGAAAAACCGCGACTGCCTGGATCGCCCCTTGGAGGTCGGATCCCGTTATCGGGTGATGGTGGGTGAGCGTCCAGATGTCGCCGAAGTCACGCCACCGGGTGCTCGCAGTGCCTCGCTGAACTGCGGTGATGATTTTCTCTGCGTAGACCATTTGTAGGGGATAGCCACGGACTGTAATTGGGTCGCCGTCGAGCAGTCGGGGTACGGCCACAGTGGTCGGCTCGGGATAGATCGGATCACCAACATTCACGTCGACGTGGAAGCTGAGCTTCGCGCGACTCAACGTGGCCTTGGCGCTGACCCGGATACCTGAATATTCGCTGTCGTCGCGGATCACCTCGGCGGTCAGCGAGTTGAGCTGGAACGTTAGTCCATCATCGGCTGGCACCGCCAAGATCGCGCGGATCAAACCGAGGATGTTCTCGCTCTCATTGCTCACATCGATTGCGGCCAGGTCGACATCGCGCGTCGGGCGCCGGTTTCCGAACGCAGCAAGCAGCACGCCACCTTTCAAGACGAATGCTTCGCGGTGGGCACTGGCAGCCAGTCGTATGAGGAACCCCTCTAGCAGGTAAAGATCGAACAGTTCTTGGGTGTTGCGCCCCGTGGTCTTCGCCTTCTGCTGCAGTGCGCGATATGTCCGATCACCGGTATTCGCGTCGTTCACAGCAGGATGCTTATCGTCTGATTCAGCCCGCGTTGCGCGGTGGGAAACGACTTCGCCAGCCGCAGCAGTTCCGATGCTTGTCCGCCCTGGTGTAGCCACCGCTTGAGCGACTCGATGCCGAGGTCGTCGCCCTCTAGATGCCGAAGGCGGAAGGCGTCGATGATGCTCCGCTGGGCGGAGTAGATGCCGATGCTGTGGCTTTGACCGATGCTCAAGTCGTCCCGTCCGATATCGAAGGTCGTGGCATCGAAACGGTGCCACCTGACCGGCGTCTCCAGTTTCGGTGCCCAGGCGCCGCGCGGGATAGCGATGTCGATGGTGCTGGGTATGTCGTCTATCAGATCGTGCCGTGCAAGAGCGGATCGCAGCGCGAGCGTGGCGCGAGGTGCCCGAGTCGCGATGGCCAAGAGGTCTTCGTCGCCGATCCAGTCGGCCTTGCGATACAGGCCATGGGCTAGGCGGATGATTTGCCCGTCGGCGAGCAGTCGACGAAAACGCCCTTCGCCGATGAGCTTCACAGCATCGTTGAACCGGAACGTGTCAGGGAGCTCGGTGAGGATTCGCGCCGGGTTCATCGTCTGCCCCTCTGGCTGCCTTTAGGAAATCCTGTACAGCTACCCATCGACTGTATAGGATTTCCTACGGAAGTCAACATCGCCGCATTCACTGCTGTGGCCCACTTTTCAGGCTGGCCAGCGCACGGTGTGCATCCTGTCGACGCAGTGCGCACGTGCGAGGCGTGCGGCGGCGTTACTCGCAGGCGGATGGTTTGCGGGCGGGAGAGCACTCGCCTTGTAAGCGAAAGGTCGTCAGTTCAATCCTGACAGGGGGCTCAATGCAAGAGCGCGTCCTTCGGGGCGCGCTCTTTTGCGTCAATGGGTGCTGTCGTTGCGGAAGACGAGCTGGATGAAGGTTTCGGCGTGGCGACGGATGTCGTCGCTGGCCTGTGCGCGGTCGTGAGCTGTCGCGTCGGCGTGCAGGTGGAGTATTCGGGTGAGGCCGATGAAACCGGTGAAGGTCATCGCCAGGTCTTCCGGTGTGGCGAGGTCCGCGGGGATCAGGCCTGCGGTGATCCAGCGGTCGAACAGGAGACCGATCTGGGTTCGCATAGCCGACACCGCATTTCGCAGGGTGGGGCTGTGCAGCAGGCCGTCGCGCGCCATCACGCTGATGAGTAGCCGGTCGTCTTCGCGTTCCCACTCGTCGAGTGCCGCGCGCACGAGTTCGCGCAGGTACTGCGGTGGGTCGGTGTCCGCGAGGGACGAGTCGTAGCCCGCAACGTCGAACGGGGTCTTGGGGCCGAGCGTGGACAAGACGGCATCGAAGATCGCCTGCTTGCTGTCGAAGTGCGCGTAGAGCACGCTCTCGCTCAACCCGACCTCGCGCGCGATCGACCGGATCGAGGTTCCCGCGTAACCGTTGCGGGCGAAGAGCCGCAATGCGGCGCCGAGTAACGCGGCCTTGGTGTCGCCGGCGTCGGCCTTCCGTGGGCGCCCTGGTCCACGCCGAGGTGTCGTCATGGGGCTTCCCTGCTCCCTTCGTCGGGTTTAGAATTAATCGATCGATCGATTATTTTATCTCGAAAGGACCATCTCATGACCACCGACCAGCGAACGCACACCAACCCGCCCGCCCCGTACGTCGAGGTGGCCCCTTACGGCTACCTCTATCTCGGGTTCCGCGCGGACCCACCGCGTCGAGTCCCGTTCGTGCCACGCAGTTCCCGGCGCCGCGAGGTGCTGCGCCGGTGTCAGGACCTGACCCGTCAACTGCAAGCGCTCGACGAGGTGGTTACGGCCACGGTCTATCGGGCCGTGGCGATCCAGCCGTCCAGCACCAGCCCGCGTTTCGATGTGATCGTGCTGATCGAGACCACCACACCGAGCGCGCTGGAGTCGGTGCAGGAAACGCAGGCATTCCAGCAATTCGGCGCCGACTTCGTCATGGCCGCTCGCAACATCAGGCGCATGGGCGATATCGACCGCTCGCCGTCGGGCACCTTCCTGTTCAACCACTTCACGGCCGACGACGCGGACCGCGCGTTGCGGTACTTCGACTCGGTCGCGGGCTGGTTCCATCACGACGCCAAGGTGGACGACATCGCCCTACTCGGCCCCATGGAGCCAGGACCGTACGTCTTCGTCAACCAGGTGCGGCTGCCAGGAACGCTGGCGGCCTTCGTGTACCACCTGCTGCACCCGAACTTCCGGCGATCGGTGTCGGCGAAAATGCGGGCGAACCGGGTCGGCTTCGCCTCCATCATCTGTAAACCCTTGTAAGAGTTCGATCCTGACGGGGCAAGAGCGCGCCCAGGGGCGCGCTCTTGTGGATCAGCGGTCGACCACATCGCCGGCCGGCGAGCCTCTTTCGAGTCCGGCCCGCACTCACTCCGGAACGTTCGACCCGTAGCCGAGATCACGCAGCGTCTGCTTGATCTTGGTTTGCGCCTCGTCCAAGGACTCCGGGGTCGGGTTGGTGTCCGCGCCCGAGATGTCGAAATCGCCCATGGTGTAGGCCGGGAAGACGTGCACGTGCAGGTGCGGCACCTCGAGGCCTGCGATGAGCAGGCCTGCGCGCGGCGCGTCGAACGCCTGCCGCACCGCCTGCCCGATCTTCTGCGCGACACCGTTCAGGCGCGCGAAGGTGTCGGCGTCGACGTCTTGCCACTGGTCGATCTCTTTGCGGGGCACCACCAGGGTGTGACCGGGTGTGACCGGTGCGATGGTGAGGAAACCGACGAAATCGTCGTCCTCCCATACGAATCGACCGGGAAGCTGACCTGCGATGATCGCGCTGAAGACAGAAGCCATGCCTCGCAGACTAGCCGCGCGTGCCTGGCCGGGGCGCGCGCCGGTTCCGGCACTCGCCTCGACCGCGCTACACCGCCGCGAAATGCGAAAGGATGCCCTGCACTTCGTAGATGTCGACCTGACGATTGAACCGCTTCTGCAACGGTTCGCTGCTGCCCGAGATCCAGATGGACAGCTCGGCGTCCAGGTCGAAGGTGCCTGCGGTCTCCACCGAGAAGTGGGTGATCGCCCGGTAGGGAATGCTGTGATAGCTCACTTTTCGGCCGGTCATACCCTGCTTGTCGACCAGGATCAGGCGCCGATTCGTGAACAGGATGGCGTCGCGGACCAGCAGGTACGCGGCGTAGATCTGTTCACCGTTGCCCATCAGCTTCGCGTATTCCTGCTGCGCCTGGCCGGGATCGATCCGTCCGGCATTGCCCATCAGTCCATCGATCAGACCCATTGTCTGCCATCCTTTGCGCGGTCTGTGCTGGCGTGGCCGAGCTGCGGTATGCCCGAACCATCCCTTTCCATCATCCCCTTCGCCGCCCGGTGCGGCAGCGCCCTTTAGGCTGTCTGCCGTGCGCGTACTCGTCATCGGTTCCGGAGCCCGTGAACATGCCCTCGTCCTTGCGCTGCGCCGGGACCCAGCGGTGACCGCGCTGGTCGCCGCGCCAGGCAACGCGGGGATCGCGCAGCACGCGCGGACCAGGCCGGTCGATCCGTGCTCGGCCGAGGCGGTGGTGGCGTTGGCCATCGAGTCGGAGGCCGATCTCGTGGTGATCGGGCCGGAGGTGCCGCTGGTCCTCGGCGTCGCCGACGCGGTGCGTGCGGCCGGGATCGCCTGCTTCGGACCGTCGGCCGCGGCCGCGCGGATCGAAGGGTCGAAGGCCTTCGCCAAGGATGTGATGGCCGCCGCGGGCGTGCGGACCGCGCACAGCGAGATCGTGGACAACCCGGCCGAACTCGACGCTGCGCTGGATCGCTTCGGGCCGACCTGGGTGGTGAAGGACGACGGGCTCGCCGCAGGCAAGGGTGTGGTCGTCACCGCCGATCGGCGCGCGGCGCGCGATCACGGTGCCGAACTGCTCGAGCAAGGCCATCCAGTGCTGCTTGAGTCGTTCCTGGACGGGCCGGAAGTATCGCTGTTCTGCCTGGTCGACGGGGCGACGGTGGTGCCGTTGCTGCCCGCGCAAGACCACAAGCGAGTCGGCGACGGTGACACCGGACCGAACACCGGCGGCATGGGCGCCTACACGCCGCTGCCGTGGCTGTCCGAGGACGCGCTGACCGCGATCGTCGAGGACGTGGTGAAACCCGTTGCCGCCGAACTGGTTCGCCGCGACAGTGGCTTCTCCGGCCTGCTCTACGCCGGCCTCGCGATGGGCGCGGCCGGTCCCGCGGTCGTCGAATTCAATTGTCGCTTCGGCGATCCCGAAACTCAGGCGGTGCTCGCGCTGCTGGACAGCCCGCTCGGTGAACTGCTCAACGCCACCGCCACCGGCACGCTCGCCCAGGTCGCCGCCCCGCGCTGGCGTGACGGCGCCGCGATCACCGTGGTGCTCGCCGCCGAGAACTACCCGGGCCGCCCGCGCATCGGTGACGTGATCACCGGTGCCGGCGAAGGCGCACTCGACGAGCCGACCGCGGTGCTGCACGCGGGCACCGCGCTGCGCGAAGACGGCGCACTGGTCTCCGCGGGCGGCCGTGTCCTCAACGTCATCGGTGTCGGCGCCGACCTCGCCGAGGCCCGCACCAACGCCTACGAACGCATCACCTCGATCAAACTGCCCGGCAGCCACTACCGCACCGACATCGGCCTCGCCGCCGTCGAGGACCGCATCGCCGTCCCCAGCTGATGTACTAGCCGAAGTTCAAGCCGTGCAAGGCAAGCCACTGCCTCGGGTCGACGTGCTGGCCGCCCATGATCACCTCGAAGTGCAGGTGCGGGCCGGTGGAGTCGCCGCGGTTGCCCATGCGGGCGATCTGCATGCCCGCAGGGACGCGTTCGCCGCGGGAGACGAAGAAGTCGTACATGTGGCCGTACACGGTGATGGTGCCGTCGTCGTGGCGGATGCGCACCCAGAGCCCGAAACCCTCGGCGGGTCCCGCGTCGATGACGGTGCCGTTGGCGACCGTGTAGATCGGTGTGCCGATCGGGCCCGCGATGTCGATGCCGTTGTGGAAAGTGCCCCAGCGGGAACCGAATCCGGAGGTGAACGCGCCGCGCGCGGGCATGACATAACCGGTGATGCCAGGCAGCACCGAGCCCGGCGTCGTCGCGCCACTCGTCATCCACGGCTGCCACTGGCCCGCGGTGGCCGCAGCGGCCTCCGCTTTGGCGCGTTCCAGCGTGGCGCGGGCCGCGGCCTGGACCACTTCCTGTTCGCGTAGCCGTTCGCCGTTGGCGATGGCATTCAGATAGCGGCGCACCGACGAGGGCGCGGACTGCATCTGCGGGGGATAGGCGACGGCGACGCGTTGCGCATGGTCCTGCGCGGGCGTGCTCGTGCTGATCGTGCCGTCGAACGAGACGTCACCCGCGGCGAAGACCATGGTCACGGCCAGCCCAGCAAGGAGCACCCGATGTTTGCGGAGCAGGGCGAGCAGCTCGTCGCGATCCGGCCGCTTGTCCCATGTCGCACGCAACTCGGCTCGTCGCTCCCACAATTCCCGCGGATCGCGCCGCAGCGGCGCCGCCGCAGCCTTCATTCGATCGAACACGGTACCGAAGCCGCGCGTGGGTCGTTCCCGCAACCGGGCACGCCAATCCGGCGGAATGACCCCGATGCCACCCACTCCACGTATGCGGTCGAGCCCAGCCCGACGAGCCTTCTCGAGCATCAAGCCGACCCTAACCCGGGTAGAAAGCTGGTGGTAACCCGGGCGCGACCGTATACCGTCCTTCGGGTGTCCAGAGAATCTCGCCGGTCGACCATCCCACCTTTCTACGTGATGGATGTCTGGAAAGCTGCTGCGCAACGGGCAAGAACCCACGGCGACGTGCTCGTTCTCGCCGCTGGTCAGCCGTCGACGCCGGCGCCGGTGCCCGTGCTGCGAGCCACCGAGGCCGCGATCGCCTCCGAATTGCTCGGCTACACCGAAACATTCGGCATCCTGCCGCTGCGCGAGGTAATCGCGGAGCATCACACCGCGACCTACGGCTATTCCGTCGACCCGGACGAGGTGGTGGTCACGACCGGATCGTCGGGCGCGTTCTCCTTACTTTTCCTGGCCGCTTTCGACCCGGGCGACACCGTGGTGGTGGCCAGGCCCGGATATCCCGCGTACCGCAATACCCTCACCGCACTCGGCTGTCGGGTCGTCGAACTGGACTGCGGCGCCGAAACCAGATTCCAGCCGACGGTTGCGATGCTGGACGCACTGCCGGAGCCGCCCGCCGGGCTGGTCGTCGCGAGCCCGGCCAACCCGACCGGCACGATGATCGCCCCCGCCGAACTCGCCGCCCTGGCGCGCTGGTGCGACGCGCACGGCACCCTGCTCATCTCCGACGAGATCTACCACGGCATCACCTACGACAGTGGCCACACCGGAACGTCTTCGGCGTGGGAGACGTCGCGCGAATCGGTCGTCATCGGGTCGGTGTCCAAATACTTCTCGATGACCGGATGGCGTCTCGGCTGGATGCTTGCACCGAGCGGTTTGCGGCCCGCGCTGCAACGGCTCGCCTCCAACCTCACCGTGTGCCCGCCCGCCATTTCCCAATACGCGGCGCTGTACGCTTTCGGCGCCGAGGCCAAGGCCGAGCTCGACGGCCATGTGCGCCGGTACGCGGTGAACCGGCAGCTGCTGCTCGACGGCTTGCCAAAACTGGGCATCACCGAGTTGGCTCCTGCGGACGGAGCCTTCTACGCTTACGCCAACATCGGGCATCTCACCGACGACGCGCGAACCTGGTGCGCCGACGTACTCGCGAACACCGGTGTGGCACTTGCGCCTGGCATCGATTTCGACACCGTGCACGGAAATCGGACAGTCCGCTTCTCTTTTGCGGGAGCCACCGCGGATATCGAAGAGGCACTAGTCCGTCTAGGGCACTATCTGGCAGTCTGATCGTCGTGTCCGGCAACAACTTTCCGCAGTTCGGCACCGTGGCCGCGCGGATACGGTAAAACAACGATGGTTGCTATTCCTCCCTGATTTCCCCTGGAAGAACTGATGACGACTGGCACGATGGCACGGTGATCACCGCGACGACCCCGAAAGGCGAACGGCGTCGCCAGGCTCTGGTAGCTGCTGCCGCCGAGTTGTTGCTGGAAGGCGGATTCGAGGCGGTGCGGCATCGTTCGGTCGCGACCCGAGCCGACCTACCGTTGGCGTCCACCACCTACTACTTCGAATCACTGGAAGATCTGATCGCGCGCGCGGTCGAGTTCAGCGGCAACGTGGAACTCGAGGCGATGCGCCGCCGGGTCGGCGAGGTCAGCCACCGCAGGCGGGGCGGCGAGGCGACCGTCGACCTGGTGCTCGATCTGCTGGTCGGCACCGACGGGCACGACGAGGGCGCGCGCGGGCAGTTGATCGCCCGCTACGAGCGCTCGGTCGCGTCGGCGCGGCATCCCGAATTACGGGAGGTCCAGCTACGCCTGCGTGCTCAGCTCGATGAGCTGCTCGCCGACGTGCTACGCCGCTCCGACCGCCTGGTGCGGCCGGAGCAGTTGCGCAGGCTGGTCGCGGTGGTCGACGGTGCGGTGGTCGCGGCACTGACCGAACAGGAACCCGAACCGCGGCGGATGGCCCGCGGTGCGTTGCTCGAGGTGATCGATATCGTCGCACCGGCGACGCCCCAGCGAGTGGACGGTTATCGCACACTAGACTGACAAGACGTGAGCGCTGTTCCGAACGTCTTAGCCACTCGATACGCCAGCCCTGAACTGGTGCGTCTGTGGTCGCCCGAGAACAAGATCGTGCTCGAACGGCGACTGTGGCTGGAGGTGCTCCGGGCCCAGTCCGAACTCGGAATCGACCTTCCCGCAGGCGTGCTCGCCGATTACGAGCGCGTGCTCGAACAGGTCGACCTCGCCTCCATCGCAGAGCGCGAGCGGGTCACCCGCCACGATGTGAAGGCGCGGATCGAGGAATTCAACGCGCTCGCCGGGCACGAGCACGTGCACAAGGGCATGACCAGCCGCGACCTCACCGAGAACGTTGAGCAGCTGCAGATCCGGCTCTCACTCGAGCACGTGCACGCCCACGGTGTCGCGATCGCGGCCAGGCTGGCCGAGCGTGCCGCCGAATACCAGGCGTTGGTGATGGCGGGGCGTTCGCACAATGTCGCCGCGCAGGCCACCACCCTCGGCAAGCGCTTCGCCTCGGCCGCCGACGAACTGCTCATCGCGCTCACCCGGGTGCGCGAGTTGATCGACCGCTACCCGTTGCGCGGCATCAAGGGCCCGATGGGCACCGCCCAGGACATGCTCGACCTGCTCGGCGGTGATCCGGCCAAGCTGTCCAAGCTCGAACAGCAGGTGGCCACGCACCTCGGCTTCGCGACCGTGCTCACCAGCGTCGGCCAGGTGTACCCGCGCTCGCTCGACCACGACGTGCTTTCCGCGCTGGTCCAGGTGGGTGCGGGCCCGTCCTCGTTCGCGCACACCATCCGGCTGATGGCCGGGCACGAGCTGGTCACCGAGGGCTTCCAGCCCGGCCAGGTCGGCAGTTCGGCGATGCCGCACAAGATGAACACCCGCTCGTGCGAGCGCGTCAACGGTCTGCAGGTGGTGCTGCGCGGGTACGCCTCGATGGCAGCGGAACTCGCTGGCGCGCAATGGAATGAGGGCGACGTCTTCTGCTCGGTGGTGCGCCGCGTCGCGCTGCCGGACGCCTTCTTCGCGATCGACGGCATGATGGAAACCTTCCTGACCGTGCTCGCCGAATTCGGCGCCTACCCGGCCGTCATCGCCCGCGAACTCGACCGCTACCTGCCCTTCCTCGCCACCACCCGCATCCTGATGGCGGCGGTCCGTGCGGGAGTCGGTCGCGAAACCGCGCACGAGGTCATCAAGGAGCACGCCGTCGCCGTCGCCCTCGCCATGCGCGAGCAGGGTCGCGAACCCGACCTGCTCGACCGCCTCGCCGCGGACGACCGTCTTCCGCTCGACCGCGCCGCCCTCGACACCGCCCTCGCCGACAAGTCGGCCTTCATCGGCGCCGCCGAAGCGCAGGTATCCGACGTCATCGGCCAGGTCCAGAAACTCGTCGACCAATACCCCGAAGCCGCCCGCTACACCCCGTCGCCAATCCTGTAGCGCCCGCTGCCATCTCGCAGCAATTCGATCGTTTGAGCGATAGCGAACGGGTATCGTCCCTCGGTGCCCTTCCACGCCTTCGTCGACGAGTCGATTCGCCGGGATCGCTACCTGTTGTGCGCTGTCATGGTGCCGTGCAATCGACTGCACCATGTTCGGACGCTGAGCCGCAGCTTCTGCCTGCCGGGCCAACGTCGATGGCACTTCAATCACGAGCCCGAGCCGCGTCGGCGGCAGATCCTGGGCGCGATGGCGCGGTCCGCCGGTGTCGGCGTAGCGATTTATGAGGGGCGCGGCGCAGAAGTTGAGACGCGAGCGGACTGCCTTGTCGAGTTGGTGACGGATCTGGTCGATGCAAAAGCTTCCCGGTTGGTGATCGAGTCGAGGGAAAGTCAAGATCATCGTGATCGGCACTGCATCGCCACGGTGCTCCGGAAGGCTTCTGCTCAGCTTCCGTACGTTCATCTTCTGCCGCACACTGAGCCTGCATTGTGGTGGCCGGATGCGGTGGCCTGGGCGTATGGGGCAGGCGGTGCATGGAAGACGCTGGTTATGCCATTGGTGCGAGCAGTCATTGATGTTGATGCCCCGCCCGAAAAGCGCGAAACCCGACTGCCCACCGTCCGGTGAAGAGTCGGGTCCACTTCTTCCAGCTAGTGCCGGAAGCTGTGTTCAGGATACTGCATGCGTTGGGTGGTGACTATGCAATTGTGTTGATGCGACACAATGCGGGCGTCCGAAAAGCGCGAAACCCGACTGCTCACCGTCCGGAGAGGAGCCGGGTCCACTTCTTCCAGCTAGTGCCGGAAGCTGATGCCCAGTATGGGCGTAGCCGGGCCTGCGCGGTACTGATTTCCCGGAGGAGGGGTGCTGGGGTCGGGTTAGGGTTTCGGGGTGAATCCGTACACGATTTTTGGGGACATTGTTGCTGGGCGGGCGCCGGCGAGTGTGGTGTATGAGGACGATGATGTGTTGGCGTTCATGGATATTCGGCCGATGACGCCGGGGCATCTGTTGGTGGTGCCGAAGGTGGCGGCGCGGAGTCTTGCCGAGTTGGATCCGGCGGTCTGTGGGAAGTTGTTCCAGGTGGGGCAGCGGTTGGCTGCGGCGTTGCGGGACAGTGAGGTGGGTTGTGACGGGGTCAACTTTTTCTTGGCCGACGGGGTGACGGCGGGGCAGGAAGTTTTTCATGTGCACCTGCATGTGATTCCGCGGACGGTGGGGGACGGGTTCGGGTTGCGGGGGCGTCCGACCAGTCCGCAGCGCGCTGACCTGGACTATTTGGCAGGTTCGATCAAGGGTGCGCTCGATCGCTGATCGGCACGATTGGCTCGTTACGGGTGGGTCCGGAGTGACGCGCGGTACGGACTGGACGGTTTGCTGAAAGAGCGCCGAAGATCACTTTCTCTTTCCCGATGACGCCGGCTGAGTTACGTTGAAAGGCCATTGTCATGCGGTGATGGAGGTGGTGACGTGCGGCTTTCCTTGATTGCTGTGTCGGTGCTGACCTTTGTTGCGGTGAGCGGGCCTGCGATCGTCGGACCTGCGACGGCCACCGCCGCGCGGCTCGAGCGGATCGACGAGCTGAGCCCAACGCGCGCAGCGGTATTCATCGATTCGCCCGCGATGGGCCGAACCGTCCAGGTGCAGGTGCTGCATCCGGCGGGCGGCGGCCAACGCCCCGCCTATTACCTGCTCGACGGACTCGATCCCGGTGTCACCCAGAGCACCTGGACCAATGCCACCGACGCCGAGCGGTTCTTCGCGGGCCAGCAGGTCAACGTGGTGCTGCCGGTGGGCGGGCAGGCCAGCTACTACACCGACTGGCAGCAGGACGACCCCCGATTCGGCCGCTACCGGTGGGAGACCTTCCTGACCGAGGAACTACCGCCACTGATCAATGCCGCGTTCAACGGCAACGGTGTCAACGCGATCGGCGGCCTCTCGATGGGCGGCAACGCGGCCTTCATCCTTGCCGCCCGCAAGCCGTGGCTGTACCGCGCCGTCGCGGGCTACAGCGCCTGTCCTGACACGGGTTTGGCGATGGGCGCGGTGCTGTTCTCCATCGCCAATCGCGGGGGCAACCCGCTCAACATGTGGGGCCCGCCAGGCAGCCAGGGCTGGATCGAGCACGATCCGGCACAGCTGGCGGAAGCCTTGCGCGGCAAGACGATCTATCTGTCCACCGGCACCGGCATCCCCGGCCCGCACGAGACGGAGATCAAACCCCAACTGGCCGAGAACGTCTTCCTCGGCGGCCCGATCGAGCTCGGCGTCAACGCCTGCGTGATCGCCTTCGAGCAACGCCTGCGCGGGATGGGCATTCCGGCCCGAGTCGACCACAGCGCCACCGGAACTCACTCCTGGTCCTATTGGCAGGACACCCTGCACGCGTCATGGCCGACGATCTCCTCAGCCATCGGCGCCTGATTACTTGCCGGCACAGTAGATCTCGTCAGCGCTGTCCCGCGTGCAGCACGACAATCGCGATCTGGACCCGGTTTTCGGCGTCCAGCTTGAGTAGCAGCCTGGTGATGTGCGACTTCACGGTCGCGACGCTGAGGTGCAACTCCTTGGCGATATCGGAGTTGGACAGGCCGCGGGCGATGGCGTCGGCGATATCGCGTTCCCGCTCGGTGAGGGTGTCGAGTGCCTGGTTGGCGCGGACGCGGGCCTCGTCCTCTCTGCTCGGCGCCGCGGTGGCGACCGAGATCAATTGCGCGGTGACGCTCGGCGAGAGCATCGGCCTGCCTGCCGCGACCTGCTTGACGGCGGCGACGATCTCGGCGGGCGGAGTGTCCTTGAGCAGGAACCCGTGCGCCCCGATCCGCAACGCCTGCAACACCATCTCGTCGGCATTGAACGTGGTGAGCACGACAACCCGCGGCGGATCGGCGCGGTCGAGCAGTTCCCTGGTGGCGTCGAGCCCGTCGCGCACCGGCATCCGGATATCCATCAGCACGACGTCGGGCGCCTGCGCACGCACCACCGCGATCGCCTCTGCGCCGTCGGCGGCCTCGCCGACCAGTTCCAATTCCGGATCGCCGCCGAGGATCAGCGTCAGCGCCGAGCGGGCCAGCGGCTCGTCGTCGACGACGACGACGCGAATGCGCGACGTCATCGGTCGCTCGTCGTCAGCGCGGGCCACGGCAGCACGGCGCGCAATCGGAAGCCGCCGTCGGCGTCTGGACCGTAATCGAGGGTGCCGCCGACCAATTCGGCCCGCTCGGTGAGCCCGAGCAGGCCGTAGCCGGACGACGGTATCGCGAAGCCTGGCCGCCGCGGCGCCGAGTTGCCGACGTCGACGATCAAGTCCTGACCGGGTCCGCCGTCGATGCGCACCAGCACCGTGGCGCCGGGAGAGTGCTTGCGCGCGTTGGTGAGTCCCTCCTGGGCGATGCGGTACGCGGTGCGCGCACTGGTCGCGGGCAGGTCGGCCGTGGTGGTGTTGCTGATCGACACGTCCATGCCCGCCGAGCGCGCCTCGTCGACCAGGCGGGCGAGGTCGGCGAGCGTCGGCTGCGGTGGTTCCGGGGTGTCGGTGAGCGCGGTGTCGTCGCTCGCGCGCAGCACGCCGAGCACCTCACGCAGTTCCTGCAGCGCGAGATGGGCGTTCTCGGCGATGGTTTTCGCGGTCGCCGCGGTCTGCTCCCTGGTCAGGTCTGTGCGGAAACCGAGTGCGCCCGCGTGCATGGCGACCACCGAAATCCGATGTGCCAGTACGTCGTGCATCTCCCGTGCGATGCGGTGCCGTTCGAGCAGTCGCGCTTCGGCCGCCCGCGCGTGCTGCTCGCGTTCGGCGGTCTCGGCCCGCCAGCGCAACGACCACACCAGATCTCGCCGCGCACCGACCGCGAAGCCGATCGCGACGATGGCGGCGACGATGGCCGTGAGTATCACGACGTCAGACCAATTCGGCTGTGGACCAGTCTGTTTCGGATAGATCAGGTTCTCGGTGAGCAGGCCGGTCGCCACCGAGACGATTGCCATGGCGATCGTCTCGGGGTAGCGCCGCCTGGTGGCCAGCGAACACAGCACCAGCGCGGCCGCACCGTTGGAGGTCACCGACACGGTGGAGGCCAGTGTCACCACCGCGGCGATCGTCACCGGGTACTTGCGCCGCCACAGGGTCAGCGCGACGCAGACCACGCCGATCAGCGGATCGCCGATCAGGAACCACCTCGGCAGCGTGTCGTCGATCGACGCAAGCTCGCCCCGTGCCGTCGACCAGGCCAGCGCGCCGATGGCCGCGGCCAACGCCAGTCGCCAGGCGTGTGACCACGGCCGAAGCGGTGGCGCCGACGACAGGGGTGCTGAGGGCATGATGGTGACTGTAGGTGCCGGTCATCAGCCTGCGCATCGGCCTGCAGGGCGAATTCGGTTCGACCAAAGGATGAACTGCCCGTCGACCGCCGACCGATGTGCGGGCACCCACACCAGGACAACCATGGGAAATGGAGACGTACGGGGCTGGATCACGAAGGAGACGGTGATGGACAAGAACGTGTGGGTCGGACTGCAGATTGTCGGGATGGTGGTGACGGTCGTCTCGGCACAAGCCGTGATTCGCCTGCTCATCGACCACCGCAAGTCTCAGTTGTGGGGCCTGTTCGATTGGGTGCCCGGCGGTTGGACGGGCCAGCTCGTCGCGTTCGCCGTGACGACCGTGCTCGGGATCGTCCTGGCCGGGCGCGCGACCGACAAGGCGAAGGCGCTCGATGCCTAGCGACCGCTATCCGGGTTGTTTGCGGAGGGTGCGAACGAGCGCGAACAGCACGCAGGCCGCGGCAAGCGCCGCCGGTGCGAGGATGACCGCGCCTGCGGGCATGTCGAAGAATTGCACGTGTTCGACCAGGGTGACGCGCGCCCGGACCGGATCGTCGGTGGGCGCGGCGGCGAAGGTGGCGTCGGTGGTGACGGCCGAGGGTTCCGGAACCGACACCGACATTTCGGTCAGGTAGTCCTGGCCGCCTGCGGTCAGCTCCCGCAGTGTCGGATTGTCGCTGCCCGCAATGCGTCCGGCGAAGTCGACGTCGACCGTCTGCCTGTGCATATCGGCGTCGGAACGCGTGACTCGGTGTTCGCTCAGCACATACAGCTGCACCTGCTGCGGAGTGGTCGACCCCAACCGCATCGGATAGACCAGCCGATCGGTGTCGAAACTGAGCCGGATCGGGTCGAGCGGCCCGGTCAGCGAGTCGAGACGGGACAGCCGGATGGCGACGAACGACCAGCCGTCGCGACGGTACATCTCCAGCGCGGCACGGGATTCCGCGCCGACCGCATACCCGGTGCTGCCGAGCCAGGTGTGCAGATCGGTGAGTTGATCACCGGTGAAGTTGGTCAGCTCCAGCGGGCCGAGCGGCGAGGTGAGCGCGGAATACCGCGCGTCGGGTGCGCCCGTTGGCTGCTCGGGCGAGCCGAACCAGCGGCGCTCGGTCACGATCTCCGGCACGGTCAGCTGACTCAAGGCCAGGAAGGTGCTTTCGGAGACCGGTGCCAGCGTGGCGCGGGTCGGCGTCGGCACGACCAGCACGGCATTGTCGGTGTCGGCCAACAGATTCAGGTCGAGGACGAGCGTTTCCCGCCGCCCGTCCCAGCTGAGCAACGCCGCCTCGTGATCGACCGATGCGTGCCTGCCCGGCGGCGCCGCGACGGTGCCCGCGCCG
>NZ_BDAY01000124.1 GCF_001612685.1 Nocardia altamirensis NBRC 108246
GAGTCGTCTCCGCATCCGGAAGAGCCGGAAGTGCACCTGGCCGTCACTCTCCGGGATGAACGGTTGGACTTCGCTGCCTGTCTTACCTCCCTGCTGTTGCTGTCTACGCCGTGGGGACTACGCGAGTTCGGCCATCTGGTAGTAGTCGCGTCCCTTCCTCGTTTACCGGGTGGCTTTTGCGAGCAGTCGGTGGAGTTGTCGCTTCTCGCTGAGGGATAGCGCGCTCATCGGGGAGCGCTCGGTGACGGCTTCGATCAGTTTGCGGCGTTGTTCGACGCCGGTGTCGGTGAGGGTGACGATTTTGACTCGGCGGTCGTGATTGCCGGAGCGACGCTCGACGAGGCCGCGTTTTTGCAGTTTGTCGATGAGGAAGGTGATGGTCGATGGGTCGCAGTAGAGGCGGCCTGCGAGGTCCTTCATCGACGGCTGCTCGGCGTCCGGGTCGAGTAGCCAGAGCAGGTTGGCCAAGGGTTCGGTGAGTTCCAGCTCACGTAACGCGTCGCTTACTGCCGCTCCTAGCTGGCCGGACGCGGTCTGAAACTGAGTGATCAGCTGGTAGCCCAGCGCACGCTCGGAGAGTTCATCAGCCACTTCACCAGCGTACAACTAGTTGGATAATCCCAGTAAATTACTTGGAGCACAAAACCTTGACAAGCGGCAATCAAAGCCTGCATCGTTGCCTGGAAAGTTTGATAGTCCAAGTAGCTGGGAAGGAGCGGGCATGCCGACAACGTCGAATGTCGCAGGCAAGACCTGAGCATCCAGCATCAGCCGCACAGTCCTGCGTTGGCACGAAACCTCATACACCGGATGCGCGTTCGCGAGCATCGTGAAGAGAAGGGATCGTCATGGTAGTCACCGAATCCGGTATCGCCTCCGGTGCCGCCACGCCGGTCGACGGTTCCGTGCCGGGGTGGAAACGGCGTCGGAAGCGATTCGAAGCAGGAGGTCGACGACTGCTGAAGGCGGGGTTGGTGGTGTGGGCGATGATGATCGCGGCCCCGGTCGCGATCGTGCTGTCGCCGACGTTGCCTGCCCAAGCATGGTGGCCGGCCCTGATAGCCACTTCCTATTCGCTGTATCTGCTGATACCCGCGGTGCTCGGGATCGGGTTTGGCGTGGCGACCTGGCGTCGCCGATGGCGTTGGGCGACAGCGGGTGTCGCCGTGATCGCGGTCATGGGCGCGGCTGCCGCCCTGGTGCCGTGGGCGGCGGCTTCGCGGACCGCTGCAGGCAATGGCGTCACCTTGTCGCTGTCTGCTTACTTCGGCCGCGGTCCGCAGGTCGGTGGCCCGAGCAGAACCGAGGTATTCGCAACCCTCGACGGGCAACCATTGAAAGTCGACATCTGGTCGGCCGCCGGCCCGGCGGCGAACCCGGCGGTCGTGTTCGTGCACGGCGGGTCGTGGACGACCGGTGGTCGTGACGAGTCACCGCAGCAAAACCAGTGGTTCGTCGAGCACGGTTACACCGTGTTCGATATCGAGTATCGGTTGTCGCCGCCACCGCGCTGGCATCAGCAAACCTCCGACGTCAAATGCGCGATCGGCTGGGTGGCTCAGCACAGCGACCGACTCGGCATCGATCCCGCCGACATCACCGTCATCGGCGAATCCGCCGGCGCGAATCTCGCCCTGCTCGCCGCCTACACCGTCGGTACCGGCGCCTTCCCTCCCTCGTGCCCGGTGCCGGAACACCCTGTGCGGGCGGTGATCAGTGAGTACGGACCCACCGACACCGCCGCTCTCACCCTCGACGACCACATCGCAACCACGGTGTTCGGCGGCAGTACCGACACCGCTCTTCAGGCTTATCGCGTTACTTCCCCGCTGAGCTATGTCCGTCCCGGACTGCCTGCGACCCTGCTCCTGCACGGCCGCAGTGACCATTTCGTCAACGTCGCGCAGACCACCGAGCTCGACACCGCGCTCACCAAAGTCGCAGTGCCGCACCGCAGCGTGCTGCTTCCCTGGACCGAACATGCCTACACCTTGATCTGGAGCAGTTGGTCTACCCAGATCACTCGCGGCGTGCTCGACCATTTCCTGGCCGCCCACACTCGATGATCCGCACCGCATCGAGAACATCGACCGATTGTGCCTATCTGCCCGCGCTACAGGAGGAAAACTCATGAACGTATTGGATGAAATGCGCCGCACCGACCGAACTGTCATCGAGGAAGCGTTCCGTCGTCAGTCGGTCAAGGACGTCGACGGTTTCCTCGAATTGTTCACCGAGGATCTCGACGCACGCGTGCCATGGCAGGTGCCCGGCCTCACGGGCAGTAACGCCGGACGAGACGAACTCAGAAAGTCGTTGGCGGTACTCGACCTGTTCGACCCTTTCGCTATCGAAATCATCAGCATCGACCCATTGCTCGATTCCGATCGCTGGCTGGTGACCGCGAAAAGCGAAGCCGTCGTGGTGCCCACCGGCCGACCCTACCGGCAAGAATATGTTCACCTTCTCCGCCTCCGGGACGGCAAGATCGCACAGTGGGTCACTTACCAAAACCCGCTCAACCAAATCTATGCCTTCGATATCGAACTCCCGCTCACCGACTGAGGTAGGAGCACACCATTCACGAGAGGTATTCCCATGAAATACACCAGAACACTGTGGCTTACATTCGCCACGATGACCGCAGCGGTCGCGCTGGTCACCTCCTCTGCTGTGTCTGCGTCAGCGGATCCCGCGACGGAGGAGCCGCGGCACAGCTTCGCCGAGTATCAAGGTATTCCGATCTCCATCTACGAATACGGGCCAAGCGCCGACGAGGCGCCCACGATCGTGACCACCGGCGGTTGGCCGGGGGACTCGACGATATTCGAGACCGCGGCCCGCAAGCTCGCTACGAAATATCACGTTGTGCGCTACGACCAACGTGGCGAAGGGCTTTCCGGGCACAATACGAACGACGAGTTGAACAGTCTGGAGAATCTGGCCGATGAATTCGGCGTGGTGATCGACAAGACCGCACCCGGCAAGCAAGTGCACATCTTCACCGAGGGATGGGGCTCGTTCCTCACCTCCGAATACCAGTTCCGGCACCCGGGCCGGATCGCGTCACTCAGCGCGATCGGCGCACCCAGCTTGGATCTGGCGCACTACGCGTTGGTCGAATCCGGTCGTGACCCAGCCGAATTCGTCAAGAACATGCCCAATATCGTGTGGTATGGGGCGCTTTCGACACCGGTCTTGCCTGAGCTCTTGGCTGCTAGCGGGTTCGATGAAGCGTTCTTCGGCGCTGGCGTCGCGTCGGCTGGTGATCCGCCAGTCAACATGTCGAAAGAAGACATGGTGGCCTCGGTATCGCGATATCGGGCGAGCCTTCCGACCAGACTCGGCTACGCCCCTGCGTACAGCTTCCTCGAGGTGCCGGTCATGCAGGTGTTCCAATCCCCGGACGACAGCCCCGGCATGATCACCGGCCTGGCCGGTCACACCAACAACCTCTGGCTCACCGAAATCGAAGGCAGCCACACCAATTTCGCCGCCAAGTCATGGCCCTTGGTCAGCGCCGAACTGGACAAGGCCATCACGGCCACCGAACACCGATAGCGTGCTGGCACGACGCACAAGGCGCGATACCCATGCTCGAGCTCGAGAGACTCGAGATCGTTTGTGTCCCACCATCAACCGCGCCCGAATGTGTTAATGGCCGCGCGGTCGTCGTCGGTGAGTCGGCGTCGTAGGGCCGTGGTTTCGGCTCGGTTGAGGGTGGGGTTGTTGATCCGTTTCAGGGCGTGTCGTCCTGGACGTCCTCGTTGTCGGCCGCGCCGTCAGGGCCGGGCGCTTGTTGTGATCCGATGTCGTGCCTCCTTACCGTTGTGTGCTGTTCGCAGAATCCATCCGGATGTGGCCGTAGTCAGGTGAGCCGGGAGGCTGCGCTGACCAGGCGCGGGACAGCGCGGGTTTCGCCCGCCCGGTTCAGCAAGGCACAGACCTCGTCGTCGGTGACCTCGGCGAAGTCCTCGTACCAGGGGCGGATCGGGCCGAACAATTGTGGTGCGTGCAAGCAGATGACCTGGTCTGCGACCGCAGTCAACGCACGCAGGACTCGGCACGAACCGACCGGGGTGGCGAACACCACCCGAGCGGCGCCGCGGGTGCGGGCGACACCGCAGGCCACGTGTGCGGTGGCGCCGGTCGCGAGGCCGTCATCGATGATGATCGCGGTAGTACTGTCCAATGACAGGTGGACGTCTCCGCGACGGTAGCGAGCGCCGCTGCGGCGCAACTGTTCTCGTTGCTCACACGCCACCTGGGCTCGGTCGTCCTCGGAAAGGAAGGCACGATCCCCGAAATCGCTATCGGTCACCCGCACCCCGCCCTCGCCGACAACACCGAACACCAGCCACGGTCGATTCGGGACAACGAGCTTGCGGGACACCACAATATCGAGAGGAGCATCGAGCGCCGTCGCAACCTCGTAGGCGACCGGAACGCCGCCGCGTGGTAGCCCGAGCACTACCACTCCTGGCCCTTGATACGACTCCAGGCGTTCTGCGAGTCGACGTCCAGCGTCACGGCGATCAAGAAACGACACACTCTGCTCCTGAGTCTGGCATCCATACGGAGACGAGCCGCGCTGCGGGACTCGGAGAAGGTAGTCAAGACTGTACGCCGTGAAACCTCGAACACGTAGTCGGCCACCGCTCTACGGCCAGTCTTAGGCCACCGCACGAGCGACCGATGGGGACACCCGCGGCATAGAGCGCGGCCGGTGATGGTTCAGCAGATTACTTCTCCCCGCACGCCCACTCACGAGTGGGCTACTGCGGCACGGGATCTCCGGGCGGTCGACTTCGATCAGGTATGGCTCGGCGCAGCCGTGCGAATTCGTCCGCGAGCCGTTGGGGCGGATAGTGCGCGTTGAGGCCGCTTGGGTTCGGGAGCACCCATAGTTTTGTCTCTCCGATGCGGAGATCTTGTGGCCCGACGGTGGCATCCGGTCGCCCGTAGCCGGCGCGGAACGCGGTGACTCCGAGGACGGCCAGCCACTGCGGCCGCCAGGTGTACACGCGTTTGGTCAGTTCGGCAGCTCCGGCGCGTAGTTCCGCCTGAGTCAGTTCGGCTGCCTTGGCGGTTGGGCGACGGACCATCGTTGTCAGGCCTAGTCCCCAGGTCAGTAGCTGGTCGGCTTCGGCCGGTGCGAGTACGTGTGGTGTGAAGCCGGACCGGTCCCGGTGCGGGCATCTGGTGATCAGGGGTTGGCGGGGGTGAAGTAGCGCCGAGAACGGGATGCTCAGACGTTGACTCCATGAATGTCGGCACCGAGGGCGATGACCTGGTTGAGCGAGTTGTGATACTGCTTCATCTCGGCGATCTTGCCGTCGCGCATGCGGAATACCGCGACGTAGGTGGCGTGGTACGGGCGGCCGGTCGCACGGCAGGTGAGATCGCCCTCGGCCTCGACCAGCCAACTGTCCGGCTCGACGAGTTGCCGCACGGTAATGGCGGTCATGGCACCCGGCGCCCACATATCCCGCGCGGTGCCGCCGAAGATTCGATAGAGCGCGGGGCGTCCGATGGCCCGGTCGGGCAGACCAGGCAACTGCCAGGGCTGATACAGGGCCGCGTCGTCGGTGACCAAATCCATCATGGCTTCGCTGTCCTCGGCATACAGCAGTTGAAACCACCGCTCGATCACGGCGCGTGCGTTGTCGGATTGCTGAGCCGTCGTGTTCCCCGGACGTATCGCATTGGTCATTGCGCTCTCCTTCGCTCGATGCTCTGAATCAACCCTCCATAGCTGTAGTCAATTGCTATTGAACAGTAGTTCTATGCCGCACGGGCCGCGGTCCGTCCGGATAGCGACCGAATCTCGAGGCCGTTCACATAGTCGGGCTGGCATCGAAGGAGGGCGGGAATGCGCCCAGAACGCCCGCCACGCCCTCAGAAGGTGTACAGATCCCAGGTGCCGTCGTCGCGTTGTTCGCATTCCCCTTGGTTGCCACCGGTTGTGGGTGACTTGCCGTCGGCCTGGCAAGCCTCCAAGGTGCCGTAGTTGCCGATGTATGTGGCGTTGGCCGGCCGTGCGGCGCCGACCGGGGCGGTCGCCACCAGTGCGCTGATGGCGAGGATTCCTGCTGCGGCAGCGGTCTTGAACATCATGATGAACTCCTTTCGTATCGCGTGACTTTCACGCGAGTTATGGAATCAGGTCCGAGAGTGCCGTCGTCAATTCAGAGGACGGTCAGTGCGGTGTCGATGATGCGGTGCACCAACGCGGTGTCCGCGGTCTTGGACAGCACGCGCACGCCATAGAGGGTGTTGAGGATGAATTCGGCCGCCGTCAGCGAGTCGAGGTCCGCGCGTACGTCACCGTCACGGCGGCCCTTCTCGATGCGCTCGGCGATCCGCGTGATCATGTCCTGCTGAATCCGGCGGAGCCTGCCGATCATCTCGGCATCATGACCGTCTTGCTCCACGATGGCCGTGACGACGAGGCAGCCACGCGGATACTCTCGCATCAGGTCGCGGTCTGCGAGATAGCGGAGAAATGCCGAAAGGCACTCGCGGGCCGTCCCCGGTTGCGTGAAGAACTCATCGGTCACTTCGACCGCACGAGCCTCGTAGCGGGTCAATGCTCGGTCGAACAGCTCCCGCTTGCTCCCGAAAGCGTGGTACAGGCTGCCTTTTCCGACCCCGGTGGCCTCGGCGAGCTGGGCCGGTGAGGTGGCGGTGTAGCCATTGGTCCAGAACATGTCCATGGCTCGCTCGACAACCGAGTCGGTTTCGAAGTTGCGCGATCGTCCCATAGCTAGATGTTAGCCATTGTTGACCTAAAGGTCAAATATCGTCCGACGAGCAGGAAGGCGCTTCAGTCGAATACTGTGCTCGGCTCGTCGGTGATCTGGACCTGGATCAGGTGTGGGCCATGGGTGCCGAAGGCCTGTTTCAGTGCGTCGGCGAGGTCGTCGGTGGTGGTGACGGTGCGGGCGGGGACGCCGTAGCCGGTGGCGATGTCGGTGAAGTCGATGCCTGGCAGGTTCAGGCCGGGTAGCCCGTCCGTGTCGAGCCAGGTGCCGTAGTCCTTGAGTACTTGGTAGGCGCCGTTGTGCACGATGAGGTAGGTGATATCGAGGTTGTGCTGGGCGGCGTTCCATAGTCCGGTGATGCTGTAGTTGGCTGAGCCGTCGCCGATGAGCGCAATCACGGGCCGGTTCGGTTGGGCGAGTGCCACTCCGGCCGCTGCGGGCAGCCCGTAGCCGAGGGCGCTGGCGGCGCCGCAGAAGAAGCTGTTGGGTGCGGTGATCGGCAGTTTGTCCCACCACGCGCCCAGCGAGGGCGCTTCGTATACCCATGCGGCGTCGTCTGGATGGTGCTCGGTAAGTACCTGGAGGAACTGAGCCTCGCTGACCATACCGGTGTACTGCACTGAGATATCAACCGGTGCAGGCTTTTTCATAGATGCTGGCAGTGCCCGGGGGGTGGTGACCAAGTTGGCGAGTTCACCGAGTGCTTCGGCGGGGTCGCCGACGATGGCCGTGCCGAGCGGTGCGCGCGCGGCTTGGTCAGGATCTGCGGTGACGAGGGTCAGTTCGGTCCCTTCGCGCAGGTACTGACCGGCCTCCCACGCGTGGTAGGGCAGCACCGCGCCGCCTATCCAGGCGACGAAGTCGTAGGGGGCCAGCTGATCTCGGACCTGGCCGACACTGGCGCCGAGGGTGCCCTGGTAGCAGGGATGCTGGGTCGGAAACGAGATCCTCGGGTACTCGTATGTGCCGAATTTGACTGGCAGTCCTGCTTTTTCGGCAAGCGCGACGGCGGCGTCCCAGCCGCCGTAGATATCCACGTCGGGTCCGAGGACCAGTACGGGGTTGTCGGCAGTGTCCAAACGTCGAGCCAGCTGACGCAGCGCCACTCGGTCCGCTATGGGTCGGCCGGCTACCTGGCGATCCAATAGGTATGACAGATTGTCGGTGTCGGCGGGCTCGTTCCAATCCGACAGCGGCACAGAAAGATACACCGGTCCGGTGGGTGCGGTCATCGCGCAGGCGACGGCCCGGGCCAAGGCGGCGGGTACCGCTTGCGGTGATGGTGCTTCGAAGCTCCATTTCACCAGGGGATGCGGCAGTGTGGTGGCATCGTGGTTGGTGAGCATGCCCTGCAACGTGATCAACGCGCGGGACTGCTGACCGCTGATCAGCACCAGAGGCGTTCCGGCTTGCCAGGAGTTCACCAGATTGCCCATCGCTTGACCGACGCCTGCCGCGGAGTGCAGGCTGACCAGTGCTGGTTTTCCGGTGGATTGTGCGTAGCCGTCTGCCATCGCCAGACCGGCGCCTTCTTGGAGGGCGAGGATGTAGCGGAAATCGTCCGGGAACTCTTGCAGGAAGGGGAGTTCGTTCGATCCGGGATTGCCGAAGAAGGTGGTGACTCCCAGCGAACGCAACACTTGGTAGGACGCTTCTCGTACCGTAGTCATCTGCGCGCTTCCTCTCTCAGCAGTCGGTTAGCTCTGTGGGCGGGTCTGGCGTTCGAGGGCGAAGACGAATGATTCGTAGTGGCCGCCGATTCCGTGTTCGAGGCCGATCTCGCAGGTGCGGTTGTTGCACAGGTAGGCGCGCGGCTGTCAGTCGAGCGGGATGCTCATGGCGTTGTGGAACAGGTTGTCCGGGTCGTACTTGCGCTTGATGGCTTGTAGCCGGGGGAAGTGATCGCCGTAGTAGCTGGCGTACATGTCGCGTCCGTGCAGCTGTTCTTCGAGGTCGTCGTCGCCGATGTAGCCGCCGACGGTGTAGGGGTACATCAGTTCGTAGGCCTCGGTGGGCCACCAGCGGCGGGCTCCGCCGAGCTCGACAAGGCTTGCGGGGTCGTCGGTTTCGTCGGATTCGACGTCGGTGCCGAAGCCGAGCAGCCAGACGCTGCCGCGGACCTTGACGGCCGTGGCGTCCGCCGGTAGTCCGGAGGCCGGATCCAGGGCTTGCATCTGCATTCGGGCACCCTGCAATGGTTGCCGGGCCGCGAGTTCGCCGAGTTTCGCGATGACCTCGGACGTGAAGGGCTCGGGCAGGTGTGCGGCCTTGATCGACTGGTAGCGCAGGTTCTCGTCGGCTTCCCGGCTGAGTTTGCCCGGTTCGGCGAGCCAGTGCGCCGAGGTCTGTGTCGCGGCTTGGGTGGCGACCACGTCGATATAGCTCATCGGTTCGATATCGGACTCGGTCGGTCGCGGCAGGGTGGCGCGCATTTCCGCGATCACGGCGTCGCGTTCGTCGGGCGTGTCGGTGAGGATTACCCCGACCATTTCGAGAATGCCCTGCCAGATAACCAACATCGGACTGAAAGACGTCGGCGCTTTCAGGGTGAAATCCTGTAGCGCGGTGAATGTTTCGACGAAGTCGATATCGCTCAGGCGGTAGCGCAGTGAGAAGTTCGCTGGTGCTTGCGGCGCCTCGTGCAGCCGGAGCACGAACTTCGTGATCACGGCGAACGAGCCGGTACCCGAACCACGCAGCGCCCAGAACAGATCGGAGTTGGTGTCGTCGTCGGCGATCAGCACGCGGCCGTCGGCCGTGACGACCTCCACCTGCATCACATGGTCGGTGAGGATGCCGTACCTGCGCACGGAACGTCCGTATCCACCGCAGGTGGCCTGTCCGCCGACGCCGACAGGCAGACAGTCACCGCCAGGAACCATGAGCTCGCCATGCGACCACGCCTCCCAGTACAGATTGCCAAGCAGCGCACCCGGTTCCACGGTCGCGGTGCGCGCCTTCGGGTCAACTGTGATCTTGTCGAGGTGGATCAGGTCGATCACCAGTGCATGCCCACCCCGCCCGCCAAGCCCATTGCCCTCGATCGAGTGGCCGCCGGAGCGGATCGCGATCTGGGTGACCCCTGCCTCGCGGGCACACCGCATGACCGTCGCCACTTCGGCGGTGCTGCGCGGCCGCACAATCCCCAACGGACGGAACTGAGTCCGCACGTTCCAAGTGGCCCGCGCCCGGTCGTACTCGGGATCGCCCTCGAAACTCATCTGCATGGTGGGCAGGTGCTGGTGGAGCAGCGCCGCGATATCAGCCATAGTTCGCATGTTGTGCTCCTCGAATTCGATTGTGGTGTTGGGTATTCCGTTCCTGAGCGGGGTCGCCCCCGCAGATCAGTCGAGCGGGATGCTGAGTTTGTGGTGGAACAGGTTGTCGGGGTCGTATTTGCGTTTGACTGCCTTCAGCTTCGGTAGGTGCCGGCCGTAGTAGCTGTCGAACATGTCGCGGCCGTGGTCACCTTCGGCGTAGTCGTCGTCGCCGATGTAGCCGCCGGTGGTGTACGGATAGAAGATCTCGTAGGCCTGGTTGAGCCACTCGTCCAGATTTTTGCCCGTTTCGTCCATGGTGGCGGTGGCGCCGGCGTCGTAGAGAAGCACTGCCGAGGACATGCCCATCAACCACGGGCAGCCGCGGTTCTTGATGGCTGTGGCCTCGACCGGGAGCCCGGAGTTCGGATCGAGGCCGTGCAACTGGATCCGCACGCCGTCCGCCGGTTGGCTGATGGCGTGTTCGGCCAGCGCCTGGATGAGTTCGTCGGTGAACGGTTCGGGCACGAATCCGGCCTTGATTTTTCATGTAGCGCAGGTGTTCTCGGCGTTCGCGCCGGACATCGACGAGGTCGGGGTAGTTCGGCGCGGAGCTGTCCTCGAGGCCTTGGACTCGCATGGTCTCGACGTAGTCGGCGGGCCGGATGTCGAATTCATCGGTAGGGGGCAGCTTTTCGCGCATATCCGCGATCAATGCGTCGCGTTCGGCGTCGGTCTCGGTGGCCAGTGAGCCCAGGATCTGCAAGCGTTCGCGCCAGATGACGATCATCGGATTGAACGTCAGCGGCGCGTTGAGCGAGTACTCCTGCATCGCCTTGAACGTCGACACGAACGACGCGGCGTCGGTGAGCGGGTATTTGATGAAGAAGTTCGCCGGCGCGGCGGGGGCTTTGTTCAATTGAACGGTGAGGCTGGTGATCACGCCGAACGAGCCGGTGCCGCTGCCGCGGATCGCCCAGAACAGATCCGAGTTGTGATGGTTGTCGACGGTGACGACGGAGCCGTCGGCGAGCACCATCTCGGCCCGCAGCAGACGATCGGTGAGAATGCCGTACGTGCGTGAGTAGTGACCGTAGCCGCCGCACTGGATTTGACCGCCCATGCCGACGGCGATGCATTCGCCGGTGGGCAGCATGAGTCCACCGTGTTCGAAGGCCGCCACCATCAGGTTGCCGGTGAGGGTGCCGCCGCCGACAGTCGCGGTCTCGGCGTCGCGGTCGATGGTGATGTCGTTCATCTCGACCATGTCGATCACCACCGCTCGCCCATCCTGGCCGCCGAGGCTTGCGCCTTCGAACGAATGCCCGCCGGAGCGGATGGCCAATTGCGTGACTCCCGCCTCGCGGGCGCAGCGGATGATTTCCTGCACCTCCGCGGTGGAACGCGGGGCCACCACGCCGACCGGCTGCACCTGTGCCCGATAGTTCCAGGTCGCGGTGGCCGCGCTGAAGGTGGCGTCGTGCGGGAACGACGCCGGGGTCAAGGGAAGTCGATCGTGCACCAGATCCTTGAAGCGCCGCTGTGCTGAGGGCTGGTGCCGGTGGAGCAGCTCGGCGATGTCGCTCATGGCTACCTCCGCTTGATTTACATTAAATGTAATGTAGATTGCATATTAGCTGAACGGTAGCCGTTAGGAGATGTGATCATGGTCGCGCACGGCGAGTCCCCAAGTACTGCACATACGAGGTGGGACGGTGACGAGATGGCTGCATGGTGGTCGTTGCTGTTCACCAGCCGACTGGTGCTCAACCGGCTCGACACTGATATGCGGCGTGGGCACGGGCTGACGCTGGACGAATACGGGATCCTGGTCGCGTTGGAGGTAGCCCCGGATTTCCGGGCGCGGATGAACGATCTGGCCGAGGCGGCTCTGCTTTCCCAGAGCAGGCTTTCCCAGCAGATCAAGCGCATGCAGGCCCGTGGTCTGGTCGACCGCCAGCAGGCCACGGCCGACAAACGAGGCGTCGAAGTCGTGCTCACCGACGCCGGCCGCGAACTGCTGCTCGCCGTCGCCCCCGAGCACATCGACCGGGTACGCCGTTACTTCCTGCAGCACCTGAGCACCAACGACCGCGCGGCTCTGGCCACGAGCCTGCGACCGGCGCTCGATTCCTTGGCCACCTCTCCGGCACTGATTCGCATGCTCAAACCTGTCCTACGCGGCTAGCTCGCCGCAGTGCGTCCGATGCTCCGCCTCGACAGAAAGGAACGACATGACGAACTTCGCGGACTACACCGAACTGGAGGAAAAGGCGCACACCACGATGGCGGCCGATATCTGGTCGTACGTTTCGCACGGTGCGGGTGACGAATTCACTCAGTCCAACAATGTGGCCGCCTTCCGGAAACTCGCTGTGCTTCCCCGGATGCTCCGTGCGAGCGCGCACCGTGATCTGTCTGTCGAGCTGTGTGGAATCTCCCTGCCGACGCCGCTGTTCATGGCCCCGGTCGGTGTGATCGGCTTGTGCGATCCGCACGGGCACGGTGAGATCGCGACGGCTCAGGCCGCGGCCCGCACGGGAGTGCCGATGGTGGCGTCCACCATGGCCGTCGACCCGCTGGAAACCGTCGCCGCACAGTTCGGCGACACTCCTGGAATGTTCCAGCTGTACACCCCGACCGATCGCGACTTGGCGCAGAGCCTGGTGCAACGTGCCGAAGCCGCGGGTTTTCGTGCACTGGTGGTAACGCTGGACTGCTGGCACACCGGCTGGCGACCCCGCGACACGTCGCTGGCCACCTCGCCCCGGCTGCGGAGCGAGTGCCTCGCGAACTACCTCACTGATCCGGTGTTCCAGAAGCTGCTGCCGAAATCACCCGAGGAAGATCCTTCGGCTGCGATGGACACCTGGAACTCGATCTTCGGCAACCGTCTCACTTGGGACGACCTGCCCTGGCTCCGCTCGCTGACGCGTCTTCCGTTGGTGCTCAAGGGTATCTGTCATCCCGACGATGTCCGGCGCGCCAAAGACGCAGGCGTGGACGCCATTTACTGCTCGAATCACGGTGGCAGGCAAACCAATGGCGGCCTCGCCGCGATCGACGCACTGCCCGGTGTCGTCGCGGCCGCCGACGGAATGCCGGTGCTGTTCGACTCCGGTATCCGCTCCGGCGCCGACGTCGTCAAGGCTCTCGCCCTCGGCGCGACCGCCGTCGGCATCGGTCGTCCCTATATCTACGGCCTTTCCCTCGCGGGAGCTGACGGCATCGTCAATGTCCTCGACGCGCTACTGCAAGAAACGGACCTGCTGATGGGCCTCGACGGCTACCCGGCCATCGCCGACCTGACTCCCGAAGCACTCCTGCCCACGGGTCGGTGACCGGCCACAGAGGCAAAGGCGTTGTTCAGCAAGGTAGTTCGTCCAGGGGCGCACAGTGACGGCGATCTTGCCGCGTCGGCGTCCGCGGCCCTCGCCGGCGGAGCCACCTTCCAACAGGGCGTGTGCCTGTGCGATGTCGGCCCGGCGAACGCGGTGTCCGCGGCACCGAAGCGGACGAGTGCCACCACGCGCATCGAAGTCGACTTGCGCTGACCTTAGATCGATATATCGCGAATTATCAATATGTGTGTGCATTATGATCACCGCGTGTTCTCGGAGGCGGAGTTGCTGGCTGTGTTCCGGGCCCTGTCCAACCCGACCCGCCGTCAGATGCTGGTGTGGCTCAAGGAGCCGATGAGTTTCCCCGGCCATGAGCCCGACGACGTCGAGATCGGTGTCTGCGTGACCGACATTCAGCAGCGTGCCGGTTTGGGGCAGTCAACCACCTCGCAGTACCTCGCTATGCTGCGGCAAGCTGGGCTGGTGGTCGCAACACGGCGGGGAAAACGGACCTACTATCGCCGCGACGAGGCGAACATCGCCCGCCTTCTGGAGACCCTGCGCGACGTGTTCTAGATTCCAATGCCGTTCGGTGCGGGCGTGGTTGGGAAATCTGGACGAGTTGCACGAGGTTGCTCGCAAAGCCCTCCCCAGCTACACGGCAGCGATCGACACCAACATAAAAATGTGGCTTCTACCGTGAATGGTGCTCGGCCCGTTGGCGGTTCGGCAGTAAAGCCGGGTTCGGTCGACGATCCCGGCTAATATAACGTGTTGATGGACAACAGGCCTCAGTGATCCAGCTCGGTTGTCACCTGTTCGTGCGGGAGTCCCTGCGCGGACGATCGGAGATGTCTGAGACCGGGGCAGGTTTGTCGTGAGTTGTGAGGAGATCGTTGCCCGACACGCTGATCCAGGAGTTGGCTATGACTGACCAAGTCGGAAGACCACTTCTCGTGGCCGGGGTGTCCAGCGGCAGCGGACGGGCCATCGCCCAGCGCCGTGCCGCCGATGAGGGTGGTGGTACATGGCAACTGTGACGCGGCGGAGGAGACGGTCGTCGTGATTGAACAAGCAGGAGTACCTGCCTTTTCGGCACGCGCCGACCCCACCACGGTCGACGGCGTTGACCGATTGTTCAGCGACCTCGCCGCCGGGCATCAGGGAAGGAGTGGGATCGCTGATGTCTGAAATGTGTTCTGATCACTCGAAGTCTGTAGCCTCGAACCTGCCGAATGAAAGGCAACATGCAGTGGATCTCCGTGACGTCCCGTGTGGTCCCGGGCGTTTGCCGGTTCTCGGACACGGCTTGAAAATGTGGCGTGATCCAGTCCAGTTCATGGTGGATCTGTCCAGCGTCGGGAAAATAGCACGTGTCGACATCGGCAGTCTCGTCGTCTATGTCATCACCGATTTCGAGATACTGCACAAGGTGTTGGTAGACAACTCCGATGCCTACGAGCGCGGGCTCCTCTTCGAACGCATCCGTCTCGTATTCGGAGAATCGTTCATCGTTGCGGATGGTCAGCAGCACAAGGATCTTCGTCGTCTGCTGCAACCAGCGTTCCATCGGCCGGAGCTGGAAAGCTACGCGCCCATCATCAAGCGCAACGCGGATGCGTTGGCGAATTCGTGGCAGCCAGGCCAGATTGTCGAGGTCCGTTCCGCGTTGGCGAAGATGGTGGTCGCCAACCTGGTCGCGACCATGTTCTCGCACGAAGCCAGTACCGAGGAGCTGCAACTCATCTCGGGTCTGATCGGGGACATCGGCGGCGGCGCCATCGTGGGCAGCGTGCTGCCCAAGAAGCTGGCGAGCCTGCCATTACCGGTGAACCGCAAATTCGTATCGGCTGGAGCGCAACTGCGGGACTTCTGCAGGAAGCTGTTCGTCGCGCGCCGGCTCAGCAGTGACCGCAGGAACGACCTGATCGACATCCTGCTGGATTCGCCGGATGCGGAGCAGCGTGGTGACGAGTTCCTGATAGAGCAGGCGATGACCATTCTCTTCGGCGGGATCGACGCCTCGACCGCGACGCTGACCTGGGCGCTGTACGAGTTGTCACGGCATCCGGAGATGGCTGCGACACTGAGCCAAGAGATCTCGGCCGCGGGAGATATCAGCCTCGACAAACTCGACTACCTGAACCGGTTCCTGAACGAGGTCACGCGGACTCATTCGGCACTGCTGCAGACGAGGCGCACCGTCACCACGGTCGAACTCGACGGTTTCACATTTCCTGCGGGGACCAATATCGGCTACAGCCTTGCCGCTATTCACCGCAACCCGCAGATTTTCCCCGAGCCGAACACTTTCGACCCCGATCGGTGGTTGAATTCGAAAATCAGGAGCTTCGCTCCGTTCAGCATGGGCAATCAAATGTGCATTGGTAACAACTACGCCTGGTTGTCACTGCAAACGACGCTCCACAGCTTGCTGTCGAAGTGGGAGTTCCAGCCGGTCGACACCAAGCTCTCGCGAGTCATGGGGCCGATCCCTGGGATGAAAAGGCTTCCGCTCGAGGTTCGTCCAGTCTCTGTGTAATCGCGCGGTCATAGGCTATCGGGCTCGTGAGACTCACCAAATCAGGGTGTACCTGATTTGGTGAGTGTCGTTCTGCGGTGTCCGGACAGCCGGCGAATGAGGATGGGCAGGACGGCTGTGATGATGAAGAGGGCAACGGCGACGAGGACGAAGTAGAGCAGAGACCCGTTGCGGCCGAAGCGAGGGAGGAAGGCGACTTCTTGGCCCGTTGCGGCGACGGCGTTGAGGAACGGGGCGTAGGCCTGCAGGGCGTGTCCACGGGGCAGCAGATTGATGGAGTTCTCGGCTACGTAGACCCAGAACAGCAGGACGGCGACGGCGGCAGACGGAGTGCGAATCAGTGACCCGACCGCGACACCCACTCCACATGCGGCGAACGCGTAGATCGGGACGGTCCAGAGGAACCGGATACCGGCCGAGTCGGTGATATCCACCGCCCCATAGATTTGGGGGAACTGGTGCGGCAGCGTGACCATGACGACGACGAGCAGCGCAACTGTCGATATCGCCGTGATGGCGCCGTAGTAGATCCACCGGGCCAACGCGACCGTCCAGGACCGTGGAAACAGGAAGGCATTGAGATCGCTTGTCTGACCGCGCCATTGGGTGGCGTGGGCGTAGGCAGCGGTGACCATCATGACCGCCACGGACATGGTGATCACCCAGTACACGGAGTTGGTGGTGGAGACCGTGGCTAGGTAACTCTGTCCGGGCAGGCTGGCGAGTCGTTCTGCGACAGCGGCGATTCCGAAGGTGACGACCAGCGGCAGCGCGAAGGTGACGGGGACAGCCACGGCCCACAGGAAGCTGCGTCCGGCGGTGCGGGTCCATTCGGCGGCGATGCCGCGGCGGATCAAGGTGGCTGGACCGGGACTGTTCATGGGGCCACGCCGGACGTGAGGTGGGTAGGCAGGCCTGCGATGCGCACGTAGGCGTCTTCGAGGCTGGACTCGCCAGGACCCAGGGTGTTCATGAGGTGTGTGAATGGCTGGTTGGTCAGAATGCGCTGGCTTCCGATGATGACGATGTGGTCGGCATTGCGTTCGACCTCGTCGAGCAGGTGCGTGGCAACCAGGACACAGGTCCCGGCATCGGCAAGGTCGCGCAACAGTCCGCGTATCCAGCGGATGCCCGCGATGTCCAGGCCGTTGAGGGGTTCGTCGAGCAGCAGGGTTTGCGGCTCGGAGAGCAATGCGGCGGCGATACCGACACGTTGGAGCATGCCGAGCGAATAGTGCCCGAGCCTGCGATCGGCGACCCGGACGAGGTCGACCATCTCGAGGACATCGCCGACTCGGCCGGTGGGTAGTCCACGGGCGCGGGCGATCCAGCGTAGGTGCCGACGTGCCGTGTGGCGTGGGTCGAACGCCCGGTAGTTGAGGTGCATTCCGAGCGTTGCCGGTGTGGTGTGATGGGCCCGGATGAGGGTGCCGTCGACCCGGACGGTGCCGACGGTAGGCGCGATGACGCCACAGATACACCGCAGCAGCGTGGTCTTGCCGGTGCCGTTGAGACCGATCAGGTAAGTGAGTGCCCCGTCTGCCACGGTCAGTTCGGGGACTTCGAGGACGGTGACGCCTGAGTAGCTCAGGGTGAGGTCACGGAGATCGATCACGGCAGCTCGGAGCCGGTCAGAAGTCGCAGCCCATCGCCAGCCCGACGGCTTTGACGCCCTCGCACACGGAGCTGTTGGACAGCTTCCAGACACCATCGATGCGCTTCCAGACCACACGCGCAACCAGGTCCGGTTGTCCCGCTGACTTGCTGCGCAGCATCGCGGTGTGCACGTTGCCGTCATGGGTTTCGGGACCGGTGATGTCGTTCGACCCGCGCGGAGCCCGGTACCAGCCGATGTTGTAGAGGGTGCGCGCAACCACGACCGCCCTCATGCCGCCTTCCATATGGACGGCCTTGGCCTCGTCGGAGCCGGGTCTTTCGATCAGGAACGCAACCTGGTCGTCAAGTTCGCCCAGGGTGGGGACATCTGCGGTAATGAGATCCCCGGGAGCGGCGGAAGCGAGAGGGGCATTGACAACCGAGGCGCCGGTCGTGGCAACGGCGACCGCTACGATCGTCGACGCGACACCAGCGACAATTTTGAGGGTCTTCATTCTTTCATCCTCTGATTGACTGGGACAGCACCTGACGCACGCTCGAATGTGCAGGCGGCCAACAAATTGGCGTATACGAGATTACTCCTGTTCAAGTCGGATCCTCAGCGTTTGCGGCCGATGGTACCGAGCATGACCATGCGAGTTTCCGGCAAACCGGGGCGGAGCCACTCCTGTACGGGCACCACACCAGGCTCGAGCAACTCGAAGCCGGTCACGAATGCCTCAGTCTGTGCTGTAGTCCGAAAAGTGACTTGGGCTGAAGAGCCCTTGGTGGCTTCGAGTACTTGGAGTATCTCCGGGGAGGAATCAAGGGAGCCATGGGTGATCGCCAGGTAACTGCCTGGTGCCATCGCATCGCGGAAGGCGGCGACGATGTCGGCGGGGTGTTCGTTGTCCATCACATAATGCAGCACACCGATGGCCGTTATCGCCACTGGCTCGTTGAAATCGATCTGGGAGTCGTTCTTCAGCTGATCGAGGAGGTCGCTGGGACGACGAACGTCGCCGAGCAGTGCCGTGACACCGTCTGGTTTGGTCAACAGCGCGTTGCAATGGGCGTACACGACCGGGTCGTAGTCGACATACACCACCCGCGCCGACGGCTGGATCTTCTGCACCACCTCATGCACGTTGGGCGAGCTCGGGATCCCCGAGCCGAGATCGATGAACTGACGGACACCGGCCTCCGCGGCCATCTCGACCGCCTTGAACATGAAACTCCGGCAGAACCAGACCACGGTCTTGAGTTCGGGTGTCCGAGAGAGCATTTCATTGGCGAGCTCGATGTCGGACTCGCGACTGTCTTTTCCGCCCAGCAGATAGTCATACACCCGAGCAGAGTTCATCTGATCGAGGTTGAACGGTTGCGGCATTCGGTTGTTCTCCGACACAGGCCCTTCTGTTCCTTCGACCACAAGTGTAACGGTAGCCGATCGCTACCTCGGACGGGTGCTCCTTCAGAGATCTGTCTTGTTCGGATGTGGTGGAGTATGCGTTGCCCGAACGAGTCGCCGCTCCGCCTGTCCGAACCGAGTCGTCGACGAACCATGTTCCGACACAACACGATCCAACACCCCACAACAGGTCTACCAGCACTTACTCCCAAATGACAGCACTGGTCGTTGCTGCAGTGTTACGGATCCGTTTCAGCCAACGCGACTGCGTGCGCTACCGCGGACCGCGCTCGGTCGACGGTCGTATAGCGGCCGAGGCCGCATGGGGCCGCGACGTCCACCAGGCCGCCGTAGGCCGATTCCGCCGCCGCCAGCCCCTGTCGTGCTTGCTCGAGCGGCTGCGTCGGATGCGCGAGTCCGGCGATAACACGTGTCGTGGCAGGCAATTCGAGACGTGCCAGGGGTGCGTAATACCGCGGCCGCACCGGCGCCTGTTTGCCGTCGCCGATGGGCATGTGGACGAAATCGAGATGCCGTCCAGCTGGCCAGTAACGCCCTATCGCGTTGGCCAGCGCGACGACCGGAGCCGCTGATCGCGGCGAAATGGCCGGCTTGTCGTCGAGGCTTCCGTAGCACAGGTGTACACCGAAACGGGAATCATAGGGCGCCCGTGCGACGAGGCGTGCGATCGCTCGACCCGCCAGGGCGGCCGGGCCCTCCCGCAGGCCTGCGGGTGCCGCCGCGCAGATGAGCGTCTCCGCCGGCAGCTCGAGTTGGAATACGACGTTGTCCCGCAACGCCTCACGGATACGGACGATCTCCCTGACGGTGGCGTCGAGAATCGGGTGGTAGTAGGGGAAGCGCCGGTCACCACGACCGACCGAGCCGCGACGCCACCTGAGCATCCGCGCCTCGAAGGCGATGAAACCGATGACGAAGGGCGTCGGTATGCCTACCTGCAAGCGAAGCCCTGGATCGGTTCGGTGTAGGTCGACCAACGCGTCCCAGGCACGCCCGGCCTCCGCCGCATAGCCGAGCGCGGCGTCGACATCGGCTTCGGCCAACGATCGGCCTGCCCGAAGTCGAAAGGTGTCGCGGGAACGCAGCGTCGACCAATCACCCTGGCGCACGTGCGCCAGCGCCGGGGATTTGCCTAGCCGGTCGATGATGGGTCTGACATACCACTGGGCCCGATATGGATCCGCTTCACCACCCGGAACCATGCCGTCCAGGAATTCACCGGCAGTGTCGACGGCGAACGCCATGGCCTTCTCTGGACTGTCCAACTGTGCGGGCAAGCTGCCCACAAAGTGAATCCTGCGCTTGGGCTGCACAGCGTCAGTGTCGCACATCGATCGTCCTCGATACGTAGACGTTCCCGCAATTCCGGAGCGGTGCAGCAGCGCGCGGGCTCTGTCGATGTCCTACGCGGCCTTGTTCAACCACTGAGCGGCGCCAGCTCGCACAGCGATCATCTGCGTGAGCAGATGCCGACCCCACGGCGGGTTGGTAACGATGCATGGATTTTCCTGCTGCAGAGGTAGTTTCAGCCCAACTACACGGCATCTGCGGATGTCTTCGGCTCGCGGCCGTTTGCCGCCGACTGCCGGATCAGAGGATTCTTGTACCGACGTCCAGGTATAGGCTCCGGCAGCGTGGACGTCTTTCTGCTACATCACATCCATCACGCGCGCCCGCTGGACGGGACTCCGACTCGGCACGTCGACGACGATGGAGAACTCACCTGTGACGAGCAAGAAGGGGACGTTGTCAAACTCTTGGGGGTCTACTCAACCGAGCAGCGCGCACAGGAACGAATTCGCGAAGCGCAGACTCTCCCCGGTTTCCGAGATGAACCTGACTGTTTTCAGATCGTCGGATATGAAGTAGACGAGGATCAATGGACCTCGGGCTACCTCACATATCACTACTAGCCATCGTTCCTCTGCGCGGTGACGTAACTGTCCGGCAGGACGTCTGGCTGGGTGCGGCATGGTGACCGCAGCGCTGACTATCGGCGGCAACCCCACGCATGTCCGGCGTAACCGAACGTGGCTTCCGGGTAGTGGCCCGAAGCAGGGACAGTTGCACGGGCTCGGCAGCAAACCGAATTATCAAGTTCTGGAACAGTATTGGGTGTTCTGAGTCGATGCCGGCATCCTGATCATGCACGCCCTCCGGGACAGCGCCACCCTTGACGAGACGGAACCTCAGGGGGCGAATCCCGGGAGTAAGGGCTGTTCGTCGACCTTGACACGGTGCCCGAACCCGTTTCTGTGCAACAACTTCCACTGAATGCGCCAGTCGCTGACAGTGACGATTGCTCCGCGCCAGCCCCGACACAGATCGACCTTCTCATCGTGAACGCTCCGACGGCGAAGAACGGCAACCCGGCACTGCGACTTCGCTGAGCCGATAGCAAAGAAATGACCGCACTGGCCGGGTCGCCCGACGGTCAGGGCGGTCATTTCGGCGTGTGCAGACCCCTGAGCAGGCGCTCTACCACTGATCTTCGTACTATTGAAAGATTATCTTCGGCCTGCCAAACTATTCCGATAGATTGGACTGAACAACGGCAGGCTGGGATGACATCTTCGATAGGGCGCCGGTTCGTGCTCGGCGGTGCGGTGGCCGCGTCCACGGGCCTGGCGCTGGGCACTTTGCCGGGGCGCGAGTCCACAACAGCCAGAGCTGAAGCGCCGGACCCATCCGGTCATGCGGGGCATGGTGGGCATGGGGGTGGTGTCAGCGGGCCGACGTTCCGCAAGGGATCTGTTGTCGACCACGTCCGCAACGGGTTCGACCCGACCAAGATCCTGCGTGACTTCGACTATGGCCGGACCTCGACCCGGCCCGACGGCCGCACGCTACGCGAGTGGGATGTCTTCGCCAGTGATGAAGACATCGAGATCGCACCAGGCGTGAGTTTCGCTGCGTGGACACTGAATTCGCGGATCCCGGGGCCGACTTTGCGGTGCCGTGAAGGCGAGCTGCTTCGGGTCAATTTCACCAACGGCTCGAAACACCCGCACACGCTGCACTTCCACGGAATCCACCCGGCTGACATGGACGGCATCCCCGGGATCGGTCGCGGTGTCATCAACCCGGGCGAGAGCTTCACCTACGAGTTCGACGCAACCCCGTTCGGGCTGCACCTGTTCCACTGTCACGTCGGCCCGCTGGCCGAACACATCGCGCGTGGCATGTACGGCACCTTCATCGTCGATCCGCCGCAACCGCGGCCGCCTGCCGACGAAATGGTGATGGTGATGCACGGCTACAACACCACTTTCGACGGCGAAGGCAATCAGCTCTACGCGGTCAACGGGATTCCGTTCCACTACATGCACGAACCGGTCCGCGTGCGGCGCAATGAGCTCGTGCGCATCTATCTGGTCAACGTGCTCGAATACGACCCCATCAACAGCTTCCACATCCACGGCAACTTCTTCGACTATTACCCCACCGGAACCCGTTTGCAGCCAACGGAATTCACCGACACCATCGTGCAGGGGCAAGGCCAGCGCGGGATCTGCGAGCTGCGCTTCCCGCATCTGGGGCAGTACATGTTCCACGCCCACAAGACCGAGTTCGCCGAACTCGGTTGGATGGGAATGTTCGAGGTGGTGGAGTAGCGATGACGGATCTCGCGAGCACCCGCAAACCGTGGCTTCTCGGCCTGACCGCCGTCGCGTTCCTCGTTGCCGTGCTGGCCGGGCTTGCGCTGCTCGGCGGGCAGTCCCTGCCGGAACGCACCGGGCCGCCCGTTGAGGAGATCGCGGTCGAGCACACCGTGCTCGAGTCCGGCACGATCGCGCTGACCGTCCGCAACACCGGACCCGACCCGGTAGCGATCGCCCAGATCTTCGTCAACGACGCCTACGTCGACTTCACCGGCCCCACCGAGCCGATCGGGAGGTTGTCCTCGGCGCAACTGCGGTTGGACTACCCGTGGCAGGACGGTCAGCCGTACCTGATCTCGATGCTCACCTCGACCGGGCTGGTGATCGAGCACGAAATCCCTGCCGCCGTAACCACTCCGGAAGCGAACGCCTCGTTCTTCGGCTTGATGGCGTTGCTGGGAACCTACGTCGGCATCATTCCGGTGGTGCTCGGCATGTTGTTCCTGCCTGTCATGCGTGCCGCGGGTGGCAGGGTGGTGCGGGTGCTGCTCGCCGCGACGGTGGGTCTGCTGGTGTTTCTCGCGTGGGAGGGAACTCGCGAAGGATTCGAACTTGCCGATCGCGACGGAGGCGCATTCGGCGGAACCGCCTTGGTCGTGCTCGGCGCGGGTTTGGCGTTCCTCGGCCTGACCGCGGTGGACCGGTGGCTGCGGCACCGGCGTCAGCGTTCGGCTGCCCAAGGTCGAACCGGGGTCCGGCTGGCGTTGATGATCGCTCTCGGGATCGGCTTGCACAATCTCGGTGAGGGACTGGCCATCGGATCCGCCTATGCCATCGGCGAATTGGCGTTGGGCACCTTCCTCGTTATCGGGTTCACCATTCAGAACACCACCGAGGGACTTGCTGTTGTCGCGCCGTTGACCGAACGGCGCCCCTCGCTACTCGTGTTGCTCGGACTTGGTCTGCTCGCCGGAGCACCTGCGATCGCGGGTACGGTACTTGGCGCCACCGTCAACAATGCCGAGCTGTCCGCGTTGTTGCTCGGCGTCGGGGTCGGCGCGATCATCCAAGTCATCGTGCAGATCACCCCCAGCCTGCGCGAACCCGACAGTCGCGAATTCAGCGGGTCGACTCTCGGTGGTATCGCAGTGGGACTGCTGGTGATGTACGCGACTGGGCTGCTGGTGGCGGGATGAACAGTTCTCCTGCAAGACATTCCGATCCGCCGCCTTGCGTCGAGTGCACCCGGCGAAGTGTCCTGGTCGGTGCGGCCGCGGCAGTAGCTGTAGTGGCGGGATGCGCCAGTAGCAGCGCTGAATCCGAACCGATTCGAGTGCCGCTGGCCGAGATTCCCGTCGGCGGCGGACGGGTGTATGCCAAGGAGCGTGTCGTGGTGACCCAGCCGAGCCCCGGTGAGGTGCGGGCGTTTTCGGCCGTATGCCCGCACCAAGGGTGCGCCGTCAGCAAGGTGGATGGCGGAGTCATCGAATGCTCCTGCCACGGAAGCAAATTCAGCATCGCTGATGGATCTGTACTCCGCGGGCCTGCCCGCGAACCACTGCCTGCTCGCACGATCAGCATCGACGCAGCAGAGATCATCGTTC
>NZ_BDAY01000125.1 GCF_001612685.1 Nocardia altamirensis NBRC 108246
GCAACCATAGGACTCCGCTCAACGTCGATGAGCAACCATTTCCCTCCGGTCAACGGGGCAGCAACCATTTCTCTCCCGTCGATCCACGAGCTAACCGTCGTCCCAGCACACTTCTTCCCTGCAACGCACGCGGACACCGCTCCTACAGCTGCAGCAACCAGTCCATGGCTGGGCCGCATTCGCGGAGGATCGAGACGTGCCCGTCCTCGGGGCGGGACCACAACTGCGCCTTGGGGATTCGGGTGTGCAGCCAGTCTGCGTGGCTGGGCGGAACCACTCGGTCCTGCTGGCCTTGGACGAGGAGGACCGGCGCGGTGATCGCGGTGAGGTCGATGTGCCACGGCATCGTGAACGCCACATCGTCGTCGACCAGCCCGTCGGTCCCCGCCTCGCCCGCGCGTTGCGCGTCCGCCCCGAGGCTGGCCCATGGCCCCGCGAGCGCGTCCATATCGGCGGAAGTGAAACTGGCAGGGTCGAATTCGTCGATCGATGCGAAGTGTTGCCGCGCCGCGGTTCCCTGCAGGGCGGCCTGGAGCCCGCCCGGCGAAACCATGCCGGCGAACCAGTCGAACTCCTCGGTGTAGGGGGCGATGCTCGCGAGGCAGACCGCGCCGGTGATCCGGTCGGGCAGTGCTGCCGCGCAGGCCAGGGCGTGCGGGCCGCCGCCGGAGGCGCCCATGACCGCGAATCGGTCGATCCCGAAGGCATCGGCGACGTGCGCGACGTCGTCAGCGGCGGCGCCGACGGTGCGGCCGTCGAGCCGGGTGGACCCGCCGTAACCAGGTCGAGCGTAGGAGAGCAGGCGGATTCCGCGCTCGGCGGCCGCGACCAGGAGTGGGTCGAGGGGCAGCCCGGTTTGGGGTGAACCGTGGTGCCACAGCAGAACTCCCGTGCGATCATCGAACTCGCTGTCGTAGGCGCGAATGACCCGTCCGTCTGGCAGGCGAACATCTCTGGATGCAACCATTCCTGCACGGTAGCTGTGGGTACCGACAATCCGTTGCCGAGCGGGGGCCGGGGTGTCAGGATCTGCCGGTGAGTGTTGCGCCGCCGATGCGGCAGGTCAGAGCTGACTACGACGCGGCGACAGTGGTGGTGTATCAAGCGTATTCCGCGGAGATCGCCGAAGCTGCCGTTGCCGCAGGAACTTTCGTGAATCCGTTCGTCCGGGATCGGATGACGTGGATCAAGCCGTCGTTCCTGTGGATGATGTATCGATCGGGGTGGGCGAGCAAGCCGGGGCAGGAGCGGGTGCTCGCGGTGACGATCACCCGCAGCGGTTTCGAGTGGGCGCTATGGCAGTCGTGCCTGAGTCACTATGTGCCGGAGATGTATTCGGATCGGCAAGCGTGGCTCGACCGACTGCGGGTGAGTCCGGTTCGCATCCAATGGGATCCGGAGCGCGATCTGCTGCACCGGCCGTTGGCGCACCGATCGCTGCAGGTCGGGCTCGGCGGTCCGGCTGTCGGTCTCTACGTGGATCGCTGGATCACCGGGATCAGGGACGTCACCGAGCAGGCGCACCGGATCGGTCGGCTGGTCAGCGATGGGAAGCTCGATGCCGCGGCCCGCGCGGTGCCGGTCGAGCGGCCCTATCCGCTGACCGCCCAGGTCGCGGAGGTGATCGGGGCAGGCTGACACGGCGTGTGATCCAGATATCATTGGCGCGCACTGCGGAAGTGTGGTTAATCTATACAAGTCTTGTTCCCGTTGATCGGAGTCATGCCGTTGCTCTTCTGAGGTAGCCATTCGGGCGGTCCGCACTCGCGCACCGCGTTTTCCGTAGCGTCCTCATGGAGTCACCATGGCCAATATTTCATTTTCCGATCTCACCTTCTCCTGGGCCGACGGCACCCCTGTGTTCGATGGGCTCGATGGAGTGCTCGGCCCCGGTCATATCGGCTTGGTCGGCAGCAATGGTGCGGGCAAATCCACCCTGTTGCGGCTGATCGCCGGTGAGCTGACTCCGGCGCGCGGTTCGGTCACGGTCACCGGTCATCTCGGCTACCTGCACCAGGACATCGGGCTGGCCGCCGGCCAGCAGGTGGACGCCGTGCTCGGCATCGCCGAGATCCGGAAAGCCTTGCACCGCATCGAATCCGGCGGCGGCGACGATACCGACTTCGACATCGTCGGCAGCCGCTGGGATGTCGAGGAACGCGCGATCGCACTGCTCGGACGGCTCGGACTGCACTACGTCGCCGACTCGGCCGAACAGCTGGACCGTCGCCTGGAGACGCTCTCCGGCGGCGAGACCACGCTGCTCGGTCTGGTGGCGGAGCTGCTGGCCGAGCCGGAGATCCTGCTGCTCGACGAGCCGACGAACAACCTGGATCAGGTTGCCCGCGAACGGCTTTACGAGGTGGTCGCGCAGTTCTCCGGCACCGTGCTCACGGTCAGTCACGACCGGGAGTTGCTGGAACGCATGAGCACCATCGCCGAGTTGCGGCATGGCGAGATGCGTTTGTTCGGCGGCAATTTCAGCGAGTACGAGCGGATCATCGAGGCCGAGCAGGAGGCGGCGCGGGCCGCCATCCGCGACGCGCGCAGCGATGTGCGCAAGCAGGCACGCGAACTCGTCGATACGCGGATCAAGCTGGATCGCAGGCTGCGCTACGGGCAGAAGATGTGGGACCAGAAGCGGGAACCGAAAATCATCATGTCCGAACGCAAACGGCAGGCACAGGTGTCGGCGGGCAAGTTGCGCAATCAGCACATCGGCAAGCTGGAGACGGCCAAGGACCAGCTTCAGCAGGCCGAGGAGTTGTTGCGCGACGACAGGGAGATCCGGGTGGATCTGCCTGACACCCGGCTGTATCCGGGCCAGGACGTGATCGACCTGGACCGGGTGCGGCTCGCGTGCGGGCCGACGGTGTCGCTCCGGGTCAACGGCCCGGAGCGGATCGCCTTGACCGGGCGCAACGGCGTAGGCAAAACCACGCTGCTGCACCAGATCTCGGCGGCACACCCGAAGGTGCCGTGGCGGATGCTGCCGCAGCGGCTCGACCTCTTCGACGAGCAGCGTTCGGTGTTCGAGAACGTGGCGTCGACGGCGCCGCATGCGTCACCGGAGCAGATCCGAGCCCAGTTGGCCCGCTTCCTGTTTCGCGGCGCGGACGCCGATGTGGCGGCCGCGGCACTGTCCGGTGGTGAACGCCTGCGGGCGGCGCTGGCCATGTTGTTGCTCGCCGATCCGGCGCCGAAGTTGTTTCTGCTCGACGAGCCGACCAACAACCTCGACCTGCCGAGTCTGCAGCACCTCACCCAGGCGCTTGCCGGTTTCGAGGGCGCGCTGATCGTGGTCAGCCACGACCCGCGCTTCCTCGACGACATCGGCGTCACCCGTCGGCTGGAACTGACTGCCGACGGGTTGCAGGAGACGCTGGTCAGCTGATGAATGACGTTGCACCCCTCGGTCTTCCGTTGAAGGCCAAGGGGCTGCGCGTTCAGTCGAGCTGCGCCGAAAGCTTTTTCGGCGCCACCTTGCGGTAGGCGTCGTGGATGATTTCGGCCAGCTCGTCCCAATCCGGGTCGACATCGAGCCGAACGCCGATCCATCCGCTGTGCCCGACGTACGGCGGCACGAAGAAGCGTGCGGGTTCCGCGTCGACCAGTTCGGTTTGGACACCGTCGGGGGCCGGGCACCAGATGGTGGGTCCTGGCTCGTCGTAGCCGCCGTCGATGTATTTGACGAACGAGGTTTTCGCGCGGACGAAGAAGGTCGGGCAGCCGTGGCTGAGCCGTTCGCTGCATTCCGGTAGGTCCAGGCAGATCGCTCGGATCCGCGTCAACGGGTCCATGCCCGCAGTCTACGGGGCGGTGGCGCCCCGCATGGCCCGTCGCATGACGCCGGGGTGCCTGAGCAGGCGCGGCGAGAGCAGCACCGCGAGGGCGGTGAGGGTGAGCCATGGCCGCAGATGCGGGCGCAGGCTGCGGATTCTTCCGTCTGCGGCGAGATCGATGACCAGGGCTTCGGTCAGTTTGAACGGTCCGGCGGTGGCCTCTGCCAGCAGTACGCGCCGGGCACCGTCGCCGATCCGGTCGGTCCAGCGCAGTCCGGTGAGGCTGCCGTAGGCGGCGGTCAGCAGCACTCGCAGGTCGTCCTTGCCGCGGAACACCAATCGGCCGGACAACGGCGAAATGAGCTCGGCATCCGGCGTCAGAGTGTCCACCATCGCGTCGAAGTCGGCGGCCGCCGTCGCTGCACAGAACTGGGCGACGAAATCCGTGGCGGTCGTGCTTTCTACCTTCACCGTGTCCATGTCTCGAACCTAGCCGCAGTCACTTGCAAAAAGCAATGGACTATTCTGAGCGGGTGCCCAAGGTTGCTCTGTCCGACATCGTCTGCTCGATCGCGCGCACCATCGACGCGATCGGCGAACGCTGGACGCCGCTGATCCTGCGTGACCTGTTCGCCGGGGTGACCCGGTTCGAAGACCTGCGGCGCGATCTCGGCATCGCCTCGAATGTGCTCGCCGCACGGCTGGACGGGCTGCGCGCGCACGGCATCGTGGAAACCCGTGCCTACCAGACGAATCCGGTCCGCTACGAATACCTGCTCACCGAGAAGGGGCGCGATCTCTTTCCGGTGCTGACGATGCTGGTCGCCTGGGGCGATACCTGGATGGCCGGGCCGGAGGGGCCACCCGCACTGATCGTGCACAACGACTGCGGCAAGGAGACCGCGGGCGTCGTCGTGTGCCGGGAGTGCGCGACGCCGCTGACCGCCGACAACGTGCACTTCCAGCAGGGCCCCGGCGGGCATCGCGGCCAGGGGACCATGGTCATCGGCGATCGTCTGGAACCGTCCAGCTGATCGGTTGCCTTCTCGCCGAGCCTGTTCCAGCCCACTCGGACTTCGACGCAGGTCTTAGTTGACCGCGACAACCTCTGCGCCGGTAACGGCGACCAACTCCGCGAACGTCGTCGCGAACACCGTGTGCGGATGCCCGGCGGCAGCCCAGATCTGCTCCTGCGCGGCCAACGTCTCGTCGACCAGCGTCCTGATCGGCGTGGGATGCCCGACCGGAGCAACGCCGCCGATCGCCTGACCGGTGTGCGTGCGCACGAAAGCTGCACTGGCGCGGGCAAGTTCGCCGATCCCGAGGTGCGCAGCCACCTTGCCGGTATCCACCCGGTGCGCGCCGCTGGTGAGCACGAGCAATGGCGCGCCCTCGGCATCGAAGATCAGGCTGTTGGCGATCGCGGCCACCGGACAGCCCAACTGCTCGGCCGCCGCGGCCGCGGTCGGGGCGGTCTCCGGGAGCACTCGGACCTGCGGCGTGACCCCGGCGGCGCGCAGCGCGGCCTCGACGGCAAGTACGGTCGGCTTCCTGGCGATCTCGTCCATGGCGGCGATCCTAGACCGCGGCTACCGCGCCTGGCCTTCGATTTTCGTCGCGTCCTACCTGCCGTCGATCTCCAGGAGATCGAGGTGGACGGGCAGCAGCCCACGCAGCACCTCGGCCGGGTCGGCGATTCGGCCCGCCGTATGGAGTCCGGCTTGTGTTCCGGACGTGATGTGCGACAAGACTTCCACCACGATCGGTGCGGTCACGGCATAGATGTCGCGACCGGCGGCAACGGCACGGCGTTCGGTGTCGCCTGCCCGAACCACGACCTCGACGAGGAATTGCTGAGCGGACCGCCCGAATTCGTCCGCGGGCTGCGGCGGTGTCTGGTCGGTGGACGCGAGGTCGCGCAACGCGTCGGGAGTCATGTAGCTGTGCAGTGCACCGGTTTTCAGGTGGTAGGGGATGGTGACACTGTCCGCGGTGGTGAAATCGCCTACGACGGTTTGCTTTCCGAAGGGAGCAGGGAAGGTCCACTCGGTGGTCGGGGCGGCATCGTCGCGCAGCACGAGCTCCCCGTCGGTGTAGACGAGACGCTTGCCGTTGCGACGGCCGCGGGAAGCCACGCCGGCTTTACGGGTGCCAGGGGTAGGGATCCAGCTGTCCAGCGCGAAGGCGAGGTGGATCTCGTCCACCGCGGGAAGATCACCCACCGCTGCGGTGGCGAGCAGGTCGCCGAGCCCACCGTAGAAGGCGACCGCAGGCGCGAGGACGATGCCTGCGGCGGCAGCGCGATCCTGATAGGTGGCAACGGTTTTCGCGACCACCTCGACTTCGGCGGCGACATCGACATAGTGGACGCCTGCCCGCAGCGCCGCCTCGACGAGTGCGGGGACGGTGTCACCGAACGGCCCGGCGGCGTTGACCACCGCGCTGCTGCCCGCCAATGCGCGATCGAGCGCGTCGGGGTCGTCGACGGTCGCCGGGCGGACGGCAAGGCCGGGATATGCGGCGGCCAGGTCGCGCAGCTGGGATTCGTTGCGGCCGGACAGGATGGGTGTCCAGCCCCGCCGCACCAGTTCGGCGACGACGAATCGGCCGGTGTGGCCGTAGGCGCCGAAAACGGTCACGGTCGACGGCATGGGGGGTCTCCTCAACGCTGGAAAGGTGTCGAGTCGAACCAACATGCCGTGGCCGCGGGGCATTCCCGGCGGCGCGGGTCAGCCTGCCGCGACGATCTCGAGCTCGACCAGCCAGTCGCTTTCCAGGGTCTGCACCACGATCGCGGTGGTCGGGACGGTGCGGCCGCCCAGTGCGGCGACTCTGGCGGCGGCGTTCGCTTCGGCGTATGCGGCGTCGCGCAGGTAGCTGGTCAGCCGGACGATGTTGTCGACGGTCATACCTGCCGAGGCGAGGATGGCGCGCAGGTTCGTCCAGATCAGGTCGAGCTGTGCGGCGAGGTCGGCGCCCGGCTTCCCTTCGGGGTCGAGGCCCATGGTGCCCGAGACGAAGAGCAGCCGCTCGGCGCCGCGGACCTCCATCGCATGCACGTAGTCGTCGGTGGCGGCGTAGACGCCTTCGGTCGGGTTGCGCGGTTCGAGCTCCACGATCTCCGATCTTGCCAGCCAAGAGAATTCGGCGACAGTGAATTTCGCAGGCGGGGGATCGGATCTTGACCGGACTAGTTTTGGTCGCATACACTAAAACTAGTTCACGAGAGGAAGTGATCACATGGGATACGGAAGCTGGGACGACACCGCCTACCGGGCGGCCAAGACCTTCCGTGCCAGCCGGGGACTCGACGACTTCGGCTACACCGCCGAGATGCAGGGGGAGCCGTACGAGAACTGGCAGGCGCATCCGACCCTCGATCCGCTGGGGGTGGGCGCGCGGGAATGCCGAGATTCGGCCGACCACGCGAATTCGCTGCCCATCGCGGTGCTGTTCGACGTCACCGGCTCGATGGGGCGGGTGCCGAGGATCATGCAGCAGAAGCTCGGCAAGCTACACGGGCTGCTGCGCAGCAAGGGCTATGCCGACGATCCGCAGATCCTGTTCGGCGCCGTCGGCGACGCCGACACCGACCGGGTTCCGTTGCAGGTCGGGCAGTTCGAGTCCGACAACCGGATGGACGAGCAGTTGCGCAACATCCTGCTGGAGGGCGGTGGCGGCGGGCAGAAGTCCGAAAGTTATGAGCTGGCCGGATATTTCATGGCCACCCACATCGTCACCGACGCGTGGGAGAAGCGCGGCAAGAAGGGCTATCTGTTCCTGATCGGCGACGAGCTGAACAAGCCGAAGCTGGCGTCGCGGCACATCCGCAGCGTGATCGGTGACGCGGTGCGCCGCGATGTCTCGGTGGAGTCGATCTACCGAGAGCTGATGCAGCGCTGGCATGTCTACTACATCCTGCCGAACGAGTCGAGCTACTACCACGATCCGGAGATCGCCGACCACTGGCGCGGGCTGCTCGGCCAGAGCTTCATGAAGCTCGACGATCCCGCTGCGGTCTGCGAGCTCATCGCGTTGACCATCGGCCTGGAAGAGGGCCGTGTCGACATGGATTCGGGCCTGGCCGACCTCCGCGATATCGGTTCGGCGGCCGAGGCGGCCTCCGTCGGCAAGGCGTTGTCCACCAACGGACCGCGGATCCGCGCGCTGCCGAGCGGTCGTAGCTGAGCGCGGAAAGACCAAGGAGCACAGCATGTTCGACTCGCACATCATCGTCGTCGACCTCGGCTTCGGCGACGCGGGGAAGGGAGCGACGGTCGACTGGCTGTGCTCCGCGGACGCGGGACTCGACGTAGCGGCCGTCGTGCGGTTCAACGGGGGCGCGCAGGCGGCACACAATGTGATCGCCGAGGGGCGGCATCACACCTTCGCCCAGTTCGGGTCGGGGACGCTCGCTGGCGTGCCGACGTTGCTGTCGCGGCACATGCTGGTCGAGCCGATCGCATTGGCGGGGGAGTCGCGGCAACTGGCGGTGCTCGGTGTGCCCGATCCGTTGTCCCTGCTGCGCATCGACGGTCGAGCACTGCTCACCACGCCGATCCACATCGCCGCCAACCGTGCCCGCGAGGACGCGAGGGGTTCCTCGCGGCACGGTTCGTGCGGACGGGGGATCGGCGAGACGGCCGCGTACGCGCTCGACCACGATGCGCCGAGAGTCGCGGATTGCCTGCGGCCCAAGGTTCTTCGCGACAAGCTCCGGGCACTGGCCGCGCACTACGGCAGCCTCGTCGCCACGAGCGCGCACGGCTACGAGCCGATCGACGACCTGGTCGACATGTACCGAGAGTTCGCCGCCGCCGTCGCGATCGTCGGCGGCGACCAGCTCGCCCGCTTCGCCAGGCGCGGCAGGCTGGTCTTCGAAGGCGCCCAGGGCGTGCTGCTCGACGAGTGGCGCGGCTTCCACCCGCACACCACCTGGTCCACGGTCGAACCACGCAACGCGCACGCTCTGCTTGCCGAAATAGGCACTACCGCTGAGGTTCTCGGTGTAACCCGCACCTACATGACCCGGCACGGCGCCGGTCCGTTCCCCACCGAAGACCACGCCGTGGACGTCTCCGAGCCGCACAACACCACTGGCCGCTATCAAGGCGCCTTCCGCCTCGGCCACCTCGATCTACTCCTGCTGCGTTACACGATCACCGTCGCAGGCGGCATCGACGGCCTCGCCGTCACTCACCTGGACGCGCCGGGAATCCGTTACGCGGCAACGAAATACGGCACCGACAACGGCACCGTCGACCACCTGGAACCGGGTACCTGGCAGGACCTCGACCACCAGCAGCGCATGACCGATCTGCTGACCACCGCTTACCCGATCCTCACCGAAATGCCGGACGACGTGATCCCCTGGCTGGCGCAGGCACTCGACACCCCGGTCGTGCTGACCGCGAACGGCCCGACCCGCGCACACCGCACCGCTACCGAGGCCTGCGCCGCCGCCGCATGACACTCGATCGGCCGAGCGCGGATGCGCCGCTCGGGTGCGGCAGGATTGGCGGCGTGGAGCAGTCGGTGGTTTCGGTGGACGTGGTGGCGTTGCGGTTCTGGGGCGACGACGCCGGGGTGCGTGCGGGGATCGCGCCGCGCGCCTTGGCGCCGTTTGCCGGCGCGCTTGCGCTGCCCGGTGTGCTGCTCGGCCGTGGCGAGCGGCTGGCCGCGGCGGCACACCGGGCGGTGCACACGAAACTCGGTGTGCCGGAGGCGGCGATCGGCGCGGTGGGCCAGCTGGTGACCTTCGACGAACCGAACCGCGATCCGCGCGGTCCGACCTTGTCGATCGCGATGTGGGCGGTGGTCGGGCCACACGAGGGGCCTGCACAGTGGGTGGCCTTCGACGAGGTGCCCGAGCTGGCCTTCGATCACAATCGGATCATCGAAGCATCACGCGGGTTGCTCGCCCAACTCCTGTGGAAGGACCTGATTTTCACCAGGGCGCTGCTCGGCGACGAGTTCCCCGCGACCCGCGCCGTCGCGGCAAGCACCGCGCTGTCCGGCATTCGCCCTGATCCGGCCAACCTCAACCGCACCCTCGCCGCCCTGCCCGGCCTGGCCCGCACCACCGAACGACGACGCGTCAAGGCGACCGGCCGTCCCGCGGCGGTCTGGGCGTTCGGCTCGCCGGAGTAGTTGGCCGAAACCTGCTGTTCGCCAACCGGATACGCGCGGTTGGCCGAAATGGTTTTGGATGACGCCGTGAAAGAACTTCTCTCTCGACTTCCCGACATCCCGACCCTGCGTGACCGCTGTCGGGCACTGGCGATGCTCGACGCCATTCTCAGCCCCGAGTGGGAGGACCGGTTCTACTCGTTCGACAGCGGCTGGGCCGAGGGCGAGGAATTGGCCTCGATGCGCGACGGCTCCGGCAACCAGTGGTTCATCGTCTTCGCCGCGGCAGGCGTCTACGGCCAGGGATTCGACCACGAGGCGCCCAACGCGCCCGAGGTGCTCGATCCGGTGCCCGCCGCGTTCGCGTCCTGTGTCGAGGAGCCCGCGTTCGGCGACGAGGTCGGACCGCTTGTCACCGTGTGCTTCTGGCGCGAGCCCGCCGACCCGGCCTGGGGCATCTCGGTCGCCGATCGCGGCGGGGAAGGACTCTTCGACGTGCTGGTCGAGGGCACGCCCGAGGCCTACCAGGAGTTCGCCGAGGACTACTACGAGTTCGACCTCGGACTGTCGATCGTGCAGCACGTGTTTGCGCTGCGACCGCTCACCCAAGAGGTGATCGCCGAGCTCGACCCCGATCTCGAGCTCGCCGATCTCGACGAAGATATCGCTCAAATCGGCTACCCGCGTTGAGCATTGGGCACCGCCAGGTGGCTTGAAGCAGGACAATCGGCGCAGGGCAGAGCGGATGCACGCTCTGCCCTGCGGTGGTGATCATGCCGACGGATAGTCAGCGGCGGAACAGCCCTTGCACCGAGCCGAAGTCCAGCGCGTCCGCCAACGCCGTGTACGTGCCGTGCTGCAGCAGTTCGACAGCCGCAGCCTCGGCCCTGGCGTACGCCGCTTGGGCCAGCGCCGACCCGACGCTCACCCGGCGCACACCGGTGGCGGCCAGCTCCGCGACGGTCGGTCCGCCCGGCCCTGCCATCACATTGATCGGCAACGATGTCTTGCCGACCAGGTCGGTCAGTGTCGCGAGGTCGAGCAGTCCCGGCACGAAGAGGCTGTCCGCGCCCGCTTCCGCATACGCGGCGGCCCTGGCGAGCACATCGTCGAATCGGCCTTCCGGCGCACCGATTCCGAACAGATAGACGTCGGTGCGCGCGTTGATCACCAGCTCAGGCAGGCCCGCCGCCTCCGCGGCGGCACGGGCCGCCCGCAGCCGGTCGGACTGGGCGACCGGGTCGAACAGCCCGCCGCCGGGAGCGTTGGAGTCCTCCAGGTTCACCCCCACCGCGCCTGCGGCCACCACGGCCGCAACGGTCGCCGCGACATCCTCGGGCGCGGGTCCGTAGCCGCCTTCCACATCCGCGGTGACCGGCACATCGACAGCCCCCGTGATGCGGCGCACGTGGGCGACCATCTCGTCCCTGGTCAGCTGCTCACCGTCGCCGCGGCCGAGCGACCAGGCAACGGCCGCACTGGTTGTTGCGATGACCGGAGCGCCTGCTCTGGCGATCAGGGCCGCGCTCACCGCATCCCAGGCATTCGGCAGCACGAACAGCCCGTGCTCGTGCAGTGCCCGGAATGCCGCCGCCGCGCGGTGCTGTGCTTCGGTGATCGGCTGAATGTCGTTTGCCACGATGACTCCTCGCGAGTGTGTCCCCAATTACCCGTCGTGACGAACGTAGTCCGAAACAGCTCTCAGCGCCTGTGTTCGACAACCCGGATCGCCTGGAGCCGTTGGACATCAACACTTTCCGAGTTACCTGTCCGGGTGCGGCACCCGGTCCGGCCCGACGTGATAGACCGCGTAGGAGCGGCCGAGCACCGGATGCGACACGTTGCGGACGGGGACGCCACCCGCGGTGCTGCCGAGCTCGGTACCGCTGTGCGCATGGCCGTGCAGGGCGAGAGTGGCGCGCCCTGCGTCGACGGCTTCGGCCAGTTCGTGGCAGCCGAGGCCGGGATAGAACTTGACCGACTCGCCGACGATGGTGTCGATCACCGGAGCGAAATGCATGAGGGCGATGCGTATGTCGGTGTCGAGGGTGTCGAGTGCCTGCCGCAGCCGCTCGGCGTCGACGGGTCCGCGCAGCATCCTGGCGCGGTGTTCCTCGGTGCCGACATCTGGAGTGCCGGGATGGCCGGGGAAGCCGCCGCTGCCGCCCATCACCCCGGCGATGCCGAGCCGAATCCCGTTGCATTCCAGCGTGATCGCGGTGCCGTCGAGCATGTGTACGCCGATGTCGGTCAGCTGGGCCGAGATTCGCCATGCCAGCTTGCGATCGTGGTCGTGATTGCCGAGCACGGCGACCACCGGGACCGGCAGGTCGGCGACCTCGGCACACAGCAGTTCCGCGTCGCGAGGCGTGCCGCCGTCGGTGAGGTCACCGGCGAGCAGCAGCACGTCGGCATGCTCGGCGAGCCGAAGGAAGTCGGGACGAAACCGGCCCGCGACGGCGGGACGCAGGTGGGTGTCCGCCACGGCGGCGATGCGAACGGACGGCCGCGCGGAATCGGCTTGCACCAAGCCAGCGAGCCACACGATGATCGAGGTGTCAACCGCAATATCGCGTTCACCTCCGCGCTACCCGCCGGTGAGCTGCTGGCATAGCTTCCGGCTATCGAGAGTTCAGTGCCTGTTCAGCCGGGCAACAGCCAGTGGCGCGAGCGATGAAACGTCAATGAACAGTGGCGTGTGCGGCTACCGCCCGACCGGTTCGCCCCGCATCGTTCGCACTATGAACGAGCGCGGCAAGCGAGCGAAGCACCGCCCCGGCCCGTACGGGGGAGTCGGGCGGGCTGTCGCTAAAGTCCTTGCCATCATGTCTGTCTCGGTACTCCCACTGACCGCTACCGCAGGGGTGGCGCACGCCGAACCCCGCGTGGACAAGGTGGTCGTGATCGGGCTCGACGGGCTGATGTACGACAAGGTGCTGCGGGTGCAGGCGCCGAACCTGTTGCGGCTCAGCGCCGAAGGGTTGCTCAGCCGCTCGTCGATCGCGCCGCACATCACCATCTCCGGCCCGTCATGGGCGAGCGTGCTGACCGGCGTGTGGGATCGCAAGCACGGCATCAAGGACAACAACTTCACCGCGGCGCCGTTCGCGAAGTACCCGACGGTGTTCACCCAGCTCGAACGGGCGAACCCGGCGCTCAAGACCCACTCCATTGCCACCTGGGATCAGATCGCCACGATGGCGGGCAGCGGCAATCCACGCGCCGACGTCGTCGTCTCCACCCCGCCGGTCCCGGACGACCCCGACGAGGCCAAGACCGACGCGGCCACCGCCACCGCCGTCGTCGGCGCCATCACCAAGTTCGCCCCCGACTTGCTCTTCACCCATCTCGATCAGGTCGATCACGCCGGGCACAGCGACGGCGCCGCGTCCAAGGCCTACCTCGACGCGGTCACCCGCATCGACGAGCAGGTCGGCCGCATCGTGGCCGCCGTCGACGCCCGGGCCAAGGCCAACCCCGCCGAGAACTGGACGATCCTCGTCACCGCCGACCACGGTCACACCCCGAAGGGCGGGCACGGCGGTCAGTCCGCGGACGAGACCACCAACTTCGTGATCGGCCGCGGAGCGGACTTCGCCGCAGGTACGACCACGTCTCGCTACACCCTCGTCGACGTCACCCCGACCGTCGTGGAGCTGCTGCGCGTCCCGGCGAGCCCCGACTTCGACGGCCAGTCGATGATCACCCGCGACCCCGTCGGGCCCGTCACGATCCGGTAGGCCCCGCGTCGCGGCCGAGCGGCCGGAACTTTGTCGGTGTCGGGCAGTATTGTGGGTGTTACGTCGGAAACGACGTCCCGGCCCTCCAAGCAGGAGGCCGGGTCATCAACGCCTGTGGAGGTCTCGGCGCTGGCCGGTCCAGCTTCTCGGACTGGTGGAACTGGGGCCGTTGAAGCAGGAACCTTCGCCCTTACAGCGAGGGGACACCCGAGAAGGGTGGTGTCCGAACACTCCACCGGGGTTTTCGGGCATGCTGAAAAGTTGGTGGTCTGGGCGGTTGCAGCGGTCGGATAGGGTGGTCCGATCGAGGCACTGAGAGGTGGCGGCATGACGCAGCACTTGGGCGGGGCGAATGTCGAGCAATCGGCGGGCGCCCCGCTGTCGAATGGTGCCGCCACCGGGGACGAGCAGCCGAGGAACGGCACCCTGGCCAGCCCGCCCGTAAGCAATTCCATACCCCCGCGCCAGTCCGGCGCCTCCGCCGCGGTGCCGACCTCGGCCTCGCGCCGGGTTCGTGCGCGCCTCGCCCGCCGGATGACCGGTCAGCGCGGCATCGCCGCGGTCAAGCCGGTGCTGGAGCCGCTGGCCAGCGTGCACCGTGAGCTGTACCCGAAGGCGAACCTGACGCTGCTGCAGCGTGCCTTCGACGTCGCCGACGAGCGGCACAAGCATCAGTTCCGCAAGTCCGGCGATCCGTACATCACGCACCCGCTCGCCGTCGCGAACATCCTGGCCGAGCTCGGCATGGACACCACGACGCTGGTCGCGGCGCTGCTGCACGACACCGTGGAGGACACCGGCTACTCGCTGGAGCAGCTGACCCTGGATTTCGGTCCCGAGGTCGCGCACCTGGTGGACGGGGTCACCAAGCTGGACAAGGTCAACCTCGGCGCGGCCGCCGAGGCGGAGACGATCCGCAAGATGATCATCGCGATGGCCCGCGACCCGCGCGTGCTGGTCATCAAGGTTGCCGACCGGTTGCACAACATGCGCACCATGCGCTTCCTGCCGCCGGAGAAGCAGGCGAAGAAGGCCAAGGAAACCCTCGAAGTCATTGCGCCGCTTGCACATCGGCTCGGCATGGCGACGGTCAAGTGGGAGCTCGAGGACCTCGCGTTCGCGATCCTGCACCCCAAGAAGTACGACGAGATCGTGCGATTGGTCGCGGACCGGGCGCCGTCGCGCGACACCTACCTGGCGAAGGTGCGCGCGGAAATCGTCAATACCCTTGCGGCGTCTCGGATCAACGCGATCGTCGAGGGTCGTCCGAAGCACTACTGGTCGATCTATCAGAAGATGATCGTCAAGGGCAAGGACTTCGACGACATCCACGACCTGGTCGGCATCCGCATCCTCTGCGACGAAGTGCGTGACTGCTACGCGGCCGTCGGTGTGGTGCACTCGCTGTGGCAGCCGATGGCAGGCCGGTTCAAGGACTACATCGCCCAGCCCCGCTACGGCGTCTACCAGTCGCTGCACACCACCGTGGTCGGACCGGACGGCAAGCCGCTCGAGGTGCAGATCCGCACCCAGGACATGCACCGCACCGCCGAGTTCGGCATCGCCGCGCACTGGCGCTACAAGGAGACCCGCGGCAAGCACTCCAACGACTCGACCGAGGTCGACGACATGGCGTGGATGCGCCAGCTGCTCGACTGGCAGCGGGAGGCGGCCGACCCGGCCGAGTTCCTGGAGTCGCTGCGCTTCGACCTGAAGTCGCCGGAGATCTTCGTGTTCACCCCGAAGGGTGACGTGATCACGTTGCCGCAGAAGTCGACTCCGGTCGACTTCGCCTACGCCGTGCACACCGAGGTCGGCCACAAGTGCATCGGCGCCAGGGTGAACGGCAGGCTGGTCGCGCTGGAGCGGCAGCTGGAGAACGGCGAGGTCGTCGAGGTGTTCACCTCGAAGGCGCAGAACGCGGGGCCGAGCCGCGACTGGCAGAACTTCGTGGTTTCCCCGCGCGCCAAGGCCAAGATCCGGCAGTGGTTCGCCAAGGAGCGCCGCGAGGAAGCCCTCGAAAACGGCAAGGAGCAGATCTCCAAGGAGGTGCGCCGCGTCGGGCTGCCGCTGCAGCGCCTGATGAGCGTCGACGCGATGACCGCGGTCGCGCACGAACTGCACTACACCGACATCTCCACGCTGTACACCGCGGTCGGCGAGCATCAGGTTTCCGCGCATCACGTCGTGCAGCGGCTGATGGCGCAGCTCGGCGGCATCGGTGACGTGGAGAACACCGCACCGACTGCACCAATGCCGGATCGCTGCGTGACCAGTCCGAACGCATCATCGAGGTGGCGTGGGCGCCCTCGCCGTCCTCGGTGTTCCTGGTCGCCATCCAGATCGAGGCGCTCGATCGCACCCGCCTGCTCTCCGATGTGACGAAGGTGCTCGCCGACGAGAAGGTGAACATCCTGTCCGCGTCGGTGGCCACGCACGGCGATCGGGTCGCGATCAGCAAGTTCACCTTCGAGATGGGCGATCCGAAGCACTTGGGACACTTGCTGAACGTGGTGCGCAACGTGGAAGGCGTCTACGACGTCTACCGCGTGACCTCCGCGGCCTGAGTCGCCGCGGGGGTCATCTCCCCTTGACGTGTCACAAAGTCGCGCGTCCAGATAGCGCTGAGCTATCGGATTCCGTGCGCGAAATACCTGTCCGAATGCCGGCGTCGTCGGTCGATCGGAACCCGGAGTCCCGGTGGGGAATTCGGGTGGCGGGTGGATCGCCAGGCGGTTGCCCCTGCTTTCCGGTGATCGGAAACTTGCCGACGGGTGACCAACGGCACGCCGGAATGTGTCGTGCGCCTTTCGGCAGTTCGAACAATCTTTTCGGCGATGCCTCAGCTATTGCCGGAATCTGTTACCGTCTATTGCGTTTCATGGCGTTGAGGAAAGCTGCGGCAACACGGATTGATTGCGGATCGCTATGACAAATGGTGCGGCGAAAGTCACGGGGGTGCTGGCGGCACTCGCCGTAACTGTGGCAACGGCAGGTAATGCCGCGGCCGTGCCGACCAATCCCGCAAGCCCGCCGACGAACATCGCACTGACTGCCTGTCCGGCGCTGTACGCGTTGGGAATTCAGGGCACCGGTGAATCGTCGCCGGATGCCGCGCCCTCGACCGACACCGGCATGCTGTCCACCGTCTTTCGTCCGATGCTGGCCAAGGCCGCCGACGCAGGCCTGGTCGATCGCGCCTACGTCCCCTACGAATCCGGCTTCGGCGGCGTGACCGCGGGCAGCGCGGTGCCGTACGCGGAATCGGTCACCGGCGGCCTGGTCCGGCTGCGCACCATGGCCAAGGCGGTGGCCGACCGCTGCGCCGACACCAGATTCGCGGTGGTCGGCTATTCGCAAGGCGCGCACGTGGCCTCGGTGTTCGCGCAGGAGGTCGGCCACGGCAACGGCGTGCTGCCCGCCGAAAAGATCGCGGCGGTCGCGCTGTTCGGCGACCCGACCCGCAACCCCGGCGCACCGCTGTTTCCTGGCTCGCCGGGCAAGGCAACCCCCGACCCGGCGCCGGGCACCCACGGTGACCGGCTCGCAACCATCGCCGCGCTGCCGCAGGCGCCTGCCACCGGCGGCGGTATCGGACCGGATCGCGACAAGGCGGCCAATTTCGGCGCGCTCACCGGACGCGTCGCCAGTTTCTGTGCGGCGGGCGACCTGGCCTGTGACGCACCGCAGGGTGCGCCGATTCTCAAGGCGGTCACCAACGTTGTCGGGCAGTCCACGCTGAGCGGCGGCGACCCGATCACCTCGCTGGTCTCCATCGCCCAGGCGCTGGCCTACACCTCGATCAAGACCGCGACCAAGGTGGTCAACGAGGACTTCCACGGCAATTCGCTCGCCAATCTGACCATCTCGCCGAAGAAGTCGATCTCCGAGCGCCTCGCCGACGCCGCCGACCCGCGCACCCCGCTCGACCTGCCCGCCGCGCTGCAGGCGCTGCTGAAGGTCGGCATGCTCGGTCTGAACGCGGTCGTCACCGTGGTCAGATCGGTGATCAACCCGGCGGCCATCGCCGAACTCGCCACGGCGGGCTTGTCGAATCCGCCTGCCGCGCTGTTGTCGCTCGGCACCAAACTGGCAGGCGCCATTACCCAACTGGTGCCGCCGACCACCGGCGTCCGGTTGGTCAACCAGGCATTCGACGCGGTCGTCCAGAACATCACCGACAACAGCGAACTGCTCAACACCGCCACCTGGGTGCGCTATTGGGACACCGTGCAAAGGCATCATGCGTACAACACCGCGACGGTCGCCGCGAATGGTGCGGCGCCCACCCAGTTCGTCGCCGACTGGCTCGCCGCGGTCGCGCGCGATATCGCCGGCGTATTCGGCATGAACAGCAGGCCGCTCGGCGGTGTCGATAAACCGCCGACCGGATTCTTCGGAGAGCAATCCGGCGCGTCGACTACGCCGAATTCGTCCGGTACGGGACAATTTCCGTTCGGGAGAGCCGACGGCGCCTCATCCGGCGGCGCGACGTCGATTCCGCCCACCGAACGACCCGGTACCGCCAACACCTACCCGTTCTCCACGAACTGATCGCCGAGAGGGTCCGACGATGCGATACGCGCCTCGCTCAGCGGGAATGGGGGAATGTTGAAGTCGTACAAAGACCTGTCGCGCTGGTACGGCGCGCTGGAGCCGGAGACCGGTGCGCCGCCGCCGATCCTGCCCGGCGAGGCGAGCGCCGAGCCGCTGTCCGACGATGGCCCCGCTCGTTACCCGCACTACATTCGCGACGAGCCGCCGCCCGAGGACGTCCCACCGGACCTGGCCGCGCACCGCGCCGAATTCACCGGCGGCTGGTCGGATTGGGTGGGCAGGGCGCCCGGCCCGCACGACGACTACGTGCAACGCGACGCGGACCTGGTCCGCTTCCCCTGGCCCGATGACGACGATTACGACGACCACCTGGACGAGCGGCCTAGACGCTCGTCCAGTGCCTTGCGAGTGGAGGCTCGCGCGCGACGTTCGCGGCGCGGCCGGGTGTTCGTCGTGCTCGTCATCGCGGTGCTGCTGCTCGGTGCCGCGGCCGCGGGCGTGCTGTTCCTGTTGAACTCCTCGAACACGCGAGCTGCCCCGCGCCCGGTGGCGACGTCCTCGTCCCCGGTGCAGTTCGCGGGCAGCGCGCAGGCCGGCGTCACCGTCGACAGCCTGCGCAGCAGGTCGCAGGCGGGCGTCACCACGCACCGGTCGCATGGCGACTGCCAGACCGAGCGCAGCGTCTCGGTGCTGCGCAGCGCCGAAATGGGCGGCACCACAACGGGACCCGACGCCATCCTGCGGTTCCAGTACGCGTACTACGTCGAGCGCTCCGGCGAGCGGGTCAGGGCGGTCGTCGCCCCCGACGCGAACGTCTCACCGGCCGCGACCATTCAGCGCGGCATCGACACCATCCCGGCGGGCACCGCGCATTGCGTGCGGGTCGTGACGCTCGCGGACAACCGGTATTCGGTGGAGGTCACCGAGTACCGGCCAGGCGGCGTGCCCGCCACGTACAACAAGCAGACGGTCACCACCGCGGTGATCGACGGCCGCACAGTGATCACGGGTATCACGGCCGGATAGAGGAGAGCAGGAAGCGATGGGAGAGGACTGGAGCCGCTGGCTCGACGAGGCACCCGATGAGGGTGCACCGTCGGGTCGGCCTGCGCGCTCCAAGGCTCCGGTGGTGCGGTTGCGGCGCGGCAAGGGCGGTGGTTCCGGTGCGGAACAGCCGCTGCAGCGCCCGATCCTGGTGGTCGGTGGTTGCGGTGGTGCGGGAACCACCACGACGGCGCTCGGCATTGCGGGTGAGCTCGGCATGGCAGGCACCCCGACGGTCGCGGTGGACGCGACGGCGGCGGGCAGCGACCTCGCGCTGCGCGGCGCGGACGAACACCTGCACCCGATCAGCTTGCAGTCGTGGCTATACGGTCGCGGCGACGACGAACCTGCCCCGCTGAAGGAATGCCTCTCACGCGCGACCTCGGGCATCGGCCTGCTGTGGCGCGACGCGGCGCCGCTGCGCAGGCGTGCGACCTATCTCACGGTGGCGCGGGCGGTGTACGACGCGGGCTTCACCGCCGTCTACGACGGTGGCAACCCGATTGCCGGACGGCAGCTGCGCCCGTTGCTCGACGACGCCGACATCGCGCTGGTGCTTGCCATTCCGGCGCGCACCGATGCCGCGAACCGGCTGCGTGTCACCCTGGAATGGCTCGACGACCAGTTCGGTGACTCGACCGAGGGGCAGGGCGGCGGCATCGTCGGCGATACCACCATCGTTGTGTCGCACCAGCATCCTGGCGGCGAGTCGCGAGTTGCCGACCATTTGCGTGAGCACCTGTCCGGCTGGGTCCGTGACATCAGGGAGATTCCGTACGACCCGCACCTGGCCAGGGGCGAACTGGTCCGGCACGCGTCGCTGTCGCTGGAGACGCGCCGGGCCTATGGGCGTCTGCTCGCCGGGGTGGCATCATGACCGCCGCCATGAAGTTTCGACGTCAGACCGAATCCGCGCCCGTCGGTGTCGTTGCCCCGCCGGAGTCGCGTCGCGCGCCCATCTGGGATCGTCCGGTGCCGGGGGTCGGCCGCGCGCCGCTGGTGTGGTTGCTCGGTGTGCACGGCGGTGCGGGAGCCAGTAGCCTCGCGCATGTGCTTGCGCCCGCGGCGGATTCGGGCCGCCGCTGGCCCGGCGTCTTCGACCGCGAGTCTCCCTTCGTCGTGCTGGTGGCCAGGGAGACCATCGCAGGCCTCACCCGGGCGCATGATCTACTGCGCCAACATCATTCGGGTTTCGCCGGTTCCTGTGAGGTGCTCGGCCTGATCACCGTGGCCGCGCGCCCCGGCCGCCTGCCCGCCGAGATCCGCCGCTACCGCGACGTGGTCGGCTCGCTGGCAGGCCAGTTGTGGCAGGTCCCGTGGTACGAGGAATGGACGCTGGTAGAACCGGAGAAGTTGCCGGTGTGGTCACCGGGCGACCCGATGCCGCAGAAGAAGCGCAAGATCGACCCGCTGGAGGAGGTGCCGCTCGATGTCAGAGAACTCGGCGCGGACATCGTCGCGGCAGCCCGAACGGCACTGGAGGAGGCGGACCTCGACGATCCGGTGCAAGATCGGGTAAGCAGAAAGGCGCCCGATCAATGAACGCAGGCATCGAATTGGCGACTGACGCAACAACTTTCGAGAAAGGCACCCGATGAGCATGCTTCTCCTCGCCGTGCAGGACACGTACGGCACCGTACTCGCACAGGTCGGTAACCCGACCCCGGAGGCGCCGCCCGGCTCGGAGAAGATCCTGCAGCTGGTTCGCTACCTGACCTGGTTCGTGCTGCTGTCCGGCATCTGCGGAATCGTCTACGCCGGCGGCAAGTTCGCGTGGGAGAAGTGGACAGGTGGCGGGCTGGAATCGCCGAAGATGGTGGCGGGAGCCATGATCGGTGGCGTCGTGGCGACCAGCGCGGGCACCATCATGAACGCCGTCATCGGAACCTGATGTCCGCCATGTCTTCCGCGCGCGTGTCGGCAGTCGAGCTGCTGGCCTACAAGCAGATGCCCGCCGAGGTGCTGCAGCCGCTCATGCAGCTGCTCAACTGGCTGCTGTGGTTCGTCCTGCTGGTATGCCTGGCCTGGATGATCGTCTCCGCGGGCAAGCTGTGGATCGCCTTCCGTGACGATATGGCGGTCAACGACGCGTCGCACGGGGTACTGATGAGCCTGCTCGGGGCGATCGTGGCGAGCACAGCATCGGGGATCGCACTGGCGTTCCTCCCGACGTGAGCCACCGGTCAGGGACAAGCATGAATTCCAGGTTGCGGCGCGCACCCACCCCGCCTGCTGCCGTTCGTCCGCGCTCGAAGCGCACCGCAGGACAGCCGCCGCGGGCGGCCGTGCTGCGGTCGTTGCGCGGGCCTGCGGC
>NZ_BDAY01000126.1 GCF_001612685.1 Nocardia altamirensis NBRC 108246
ACGGTAGGGGTGCGGATTTCGGTGGTGAGGCACGCCTAGCCCATGGTTGCGGGTCTCGGGTAGGTCCGCGATCCCGATATGTGGGATCAGAAAGGTGGGTTTCGCGGTGAGGGGGCACTGGCGGCGGAGGCTTCTCGGGCGATGCCGCCGTCAGTGCCCCATGATCAACCGACCAGCTCCTGAATCGGTGCGAATCCACAGCAAAGCCCCAGATTTCGGCTGGCAAGGCGGGGTGGGCCCGTAATCCCTAGTCGTCGGGGGGTTCTGGGGGCCAGGGGTTGGGTTTGATGTTGGCTGGTTTGCGGGTGGGGATGTCGTCCCAGTCGAAATGGGTGCCGACCCAGGCTTTGGGGCGGTCGAAGGTGACTTCGGCGGCGGTGAAGCGGGTGCCGACGAAGGTGATGTCGCCGAAGAAGTCGGCTTCGGTGAAGTCGACCGAGCGGCCGGCGAGGGTGGTGCCCGCGAAGCTGACGGTGCCGTGGAATTCGGCGCCGCGGAAGTCGGTTTCGCGGGTGCCGCGGCCGCGGATGCGCGGTTGGGTGCCGATTTTGGTTTCGTCGAAGGCGACGGTGCCTGCCTCGAATTGGGTGCCTGCGAAGGTGATTCGTGGACTGGAGATCTCGGCACCGGTGAAGGCGAGGTGCTGGCCGTCCAGGGTGGCGCGTTCGAACGAGGTGAGCTCGGCTTGGAAGGTGGTGTCCTGGAAGGAGGTTCGGGCACCAGTGCAGCGGGTTTCGATGAAGGTGGTGCGCGGGCCGACGAAGGTGGCCTGTTCGAAGGACACCGAGCAGTCGAAGTGCGCGCCGTCGAAGGTGGTGCCATGGCCGACACGCTCGACCTTCTCGACCCGGGTCGAGCCGAAGTGTGCGTGGTCGAACAACGCTGGGCCGCCTTCGAACCGCGCCTCCCGGAAGGTCAGGTGCGGTCCGGCGAAGATCGCGTGCTCGAAAGTCGTGCGCCCGATGAAGACCGCGCGGGCGAACGAGGTGTGTTTGCCCGCGAACACCGCCGACCGGAAGTCGGCGCGCTCGAACACGGCGTTGTTGAGGTTGAAGTCGTAGTAGGACCAGGAGATGTCGGCCGAACGCTTCAGATGGTCGGCGATCACCTTGACGATGGTGCGCCGCACCTCGCGGTCGTTCTGCCGGAACTGGTAGACCCGCTCCACCTTCAGCCCGGAGTCGTCCACGGTCTCTGCCTGCGACACAAGGTGATTGGCGCCGGCGACCGGATCGTAGGGCAGCCGGAGGTAGCCGCACAGCACGTCGATGCACTGCTGGCGCCGAGCGGTTCGGAACTCGTCGGCCAGCCCGGCCATCGCGTACACCCCGGCGATGCGGACCGCGACATCACCGTCGCCGAGTTGCCGCGACGCCGACCCGAACAGTTCGGCGAACCGTCCACGTTCGAGGTCGCGCTGCCGTCGATAGGCCACCACCAGCGCGACGACGGCGCCGACACCGGCAGCTACCGCCAGCGCGATCTTGGTGAGATCCAGCTGATTGGGCGTCTCCGCCTTCGCCCCGAAGGCCAACCACAGCAGCCACCAGGTGAGGGCCGCGATACCGAGTCCGCAGACAACCGCCACCAGCACCGCAAGCAGCAATGCCGCGCGGTGCAGTCGGTCGCCCAACCTCCCCCATCGCATTAGCGCATGGTAGCCGGATTGCCGCCCCGCCACTACCGGACAAGATCGGCTACTCCTGCGCCCCAAACTATTTCGAATGTCCCCTACCGCTGACCGGAATCAGCTGCCACCGCGTGTCTGAGCTGCGGTGACCTGCCGCTCGAGTACCCTGCGGGCATGCCTGATACCGATGCGCTCGACCCGGAGGCCGAGGTCGTGGCCGTGCACCAGTTGCTGGCGACATGGCTGGGGACCGACGCGAAACCGGAGGTGCTCGAGCGCTTCGCCGCGACCCAGCACGACACCTTCTCGATGGTGACCACGGCAGGCACCCGGATGAGCCAGTCCGAGCTGCTGGCCGGACTGCGCCGGGCAGGCAATTCCCGGCCCGGCCTCGATATCGAGATCTCCGAGGTCGAGGTGCTGCTCGCGGAGGGGCAGGTCACGGTGGTGCGCTTCCTGGAACGGCATCACTTCGACGGAAAGCACAGCGACCGCTGGACAACCGCGGTCATGACCGCAGAGTCGGCGCCGCCCCGTTTCCGGTGGCGGGCACTGCACGAGACCCAGACCACCGACTGAAGCTCGCCGCCACCGCACATTCCTGAGTACGGTCGCGCTCATGGCGAATGATGTGTTGGTGCTCGGGGCCGGGGTGATCGGCCTGACGACGGCGGTGTGTGTGGCGGAGGCCGGTCATCGGGTCCGGGTGTGGGCGGAATTGCTGCCTGCAGAAACCACGTCGGCGGTGGCGAGCGGACTGTGGTGGCCGGGTTTCACACCGCGGGATCTGGCGTGGAGCCGGGTGTCGTTCGCCGAGTTGTCCCGGTTGGCCGAGCGGGGTGAAGGGGGCGTCCATTTCGAACGCGGCCTGCAGTTTTCGGATCTTTCCGCTGAGCCGCCGTCGTGGCTGAACGAGCTGGTCGACGCGCGGATGTGTCCGCAGGACGAGGTGCCAGACGGCATGCTGTCCGGATTGCGATGCACGGCACCGATGATCGATCTACCGCGCTATCTGCGCTACCTGACGGACCGGCTGGCCGCGGCAGGTGTCGAGATCGAGCAGCGCGCGGTGCGTGATCTCACCGAGGCGACGGCCGCCGCGCCGGTCGTGGTGAACTGCACGGGTGTTGCGGCGGGCGCCCTGGTCGGAGACGCCGACGTGCAGCCGGTGCGTGGCCAGCATGTGATCGTGCGCAATCCCGGCATCACCGACTTCTATGCCGAGATGGTGTCGAATCCCGAATGGACGGCGTTCTTTCCGCACGGCGACCGGCTGATCCTCGGTGGCGCACGCCACGAAGGACGCTGGGACATGGCACCGGACATGGATCTTGCCGAGCGCATCCTCAGCCGTGCCATCAAGGTGGAGCCGCGGCTCGCCGATGCGGAGGTGATCGGCCACGAGGTCGGCCTGCGCCCCGGGCGCGCGGTTGCGCGGCTGGACGAAGAGCGCATCGACGACACGAGGGTTGTGCACAACTACGGCCACGACGGCAAGGGCGTCAGTCTTTCCTGGGGCAGCGCCCGCGAGGTGGTGGATCTGCTGGCCGACTGAGTGCCGGAAATGCGAAACCCCGGCACCGAGGTGCCGGGGTTTCGTGGAGCGGATGACGGGATTTGAACCCGCGACCCTCACCTTGGCAAGGTGATGCGCTACCACTGCGCTACATCCGCATTCGCGTCTCGGGTGATCCGTGGCGCGAGAGGAAACTTTAGCGGATCCCCGACGGAAAATGCTAATCCGTGCTTGCGGAGCGCCGGGTGAGCTCAGGCGGCCTGCCTCGCCACCGCGCGGTTGCGGCGGATACCGAGTCCGGCGGCAGCCAAGCAGGCCAGCGCGACCACGACGACGAACCACGGGAACACCGCACTCAAGCTCCATGTGGTGGCGGCCCACCCGGCAAGGATGGTCGGCAGCGCCATCGCCGTGTAGGCGAGCAGGTAGTACGCCGACATGGTCTCGCCTCGTTTGTGTTGCGGCACAACCTCGGACAGGTGCCGCAGCGAGCCGCCGAAGCCGAGGCCGAAGGTCGCGCCGAGCAGCACGCCCGCCGCCAGCACCAGGATCCAGTTGCCGGTGTGCAGTGCGGGCACGGTGAGCAGCAACGCGATCGCCATGCCGATGTCGCCGACGATCGCCGCGCGCCGGGCGGGGATCGCGGTCGCGAACAGCTGCGAGGTGGCCCCTGCCACCGCGGTCGAGGCGACCACCGCGCCGCCGAAAACCAGGTTGTGGATGCCGGTTTCGGCGGAGGCCAGCGACGGGTACAGCGACAACAAAACGCCGAGCACCGACCAGGCCGCCATCACGCCGAGTGCCGAGAACCAGAAGTCGCCGCGGATCTCTTGCGGTACAGATGGTTTCGCGATCCGGATACGACCGGCGATGCGGGCCGTGTGCGGCTCCTCCAGCGCGATGATCCCGATCCCGATGAGCAGGCACACGACAGTGATGACCACGTACGGCGTGCGCAACGGATGCGGCGCGTACTGCGCAAGCAGCGCCGAACCCAGAATCGCCACGGCCATACCGACATTGAATGCCACGCCGCTGAGCTGGCCGGATCGCGCACCGTGCTTGGGCCGCAGGTCGAGCAGCGCCGCCGCGCCCGCGACCACGGTCGCGCCGACCGCGAATCCGTGCAGCGCTCGTGCGAGCAGCAGCTTCGCGACGTTGTCGGCGAGCAGGAATACCGCGAGTCCTGCGATCATCGTCACAAAGGCGCCGAGCAGGACCGGCTTGCGGCCGACCACGTCCGAGATCTTGCCGGACACCAGCACCGCGACCAGCGCCGCGAACGCGTACACCGCGAACACGAAGGTCGTCGTCAACGGCGTGAAATGCCATTCCTGCTGATACATGCCGTAGAGCGGGGCCGGAACGCCGGACACTCCGAGCGCGACCCCGCTGGCGGCGAGCACCAGCGCGTACGCCCACCGCTGCGTTGTCCGCTCGCTGGTTTCCGGCATCGCTACCGTCGCTGCCATCGAAACTCCGATCGGGTAGGTTTGATACTGATCGAACCGAATCCGACGATACATCCGGTACGAAGATCATCAAACCCCGGAGTGAGGTAGATCATGACTGAAACTAAAGAAGCAGCCGCCGACGCCCCACCGGTGGCCGCGCTGCCCGCCGTGCTCGCCGCACTCCAGGACCCCATCCGGCTGGAGATGGTGCGCAGGCTGAGCAACGCGGGCGCGGGCACCGCAGTACGCTGCAACTCGCTCTACGACGTGATCAACAAGTCAACGGCGACACACCATTTCAAGATTCTTCGCGAAGCCGGTGTCATCGAACGAGTCATCGTCGACGGCCAGATCTGGCAACGCCTCCGCGCCGCGGACGTCGAGTCGGCACTACCCGGCCTGCTGCCCTCCGTCGTCGAGGCCGCGAACCGCGCCAGCACGGAGTAGCCCCCGGTCAAGGGTTGCCAGTGAGTAGCCATGCGGCTCGATAGAGGATGATCGAGCAGATGGCGCGTAGAAACGAGGTCATGTTCGCGAAGCGGGCTCTGGCCCTGCTTCCGATCGTCGGTTGTCTCGCAGGCCCGGTTGCCACGCTCTTCACGCTCCTCTTCACCTCGATGCCGTTCGGCACCCTGTGCCTCGTCGCGGCCTTGTCCGTGATCGTCTACGGAGCCGATTCGCTCCTCTGGATCCGCGCGACTCGCGCGCCACTGCGCGCTCTCGACATCTGGGACAGCGCACGCACGCCGGCCAATGCCGCCCTTGCCTGGCCCGCGGTCGCGGATCTGCCGTTGGCGCCGTTGCGGCAGCGACGAACCTACATCGTGATGTTCGCGCTGTTCGTGGCATGGAACAGCCTCGGTGTCCGCCTCCTCGGCCTGCCCCCGCAGGACTTCCTGCTGTTCCTCCCCGGATCCGTACTGGGGTGGACCTACTGGCTGGCGATACGGTTCCTGCTCACAGAGTTGCTGATCCGCCCGGTCCTGACCGAGATCAGCGCCGCGCTTCCGAACGGCGCAGGCACACCCGTCGCGTCCATCAGCCTGAATCAGCGCCTGGTGGCTGCGGTCGCCGGAACCATCCTGCTCGCCGGGACCGTCGTCGCGGGCATCGTTGGCCCGGGCACCGTCACGACCCTCGTGATCGGGATCGGCGCGTCCTGCGCGATCGCCGTCATCACGAGCTGGTCGGTGGCACTGCTGGCCAACTCGATCACCTCGCCTATCGCGCAGGTGCGCCTCGCTGCCGAACGCATCGGCGACGGCGATCTGACAACTCGGGTGCCGATCGTCTCGACCGATGAGGTCGGTGTGCTTGCGCGCGCATTCAACACCATGGCCGACGGACTGCGGGAGCGCGAACGCATCCGCACCGCGTTCGGGACCTACCTGGATCCCGCTGTCGCCGAACACATCCTGCGCGAAGGTCCGTCGTTGACCGGTGCGGAGGTCGAGGTCACCGCCATGTTCCTGGACGTGCGCGGCTTCACCGGCTACGCCGAACGACATCCGGCCCGTGAAGTGGTGGCCAGACTCAACGACCTGTTCGAGCTCGTCGTGCCGATCGTGCGCGGCCACAGCGGGCACGTCGACAAATTCGTCGGCGACGGCCTGCTTGCCGTCTTCGGTGCGCCGGTGCCCTGCCACGATCATGCCGATCGGGCATTGGCCGCAGCGCTCGACATCGTCGCGGCGGTGCACCGAACACCTGGTCTCGAATTCGAGATTGCCATGGGCCTGAACTCCGGCCGGGTGATCGCCGGGAACATCGGCGGCGCAGGACGATTCGACTACAGCGTGATCGGTGACGCGATCAATGTCGCGGCACGCGTCGAGGCGGCGACCAGGGGTACCGGCGATACCGTCCTGCTCAGCGAGCAGACCCGCAGGCTGCTGCGCGCCGAGCACGGCAACCTGATCGCCCGGCCCGGAATCCGCCTGAAGGGCAAGTCCGCACCGGCGACGCTGTACGCACCCATCCTCAGCACTCGAAGGACCGAACGCTCAGTCGTCGACCATCCGCCGCACCGCGGCGGGTAGTTCCCGAGTTCGCTTGTACGGCCCCGCAACCGACACCCCGTACGGGCGGGCAAGCAACGTGGCCGCGACCGCGGACACCTCATCGGTGGTGACGGCATCGATGCGGGCCAGGGTCTCCGACACACTGCGATGGTTGCCGTAGCTGAGTTCGCTGCGGCCGATCCGATTCATCCGGGACGCGGAATCCTCCAGACCGAGGACCAGGCCGCCACGCAGCGAACCCTTCGCCCTGGCACATTCGGCATCGGAAATGCCGTTGGCCGCAACCTCTTCGAGCACGCCGCGCGCCAAACTCGCCACCTTGCCGAGGTTTTCGGGCTGGCAGCCGATGTACACCGAGAACGCGCCGGTATCGGCGAAGGTGTCCACGCTGGAGTACACCGAATACGCGAGCCCGCGTTCCTCCCGAATCGCTTGGAACAGGCGGGAACTCAGCCCACCACCGACCACGGTGTTGAGCACGGAGAGCGGCCAGCGCCGCTCCCCCTCGTGCCGCCCGAACGCGCGCACCCCGAATGCCAAATGCGCCTGCTCACTGTCGCGGTGACTCCAGTGCAGCTCGGGTGGGCTCATCGGCCGAAACCGGCCCTCGCGCCGCTTGGCGGGCGTCGCCGTGGGATCCAGCCGATTCTCGAACGCCCGATGCACCAGCTCCACCGTGTGATCGTGTTCCACATTGCCCGCCACCGCGACGACCATCCGGTCCGGCCGATAACGCCGCAGATGGAAGCCGCGCAACTGCGGCGCCTGCATCGATTCGATGGATTCGATGGAGCCGATCACCGGCCGCCCGATCGGATGATCACCGAACAGCGCGGACAGGAACGCGTCGCCGACCAGGTCCTCCGGGTCGTCGTCACGCATGGCGATCTCTTCGAGCACCACCTGCCGTTCCACGTCGACATCGACCGGACGGCACAGCCCGTTGAGCACCACGTCGGAAACCATGTCCACGGCCAACGGCAGATCCTCGTCGAGGACGTGCGCGTAATAGCAGGTCTGCTCCTTCGCGGTGAACGCGTTGAGCTCGCCACCCACCGCGTCCATCGCCTGCGCGATATCCAGCGCGGTACGCGTCGGAGTCGCCTTGAACAGCAAGTGTTCCAGGAAATGCGCGGCACCGGCGACGGTAGGACCCTCGTCACGGGAGCCGACGCCCACCCAGACACCGATCGATGCCGATCGCACGCCGGGCACGTGCTCGGTCACCACGCGCAGCCCGCCGGGTAGCACGGTGCGCTGTACGCCAGGATCGGTCATGTCGGCCCGCAGCTCCAGAGACGAACCCCCCTGCTCGCGGCGGAGCAGAGGGGTTGTGGTCTTCTTCGTCGTCACAGAGACAAGTACTACTCTGCCCCCGCCGCGCCCGCATCAACGGTCTCGACTTCGGCAGGCTCTTCGGCGTTCTCCTCCACCGGAACCAGCGAGATCTTGCCGCGGTTGTCGATGTCGGCGATCTCGACGCGCAGCTTGTCGCCGACGTTCACCACGTCTTCGACCTTCGCGACGCGCTTGCCGTTGCCCAGCTTCGAGATGTGCACCAGGCCGTCGCGACCCGGCAGCAGCGAGACGAACGCGCCGAAGGCGGTGGTCTTGACGACCGTGCCGAGGAAGCGCTCGCCGACCTTCGGCAGCTGCGGGTTCGCGATGGCGTTGATCTGGTCGATCGCCGCCTGCGCCGCAGGGCCGTTGGTCGCACCGACGTAGACCGTGCCGTCGTCCTCGATCGAGATGTTGGCGCCGGTCTCCTCGGTGATCTGGTTGATCACCTTGCCCTTGGGGCCGATGACCTCGCCGATCTTGTCGACCGGGATCTTGATCGCGGTGACGCGCGGCGCGTACTGGCTCATCTCGTCCGGGGTCGAGATGGCCTCGGCCATGACCTCGAGGATGGTCGCGCGTGCGTCGTGCGCCTGGCTCAGCGCACCGGCCAGCACCTGCGAGGGGATGCCGTCCAGCTTGGTGTCGAGCTGCAGCGCGGTGACGAACTCGGCGGTGCCCGCGACCTTGAAGTCCATGTCGCCGAAGGCATCCTCGGCGCCGAGGATGTCGGTCAGCGCGACGTAGCGCACCTCGTCCTCGCCCTGGTCGTTGGTCACGGTGTCGGACACGAGGCCCATCGCGATGCCCGCGACCGGCGCCTTCAGCGGCACACCGGCGTTCAGCAGCGCCAGCGTCGAGGCGCAGACCGAGCCCATCGAGGTGGAACCGTTGGAGCTCAACGCTTCCGAGACCTGACGGATGGCGTACGGGAACTCTTCCTGGCTCGGCAGCACCGGCATCAGCGCGCGCTCGGCCAGTGCGCCGTGGCCGATTTCGCGGCGCTTCGGCGAACCGACACGACCGGTCTCACCGGTGGAGTACGGCGGGAAGTTGTAGTGGTGCATGTAGCGCTTGCTGGTCTCCGGGCCGAGCGAGTCGACCTGCTGGGCCATCTTCACCATGTCGAGGGTGGTGACGCCGAGGATCTGCGTCTCGCCACGCTCGAACAGCGCCGAACCGTGCGCCCGCGGCACCACGGCAACCTCGGCGGACAGCGCGCGGATGTCGGCGAGGCCACGGCCGTCGATGCGGAACCCGTCGGTCAGAATGCGCTGGCGCACAAGCTTCTTGGTGACCGAGCGGAACGCGGCACCCAGTTCCTTCTCCCGGCCGACGAAGTCGTCGCCGAGGCGGGAAAGCACGTCGACCTTGATCTCGTCGATCTTGGTCTCGCGCTCCTGCTTGTCGGCGATCGACAGCGCCTCGCCGAGCTCACGCTTGGCGGTGCCCTCGACGGCCTCGTAGACATCGGCCTCGTACGGCGGGAACAGCGGGAACTCGCCGGTCGGCTTGGCGGCCAGCTCGGCGAGATCGGCCTGCGCCTTGCAGAGGCGGGCGATGAACGGCTTGGCGGCCTCGAGGCCCTCGGCCACCACGGCCTCGGTCGGCGCCTGCGCGCCACCCTCGATCAGCGCGATGACCTTGTCGGTGGCCTCGGCCTCGACCATCATGATCGCGACGTCACCGGACTCGACCACGCGGCCCGCGACGACCATGTCGAACACGGCGCCCTCGAGCTGCTCGACGGTCGGGAACGCGACCCACTGGCCCTCGATCAGCGCGACACGCACGCCGCCGACCGGGCCGGAGAACGGCAGACCGGCGATCTGGGTGGACGCGGAGGCGGCGTTGATGGCCACCACGTCGTACAGGTCGTTGGGGTCGAGGCTCATCACCGTGACGACGACCTGGATCTCGTTACGCAGGCCGTCGACGAAGGACGGGCGCAGCGGGCGGTCGATCAGGCGGCAGGTCAGGATCGCGTCGGTGGAGGGGCGGCCCTCGCGACGGAAGAACGAGCCGGGGATGCGGCCCGCGGCGTACATGCGCTCTTCGACATCGACCGTCAGCGGGAAGAAGTCGAACTGGTCTTTGGGGTGCTTGCCCGCGGTGGTGGCGGACAGCAGCATGGTCTCGTCGTCCAGGTAGGCCACGACCGAACCGGCGGCCTGACGGGCCAGACGGCCGGTCTCGAAGCGGACAGTACGGGTGCCGTAGCTGCCGTTGTCGATCAGCGCGACGGATTCGAACACACCGGGCTCGACCTCGACGGCCGAGGACTTGCGTTCAGTTGTTTCGGACATTCTCTTCTCTCAACCTCTCGTCTTCGCCGGATCGAGCGCCCAATGGCGCGATCCGGCTCTTCGTCAGCCGCACCGGGTACGGACATGCGGCAACCCTCGTGGCTGCGGCACGCACACCCGGCCGAATCCCCTTGGATCACGGCGACGCGGAGGCGGTCATCGATCGAAGCCCGCCGGCGGTCTATCCCCTGCCGGGAGGCCACTACCGAAGACCGACGCCACGCGGGCGGGTGCTTACGGCTGTGCAATGTTGTCGTGTGGTGGGGCTCACCCACCGGGCTGTTGCCCATATACACGAATAGCCAACGGGGAGATTGTACGTCTCCCCGTTGGCCGAGCTTCGAGGGCCTCAGGTAAACGGTGACCGGGTCGATACGAGCCGAACCCGATCAGCACGTGCGAGGCTTTCGAGCGCCGTTCGCGGCCTGTCTCGTTGCCGAGTGGCCACAGCGCATGCGACGTGGTCGCTGGTCGCGCCGAAGGCGCGGCCAAATTACCGCCGCAGGCCGAGGCGCTCGATCAGCGAACGGTAGCGCTGGATGTCGTTGGCGGCCAGGTACTTCGAGAGCCGACGACGACGGCCGATCAGCGCGAGCAGGCCGTGGCGGGTGTGGTGATCGTGCTTGTGCGTCTTCAGGTGCTCGGTGAGGTCGGAGATCCGCTTGGACAGCAGCGCGATCTGGGCCTCCGGCGAGCCGGTGTCCTTCTCGTGCAGGCCGTATTCCTTGAGAATTGCCGACTTCTGCTCAGTGGTCAGAGCCATGGGGCATCCACTTCCTATTTCAGTGCCGCGCTCGAATTTCCGGTTACCCGGGCCGGGTGCCGCCGCGGACCGCAGCAAACCCGAGGGTCTACCTTACCGGACCGGGCACGACGAACCGAATCGCGGTCGCCTCGCCCGGTCGGCGGTGGTTTCTAGCCGCCGTCGATAGCGGCCAGCACCTTTCTGGCGTTCTCCACATCGCGGCCCATCGTTTCGATGAGCTCGTCGACCGAGTCGAATTTGCGCTGGCCGCGGAGGTGGTCGACGAAATCGACCGCGACATGCTGGCCGTACAGGTCGGCCTCGCCGTCGAGCACGTAGGCCTCGACGGTGCGGGCGCGGCCGGAGAAGGTGGGGTTGGTGCCGACCGAGATCGCGGCCATCGCCCGCTCGCCCGGCGTGACGGTGCCGATGGTCGGGCCGGGGCCGAGCACGGTGAACCAGCCCGCGTACACGCCGTCGGCCGGGATCGCGGCGTGCATCGGCGGTGCGACGTTCGCGGTCGGGAAGCCGAGCTGGCGGCCGCGGCCGTCACCGTGCACCACCACGCCCTCGACCCGGTGCGGGCGGCCGAGCGCTTCGGCCGCCGCGGCCATGTCGCCCGCGTCGACGCAGGCCCGGATGTAGGTGGAGGAGAAGGTGACCGCGTGCTCGCCGAGCAATTTCACGCCGTCGACCTCGAAGCCCCAGCGGGTGCCGAGTTCCCGCATGGTGTCGATGGTGCCTGCGGCCTTCTTGCCGAAGGTGAAGTTGTCGCCGACCACGACCTCGGTCACATGCAGTCGCTCGACGAGCAGATCGTGCACGTACCGCGCGGGGGTCAGCTTCATGAACGCCTGGGTGAACGGCATGACGCAGAACACGTCGACGCCGAGTTCCTCGGCCAGCTCGGCCCGGCGGGTCAGCGTGGTCAGCTGCGCCGGATGCGAGCCGGGTCGCACCACCTCCATCGGGTGCGGGTCGAAGGTCATCAGCACCGCGGGAACCCCGCGTGCCGCAGCGGACTTCACCGCTCTACTGATCAACTGCGCGTGGCCGCGGTGCACGCCGTCGAACACACCGATCGTGAGGACACATCGGCCCCAGTCCGCGGGTACATCGTCGAGACTTCGCCATCTCTGCACAGTCCGCAGCCTACGCAAATGAGGTTGCGAACAGTATTCGGGCTCGCAACGTCTCTGGGCGGTGCACACGGTCCACCGGGCCTGACGCGCACGCCGTTGCGTTGGACCGCCTGTCGTGCGCGGTCCCTGCGTGGTGACGCTGTGTGCTGCCGCCTCCGGACCTACACTCCCGCCGCTGTGCTCGATCGGCGTCGTGCGCGGTCCTTTCGCGGTGACGCTGCGCACGCCGCTGTGTCACGCAACGCTTCCGGTGTTGTGTACGCCTGATGAATCCCTGGTTCCACTGTGCGGCGAGCTGTGTCATTCGGGTGCCATGTGCTTAAGCTCGAGTATGTGCCCGGTAAACGAGACATCGCCACTCGACGCGAGCTAGCCGACGCCACCGCGCCGAACCAGGCCGGCGGCAGCACCGCGACGATCGCGCCGGTGCTCTCCTCGGTCGCGCAGGACTATCTCAAGGTGATCTGGACCGCGACGGAATGGTCGCAGGAGAAGGTGTCGACCAAGCTGCTCGCCGAGCGGATCGGAGTGTCGGCGTCCACCGTGTCCGAGGCGGTGCGCAAGCTCGCCGACCAAGGGCTGGTCGAGCATGCCCGCTACGGGTCCATCACCCTCACCGAGGGCGGTCGCCTCGCCGCGATCGCGATGGTGCGCAGGCATCGGCTGATCGAGACGTTCCTGGTGAACGAGCTCGGCTACGGCTGGGACGAGGTGCACGACGAAGCCGAAGTGCTCGAACATGCCGTCTCCGAACTGCTTGTTTCGCGGATCGACGCGAAACTCGGCTACCCCGACCGTGATCCGCACGGCGACCCCATTCCGTCGGTAGACGGCGCCGTGCCGACGCCACCGGCCAGGCAGCTCAGCGACTTCCACGCGAACGAATCCGGCCGCGTCGCCAGGATCTCCGACTCGGACCCGGACATGCTCCGCTACTTCGACTCGGTCGGCATCGCGCTCGACACCAGCATCACCGTCGTCGAACGCCGAGACTTCGCGGGCACCATCGCGATTCGCATCGGCGCCGCCGAAACGCCGACCGATCTCGGCAGGCCTGCCGCGGAAGCGATCTGGCTCACCACCTGATCTTTCAGTCGGCGAGCTGATCGTCGATCGTGCCGCGCAGGCGGGTCACCAGATCTTCGAACTGCCGCAACAACTCCGGGGAATACTCGGCAAGGATCGTCTCCTGCCGAGTGTTCAACGGTCCGAAGAATTCCTGTGCGAGCCCAACGACCGCGGGGCTGGTGCGCAGCGTGACGACGCGGCGATCGGTGTGCTCACGGGTTCGGGTGAGGTACCCGGCCCGTTCGAGGCGATTCAGCAGCGCCGTCATCGCGCCGGAGGTCAGGGTGATGCGCTTGCCGAGCAGCGCAGGCGACAGCGGGGCGCCCGATACCTCGGCCGCGGAGATTTCCAGCAGCGCGAACGCGTCGGTGGTATGCACGCCGAGGGCCTCGGCGAAGCGGCGGCCGAGTTCGGTGAAACCCGCACCGTAGGAGATCAAGCCCGCGATCAGTCTTTCCCGTTGTGCCGCAATGCCTTCGGGCATTCGTATGCCTCCTCGTCCACTCACCCGCCGCCGCACGGCACCCGGTCGTCCGGATTGACAACCTACCTCGGCGCGATTTACCTTCATGATGAAGTTACTTTACGATGGAGGTAAATTGCTCACCGACTCGCCCTCCCCACGCCGATGGTTCGGCCTCGTCGCTGTCTCACTCGGCGTCGCCCTGATCGTCGTCGACCTCACCATCGTCAACGTGATCCTCGCGCCGATCATCGACGACCTCTCCATCAACTCGACCGAGGCGCAATGGATTCAGGAGTCCTACGCGATCGTGTTCGCGGCACTGCTGCTGCTTACCGGTAGGCTCGCCGACTTATACGGGGCCCGAAGGCTTTTCGTGATCGGACTGGCCATCTTCGGCGCGACCAGTTTGCTCGCAGCGATCGCGCCGACCGGGGAATTGCTGATCCTGGCGCGGTTTCTGCAAGGCATCGGCGGCGCGCTGATCCTGCCGTCCTCGCTGACCTTGGTGAACGCGACCTTCACCGGAAAGGCGCGCGGCCGGGCCTTCGCGATCTGGGGGTCGACCATCGGCGCGGCCGCAGCAGTGGGTCCACTGCTCGGCGGCTGGCTTGCCGACTTCTCCTGGCGGTGGGCGTTCGGGGTGAATATTCCACTGGTGCTGGTGATCACGGTGGGCGTGCTGCGTTTCCTGCCCGTCGCGCCGCGCCGACGGGGTGGCGTCGATGCGCTCGGCGCGCTGCTCTCGGTACTCGGTCTCGGACTGCTGGCGTATGCGCTGATCGAAGGCAGGGCGCACGGCTGGTTGCGCATCACCGAACCCCTGACCATCGGTGGATTCACCTGGCGCAGTGGACCTTCCCCGGTCTTGGTGGCGATTGTCGGCGCCGCGCTCTTGTTGGTGCTGTTCTGGCGTCGACAGTCGATGCTTGGCCGCACCGGCGGTCAGCCGTTGATGGACGCGCGCCTGTTCGGCATCCCGTCGTTCCGCGCAGGGAACGTGGTCACCGTGCTGGTCGGCCTCGGTGAGTTCGGGATCATCGCCGTCCTGCCGCTGTGGTTGCAGTTCGCGTTGGGCTACAGCGCTTTCCAAGCAGGACTCGCCCTGGTTGCCCTTGCGGTCGGCAGTTTCTGCGCCAGCGGAGCGAGCTTCGCGATGACCACCTCCGCGCTCGGCCTGGTGCGCATCGGGCTACTAATGGAAGCAGCAGGACTCGTGCTACTCGGCCTCACCGCCGCCACCGACACCGCCTGGTGGACGATCGCGATCAGCCTGTTCCTCTACGGCATCGGTGTCGGCTTCGCCACCGCGCAGGTGACCAATGTGGTCCTCACCGATGTTCCCGTCGAATCCGCGGGGCAAGGCTCCGGGATCCAGAGCACCGCACGCGAACTCGGCGCCGCACTGGGCATCGCCGTGCTGACCACCGTGTTCTTCAGCACGCTCACCTCGGGCCTGCGCGAACGCCTCACCGACAGTGGCTATCCGGCCGCCGAGTCCGACCAGCTCAGCGACATGGTCACGCACAGTGCGGGATCCGTCGTCCCCGCCCTGGCCGCAGATCCCCGCACCGCCCCTGTTGCCGACGCGGCCCGCTCGGCCATGGCCACCGGACTCGAAATCTCCAGCTACGCCTGCGCCGCACTGCTGGTCCTGGCGTTGGCGGCCACCGCATTCCTCCGGAGTGCCCCGGAGCCGTCGACCGATGCCCCAGTCGCTTCGGGCGCCGGAATCGGCTGAGTGGCTCGCGCAGGTCGGCGTTGCGGCGCCGACCTGCCGCGACCTATCCCGTCTTATCGGCCAATGATTTCGGCTCAGCAGGCGATGAAGTACTCCTGGTAGCGGGCCGGTGCGCCGTCCGCTGCGGCCTTGGTCCAGCAGACGTCGTGCGGGAAGGCGACGTAGGTGGCCCAGCGGTCGGCAACCTTGTGCACGATGCGGAGCGTGTCGCCGGGGACGTCCCAGCCGATCACCGCCCAGGTGCCGTCACAGTCGGAGACCGTGGCGTTCTCGTTGCCGAGACCACCGATGTCGTCGAGGTCCTGCGCGATCGCTTGCGGAGCACACCCCGGTGGCAGATTTTCCGGCGCAGGGTTGCCGGGCGGTGGATCCCCGACCGGCGGCGCAACCGAACTCGGCAGACCGGCCTGTGAGGCAACGGGACTCGGCAGCGGCGTCGCTGCGGGTTGGTCACCTCCGCATCCAGAAGCCGTCATCACTACCGAGACAAGAACAATCGCGCCGAACACGACATCGCGAGCCTTCATCGCCCCACCTCCCAATCAGGACACCAAGTTACTCCCCTGATCACTCGAGGTCGCCCATTGTTACCGCAGGTAAACCTTGCTACCGCGCAACTTCCAGCCCCCGCGCGACAACGCAGATCACAGGCCCGTGGTGTTGATCAGCGGGAGAGGAAGTCGAGGAGCGTGCGGAATTCTGGGAGGGAGAGGTAGCCGTCGTCATCTTGGTCGGCGGCGGCCAGGAGAACGTCGGCGGGCTCATCGATGCGGCCCGCGCCGACATGCCGGATGAGGGATTCGAGTTCCTCGACCGAGATGCGGCCGTCCTGGTTGGTGCCGAAGACCTTGAAAGCGGCGTCGGCGTCGGTCACTTCGATCCGGCCGCCGACCAGTGCGGCATCGAATTCGGCACGGGAAACCAGGAAGTCGCCGTTGGTGTCGGCGGCGGCGACCATGCGCTCGACCGCCTCGTCGTCTACGTCGAGGCCGAGGGCGCGGATGCCGCTGGTGATGTCGGCGACCGAGACGAGGCCGTCCCCGTCGCGGTCCCACAACTCGAAGGTGTCGACCGGTTCGTCACTCATTGCGCACTGCCTCCCACTGCCGCCGGTTCGCGCGGCCAGTGCACACTGTACGGATTTCGTTGCCACCGAGCAGCTCTGAGCCGAACCCGCAGTTCAGGCGGGCACTGCGGCACGCTTTTCATCGGCGGCGGCGAGCCACAGGTACACAGGCGGGAGGACGATTTCGAGCGCGATCAGGACGATCTGGAACCAGTGCGGCCAGCCGTAGACGGCGATGGAGATGAGCCGACCGACGGCGCCGAGGAGAAAGATCCCGGCGAGCCAGCGGATGAGGGTTGCGGGGATCGGAGACTGACGCGCCGCCCAGATCCAGGCGACGCCGTAGCCGAGGAAGATCGCGCCGAAAAACCGGGTTTGACTGTCCGCGGTGACGCCGGAGTCGCCCATGTCGGGGATGCCGTCGATGCCCGCCGCCAGGTGCAGGATGCCGATCGCCACGCAGGCGTACCCCATCACCAAGGACAACCATTTGAGTGCTGCGGCCATGCGTTCCTCCCCTGGGTTCAGTGAATCCCACTGGCGCGCTACCGAATCCAGCGATCGCCAGTTAGTCGACGTGCTGCCTGTCCACAGATACTACAACCCATAGTAGACAAACGTCGACCCTCAGCACAGCATCAAAACGCGGGTTGTTTCGGGTGAGGGGGCACTGGTGTAAGTGGCTTCTCGCGCGATGCCGCCACCATTGCCCCATGATCTTGGTGTCCGCGTGGTTGCTGATCGTGTTGGGGAGGCCCAGTGAGATCGGAACGCTCGCTACGGTGGCTGGTGGCTGGTGGCTGGTGGCTGGCGGCTGGCGGTGAGGGGCGGTTGCGGGTCGCGGGAGCGCGGTGCCTGCGAGCCGAGCGCGAGCTCAGCTGCGCCTGGCCACCGGCGCCATCACGCGGCCTATCAGCCAGCCGTCCTCGCCGACCGGACAGCCAAACGCCATGGGCGGCCGCCGCAGGAGCGCCAGCTGGCGCGCGGTACCGCGAACCAAGCCGCAAGCTCAACTGCCACCGGCCACCAGCGCCATCGCGCGGCCTATCAGCAGGCCGTTCCCGCTGACCGGACAGCCGAACGCCATGGCGGCCGCGGGAGCGCCAACTCGCGTGCGGTCGATACCGCGGACCGAACCGCAGCTCAGCTGCGTCTGGCCACCGGCGCCGTCGCGCGGTCTGTCGGCGGGACCGTTCTCGCTGACCGGACAGCCAAACGCCATGTGCGGCTGCGGGAGCTGCCAGCCGGCTGGCAGTGCAGCCGGTACCGAGCCGCGGGCTCAGCTGCGCCTGGCTCTGGGGACCGGGGAAATCGAGCAGTTCCCGGCCGTGATCACGGCATTCGCGCCGTGCGAGCGCGGCCCTACAGGTTGGACGGGCGGACGACCATCACCGATGCGGCACGCTTGCCGCTCTCCTGCAGGAGTGCGATGGCTCGGCCCTGCGGGTCGATGGCCGCGTAGACGCCGCCCAGACCGATGGGCTCCAGCCAGCGACCGTTGCGGAGGTCGTCGGCCTGGGTGTCGTCGATGTCCCGGTGCGGGAACGCGGTTCGGACGGCGTCGTCCATGTCCAGGCTGAGCATGACGGCGTCGGATTCGGCCGCGGTCGCCAATTCGGCAAGGGTGCGGGCATGTTCGAGAGTGAACGGGCCGACCCTGGTGCGGCGCAAGGCCGTCAAGTGTCCGCCGACGCCGAGCGCGGCGCCGAGGTCACGGGCCAGGGCGCGAACGTAAGTGCCGGAAGTACATTCGACGACCACGTCGAGGTCGACGAAGGCACCGTCCTCGACGTTGCGGCGCGCAAGGATATCGAAGCGGGAAACGGTGACCGGGCGGGCCGCCAACTGCACCTCTTCGCCGGCGCGGTGCCGGGCATAGGCGCGTTCGCCGTCCACCTTGATCGCGCTCACAGTGGCAGGCACCTGCTCGATGTCGCCCGTGAGTTTCGCTGTGTGCCCTGCGATATCGGCATCGGTGAGCGATAAGGCCGGTGCCGTCGAGAGGACCTCGCCCTCGGCGTCATCGGTGGTGGTGGCCTGGCCGAGTCGAATAGTCGCGGTATAGGCCTTCGTGGTCAACGTGAGCAGGCCGAGCAACTTGGTGGCCCGTTCCACGCCGAGCACCAGCACGCCCGTAGCCATCGGATCGAGGGTGCCCGCGTGCCCGATCTTCCTGGTGTGCAGCAGTTTCCGGCACTTCGCGACGACATCGTGACTGGTCATCCCGCCGTCCTTGTCGACGATCAGCAGCCCGCCGAGACCGTCCATCAGGCGTGCACGATCGCGGTGAGGATGAACCCGTCGGCGATCATCCACCGACCGTCGAACGAAACCAGCGGCGCGCCACCGTCGTTCGTCTGCCCGGGCACCAGCAGCTTGCTGTGGAAAGTGCCGTGGCCGGAATCGGCGGAGCTGTCCTTGATCTCGAAGGTGATGTGCGCATCCTCGAAGCCGAGCCAACGCGACGTCAACGGCCACCACGCTTTGAACGTGGCTTCCTTGGCGCAGAACAGCAACCGATCCAGGTGCAGCGACGTAGTGGTCCGCAGCCATTCCCGTTCCGGGGGCAGGCTCACCGAATCGAGCACACCTTCGGGCAGCACCGCGTGCGGCTCGGCGTCGATCCCGACCGAACGGAACCGCATCTTGTGCGCCAGCGCCGCGGCCCGATACCCGTCGCAGTGCGTCATGCTGCCGACGATCCCGCGCGGCCAGATCGGCGCACCGCGCTCCCCCTTGCCGATCGCCACCGGCGGCTCGCCGAGCTCTTCCAGCGCGAGCCTGGCGCAATACCTGGCGCCGATGAAGTCCCGACGCCGCTTCTCCACCGCCTTCGCGATGAGATGCTCCTCCGCCGGATGCGCCTTCAGGTCCTCCGGGTAGTCCAGCAGCTCAGCCGACGCCACACCGGCGGGCAGAATGTTCTCGATCATCAGCGACGAGCCTAGTCGAGGTCGTCATCGCGCCCCACGAGTCCCTGCTCACGCAGGCCCCCGCCGACCGATCACCTGCTACGGCGACGCTCCGCTTTGGCGCGCATTTCCGCGGCCGCCGCTTCCATTTCCGGGGTGACCTGGAAGTGGCCGCCCCACTTGTTCAAGCTGCCCGGCGGGTACTCCGGGGCCGGGAGGATCTGGCGGAGCAGACGTTCCGGGAGACCGCGACGCTGCCATTCGCGCGGATAACCGAGCGAGACCTCCTCGAACCGGACACCGTCGTAGTACGACGTGCGCGGAATGTGCAGGTGGCCGTACACCGAGCAGACCACGTTGTAGCGGGTGTGCCAGTCGGCAGTCAGTTCGGTGCCACACCAGAGCGCGAACTCGGGATAGAACAGCACGTCGGTGGGCTGGCGCACCATCGGGAAATGGTTGATCAACACCAGCGGTGTGCCTTCGGGCAGCGCGTCGAGTTTGCGCTTGGTCACCTGCACGCGGGCGTGGCACCACGCGTCACGGGTCAGGTAGGGATCCGGGGACAGCAGGTATTCGTCGGTGGCGACCACGTTGCGGTCTCGCGCGATCGCGAGTCCCTCGGCTTTGGTGGTCGCGCCCTCGGGCAGGAACGAGTAGTCGTAGAGCAGGAACAGCGGCGCCAACGTGACCGGCCCGCCGTACTCCTCCGCGCCCGCACCGGTCCACACGGGGAACGGATCTTCGGGGGTGAGCACATCGAGGTCGCGGCAGATCGACACAAGATAGTCGTAGCGGGCGGCGCCGGTCATCTGCACCGGGTCCTTCGCCGTCGTCCACAGTTCGTGGTTGCCCGGCACCCAGATCACCTTGGCGAACCGGCCGCGCAGCAACTCCAGCGCCCACCGAATATCGTCGGTCTTCTCCCCCACGTCCCCGGCCACGATCAGCCAGTCCTCCGGCGAGTCGGCGTGGATCTGCTCGACGACCGGCCGATTCCCCTGGTGCCCGACATGAATGTCGCTCACCGCCATCAACTTGGGTATCACCACACCCACCTTGGCACAACCGCACCGGTTCGCGCCCGGCACCCCGTCGCGAGCGGCCGCTGTGCAGGTGCGCACCGATCCAGAAATCCGGTGAAGCCGAGGACACCAGCCGGTAGGTTGCAGCGCATGATCGCACGCAGCACGTTCCGAGGGTTTGTCGCGGCATCATCGACCGCGGCAGCCATTGTCGCCGCTTCCGGCCCTGCCGGAGCAACCATCGTTCCCCCGAGTAGCGCGACCATCCAAGTCTCCGGTGAGACGATCACCGCAACACTGACCCAGATCAGCACCGATCTCGCAGGCGGCACCGTGCAGTGCACGCTGCTGGTCGACGCCGCGAACGCACTCTCCGGCCGCGACCCCGCCCCAGCGAACTTCACCTTGAACATCAAGGTCCCCGAAGGCGACCACTTCGCCATCACCTACTGCGCCGATTTCCCCGCCGACTCCGACACGCCAAGCTCCTACCCGACGCTGGCGTGCGCCAAAGTGAACGTGCCCGCCGGGACGGTGGAGTCGTTACCACCCGACAAGTGCTACGCGTAGCGAAGCCGACCACGACACCGAAACCCCGGGCGATACCCGGGGTTTCGTGCGCTATCGCGTCGTATGGCTCGGCAGGTCCACCCCCTGCGTTCCATCCCCACCCACCGCCATGTCCCGTTCCGTGAGAAGCACTCTTACGAGTTGTTGGACCGTTGACGGGAGAGAAATGGTTGCTCACCGCCGTTGAGCGGAGTCATATGGTTGCAACACGCCGTGCGACACGCACCATTTCTCTCCCGTCAACTTTCCAAGATCACTTCCCGAAGATCTTTGAACCGGACCACAGCCAAGTAACCCGGCTGGAACCAGAGAACCCGTGACCGACTGCGGAGGT
>NZ_BDAY01000127.1 GCF_001612685.1 Nocardia altamirensis NBRC 108246
ACAAGCTTAGCTCAGCCGATCTCCCGATTCCAAATCGGGGTCCCGTCGAGCCAGTGTGATGGCCAGGCGCTCCTCGTCCTACCTCGTTTCCCAGGCCCTCCACTCAGCGTTTCCGCTGGCTTCTCGGCTCCGGGTCGGTGTCCGTGTCGCTCTGACTTGGATAAAGTTACGCGGCGGATAACGCAACGTCAAATCGCCTGCACAGCCAGAGAATTCGCAGGTCAAGACCCCTGGCATCGGCAGGCATCCGGCCCTGGTGCCACGAATGTGACCCACGCCACCACAACGGCCTCGAAACCTCCTGTCACGGGCCTCAGTTGGCCAGCGCGTGCTCCGCACCGCGGTGCAGCGGCACCGGCCCGGTGTCCCGCGCGTGATCACGGACGATCCCCTTGGCCGCCGAGTTCGCTTGTTCGAGTTGCGCCTTGCGATCGAACAGCGCCTTGGTCAGCACACAGGCGACATCGGCGTCGAGGTTGTCGCGGACCAGCAGCACGTTGGGCACGACGATCGACGGCACGTCTTCGGCAAGCCCATAGGTGGCGGCCGGGATGACACCCAACTCATAGGCGGGGCTCTGGATGCGCATCCCCACCAGCTCGGCCGAGGTGTCGAGGAACCGGAACTGTCCCTTGGCAGTACGGAACAGTTCGGTGAGGCCAGGAGTAGGGAGGCCGCCGGTGAAGAACAGCGCATCCAGTGAGCCGTCCTTCATCCCGGCCACCGCCTTGGTGAGTTCCAGCCGGTGCACCGCGATATCACTGTCGGGGTTCAGCCCACCGGCCCGCAGGACGCGGCGGGCCATCACCTCGGTTCCCGACTTCGGCGTACCCGTCGATACCCGCTTCCCCCGCAGGTCAGCGACGGACGTGATGCCGGAATCCGCCCGCACGATCACCTCGGTGTAGCTCGGATACAGCCGCGACAACGCCTGCACCGGCTGCTTGTTGCCGTCGAAGGTGCCGGTGCCGAGCACGGCGTCGGCGGCGGTGTCGGCCTGCGCGAAGGCCACCTGGTACTTGCCTGCCGCCAGCTGCTGAATGTTCTGTACCGAGGCCAGCGTCTCCGCGGCCTTGGCCAGCACCTTGCCGTCGGTGGCCAGCGCGATCTGGTCGGCGTAGGCATTGCCGAGCACCGAGAACACACCGGTCGCGTTGCCGGTGGCGATGCCGAGCTTGGTCCCGTGCTTCACCTCGCAGGTGATCGGACCGCCGGCGTCGACGAGCGCCGCGTCCTTGTCTTTCCCGCATCCTGCGAGCAAGCCCGCGGTCACCGACACCACCGCGACGATTACCGCCACTCTGCTCATCTCATCCTCCACGACCACCGACGCCGCCGATCCTGCGCGGCCCAATCCGGCTCAGCGCCCGCGAAGTTCGGCAAACCGCGACGATACCAACGCGCACCCGCCGCCGGATATAAAACGACCACGTGTGAGAAACGACGACGTGTGAGAAACGTTGGCGTGTCGCTAGTTTCCGTTTCGCAATCTGGATTCAGGCGTGTCACCGCCGCCGACGACGCCGGTTGTCCACATCATGACTACTCGGATCCGCTGCATATGACAGATCACCACCCCTGATCTTCTCTCAGCAGGAGGACCGAACAATGATGTCGACCACCGTCGGCCGATATTGTCAGTACCTGCGACACGGCTACGTCCTACCCGCGGTAGCGGGAGCCGTGTGCGTCAGCGCCATTGCCGCTGCGGTACTTCCCAGCGCGCAGGCACCCGACGACCCACCAGTCGGGCTGACAACCGGAATGTCCGAGGCGTCGGGTGCGGAACCAGATCCCGCAGGCGCACCCGAGAACCTCGACCGGCCACCCGATACCGGGGCTCCGCCCATGTGGTCCCCGTTCCCGGGACTGCAGTTCCCGACCCTCCCGGGGATCGAACTTCCGAGAATCGAGCTACCGAAGCTCGATATACCCGGGATCGCGCCGCCCCCGGCCACGCTGCCGCCACCCGAGGCATCCGCGCCACCACCCGACACACCACCCGACGCGTCTTCGCCACCGCCCGACACACTTTCGCCGCCACCGGCACCACCGTTCGAGATTCCACCTGTGCCCATGCTGTCGCCTCCCCTCGCGCCGCCCCTCCCTGCCCCCGACACTCTTGCGCCGATAAAGACTGTCGGTGAGCTGGCCGTCGACGCAGCGCGATCCAAACTCGGCGCCGCCTACTCCTATGCCGCCGCGGGCCCGGACTCCTTCGACTGCTCGGGTCTGGTGCAGTGGTCCTATAAGCAGGCAGGCGTGGAACTACCGCGCACCAGCTACCAGCAACTCGCCGCGGGCACACCGATTTCCGTCCACGATCTCCAGGTGGGCGACTTGGTGACCTACTCCCGCGGCAGCCACTCGGCGCTGTACATCGGTGACGGCAAGGTGATTCACGCAGGCACCTACAGCACGGGCGTCATGATCTCGCCGATCGCCTCGATGCCGTTCGCCGAGGCCCGCCGGTTCCACGCAGACGGACTCGTCCCCGCGCCGCCGCCCACCAGCAGCCCGAAGCCGTGGTCGGCAACGCAGGTCGTCGCGGTCAGCCGACCACGCAAGTAACTGGCGGCTCGTCCAGGAGAGTCGGCGAACACCTGGCCGAACTCTCCTGGGCGGGACGCTAGTTCATCAGCGCGTGGTCGGCGCCGCGGTGCAGCTTTACCGGCTCGGTATTGCGAGCGTTGTCCCTGGCGATGCCTTTGGCTGCGGAATTCGCCTGCTCCAACTGGGTTTTGCGATCGAAAAGGGTCTTCGCCAGCACACAGGCCAGGTCGGCGTCCAGGTCGTCGCGGACCAGCAGCACGTTCGGGACGACGATCGTCTTCGCGTCGGCGGGCAGCCCGTAGGTGGCCGCGGGGATGGTGCCTGCCTCGTATACCGGGCTCACGGACCGCATCCCGGCCAGCTGCGGGGAGATATCGAGGAAGCGGACCTTGTCGCGCGCCGAGGTGAACAGGTCGGTGATGCCTGGCGTCGGCAGGCCGCCGGAGAAGAACATGGCGTCGATGGAGCCGTCCTTCATGCCGTCGACGGTCTTGGTGAGGTCCAGGCGCTGGGCGGAGATGTCGCTGTCCGGGTTCAGGCCTGCCGCCTGCAGCACACGCTGTGCGATCACCTCGGTGCCGGACTTGGGCGAACCGGTGGACACGCGCTTGCCGCGCAGGTCGGCGACGGAGTTGATGCCTGCGTCTGCGCGAACGACCACCTGGGTGTAGTTCGGGTAGAGCCGGGCAAGTGCCTGCACCGGTTGCTTTTTGCCGTCGAAGCTCGCCGCGCCGGTCACGGCGTCGGCGGCGGTGTCGGCGAGCGAGAACGCCACCTGGTAGGTGCCTGCGACCAACTGCTGGATGTTCTGCACGGACGCACCGGTTTCCGCGGCGGTTGCCTTCACTTTGCCGCCGGTGGCCTGCGAAATCTGGTCGGCGTAGGCGTTGCCGAGCGCGAAGTACACGCCGGTCGCGTTGCCGGTGGCGATGCCGACCCTGGTCTCCTGTTTCACCTCGCAGCTGATCGGGGCGCCGGAGTCGTGGTGGGGCGCGTCGCGGCGGCCCCCACATCCGGTGAGCAGCCCGGTCGTCACCGTGGCGATCGCGAAAACTATTGCGACTCTTCTCATGTCGTTCTCCTTCGAGAGAGCAGAGTGACCCCGATGGCCGCGGTCAGCGCGACCAGACCGGCGATGAGCGCGCCGGGCTCCAGGTACAGCAGCAGCAAACCGCCGACGGCGGCCAGCACACGGGCAGGCGGCCGAGCCGGACCGATCCCGAGGATCCAGCCGCCGGTGGCCACCGCAAGGGCGGCGACGCCTAGGCAAGCTACGGCGGTGGTCCACAGGATGCCGAGCACCGGGCCGCGCCCGAGCAGATATTCGCCGGAGTCGGTCAGCACGAAGACGACCGGAACCAGGAACGCGGGCAGCGCGTATTTCAAGGCCTGCCACATGGTCGGCACCGTGCGGGCCCCGGTCACCGCGGCCGCGCCTACCGCGGCAAGCGCCGTCGGCGGCGTCACCTCGGACAACACCGAGTAGTAGAAGACGAACATCGCGGCGGCAGGCGGGGAGACGCCCAGCGCGAGGAGCGCGGGACCGATGATCACCCAGCCGATGATGAACGAGGCCGTCACCGGCACCGCGAGGCCGAGCAAGGCCAGCGCGATCGCCGCGAGCACGACGGTGCAGGCCAGCACCACGGTGTGGTTGTCCGACAACGATTTCGCCAGCCGCACCAGCAGGCCGGCCAGCTGGGAGCCGAGGCCGGTCTTGGTCGTCATCGCGGTGATCACGCCCGCCGACGCGCACACCGCCACCACCGGCAGCGCCGCACGCACGCCACCGCCGATCGCGTGGAACACCCGGCGCGGCGAGCGGGCGGTCGCCCTGGTGCGCGGGTCGAGGAAGGCGAGGACGAACGCGAGCAACGTCGCGTACACCACGGCTTTGGTGGCGCCGACGCCGAGCAGCAGCAGTGCGACGATCACGATCAGCGACAGGAAGTGATAGCCCAACCGGAGCAGCAGTCGCCCCGCGGAGGCGCCGCCGATCTCCACCGGCGTGGTGCCGAGGCGGCGCGCGTCGATCTCCACGGCAAGCAGAATGCCGAGGTAGTACAGCACCGTCGGAATCAGCGCCCAGCCGAGCACCGTCACATACGACACCTCGAGGTATTCGGCGACGATGAACGCCGCGACGCCGAGGGTCGGCGGCGACAGGATCGCGCCGACGCCTGCCGCGGCGAGCATGCCGCCCGCCTGCTCGGGCGGATAACCGGCCCGCCGCAGGATCGGCCAGGTGACCGCGCCGATGGTCACCGTTGTCGCCGTGCCCGAGCCCGACACCGTGCCGAGCAGGAATCCGGAGGCGACGGCCGTGCGACCTGGCGCGCTGCGTGAGCGCCGGAACAGAGCCACCGACAGATCGACGAAGAACTGTGCCGCGCCGGAGAATTCGAGCACGGCGCCGTAGAGCGTGAACAGCACGATGTAGGTGGCCGCGACATCCAGCGGCGTGCCGTAGAAGCCGCTGCCGGAGTTGTACAGCGCGTCGATGATCTGTCCGAAGTCGAGGCCCGCGTGCGCGATGCTCCAGCCTTGCGGCAGAAATCCGCCGTAATACCCGTAGGCCGCGAAGAGCAGGCAGACCGCGATGAGTACCCAGCCGGTGGTCCGCCGGCACGCCTCGAGCACGAGAATGAGCAGCAGTGCGCCCATGGTGACGTCGACGGTCCCGAGCAGGCCCTGCCGATCCAGGAAGGCGTTGTATCCGCCGCCGCCGTCCCCGATCGTCCACGGCAGCACCGGATAGAGGCACACCACCGCGGCGAGCGCGGCCAACAGCCAGTCGACCACTCCCGGCCCGTCGGCCCGGTCGAGGAACTTCACCCCGGAGCGATACGCGAGGAAGATCAGCGGCAACGTCGCGGCCAGGAAGATCACCAGGTAGTACTGGCTCCCCTGGGGCAACGGCCGAAACACCTGCCACACCACCAGGATCGCGACCGCGAACGCGACCGTCGCGACCACCCATTCGGCCGGGCCGGTGAGCACCCGAGCGGGCCGCTCCTCGTCATCGACCTCTACCAGCAGGGGCCGGTCCTCATCGGGCGCCTCGGAATCCACCCGATCGCCCCCCGGTTTCGACATGGCGGAACGATAGCAACGCGCGACCGAACGCACGAGCGGATTGAAAACATGGGTACCAGTCGCTTTTCAGTTCCGGCCACCTCCCCGCGACGACCAGACTACGACGGATCACCTGCCGCGCGAAGGAGTTTGGCGCCGACGTCGCGCAACATGCGTCGCATCTCCGGCGGTTCGCGCACCTCGAAGTCGAGGCCGAGGTGGGCGATGCGGACGGCCGTCCATTCCAGCGAGTCGGCGCCCGTGCGGATCAGGCAGCTGTGCTCGTCGATCGGTTCGACCTCGTCGGCGCGGACGGGGAACGCCTCGATCAGCTCCGCCGCCGGGGCGTGCACGAGGAAGACCGCACTGCGCACGGGACGCGAGCGGGCCAGCTGCTCGGTGACGAACGCGGCGGCGTCCTCGGTGGGCAATTCCCTTGGCGCACAGCGCACTCCAGTCGGAAACGGGGCCGCAAGCCGGTCGACCCGGAACGTCCGCCAGTCCGCGCGGTCGACATCCCAGGCCACCAGGTACCACCGCCGCCCCGCCGAAACGAGCCGATGCGGCTCGGCGAGGCGCTTGGTCTCCGCATCACCTTTATCGCGGTAGCGGAACCGGATTCGTTCGCCGTCGCGCGCCGCGGCGGCCAGCACGACCAGCGTTTCGGGATCGACCCGCGGGCCCGCGGCCGGGCCGCCGAGCGAGACGGTCGCCGCGTCGACCGCATCCACCCGGCCACGCAGGCGGGACGGCAACACCTGCTGGAGTTTGACCAGCGCCCGGGCAGCGGACTCCTCGATGCCGGCCACCGAACCCTGGGCCGCGCTGCGTAGGCCGAGGGTGATCGCCACCGCCTCCTCGTCGTCGAGCAGCAGCGGCGGCAGCGCGGTTCCCGCTTCGAGTCGGTAGCCGCCGACCGAGCCGAGGCTCGCGTGCACGGGGTACTCCAGCTCACGCAGCCGCTCGATATCGCGACGCACGGTCCGCACCGTGACCCCGAGCCGCGCGGCCAGCTCGGGCCCGGTCCATTCACGGCGGGTCTGCAGCAGCGCGAGCAGTTGGAGCAGGCGCGCGGCGGTTTCGGTCACCGTTCCAGTATGGCGCGCAATGAGGACCGAACCTGACCTCATTGCTGCCTACCGTTGGCAGGGTGAATGCACACCGAGACACCATCCAGCTCGTCGGCGCCCGCGAGAACAACCTGCGCAACATCTCGTTGGAGATCCCCAAGGGCAAGATCGTGGTCTTCACCGGGGTGTCCGGCTCGGGCAAGTCGTCGGTGGTCTTCGGCACCATCGCGGTCGAGTCGCAGCGCCAGCTCAACGAGACCTTCACCTGGTTCCTCCGCAATCGGCTGCCGAAGTACGAGCGGCCGGAGGCCGACTCGATCGACAACCTGGCACCCGCGGTGGTCGTCGATCAGCGGCCGATCAGCGGCAACTCCCGTTCGACCGTCGGCACCATGACCGATATCCACTCGGTCATCCGGGTGCTGTTCTCCCGGCACGGCGAGCCGAGCGCGGGCGAGGCCACCCGCTACTCGTTCAACGACCCGCTCGGCATGTGCCCCGAGTGCGGCGGGCTCGGCCGGGTGGTCCGCCCGGACCTGAACAAGCTGCTGGACACCGACAAGTCGCTCAACGACGGGGCAATCACCTTCGCGCCGTTCGCGATCGGCACCTTTCAATGGCAGATCTACGCCGAATCGGGACTCTTCGACCCCGACAAGCCATTACGCGACTTCACCCCCGAGGAGTGGCAGCTGTTCCTGCGCGGCAACGGGTTCCGGGTGCCGCGGCTGAACAAGACCGGCTCGATGGGACACAACGCGTACGAGGGGCTGCTCGAGCGGATGGACCGGCTCTACATCAAGCGCGACCTCGGCGGGCTCTCGGACAAGAATCGCGCCGAAGCGCTGTCGGTCGTCACCGAGGAGGTATGCCCGGAATGCGGGGGCGCGCGGCTCAACGCGGCCGCGTTGGCAACGCGGATCAACGGATTGGGCATCGCCGACTACGGACGGCTCGAGGTGTCGGAGTTGATCGAGGTGCTTGCCGCCCTCGACGGCCCGGTGGCCACGCCGATCGCGACGGCCGCGGTCACCCGGCTGCGGCGGATCGAGGAGGTCGGCCTCGGCTACCTCTCGCTCGACCGGGAGACCTCGACGCTGTCCGGCGGTGAAGCGCAGCGGCTCAAGGTCGTTCGGCACCTCGGATCGAGCCTGACCGGAATGACCTACATCTTCGACGAGCCGAGCGTCGGCATGCATCCCCGCGACGTCAGCCGGTTGAACAACCTGCTGATCCAGTTGCGGGACAAGGGAAACACCGTGCTGGTGGTCGAGCACTCCCCCGATGTCATCGCGGTCGCCGACCACGTGGTCGACATGGGGCCTGGCGCGGGCGGGCACGGCGGCCAGGTGATGTTCCAGGGCACGGTCGAGAAGCTGCGCGCCTCAGGGACTTCCACCGGCGAGCGGCTGCGGCGGGTGCAACCGGTCAAGCAGCGCACGCGGACGCCGACCGGCTGGCTGACCGTTGCCGACGTCGACCGATACAACCTGAAGAACGTGACCGCGCAGTTCCCGACCGGAGTACTCACCGCGATCACCGGTGTCGCGGGCTCGGGCAAGAGCACGCTGGTCTCCGGCGCGTTCGTGGCCGCCCACCCGGACGCGATCGTGGTGAACCAGTCGGCAATTCACGCCTCCCGCCGGTCCAGCCCCGCGACCTACCTCGGCATCATGGATCCGCTGCGGCACCTGTTCGCCAAGGCGCACAACGTGAAGCCCGGCCTGTTCAGCTTCAACTCGGCGGGCGCGTGCGGCGAATGTGGCGGCGCGGGGATCATTTTCACCGACCTGGCCTACCTGGATCCGATCACCACCGTGTGCCAGACCTGCCACGGCCGCCGGTATCGGGCCGAGGTGCTCGGCTACACCGTTCGAGGCGCCTCCATCGCCGACGTGCTGGAGATGACCGCCGAACAGGCCCTCGACTTCTGGAACGACCAGACCACCAGCAAGATTCACACGCCGCTCCGTTCGCTCACCGACGTCGGCCTCGGCTACCTCACCCTCGGCCGCTCGCTCAGCTCGCTCTCGGGCGGCGAACGCCAGCGCATCAAGCTGGCCGACCACCTGCACCGCAGCGGCAGCGTCTACGTGCTCGACGAGCCGACCACCGGCCTGCACATGGCCGACGTCGACACGCTGGTCGCCCTGCTCGACCGCCTGGTCGACGCGGGTAACACGGTGCTCGTGATCGAGCACGACTTGGACGTGGTCAAGCGCGCGGACTGGGTCATCGACCTCGGCCCGGACGCCGGCCTGCACGGCGGCGAAATCGTGTTCGCCGGAACACCTTCGGAGTTGCTCGCGGATCGGCGCTCGATCACGGCGGATTATCTGCGCAGGAGCCTGTCCGCCGCGGCATGACGGCGCAGGTCGCGACGGCGGGATCGGCCCGAAATGTCGGAGTATGGTCTTCGGGCATGGACGCGGACGACTACGAGAAGCTGGCCACACCTGCGGAAAAGCAGACATGGGCCAAACAGAACAACCTGATGTACGGCGGGCTGATCGCCGTCGGTGTGGTGATCCTGCAAGGTTTCCTCACGGCGGCACCGCTCGATGTGTCCGGCATGATCTCGGTGGTGGCGTTCGCCATCGCGCTGCCGCTGCTCGCAGTGCTGATCATGCTCGGAGAACTGCACAAGGCGGACAGCGGTCCAGGGCCCAATCTCACCGATGAGGTCGCCAAGGGCGTTGCCCTGCTCGCCTCGATGACCGGTGTCGTCGCGGCGTTCTGGCATATCGACTGGCTCGCGGGCGTCGTGGTGCTGCTCGCGGGGGCCGCCGGCCGCGGCGTGTACGGCGCGCATTTCAACGCCGCCGCCTTCAACCGGACCGTGCTGCGGCGCAGGCAGCGGACCGCCAATACGGAAACCGGCGGCACCGCAACCCCGTGATCCGCGCCGCAGCGGCGGCCGCAGCGGGATGATGGTGTCATGGCGATGCGCGAAGTGGTGTCGGCGGGCGCCTTTACCCGGATCTACGATCCGGGCGACGGCGAGTCGGAACCCTGGTACATCAACGATCACACCCTGATCCGCGACCACGACGGGCTATGGCATCTCTTCGGCATCACGCATCCGGAGCCCGCCGATCCGTTCAACGAGATCGACTTCGCGCACGCGACCGCGCCGGAGCTGGCCGGGCCGTGGACCAAGCACCCGCCCGCGCTGACGGTCGACCCGGACTACTACGACGAGACGCATCTGTGGGCCCCGCACGTGGTCGAGGCGCACGATCGGTACTACATGTTCTATGCGGGCGGCGGACCGGATCGCACCGCAGCGGCCATCAACTTGGCCACCTCGACCGACCTCTTCCATTGGGAGCGTAGACGTTCCGGCCCGCTGTTCCGGGACGGGTACGACGCGCGGGACCCGATGGTTACCCGGGTCGGCGATCAGTGGGTGATGTACTACTGCGCGAACAGCACACCCCTCGGCGGCCATCACGTGGTCGCCTACCGCACCAGCACCGATCTCGTGCACTGGGGCGACCGGCACATCGCCTACACGGACCCGACCGTTGGCACCGAGGCGGGAAACACGGAGTCGCCCTTCGTCGTCCAGCAGGACGGCTGCTGGTACCTGTTCATCGGACCGCGGCCGAACTATGTCGGCACCGACGCGTTCCGCGGCGACAGCCCGTTCCGGTTCCACATCGGCGACAAGGTGGGCCATATCGATTCGCACGCCGCCGAATTGGTGCGCGACAACAACGAATGGTGGATCACCCACGCCGGGTGGGGGCAGGGTGGTGTGTACCTGGCGCCGCTGACCTTCCTGCCGCCGCGCGATCTCCGATCCGCGAAAGCCGTACCGCGGTGAGGCGATTTCCCGAAACTCACCAAGGGACGCGGCACGGCTGGTATGTGTTGATCGAGTCGTCTATCCGACCACCCACGCGCGGGGAGGGAACGGCATGGCCCGTATCGGTGTTATCAGTATTTCCGACGGTCGTGACTATGTGCACGCGGGTATCGCGGAATTCATCAGAACCACCGAGGACCGGCTGGTCGCGGCGCTGACCGAGGCAGGTCATCACGTGGTCCGCGGCGAAGCGCCGATCAGCGACAACGCGCTGGCGACGAGCGTGGCACGCGCGGTCGCGGCGGCCGACGTCGACCTGACCGTATTGCACTATGCCGTCTGGGCTTTCCCGCATTTCACCATGCTGGCGGCGGGCGCGACCCCCGGCCCGTTGCTGCTGCTGTCGAATATCGACCCGGTGCAGCCGGGCATGGTCGGCATGCTCGCCGCGGGCGGCGCGCTGGACCAGATCGGGCGCACACACGCCCGATTGTGGGGCGACCCAGCAGATCCCGCGCTCATCGAGGCGATCGGCGTGCGGGCCCGGGCGGCCGCGGCGGTGGCGAGCCTGCGCGGCAGCACCTTCGGGCGCTTCGGCGGGCGGCCGATGGGCATGAACACCGCGGTCGCCAATACCGACCAGTGGCAACGGATCTTCGGCATCGATGTCGAGGAGATCGACCAGTGGGAGATCGTGCGGCGGGCCGAGCTGGCCGACGCGGGTGAGGCGAAGGCCGCGCGCGAATGGCTGGAACAGCATGCCGCCGGCGTGCACTACGACGGCGCGAAGCTGACACCGGAACTGCTGGAGCGCCAAATCCGTTCGTACCTGGCGGTGCGCGAGCTCATCGCCGAGTGGCGACTCGATTTCTCCGGCATCAAAGGGCAGCCGGAGCTCACCCAGTACTTCGCCACCATGGATATCACCGAGGCGTTCCTCAACGACCCGTACGACTGGAACGGGCCGAAGGAGACACACGTCTGCGCGACCGAAGCGGACATGGACGGCGCGCTCACCATGCAGCTGCTCAAGCAGATCGCCGACACCCCGGTGCTTTTCGCGGATGTGCGGCATTACCACGCCGACCGCGACATCTGGGATCTCTGCAACTCGGGTCAGCACGCGACCTGGTTCGCCGCCCGCAGCGCGGATCCCGCGGAGAACCTCGCCAAGGTGCACCTGTATCCGGAGGTGTTCTTCTTCCCGGCAGGCGGCGCCTCGGTGCATCATCTGGCCGCGCCGGGCCGAATGACGCTGGCCCGCCTCACCCGCCAGGACGGCGACTACCGAATGCAGTTGATGCTCGGCGATTTCGAGACCTACGACGCGCCGACCAACGAGGCGTTGATGAAGCAGTCCACCTGGGAGTGGCCGCACGCGTTCGCCAGGCTCGACGCGCGCGCCGAAGATTTCCTGTCCCGCTTCGGCGCCAACCACATTCACGCGGTGCCCGGCGATCATCGGGCCACCGTGCGGGCGGCGTGTGACCTGCTCGGGGTCCGCCTCGACGAGTTCACCCGGTGACGATGTTCCTCGGCGTCGACATCGGCACCTCGAGCTCGAAGGGCGTGCTCGTCACGGCCGACGGCGCCGTCGCCGCAAGATCGGAACGTGCGCACGGCGTTTCCACGCCGCGGCCGGGCTGGGTGGAGCACGACGCGGAAACCGTCTGGTGGGCTGACTTCGTCGCCATCACCCGCGATCTGCTGGCCGCGGCGGACGGCGCGACGCTCGACGGGCTCGCGGTCTCCGGCATCGGCCCGTGCCTGCTGCCCGCCGACGCGAACGGCCGCCCGCTGCGCCCGGCCATCCTCTACGGCGTCGACACCAGGGCGACCACCGAAATCGCGGAACTCGACGCCGAATTCGGCACGGCGGCGGTGCTGGAGCGGGCCGGATCCCCGCTCACCAGCCAAGCCATCGGCCCGAAATTGCGCTGGCTGGCCAGGCACGAACCGCAGGTCGCCGCCGAGACCCGCATGCTGCTGATGGCGAGTTCCTTTCTCGTGCATGGGCTCACCGGCCGCTACGTGCTCGACCACCAGTCCGCCAGCCAGTGCGTCCCGATGTACGACCTGCTTCGCCGCGAGTGGGCCGCGGACTGGGCCGAGCAGGTGGCGCCCGGCCTGCGGCTGCCCGAACTCGCCTGGCCGACCGAGGTGATCGGCCGGGTCTCCGCGGCAGCGGCGGCGAGCACCGGTCTGCCCGTTGGTCTTCCGGTCACCACCGGAACCATCGACGCCTGGGCCGAGGCCGCGAGCGTCGGCGTCAGGGCGCCGGGCGATGCCATGATCATGTACGGCACCACCATGTTCCTTGTCCAGGTGCTCACCGATCCGCGCCCGCACCCCGGCCTGTGGGGCACCTGCGGAACCTGGCCTGGCACATACACTCTCGCCGCGGGCATGGCCACCTCGGGCGCGGTCACCGACTGGCTGCGCCACCTGGTCGGCGGCGAGTTCACCGATCTCGTCGCCGCGGCCGCGCAGGTGCCCGTCGGCAGTCGAGGGCTGCTGACCCTGCCCTATTTCGCCGGTGAGCGCACGCCCCTGTTCGACCCGGATGCCAGGGGCATCATCGCGGGCCTGACGCTCGGGCACGGGCAAGCCGAGATGTACCGCTCGGTGCTCGAGGGCATCGCCTACGGCGTGCGGCACAACCTCGCGGCGATGACGGAGGCAGGCGGCCGCGCCGCCCGGCTGGTCGCGGTCGGCGGCGGCACCAAGGGCGGGTTGTGGACGCAGATCGTCTCCGACGTCACCGGACTACCCCAGCAACTTCCCGCCGACACGGTCGGCGCCTGCCTCGGCGACGCGCTGCTGGCGGCCGAGGCAGCCGGTGCCGACACATCCGGCTGGAATCCGGTCATCGGCACCATCGAGCCCTATTCTGAACACACCGAAGAATACGATTCGTACTACCGGCACTACCGGGAGCTGTACGAATGCAGCACCGCTATCACGCATTTCCTGGCGCGCGAACAACACCGCAAGGGGGCGCTTTCCTGATCCTCGGCAGCCATGCGAGGATGCAGGGTTGCTCTGTCGATCATCATGTGAGGACCTCATGCCCACCCTGACCCTTACCCAGCGGAACTTCAACACCGTGATCACCGGGAATAACATTGTCCTGGTTGACTGGTGGGCAAGCTGGTGTGGTCCGTGTCGACATTTCGCGCCGATCTTCGAATCGTCGTCGGACCGACACCCCGATATCGTGCACGCGAAGGTCGACACCGAAGCCGAGACCGAGCTCAGTGCCGCGGCGAACATCTCCGCGCTCCCGACCCTGATGGCTTTTCGCGAAGGCCTGATGGTGTATTCGGAAGCAGGCGTGCCCGCGCCGGAAAAACTGGAAGATCTGATCCAACAAGTGAAATGGCTTGATATGGACGAACTCCGCAGGGAAATGAACAGGCAGGCCGACCAGCAACAGGTGGAGGCATACAGCCAGAGCGCACCGACGCCGGGTCCGTCGCGACAGGCGGGCCACGCGCCGGCGGGCACGATCCAGTACGGCTGGCCCGGGTTATGAGCACGGAGCGTTCGACGGAGCTCTGGCGGTTGGACGGCGCGCGCACGCGCTCGATCAGCGCCGAGAATCCGACAGGCGCTCCCGGTGCAGGCGGCCGCGCGACCGAGGGGACGGGCGCGCACGCCGCACGATTCCTCGGTCAGGGCTGGAAGGTTTCCCCGTCGATCATTCTGCCGGATGGCGAAACCGCCACGCTGGCAGACGTTTCCGGCCCCGGCGTGGTCCGGCACTGGTGGCTCACCACCGACCGTGCCGTGCTTGGCGCGATGACGGTACGCATCTACTGGGACGGTCGGCCGGAGCCCGCGATCGAGGTCCCGCTCGGCGACTTCTTCTGCAACGGCTTGGGCGAGCTGACGCTGGTCGATTCGGAGATGGTCGTCGTCAATCCCGCAGGCGGCCTGAACAGCTACTGGCCCATGCCATTTCGGACCCATGCCAGGATCACGCTGGAAAACTCCAGTGGCCGCAATGTTCCGGTGTACTACCAGGTCACCTACGACGAGCAGGAGGTGCCTGCGAACGCGGGCTACCTGCACGCCACGTGGGCGCGCAGCGCGCCGTTGGGCAGCCCTGCCATCCACACGCTCATGGGCACCACGCCGGGGCCGGGCCGTTACGTCGGTACCTACCTGACGATTCGGCCCGGCGCGCCGGGCTGGTGGGGTGAGGGCGAGTTCAAGTTCTATCTCGACGGCGACACCGACTTCCCCACCATCTGCGGCACCGGGACCGAGGACTACTTCGGCGGCGCTTGGAATTTCGACCTCGGCGGCGGCGTGTATCGGAGGTACTCCACGGCGTATCTCGGTCTGCCCCAGGTGATTCCCGCGGACCAGATCTATCAGCCGGACCAGCGATTCGGTATGTACCGCTGGCATGTGCGCGACCCGATCTGTTTCGACCGCGACGTGCGCGTCACCGTGCAGGCGCTCGGCTGGCAGGGCGACGCCTATCTGCCGCTGGTGGACGCGGACATCGCGAGCACGGCCTGGTGGTATCAGGCCACGCGGTAACGCACGGCGCAGGGATTCACGGCGCGTCGCGGGACGATGCGCCGCCTGCCTCGGCGTCGCCGGTCTCCGACGACAGATCCGCGAGCAGTTCATCGGCGCGGGCCAGCGCGTCGTCCATGGTCGCCTCGATACCGTCGAGCACCGAGATGCCGCCGAGCAGATCGTCGAACTCGTGCAGCATGGACTGCACCTCCGCCACCGCCGGATCGACCGGGTACCAGGCGACCGCATCCCGCCACCACGGGTTCTGGTCCACCCACGCCCACATCACGTCGCGCACGTGCCTGGCATCGGGGGTGTACATCTGGAACAGCCCGTCCGCGTCTGCCGCCCGATGTTCCAGCTCGTAGACACCGTCCGGCAACAGCCGGGTCTGGATGTACTCGTGGTCGCCGCGGTTGATCACGATGAACGGACAATCCGGATCCGGTGGCTCGTCGAGCATCTCGCTGAGCAGGTCGTCGGTCAGGTCCGGCACCGGTGTCCCGTCACCGGTCCGGACGTGCACGTCGGCACGGTCCGGGTCGTCAGTCACCGGGCCAGTGTGCCCGATCCGGCCGTGGAATACCCGAAATGCGCCGGGTGTCGCGGCTGCGGGTGCAAGGTGAAGGGATGAGTAGGGCAACTGTGGCCGGCGTGGACAGTTCCACCCAATCCTGCAAAGTGGTGGTCTGCGACGCGGAGACCGGCGAGATCCTGCACCAGGCACATGCGCCGCACCCCGACGGCACGGAGGCGCCGCCGCAAGCCTGGTGGGATGCGTTGGATACGGCGGGCGCGGGCTTGCTCGACCGAGTCGACGCGGTCGCGGTAGCCGGCCAGCAACACGGCCTGGTCGCCCTCGATGCCGACGGGCAGCCGGTGCGCGATGCGTTGCTGTGGAACGATGTTCGCTCCGCGGCGGCGGCCGAGGAACTGGTCGCCGAACTCGGTGGCCCGCAGGCCTGGGCAGACGCCGTCGGCAGCGTTCCGCTCGCCGCCTTCACGGTGGCCAAGCTGCGCTGGCTGGCCGATCACGAGCCCGACGCGGCCGACCGCACCGCGACAATCATGCTCCCGCACGACTACCTGACCTGGCGGCTCCGCGGTGGCGCCGCCGGGTCGGCACCCGAACCGACCACCGACCGCGGCGACGCCTCCGGCACCGGCTACTGGTCGCCCGCCACCGGCGACTATCGCAAAGACCTGCTCGCCCTTGGCTTCCGGGGTCGCACACCCGAGCTGCCCAGGGTCCTCGCGCCAGCCGAGGCCGCGGGGCGCACGCCAGCGGGCGCGCTCGTCGCGGCGGGCACCGGTGACAATGCCGGTGCCGCACTGGGACTCGGCATCGGCGACGGGGACGTGGTGGTCTCGCTCGGCACCAGCGGCACCGTGTTCGCGCACGCAGGCGCGCCGAGCGCCGACGCCACCGGCGCGGTCGCCGGATTCGCCGACGCGACAGGGGCATTCCTGCCGCTGGTGTGCACCCTCAATGCGGCGCGCGTGCTCGACGCCACCGCCGAGCTGCTCGGCGTCGATCTTGCCGCGCTCGAATCGCTTGCCGCACAGGCGCCGCCGGGCGCCGATGGACTCGTCCTGCTCCCCTATCTGTCCGGCGAACGCACGCCGAACCTGCCGCACGCCGCGGGCAGCCTGCACGGGCTGCGACTGGAAACCATGCGCCCCAACCATCTTGCCCGCGCCGCCTACGAAGGAATGCTCGCCAATTTGGCCGAGGCCAGCGATCAGCTCCGCGCCACCGGCGTCGACGCCCGCCGCGTGCTGCTGATCGGCGGCGCCGCACGGTCCAGGCTCGTTGCCGAGATCGCCGCGCAGCTCTTCGGCCTTCCGGTCACCGTTCCCGAGCCGACCGAGTACGTCGCGCTCGGTGCCGCCAGGCAGGCGGCGTGGGCTTTGCGCGGCGGTCTGCAACCACCGGACTGGCAGGCCCGCACGGTCGCGTCGATCCCGGCACCGGCCGACCCGGCGAGCGGCCATCGGATCCGCGCACAGTACCGGCGAGCCAGGGAAAGCCTGCATCACTGAACCCGTTCGGAAACAGCTCGGCCGACCGGTGCCGATCGTGCGACGATGTACTGACTACCGGGAGTACCGGATACCGCCGGTTATCGAAGGGGCTGTGATGCAACCGTATGACGTGGTGATTCGGGGCGGATCGGTGTTCGACGGCGCGGGCTCCGCACCGCGCACGGCGGATGTCGGCATCCGCGACGGCAAGGTCGTCGCGATCAGCACCGAGCCGCTGCCCGACGGCACGCGCACCATCGATGCGACGGGCAAATGGGTCATACCGGGCATGCTCGATGTGCACACCCACTACGACGCCGAGGTGCTCGGCAGTCCGGGGCTCGGCGAGTCGGTGCGGCACGGCGTCACCACGGTGGTGATCGGCAACTGCTCGCTGTCCACGGTGTACTCCGACGCCGACGACTGTGCGGACATGTTCTCGCGGGTGGAGGCGCTGCCGTGGGACGCGGTGCACGCCGCGGTCAAGGAGCACAAGAACTGGGACAGCCCACGCAGCTACGTCGACGCGCTGGCCGCGCGCCCACTCGGCGCGAATGTGGCTGTGCTCCTGGGGCATTCGGATATCCGGGTGGCCGTCATGGGATTGGGTCGCGCGGTGGATCCGCAGGCGAAACCGACCACCGACGAGCTGAACCGCATGCGGCAGATGCTCACCGACGCCCTCGACGCCGGGTTCCTCGGACTGTCCACCATCCGCAGCTCGTTCTCGAAGCTGGAGGGCGTGCGCTTCCCGACCAGGCAGCTGCCGTCGACCTACGCGAGCTGGCGCGAGTACGGTGCGCTGAACAATATTCTGCGGCAACGCAATCGGATCCATCAGAGCACCCCGAATCTCACCGCACCGCTGGAGATCCGCCGCTACCTCGCACAGAGCGCAGGCCGGTTCCGCAAGCCGCTCAAGACCACACTCATCGCAGGCATGGATGTGAAGGCCAGCCGCGGCACGGCAGGCGCGGCGACCGCGGCGGCATGGATCGCCAACAAGGTGGGCGGCGCCGCATTCCGGTGGCAGCACCTTCCCGTCCCGTTCGAGGTCTATGCCGACGGCGTCGACCTGGTCGTGTTCGAGGAATTCGGCTCCGGCGTCGCCGCGCTCAACATTCGCGACGTGATGAAGCGCGGCGAGTTGCTGGCCGACGAGTCCTACCGCAGGCAATTCCGCAAGGATCTCGCCAAGAAATACGGCCCTCGGGTCTGGCACCGGGATTTGCACGACGCGCAAATCGTGTCGTGCCCGGAGGCCGAGGTGGTCGGCAAGTCGTTCGGCGAGGTCGCCGACGAACGCGGGATCCATCCGGCCGACGCACTGCTCGACCTGGCCGTCGCGCACGGCGCGAAGCTGCGGTGGCGCACGGTGATCGCCAACGACCGCGACGACGTGCTCGACCGCCTGCAGCGCTCGCCGTCGGTGCAGGTCGGCTTCGCCGACTCCGGTGCGCACCTGCGGAATATGGCCTTCTACAACTTCGGGCTGCGGATGCTGGAGCGGGCGCATCAGCGCCGCTTCATGCCGATCGAGGCGGCGGTGCATCGGCTGACCGGCGAGCTCGCCGAGTGGTACGGCCTCGACACCGGGCGCCTGCACGAGGGCGCGCGCGCCGACATCGCCGTCATCGATCCGGCGGGCTTCGATGGGTCGAGCGCCGCCTACGCCGAGGCGCCGGTGCCTGGCATTCCCGGCATGGATCGGATGGTCAACCGCAATGATCGCGCGGTCGCCGCGACGATCGTCGGCGGGAAATCGGTCTACGAATACGGCGAGTTCGCCGCTGGCTTCGGCACGACGCTGCACGCGGGAAGCTTTCTCGCGCCCGCTTGATTAGCCGAGTAAATGGGCGAGTAAAACATTGCCTGACCAAAACTCGTGTGTGTTGTCCGCGATGTCTCGTTTGACCTATTACATTCGTCGCATCGTCTGAAAAGGAGCATTACCCGGCCGACGAGAGGTTTCGATGACGGACATCCAAACAATGGCGGACCCGGTGCGCCAGGCGATCATGGCGGAGCGGGCCGACCTCGCCGAGCTGCTCGCCGGGCTGGACGCCGCAAGCTGGGACGCGCCCTCGCTGTGCCGCGGGTGGCGGGTGCGCGAGGTGGTCGCCCACCTCACGCTGCCGTACCGCATGTCGGGCGGCCGGTTCCTGGTCGAAATGGTGCGGGCGGCAGGCAATTTCAACCGGATGGCCAATCACACCGCGCAGATGGACGCGGCCATGTACTCGCCCGAGGATCTGCTGAAATCGCTGTGGGACAACATCGACCATCCGTGGAAGCCGCCGGGCGGCGGCTACGCGGGCGCGCTGAGCCACGATGTGATCCACGGTCTGGACATCTCGGTGGCGCTCGGGCTCGATCGGAAGGTACCGGAGGACCGGCTGCGCATCGTGCTCGACGCCGTTGATGCCAACAGCATCAAGTTCTTCCACGCCAAGCTCAGGGGCATCGAGTTGCGCGCCGACGATCTGGACTGGAGCTACGGCAGCGGCGCGCTGGTCACCGGACCGGCCCAGGACCTGCTGTTGGTGCTGTGCGGGCGCAAGCTGCCCGTCGGAGAACTGCACGGCAGCAAGGCCACCCGGTTCATTCGCGTGCTCTAGCCCGCCTGGTCACGAAAATAATCGCGAGTCCTCGACGACGTCGCCGCGCTACAGTCTGGGCGTGACGTGGACTGCACCGGACGTGACCAGAACCAAGGCGCCCTTGATCGCCGACGAGCGGCGGATGCTGCAGGGCTGGCTCGACTTTCACCGCAACACGTTGCTGGTCAAATGCGCAGGCCTGGACGCGGCTCAGCTCAAACAGCGCCCGCTCGAGCCGTCGACGCTGTCGCTGCTCGGCCTGGTCCGGCATCTGAGCGAGGTGGAGCGCGGCTGGTTCCGCTTCGCCGCGGCGGCCGAAGACATCGATTACCTGTACTGCAGCGTGGACAACATCGACGGCGACTTCGACGATATCGACGAGGCCGACGCCGCAACCGATTTCGCGACGTTCCGGCTCGAGATCGAGCTGGCCGACGCCGCGGTGATCGACATGTCCCTCGAACACACCTTCAAACATCCGCGCAGGCCCGAGCTCGAATACAACCTGCGGTGGGTCTACGCCCACCTGATCGAGGAGTACGCCAGGCACAACGGTCACGCCGACCTGCTGCGCGAACGCATCGACGGCGCCACCGGCGACTGACGCCGCTCACACCGCATTGCTGCTGACCCAAGCCGCGACCTGGGAGCGCGCGGTGAAGCCCAGCTTGGTGAGAATGTGGTCGACGTGGCTCTCCGCGGTGCGAATCGAGATGACCAACTCCGCGGCGATCCGCTTGTTGCTGTAGCCGGCGGCGACCAATCGGGCGACGTCCTTCTCGCGGCGGGTAAGTACGTCACTCGCCGCGTTTTTCGACGCCATCGGCCGTTGCGGGGCGGGCTCCGCACCGAGCGCGTACCGCACCGCCTCGTCAAGGGTGAGCGCGGCGCCGCCGTCGAAGTCGGCGCGGAACTCCTTGTCCCCCAGCGCATCGCGCACCTCCAGGCGGACCTTCTCGCCGACTGCGTCGGTCATCGCGTGCGCCAGCCGCTGCGTGCTGCCGCGGCGCACCGTCGTC
>NZ_BDAY01000128.1 GCF_001612685.1 Nocardia altamirensis NBRC 108246
ACCCGCTGCGGCGGTTCCGCTCGGCGGTGCCCGCGGTGTCCCTGCCGCGGTAGCGATCACCCCCGGCGCAGGCGCCAAGCCCGCGCCGGCCAACCCCGGTGCGCCGAATGGTTCTGTGCCACTGGGAGGTCCGAGTCCCTCGGTGCCACTGGGCGCGGGCACGCCGAACGGTTCGGTTCCCCTCGGCGGGGGCGAAAGCACCAACCCGTTCGCGGCGGCCCCGTCTGCGACCCAGCCCCCGTGCTCGCTCGGCTGGCCCGCGCCGAAGCAGCAGGGCGGTCTCGCCTCGCTGATCGGCCTGGCCCCGCTGGCCGGTCCGTTCTCCTCGGAGGCGTTCGCGCTCGGCAATGTGTACCAGCCCATCCTGCAGCTGGCTGGTCCGGTGCTCGCCGAGATCGCGCCGGTGATCGCGCAGTACCAGCCGGTGCTCGACCCGTTCATCACCCAGGTTCAGGGCGTGGAAGCGGTTGTGCTGCAGGCGATCCTGCCGTACTACGGCCCCTACCGCGGCCAGCTCATCGCCGCGGAGGGCGAGCTCGCCAAGGTGCTTGCGCCCATCCTCGCCCGCGCCTACAACAGCGACATCGCCTCCTGCTTCGTCGCCTGGCAGGGTCAGATCATCGACCAGGCCAAGGGCGGGCGCATCACCGTCGCGTCCCTCGCGCACCCCGGCACCGTCGTGGAGCTCGGTCCCGAATCCTGATCGCGACACATCGTCGGGCGAAGGTGCCGCAGGAACTGTGATCGTCCGGACATACTGGGTCGATGGCGACGAACCATCGGGCGGGTGCCGTCTGGAAGCTGGTCGACGACGGCGTGCTGACCGAGACGCAGTTCGAGGCGGTCATGGTGGCGCTGGCGTCGCAGGAGCAGCGGCCGCGCGGCAAGATCGTCGCCGAGATCGCGGCGTATATCGGTGCGGGCCTGGTGTTCAGCGGGATCGCGCTGGTGGTCGGTTCGTCATGGGAGGACCTCGCGCTCGGCGGCCGGGTCGCGGTGCTGACCGCCGTCTCGATCGGGCTGGTGCTGGCCGGGATCGCGGTGGTCGGCGGGCCGCCCCGGTTGTTCGTGCGCGGCGCGCACGGGCCACGCGTCCGGCTGGGGTCGGCACTGCTCGCCTTGGCCGCAGGAGCGGTGGCCGGGACCGTTGGCACCGCGCTGGACAACGGCTCCGACGATGCCGGGTCATGGGCGGTGCTCGCGGGCCTGGTGGCGGCCGTGGTCGGCTATGCCGCCGTGCCGTCGGTGATCGGCATGCTCGCCTGCGGCATGTTCAGCGGCTCGGCGATCCCGTGGGCGCTCGGCGATCTGACGGATGCCGACGATGTCTGGGTCGGCATCGGCATGCTCGTGGTCGGCGGAATCTGGTTCGCGCTCACCAGGATCGACGTCTTCGTGGAGAGCTGGCTCGGCTATGCGATCGCGGTGAGCATTGCGCTGATCGGCGCGCTGATGGTGCAGGCCGACGACCGGCCGTGGGCGTTTCTGCTCAGCGTGCTGGTGGCCGCGGTCTGCTTCGCGCTGTTCGCGCAGCGGCGCTCGATGGTGCTCGTCCTCGGCGGCGGGCTGGCCGTCGCGATCGCGGTGGGTTCTGCGGTGACCGAGTGGACCGACGATCCCTTCGTCGCCGCCTGCGTCGTCCTCGTGATCGGCGCCATCGTGCTCGGCGTCGGGGCCTATGTCCTCACCCGTTCCTCGAAGGACTCGGCCTAGCTGCCCGGGCAAACTGCCTGGTAGACGTCGGATACATCATTGAAGAAAGCGTGGGATGAATCACACTCGGCAAATACATGGACGTCCAACTATAGGATGACCGGCATACCGCGTCGCGCGGTCTCATGGTCGGCTACGAGAAGGACTGGCATGGTTCGCGAACTCACTCATTTCATCGGCGGGCAGCACGTCGCGGGCACCTCGGGCAATTTCGGTGACGTCTTCGACCCGAATCTCGGCCAGGTGCAGGCGCGGGTGCCGCTGGCAAGCAAGGCCGAGGTCGAGGCCGTCATCGCGAACGCGGAAGCGGCGCAGCAGGTGTGGGCCGCGTTCAATCCGCAGCGGCGGGCACGGGTGCTGATGAAGTTCCTGACGCTGGTGCAGGACGAGATGGATTCCCTTGCGGCGCTGCTCTCCTCGGAGCACGGCAAGACCATCGCCGACGCGAAGGGCGACATTCAGCGCGGCCTCGAGGTGATCGAGTTCGCCACCGGGATCCCGCACCTGCTCAAGGGCGAATACACCGAGAGCGCGGGCACCGGCATCGATGTCTACTCGATGCGCCAGCCGCTCGGCGTCGTCGCGGGCATCACCCCGTTCAACTTCCCCGCCATGATCCCGTTGTGGAAGGCGGGGCCGGCCCTGGCGACCGGAAATGCGTTCGTGCTCAAGCCTTCCGAGCGCGACCCTTCGGTGCCATTGCGCCTGGCCGAGCTGTTCCTCGAGGCAGGCCTGCCGCCCGGCGTGTTCAATGTGGTCAACGGCGACAAGGAAGCCGTCGACGCGCTGCTGCACGATCCGCGGATCAAGGCCGTCGGCTTCGTCGGCTCCACCCCGATCGCCCAGTACATTTACGAGACCGCGACCGCGAACGGCAAGCGCGCCCAGTGCTTCGGCGGCGCCAAGAACCACGCCATCGTGATGCCGGATGCCGACCTCGACGATGTCGCCGACCAGTTGATCGGCGCCGGTTACGGTTCCGCGGGCGAGCGGTGCATGGCCATCTCGGTGGCGGTCCCGGTCGGCGAGGAGACCGCTGATCGCCTGCTGGCCAAGCTCACCGAGCGGGTGCACAAGCTGAACATCGGCCGCTCCGACGATCCCGGCGCCGACTTCGGCCCGCTGGTCGGCCAGGACGGCGTGGACCGGGTGAACAAGTACGTCCAGATCGGCATCGATGAGGGGGCCGAGCTGGTGGTCGACGGGCGCGGCGTGACCGTCGCCGGCGCCGAGGACGGATACTTCGTCGGCGCAACGCTGTTCGACAAGGTCACCCCGGACATGCGGATCTACCAGGAGGAGATCTTCGGTCCGGTGCTGAGCGTGGTCCGCGCCAAGGACTACGAGGAAGGCCTGCGTCTGGCCAACGAGCACGAATACGGCAACGGCGTCGCGATCTTCACCCGCGACGGCGACACCGCCCGCGACTTCGCCGCCCGCGTGCAGGTCGGCATGGTCGGCATCAACGTGCCGATCCCGGTCCCGATCGCGTACTACACCTTCGGTGGCTGGAAGCGTTCTGGCTTCGGCGATTTGAACCAGCACGGCCCCGATTCGATCCGCTTCTACACCAAGACCAAGACGGTGACGCAGCGGTGGCCCTCCGGTCTCAAGGAGAGCAACGCCTTCGTCATCCCGACGATGGACTGACCGGATGTTCATCCTCGACGACGACGAGAAGGCGATCCGCGACACCGCGCGCGGCTTCGCCGACGAGTTCCTCGCGCCGAACGCCCTGGAATGGGATGAGCAGAAGCACTTTCCGGTCGACGTGCTGCGCAAGGCGGGCCCGCTCGGCCTCGGCGGCATCTATGTCCAGGAGGACGTCGGCGGGTCGGGCCTGCGCAGGCTCGACGCGGTGCGCATCTTCGAGCAGCTCGCCACCGGCTGCCCGGCCGTCGCCGCCTACATCTCCATCCACAACATGGCGACCTGGATGATCGACAGCTACGGCGACGAGACCCAGCGGCAACGCTGGTTGCCCCGGCTCACGTCGATGGAGCTGCTCGCCAGCTACGCGCTGACCGAGCCCGGCGTCGGCTCGGACGCGGCGGCGTTGAGCACCAAGGCAGTTCGCGACGGCGACGACTACATCTTCAACGGGGCCAAGCAATTCATCTCTGGCGCGGGCGCCACCGACGTGTACGTGGTGATGGTGCGCACCGGCGACACCGGCGCGCGCGGCATCTCGGCGTTCATCGTGCCCGCCGACACTCCGGGAATCTCCTTCGGCGCCAACGAAAGAAAGATGGGCTGGAATGCCCAGCCGACCAGGCAGGTGCTCTTCGACGACGCCAGGGTGCCCGCGGCGAACCTGCTCGGTGCGGAGGGCGACGGTTTCCGCATCGCGATGAACGGCCTCAACGGCGGGCGGCTGAACATCGCCGCCTGCTCGGTCGGCGGCGCGCAGGCGGCGCTGGACAAGACCGTCCCGTACCTGGCCGAGCGGCATGCTTTCGGCAAGCCGCTGCTGAAGAACGACGCGTTGCGCTTCCAATTGGCCGATATGCGTACCGAATTGGAGGCGGCCCGCACGCTGCTGTGGCGGGCGGCGGCCGCGCTCGACGCCGATGCTCCGGAAAAGGTCGAGTTGTGCGCCATGGCAAAGCGTTTCGCCACCGACGCGGGTTTCGAGGTGGCGAACAAGGCGTTACAGCTGCACGGCGGCTACGGCTATCTGGCCGAGTACGGGCTGGAAAAGATCGTTCGGGATCTGCGGGTGCACCAGATCCTCGAGGGCACCAACGAAATCATGCGGGTGGTCGTCGCCCGCGCTGTCGGAGGAGCGGCATGACGGAACCGGAAGTTCTCATCGAGAAACAGGACGGGCTCGGGCTCATCACCCTGAACCGGCCCAAGGCCATCAACGCGTTGAATCACGAGATGGCGCTTGCCATTACCGACGCGCTGCGCGCCTGGGCCGACGACGACGCGATCCGCACCGTCGCCGTCACCGGTGCGGGGGAGCGTGGCCTGTGCGCGGGCGGCGATATCGTCGCGATCCACCGGGACGCCGCAGGCGGTGCGGCGGGCCCTGATTCGCCGACCGGCCGGTTCTGGCGCGACGAGTACGTGCTCAACGCGCTGATCGGACGCTACCCGAAGCCGTATGTCGTGGTGATGGACGGCATTGTGATGGGCGGCGGCGTCGGCCTGTCCGGCCACGGCAGCCACCGGATCGTCACCGAGCGTTCCAAGATCGGCATGCCCGAGGTCGGCATCGGTTTCATCCCCGATGTGGGCGGTACCTATCTGCTCGCCAAGACACCCGGCGAGCTCGGCACGCACGTCGCGCTGACCACCGCGCGGATGGACGCGGGCGACGCGATCGCGGCCGGATTCGCCGACTATTTCGTGGCCTCCGAACACCTTCCCGCGCTGCTGGATACGCTGCGCACCGAGGCAGCGGACATCGCGATCGCCAAGTTCGCCACCGACGCACCGGAATCCGGCTTGCTCGCGCAGCGGGCGTGGATCGACAGCTGCTACCGCGCCGACACGGTCGACGAGATCGTCGCGAACTTGCAGGCGAGCGACGCGAAGGAGGCGGCCAAGGCCGCCGCCGACATTCTCGCGAAATCGCCTGTCGCGCTGAAGGTCACGCTCCGCTCGTTGCGCTCGGCCCGCACCGCGTCGAACCTCGAGTCGGTGCTGAACGAGGAATACCGGGTCTCCATCGCGTCGCTGTCCTCGCACGATCTGGTCGAGGGTATTCGCGCGCAGGTGATCGACAAGGACCGCAACCCGCAGTGGTCGCCGGCGAGCCTCGCCGACGTCACCGCCGCGCAGGTCGACGCATACTTCGCCGAATTGGGCGATAAGGAACTGGGTTTGGTGAGCAATGACTGAAAAGATCGGATTCCTCGGACTCGGCCACATGGGAGCGCCGATGGCGGCGAACCTCGTCAAGGCCGGATATGAAGTGCTGGCCTACGATCCGGTGCCCGCCGCACAGGAGCAGGCGATCAGCGCAGGCGCCACGGTCGTGAGCACGGCCGTCGAGGCGGCGGACGCGGGCACGGTGATCACCATGCTGCCCAACGGGAAACTCGTCCTCGAGGTGTACGCCGAGCTGCTCCCCGCCGCCAAGCCGGGCACCCTGTTCATCGACTGCTCCACCATCGACGTCGCCGACGCCAAGTCGGCCGCCGTGCTCGCCATCGGCGCGGGACACCGTGCACTGGACGCCCCGGTCTCCGGCGGTGTCGCCGGTGCTGCGGCGGGCACGCTGACCTTCATGGTCGGCGGCGGCGCCGAGGATTTCGCGGACGCGCTGCCGGTGCTCGAGGTGATGGGCGGCAAGGTCGTGCACTGCGGCGGCGCCGGGGTCGGCCAGGCCGCCAAGATCTGCAACAACATGCTGCTCGGCATCTCCATGATCGGCCTGTCCGAGGCGCTGGTGCTCGGGGAGAAGCTCGGTCTGACCCACCAGTCGTTCTTCGACGTCGTCTCCACGGCCTCGGGCCAGAGCTGGGCGCTGACCAGCTACTGTCCGGTCCCCGGGCCGGTGCCGACCAGCCCGGCCAACAACGACTACCAGCCCGGGTTCGCCACCGCACTCATGAACAAGGACCTTGGCCTTGCGGCGAATGCGTTGCGCGAGAACAGCGTCGACGGCCAGCTCGGCCTGCTTGCCGCCGAGATCTACCAGCGGTTCACCCAAACCGGTGCGGGAAAGGACTTCTCGGCCATCGTCACCGAAATACGTGGACGGAGTGCGGATCCCGCGCCCGGTGCGTGAGCTGCCGCGATTGCTCGAAACCGATACCGCCTGATCCCGGCCGACCGCTCGCTGAACGAGTCGCCGGGGCGGCGGTATCGTCACCGATGTATCAACTTCCCCCCGACCGAGAAGGTGTCTAGTGACCGACTTCGAGACGATTCTGCTGGAGCGCAAAGGCCGGGTCGGCTGGATCACGCTGAACCGCCCGAAGGCGCTCAACGCGCTCAATGCCCAGGTCCTCGACGACGTCATCGCCGCGCTGGACGAGCTGGAGCGGGACGACGAGATCGGCGCCGTCGTCATCACCGGGTCGGAACGGGCCTTCGCGGCGGGCGCCGATATCAAGGAGATGCAGCCCAAGTCGTACATGGACATGTTCCTGAACGACTACTTCGCCCGCTGGGACCGGCTCGCCCAGTTCCGCAAGCCGACCATCGCGGCCGTCGCAGGCTACGCCCTCGGCGGCGGCTGTGAGCTCGCCATGATCTGCGACCTGTTGATCGCGGCGGACACCGCCAAGTTCGGCCAGCCGGAGATCAAGCTCGGTGTCATCCCCGGCATCGGCGGCTCGCAGCGGCTCACCCGTGCCATCGGCAAGGCCAAGGCGATGGATCTGGTGCTCACCGGTCGCAACATGGACGCCGAAGAGGCCGAGCGCGCCGGGCTCGTTTCGCGCATCGTGCCCGCCGACGCGCTGCTCGACACCGCGCTCGGGGTCGCCGAGACCATTGCGTCGATGTCGTTGCCGGTCACCATGATTGCGAAGGAAGCGGTCAACCGGTCCTTCGAAACCACGCTTGCCGAAGGCTTGCGGTTCGAACGCCGGGTCTTCCATTCGCTGTTCGCCATCGACGATCAGAAGGAAGGCATGGCCGCCTTCGTCGAGAAGCGTCCGGCGAAATTCACCAACCGCTGAGTGGCTACTGCCCGTCTGGAACGTTCCAGGCGGGCAGAATGTCGATCCACTTAATGTCTTCTCGCTAACCGAAACTCGACGACGGCCCGCTGATTTCCGCGGGCGTCGGCGTGCTGCCGCGGCCGGGCTCGGCCGAACCACGGTCCATCGCAAGGATTCCCGCGATGGTCGCGCCGAGCGCCGCGGTCACCGCGACGGCGGCGATGAGCTTGCGGCGGTCGACCGGGCCGTGCACCAGTGACGCGGACAGCGCGGTGCCCGTCCTGGCGCGAGCCATCCTGACGTCGCCGCCGTGGCGTTCGGCGGCGAGCAGAACGGCCCCGCGCGCCGAGACGTAGTCCGGTTCCGGGTCGTAGATGATCGGCAGGTCGATCAGTTCGGCGAGCTCCTCGCGGATGCTCGGATTGCGGGTGCAGCCGCCGAGTAGCACCAACGCCTCGGGCCGGACGCCGCTCTCCTCGATGAGCTGGTGCACGAACGACGCCGAATGATGGATGCTCGCGGCGCACAATTCGGCCAGGTCACTGCGGGTGACGACCTCGCGGCCGCCGGAGATCGGGTCGATCGCGGTGACCACCCGCTCGCTGCTCAACGCCTCCCGGTGCCTGCGGCTGGTCAGCTTGTCGGTGAGCACGCCGCCGCGGGCCAGCTGCCAGCGCAGCAGCGCGTCGTAGCCGTCGCCGCCGAGCACCGTGCTGCGTTTCCCCGCGATGATGGTGTCGGTGCGGCAATCGGCGTGTGTGATGGTCAGCCCGGAACTGCCGAGGTCGTAGAGGAGTACCGAGCCCTCGTCCGGCAGCTGGCCGCTGAAGCGCAGGTAGCGCAGCTGGGCGAGCGGTTCGTCGACGATGGTGAGCCGGTTGCGGCCCGCCGTGGTTCGAATGGCGTCGGCATGCATGGTGCAGCGGCAGGTCACGGCCGTTCCGGTGACGAGTTCGTCGCGGCGGTCGGCGGCGCCGCGCATCTGGCGGATCGCCTCGAAAACGGGTTCTTCGACGCTGCCGCCCGCGCGGCGCGGCACCGTGCACCGGTCGATCGGTGGGAGGTGTGGCTGATCGGAATGCGTCAGCATCGCGCGTGCGCCACCAGCGCCCGCCGATACCCCCAAGACCAGCACCATGATTTACATGGTGGACCTTTTCGTCGCCGCTGCCAAGTGAACAGGCCGAGAAATTCGCTAGTTGGATGCCGGACCGTTACCCCGTGGTCAATTCACTGGTGTATTGGACCGTCCAGTACGGACAATTTACTCCGCGTCGGTCGCGGACCAGCGGGCCGGTTCGTCGCCCGTGTCGAAGTCGCCTGCGGCGTGTCGGAATTCCGCCAATAGCTGGAGTAGGGTGTGCAGCCGGTCCGGCGCGAGGCCGGGCTGTGCGAAGACCTTCGTGTTGAGCTCGTCGGTCGCCTGCGCGACCAATTCTCTTCCCGCGTCGGTGATCTCGATAAGCGTAGCGCGCCGGTCGGTGGGATGCGGCACGCGCTCGACAAGTCGTGCCGACTCCAGCCGGTCGACCGTGTTGGTCACGCTGGTCGGGTGCACTTGGAGCCGCGCGCTCGCCTTCGCCATCGGCAGTGCGCCGGTCTTGCTGAAGCTCAGCAACATGAGCAGTTCGTACCGGGAGAACGTCAAACCGGTCGGTTTCAGGGCGTCGTCCACCCTGGCCATCACGATTTGCTGGGCCCGAACCAGGGAGGTCACCGCGGCCATGCCGTCGGCCACCGTGCCCCAGCCGTGGCCGACCCATTGACGATGGGCCTCCTCGATCGGATCGAGCGGAAGGGGACGTGGCCGAGACATGGTCCGATCATTCCATGCTGGTGCGCACTGGTCGGGGACATCCAGCGGGGCTTCGGATCACAGTGTCCACGAGCGGACATCGCTTGTCGCGTCGCGCCTGTCCTTCGAATCAGACTGAGTGCAAGGGTGTGGTCGCTCCTCGATCGCGGGCACTATCAATCGCGAGGCGGGCGTGGCTGAGTGGTTGAGGCAACGGTCTGCAAAGCCGTGTACGCGGGTTCAATTCCCGCCGCTCGCTCCAAGACGGGTCGAGGTTCGCCTCGGACGGGTGCTCGGCTCGGTGTACGCCACCGCCGAGTCGAGCACCTGCGAGCCGTGGTCAGTGTGCCCCTTCGCGCCGTGCTCGTCGGCTGAGGTACTTCATGCCGGTGTCGCACATGACGGTGACGATGGTTGCGCCAGGACCGAGTTGCTCGGATATCCGCAGCGCGGCAACCACGTTGGCGCCGGTGGACGTTCCGGCGAACAGCCCCTCCTCGCGGGCCAGCCGCAGCGCCATGGCGTCGGCTTCCTGCGTGGAGACCAGTTCGATCCGATCGGCGGTGTCCGCTTGCCAGAGCGGCACCACGAATCCGGCTCCGACGCCGTCTATTCCGTGCGCACCCGTCCGGCCGCCGGAGAGGACCGGAGATTCGGCGGGCTCGACCGCGACAATCGTGATCCGCCGATGGTGCCGACGCAGGGCCGCCCCCGTCCCCCGCAATGAAGCCGCGGTGCCGACGCACTGCACGAAGCCATCGATCCGGCCGCCGGTTTGCTCCCAAATCTCCTCTCCCAGTGCGGTGTAGGCCCGTAGCTGGGCCTCGTTGTTGAGTTGATCGGTCCAGTAGCCACCCGTCCGCTCGGTGATCGCGCGGGCCGCGTCGATCATCGCCAAGGTCAGCTGCTCCGTCATCCGCCCGTCCACGCTCGGTACGACGTCGACGTCGGCGCCGAAAGCGCGCATATGGTCGAGCTTTTCCCGGGCAAAGGCATCCGAGCTCACGATGTGCAATCGATACCCGCGCACCGCGCAGACCAAGGCGAGGGATACTCCGGTGCTGCCTCCGGTGTACTCGACGACGGTTCCATTTGCTTCGAGGCGTCCCGCGGCCTCGGCGGCCTGAATCATCGCCAGCGCAGGCCGGTCCTTCATGCTGCCGGTGGGGTTTTCGTTTTCGAGCTTCAGCAAGATGCGTCCGCCGTGCTCCGGCGCGATGCGACGCAACGCAAGCAGGGACGTACCGCCGATGCGCTGCAAGATATTCGGACTCGATGTCGGAAGCTGTGGATGTGCCATAACGCTGATCATCGGTCCGGCTGACACGCCGAACTAGTTCAAAGATTGAACCACACGCCTACGCTGCAGTGATGAGCAAGCAAGTCACCGAAACGGCTTCCGCCGCGCATGACGGAGCCGAACGCCGCGCCGGCGGTAGCGGATACGGTCAGTTCTGTGCGGTAGCCAGAGCATTGGAGCTGCTCGGCGAGCGTTGGACGCTGCTCATCGTGCGAGAACTGTTGCTCGGCGCGACGACCTTCACCGACATCTGCCGCGGCTTGCCGCGCATCCCACGGGCAACGCTGTCCGCGCGCCTGCGGGTTCTTCGGTCCGCAGACATCGTTGCGATCGTCGACGGCAAATACCAGCTCACCACAACGGGTACCGCGCTGTTTCCGGTGCTGCGGGAACTGGCGCACTGGGCCACCCGCGCCGACGGGGCGGCGCTCGCAGGCGACCACCTCGACACCGCCGCGCTCACCTGGGATATGCGGCGGCGCGTCGACCAGGCGGCGCTGCCGGAGCGCACAGTCGTCCTCGCGCTCGAATTCACCGACCGCGCACCGGACGATCGCAACTTCTGGTTGCATCTCTCGCGAACAAGCGTCGATCTGTGCCGAGAAGACACCGGAGCGCCGGTCGACGTCTGGCTCACCGGGCCGACCGCCGAAGTCACCCGGTGGTGGCTCGGTGAACTGTCCTGGCCGCAACTGTTGGGCTTGCCCGCAGTAGAGGTGCACGGCGACAGGACATTACAACGCCAGATGAACCGCTGGTTCCTGCGCTACGTCTTCACTGCGGACGCAGTCGACTAGCTCCGGCGCGGCACCGTGGCCACCTTTGCCTGCCACCGAAACCGGCACCGACGTCGGCACGGCTGGGTCGCTAGCCGAGTCCCGAGAAATCGCGCAGCACAACGTGATTACGGTCGGCGGTGGTGCCGAGCGTGTAGTCCGGGAGCAGGCCGAAGTACTCGCCCCTGGTGACGGTGCTCCAGCGGCGGGCGGCGTCGGTGCGGGTCTTGTAGAAATTGACCATGTAGCCGCCCTCGTACAGCCGGAGCAGGCTGTAGCCGCCCGGATACTCCTTCACCGCAGCCACTTCCAGGAATTCGACGGCGGCCGCGGTATCGGGCCGGGTGCGGCGATTGCGGTGGGTATGGCCGCTGTGCTGCAGGAAAACGCCGGGCGAGCGCGCATAGAGGGCTTGCAGTTCGGCGCTGTCGCGGCCGTTCAAGACGAATCCCGGTCCGGCCAGATTGGTCAGGCCGGATTCGACGGTGACCGGGTGGTGGCCGAACACCAGTGTCGGCCGGTCCGGATCGGCCCGCAGTCGCTCGGTGAGAACGTCGAATTGCGGGCGGTCGATGGTGCCGCCCGACCCGTCGAGTTCGCTCGTGTCCAGGCCGAGCAGGCGCAGGCCGCCGAGTTCGTGCTCGAGCAGTTGCTGGCGCGGGGTGAACGCGTCGGCAAAACAGTCGTGGTGGTCGGCGGGTGCCGGTTGGCACGCCGCGTAGTCCGGGCCGACGTGCGGGCGGTCGTGGTTGCCGCGGACCACAAGATAGTCCGTGCCCATGGTGCCCCAGCTGTCGAGATGCGCGCGCACGGCACGCGCATCACCAAGCGACGCTTCACTTGTCAGATCGCCTGCGATGAGCAGCAGGTCGGCGCCGCGGTCCGGGCGGCGCAGATCGTCGAGCAATGCGGCAAGCATCACCTCGGGGTAGGGCGGCACGTCCTGGCGGAAGCCGGGCGGCAGGCTGTCGACAAGTATCCCGCTGACCTGCTCGCCGTAATGCACGTCGTTGGCCAGCGCGACAGTGCGCAGCGGGCGACCCGGCGGCGGCACCAAAGTGGTGAATTCGCCCATGCATTCGGGAGATCCGGGGCTCAGCGTCGTCAACGACAGGGCAGGGACGGCGCGGACGCCGCGCGATCGTGCCTCGAAGCGATAGGCGCGGCCGGGTTCGAGGCCGTCGATCTCGGCGTAGTGGAACGGTGTTTCCTGCGTGTCCCCGAACACCGGGACCAGCTCGTGCGGTGCATCGGCCGGAGCAAGGAGCACTTCCGCGTCGGCGGGGACCGGGGCGAGTCGCCCGGCCTGGTCGGGTGCCACCGTCGTCCAGGTCAGGATCACCGATCGGTCGGTGATCGTGACCACCTCCAGATCGGTCGCGATCAACGGATTCGGCTGTGCGCCAGCCGGACTCGCGCCCGGCACACCGGCGAGCGGCAGCAGCGCCGCCATGCCGATGAGGCCGAGCAGAGTGCGTCGGGACGGGCCGCAGCACGTCATGAGCGAGGGACCCGGGTCAGTTCGCGCCCGAGCCGGCGGAGCAGACCTTCCACTGACCGTTTTCCTTCTTCAGGTGTTCGGTGGTGCTGGTGTCGGTGTCGGGTTCCTGACCGGGAACCAACAGGGTAAGCGTCCCGACGATGTGCGCCGTCGCGGCATCACCGGTGATCACAATGTTCTCGATCTTATCGATGGTGACAGAGATCGTCGCAGCGTCGAATTCCTCCCGCTGGGGTGCGGGCAGCGCGTCGAACTCGGCCCGGTCCGCCGCGCACGCCTTCGCGGCGGCGGCCTTGAACCCGTGCGATTCGAGCGTGCCGTAGAAATCGCGAATCGCCAGTTCGATCCGCTTTCCGTCGGAGGCGAGCGGGCCTTTGCCCTGTGCCGTCAGCACCGCCCCGATCACCACCGCGCCGCCGAGCGCGAGCAGCACCACCGCCACCAATCCGACGATCAGGCCGATCTTGGTCTTCTTGGCGGGCTGCGGAACAGGCGCACCGGCCTGCGGAGGCTCGGCCGGTGGGTACTCGGCCGGTGGATAGTCGGTCGGCGGGGGATAGCCGGTCGGCTGCTCGGGTTGATGCGGATACTGCGGTCCCTGATACGGCGGCTGCCCGCCCGGCGGATAAGTCATCGTCTCGTCCTCCGTCGACCCCCCTGCCTTCCTCGAAGGTTACGGCAACCGCGCATCCGGCCGACTGAAAGCGGCGTCGATCTAGTCCACTGCCGAGCGCCTCGGGCATGTCGCGCCCGGAAGGTTGCCGGACGTGTCGGGATCAGGGTGCATCCGGGTCGGCGGTCACCATTTCGGAGGATGCGCGGGCCGTCGCCCGCGCGTTACCGTCGCGCCGTGGTGGTATCAGCGCAAGGTGTGCGAAACCGGCCCGCTCTCGCGATCAGGATCGGCGTGGTCTTTGTCGGGGTGACGGTCTGGTGGTTGGTGTTGATCTCCGGGCTTTCCGCGGTAACGGGGACGGGCTACACCCGAGAGCTGCATGTCGTGCGTGCCGTCGGCGCCACGCTGGGCACCATCCCGCTGGTCTACCTGGCTCGCCGGTTTCTCGACCGAAAGCCGTGGTCCGGCCTGGGATTATCGTCGGTCGCCCGCGGGTGGCGTGATTTTCTCTTCGGCGCCGCGTGCTGGGGTATTCCGGCTGCTATTTCGGTAGCGTTGATGCTGCGGTTCGGCTGGGCCGAGATCACCATGAAAACCTCACTGGCGCAGGCGCTGCCCGCGTTACTAGGACTCGTTGTCCTGGTCACCCTGTATGAGGCTGTGCCGGAAGAACTTGTCTTCCGCGGCTATATCTACACCAACCTCGTCGAACGCTGGTCGAACGCCGTCGCCATTCCGGTTCAGGCAGTGCTTTTCACGACCTGGGGTGCGTTGATCAGCACTTCGCTACCCCCTGAACGAGTCGCACTGTTCTTCGTATTCGGCCTTGTCCTAGGCGCTTTGCGCGCCACCACCGGAAATCTCTGGACCTGCATCGGTTTTCACATCACCTTCCAGGTTCCCACCCAATTCCTCGCCGCCCGATGGACCCACTTCGAACTCGACGACCCCGACTTCAACATCAACGGACTGGCTTTCGTGATCATCCCGTTCCTGACCACCGCCGTAGTCCTCTGGTTCGTCTCCCGCAGAAAGCGTCGTTCAGCCGACCAGCGCTGACCATCTGCTAGGTCCACAGATCCTTCGTACGGTCCACAACACCTCTACGTCTACTGTCTGTGGACAGTACGAGTCCTCTGTGGAACCGGCGCGGCGAGCTATGTCTGGAACGGGACCGGCCGGCCTGCGAACGCGGCGAGGCGGTCCAGGGCCGGCGCTGCGACGTCGATGGGTTGGGCTTCAGCGAATTGGCCGCCGCGGGGGCGGATAGCGAGTTGTTGTTCGAGGAAGGACAACGACTGTTCGGCGATCTCGTCGGGCAGCTCGACGGGAATCCCGGTGGCCTGGGCCAGATCCCATCCATGGGTGATCAGATCGGCAAGCCGCAGCCGCAACCGATCGGCACCCGTAGCCCCGCCGAAGTCGCGCTCGAGCACCCCGGGCCGAGCAAAGGCGGCCAGCACCGAGGCGGTAGAGGTCCGGTAAGCCTCGACCGGATCATCCCCGAGATGCCCCCCATCCCGCGCAGGCATCGGCCCACCCTCTACAAGCGCCGCGAACGTCAGATTCACCCCAACCAGATGATCAACCACCTCCCGCACATTCCAAGCACTACAAGGCGTAGGCGCATCCCACTGTTCAGCCTGAACCGCACCCAACAGTTCCCCCACAGCCTCGGACGCACACACGAGATCCTCAACGAATGCATTCACCCCGCGAGGATATGACCACCCAACCGCAACTGCCAGAAGAACTTTGGCAGCCGCCGGTCTACCGCACACGCCACCGGAACCACATGTCGGTGCCATCGATGCGATAACCCTCGCGTTGGTCGAATCGCAGCTCGGCCAAAAGCTTTCGCGCAGTGTCCGGCCGTTCACGATGTGGCGACAGCAGACGGGTCAGTTCGTCGTAGCGGGCGTCGATCCCGCCGTAGCCCGGATGACTCCCAGAACCGACCTCTCGAGCCTCGAGGCGCTGGGTGTAGGTGACGTAGATCGCCCACTGCTCGAACTCCAACGCCACTGCCTCCTCGCTTGCGGGCCAGACGATGTATTCGTCGACCTCGCCGCCCCACGTGCAGTCGGGAGTGGTGTCGAAGTAGTGCGGCTGCCCTTCGATGTCCGCGAGACCGGCACGGGGCCCGTCGTATATCTCCGACTCGATGTGCACCCGCTCGAAGCCCTCTGCGATCAGCTCCGCCTCATCCCAAGTTCTAGCCACCTCCGCATGCTATCGACACCTGACCTGCTCGCGGTTCGGCAACAGCGCCATTCAATTTGGAACCGGCCTTATTGGAACGTTCCAGAACGGAGCGTCCAGCGAATTGTGGAACAGGTTGTGTTTCAACGGTTCCGGTGAATTAGGGTATTGCCACCTCCCCTCGAGGGACGGTGTGGCAGCTGGTCCAGGCCACATCGTGCCGAGGAAGGAGGTGGTGGGGAATGGCGAAACATCGCCGGAAAAAGCAAGAGGCTCCGGTCGACTATGGCATCTTCTTGGCAGTTGCTGCTGTAGTCGCCGGAGCACTCGTCTTGGTCCGCTGGTTGCGGGCTAGCTAACCCACCAGGTGGGGCGTCGACAGCCATCGGCGTCCCACCGCCCAGCATCACTTGCGTGACAGGGTCAACTGTACCGGTTGTGCCGAATTTCATGCGACTTCGAAGCGAATCGTATGGAATCCGCCGCCGCTTTCCATAGCGAGCTCGGGCAACCTGGCTTCTTCTGGTTCCAAAACGGAACGTTGCAGCGTTCCACTGAGGAACGTCTTCTTGGTTCCGATTAGGAACGCGTCTTTGGGTGATGCGGTGAATGGCGGAATGTGTTGGTTTTCAACGGTTCTCGTCGGTGGGCCGACGTAGGGTGTTGGCACCTCCAGCCGAGGGGCGATGGACACGGTCCAGACATCGCGCCCAGGAAGGAGGTGGTGGGAAATGGCGAAACATCGCCGGGCAAAGAGCAAGGCCCCGGTCGATTACGGCATCATCTTGATCGGAGCTGCCGTGATCGCCGGGGCGCTCGTGCTGGTCCGCTGGTTAAGGGCTAGCTAAACCCATCAGGTGGACGTCGACTGGCATCGGCGTCCACCGCCCAGCATCACTTGAGTGACGATGTCATCGTATCAAGATTGCTTGGTCGGATGAAGCGGCGAGTGACTTTCGAAGTGTGTTCTCGAACCAGAAAGGCCCCGACCAGATTGCACAGGTCGGGGCCTCTCGATCAGTGCGCTCGGCAGGACTCGAACCTGCGGGCTGCTGCAGCGGAGGCAGGACAGGGCAGGCTTTGAGGTCTCCGGTGGTCGCTTCCGCGGCAGCGGCGGAGGCTGAGGTCTCGGAGTGATCGTGACAGTGAGAGTCGAGGCGTGGAGCTTCAGCAGGTGCTCGAGCTTGTGGTCGCTCTTATCGTTCGACTATCAACGCGGTACGATTCAGGACTACCCAGACATCCGAATCTCTGCCCCGATATTTGTACGCATCCCACCCTAGCGCGGCACCGTATCGTCCCAAATCCGACAGCACATTTCTGCGCTCTTCCAGCTCTGTTCTTCTTGCAGAATGTTGTGGCTCCTTGGCCAACTCCGCCCCGATCGACCGGATTTCATTTTCTTGTTCTGCTTTGAGGGCGTGCAAATCAGTCTTCAGCGCGTCAGGGTGCATTGCCATATGAATGACATTGCCTGCCCAATTTTCGGCAATCCCATGGAGCTGCGCCGAATCAACGTCACTCGAACCGGATTCACGACCGTATGCATAAGTGCCATTGCCGAGCGTACCTCGCCCTGCAAAGAAGTCGCCGGTCTTGAAGTCCTCTGCGTCCTGTGGCCTGTGCACCGCCCTGGCCAGCTCTGTCCAACCATTATCGACGGCCTCGCGCATGCCGTCGGCATCCACGAGGCGAGCTGGGCCGTCGAATCCTTGGCGCCGAAGTATGTGCGCCAGCGCCGGATCACCCTGGTTGACGAGACCGAGGCGCACGACCTTCTCCCTATCCGGGAAGGGTAGGTTGCGGAATCCTTGCTGCCGAAGTGTCTGCGCCAGCTCCGAATGACCATGGCTGACGAGACCGAGATGCAGGACTTCGTCCCACACCGTCTCATCGCTGAAGTCGAAGCGCTGAGCTTCGAGGTAGAGCCGGTGATAGTCGAGATCATTGACCAGACTGCGGTCCTTTGCCCGCGAATCGATCCCCCGGCGGCGCTGCGCGAGCTCTGCGTCGGTTTGTCCGATCCCGGGGACCCGGTGAGGTTCGTGACTGAGCGTCGGGCGTCGATCGGCAACGCCGCTGCCGATGGAATCTGGTGTGGACCCGCCCGTTCCATCACTTGATGGCGGCTTCGGTCCGGGTTTGTCGGTCGAATGGGACGAATGGACGTGATCCGTGGCGTTTTTCAGCCGCTCACCATTCGATACGTCGGTATCCACTGTGCTGTGACTTGCGGCCCGGACAGCATCCGCGCCTATCGGGTGGCCTCTGTAGGTGTCGGCGACAGTGCCAATCGCCTGTGGCACCTTGTCACGCAGCTCATCGGTTACTTCCAAGAGTGCCCGTGCGATACGCGTCCCTAGCATCTGCTTTCACGCCCTCGCTGTATCGCGCGGAAGCGACGTTGTCGTTCTGCTCGGTGCAAGTGGAAGCACCCTCGGTGATCGGAGAATGATACCTCCGCCAGGCTGGGAACGGTATCGACCGTAATCGGAAACGAGCCCACCTCTGAGGGATTCTTGGATGCCGTCGCAGCCGCCACCGAGTCTCGTCTCGAGCCAGTCGATCAACTTCCTCCGCTGACACCCGCACCACCAGCGGCCCGTCGATCGGTGGAAGCGGCGGCGAAGACATCGGGTGCGGTTGTGACACCGAGGTTGGACGAGTTCTCGAACGAGATGGGCCCCAACCAGATTCACGCTGGTCGAGGCCCTTCAGATCTGTGCCCTAAGCAGACTTCGAGCCTGCGGCCTTTTGCTCCGGAGGCCTGTCCGCCGCCCTCGCGTGTATGGGGCCCCTTCTTCGCCCTGCTTCCTCACACTGGCCGTCCCCTCAGTCAGGCGGGCCTGTCAGCCCCGAACAGCGAAGCGTGGGTTGACCGGGTCGAACGACAACTGCTCGGGACAATTAGCCTATGAGAAGGCAGGAACCTTCGGTGCTCGGGTGATGTGATGCCACTGGCCTGTCTCGTTGAGTCGACAGTGGAGCTTCCTGCGGCTACGCAAATCTTGTGATCGCCCTCATTGTTCGACTATCAATGCGGTGCGGTTCAGAACCACCCACGCATACACATCGTTGATCCGGTACGCATCGTAACCTTTGATAGCAGCGTATCGTCCGACGTCCGACAGCACGTTAATACGCTCTTCCAGTTCTGTTCTTCTCGTAGAATTTTCGCGTGTATTTTCCAACTCTGCGCGGATCCATTCCAGTTCCTCATCTCGTTTTGCGGTCAGGGAACGCAAATCGGTGATCAACGCGTCGGGTCGCATCGCCATATGGATTACACTGCCCGGGGTAGGGCCTCCGGCCGCGTAGTGCTCGGCAAACTTCTGGAGCTGAGCCGAATCAGGTTCGCTCGAACCGCGTGCACGGCCGTAAACATAGGTACCGCTGCCAGAACCACCTACTCCTGGAAAGAAGTCGCCGGTTTTGAAGTCCGCTGCATCCTGCGGCCTTCGCACACCCCGGGACATTTCGATCCAACCCTCGTCGATGGCCTCGCGCATGCCCTCGGCGTCCACGAGGCGAGGCGGGCCGTCGAATCCTTGGCGCCGGAGTATCTGCGCCAATGCCGGATCGCCACGGTCAACGAGCCCGAGGCGCCGGACTTCCTTCGCCACCGCCGGATCGTTACGCTCATAGCGCTGAGCTTCGAGATAGAGCCTGTGATAATCGAGAGCATTGATCAAATTTCGATCTATCGCCCGCACATCGATCCCTCGAACCGTCAGCGCGATTTCTGCGTCTGTTTGTCCGATCCCTGAAACCCGGCAAAGTCCGTGACTGAACCCTTTCAGATCGTGCACCTGAATATCGGCGACACCCCTTGTAACTCCGAGGAGTCTTTGGATCAGCTCGGAGAGCGACTTACCCCACAATACGGTCCTCCGGCTCGACAGCTGGGCATGGCAGTACCGGCCCGAGACTCC
>NZ_BDAY01000129.1 GCF_001612685.1 Nocardia altamirensis NBRC 108246
GCGTAAGGCGGCACTCGTCGGCGGACCTCAACCAATCGACGGCCGCGAACTGGTCGACAGCCGTTGGTTACTCGACGGGCGTTAGCTGGTCGGGGTTAGGGAGGCGTGCCAGAAGGTGGCGTAGCGGCCGCCGGTGTGTAGGAGGTCGTTGTGGTTGCCGGACTCTATGATTTGGCCGCCGTCTAGGAAGATGATGTGGTCGGCGCGTTGGACGGTGCGGAGTCGGTGCGCGACCATCACTACGGTTCGGCCGGACATCAGGCGTTCGATGCCTGCGTGGACGGCTGTCTCGTGCACTGGGTCGAGTGCGGAGGTCACCTCGTCGAGTAGTACTACGGGGGCGTTCTTCAGTAGGGCTCGGGCGATCGAAACCCGTTGTCGTTCACCGCCGGACAGCAGGGCGCCGCCCTCGCCGACGTTCGTCGCCCAGCCGCCGGGCAGGCGCGCGATCACCTCGTCCAGCTGGGCTGCGGTCGCGGCCGCGCGCACGTCGGCGTCGTCTGCGTCGGGGCGGCCGAGGCGCACGTTCTCCTCGATGGTGCCGTCGAACAGGTAGACGTCCTGGAAGACGATGGCGATCTGGTCCATCAGCACCTCGGTGCTGATCGCGCGCACGTCGACACCGCCCATTCGCACCGCGCCCGCATCCACGTCGTAGAACCGCGCAAGCAACTGCAGCACAGTGCTTTTCCCTGCGCCTGACGGACCGACGATGGCGAGCCGCTGTCCTTGCGGCACGGACAACGACACCGCGTCCAGCACGATGCGATCGCCGTGCTGGAAGCTCACGGAATCGAATTCCAGATCATGGCGCTGCGGAACGATCGGCGCGCCAGGCTCCGGCAGTGGCGCAGTGTGCAATACCGCGTCGAGTGCAGCCAGTTCGGCGCGGGCGCCACGCAGTTTGCCGCCGACCTCGGCCAGCGACAGCAGCGGGTCGGCGCAGCGGGCGCCGAGCACCAGGATCGTCAAAACCTCTGCGGCACCGATGTTTCCACCGAGCACCAGGTAGGCACCGAGCACAAGCAGGACGGTGAACACCGCCTGGACGGTCAGCGCGAGGCCGACCACACCGGGCAACGCCGTCACGATCGAGCGACGTGCCGCGCGCTGCACGTCCCGCAACGCGCCGTCGAGAAGACGGAATCGCTCGGTGGTCCGACCGCCGGCACGCAGCACCGGCTGAGCCTGGAGATACTCCACGACACGCCCGGTCGCTTCCCGGCTGCGCTCCACGCTGTCCAGATCGGCGGCGGCCATCGACCGTCCCGTCCAGATCTGCACTGCGACAACGATCGGCGCGGCCACCATTGCGGCGAGGCCGAGTTGCCAATTGAAGGCGAACATCACGACGACGATCGTCAAGGGCGTCACGCTGGCGGAGACGAGCGGAGCCAGCAGGTGCGCGATCACGCTCATCGCTTGCAGCACACCGCGACTGGCCAGCACCGACACCTCCCCGACCCGGCCTGGTGTGTACCAGCCGATGGGCAATCGGGCCAGATGATCACCGAGCCGGTAGTACATCCCGCGCAGCAGCGTAGTCCCTACCCGGAAGCCGGACAGGTCGCTGCGATAGCGCAGCACCGCGTAAGCCGCGACGGCCGCACCGAACGCGAGCAACCAGGGCACCGCATCGCCGGGTTCACTGCCGAACAGCGCCCGCAGCACCGGAACCAGCAGCGCATAGGACAGGCCTTCGACGATCCCGGTGATCGTCATCATGGCCACGGTGCGTCGCACCGGCGCGGCGTACTCGGTGCCGAGCACGCGCAGCAGCATTCGAATCATCGGACGTCGTCTCCTTGTACTGCGTGGGACTGCCAGAAGGCAGCGAACTTTCCGTGCTGGGCCAGCAGCTCGGCGGGCTTGCCGCGTTCGACGATCGCCCCGTTTTCCAGCAGCGCGACAGTGTCGGCGTCGGCGATCGTTTCCCAGCGGTGGGCGATGACGAGGATTGTCCGATCGCCACCCAACGTCGTCAGTGCGCCGCGCACCGCCTGTTCGGTCTGCGGGTCGGCGAACGCGGTCGCCTCGTCGAGCACCAGGATCGGTGCATCGGCGAGCAGCGCGCGGGCGATCGAGATCCGTTGTGCCTCACCGCCGGAGAGCTTGACCTCGTCGCCGAGCACCGTGTCGTAGCCATGCGGCAGCTCGAGAATCCGGTCGTGGATGTTCGCCAGCTCGGCGACGCGAACCACGTCGTCGAGGTCGGCGTGTGGCACTGCCAGCGCGATGTTCTCCGCGACCGACGCCCGCAGTAGTCGCACATCCTGGAACACGAAGGAGACCAGTCGATAGAGCTCCCTGCTGCCGAGCTCACGCAGGTCGACACCGCCGAGGACGACCGACCCTGCGGTCGGGTCGAAGAATCGCGGAAGCAACTGAACCAGCGTGGATTTCCCACTGCCCGAAGCGCCGACGATCGCGGTGACCGTGCCCGGCTCGAGCACCAGGTCGATCCCACGCAACACTTCGTGCTCGGCGTCGTACCCGAACCGAACACCACGCAGTTCCACCCGATGCCCCTGCGGCGGAACGGGTCGTGCAGGTTCCGGAAGTGGCTGGACCGCAAGCACATCCCGGATCCGCGCCACCGCGCGCCCGGCCGCCTGCAGATCGTCGAAGCCGTGTCCGAGTGCCGCGACCGGAGCGGTCAGGCCGAGTCCGAGCAGCAGGAACGGCAACAGGTCGGCCGGCGCCATACCGCCGCCGGTGATCAGCGCCGCACCGCCGACCAGCACGACGAGCAGCACGAACGGCGGCGACAGCGCCAGCTGCATTCCCGCGGCGATCCCGGACATGCCGCGCACCCACCGCAGGAAGGTGCCGACGAAATCGTCTGCGGCCGTGCGGAATGCGCGGTGTGCACGCTCACCGCCGCCGAACGCCTTCACCACTGCGATGCCTTGCACGAACTCGACGACGGAACTCGCGATCCGCCCCATCGCCGCGTCGAACTCCTGCTGCTCGCGCGTGCGGGCCGCGGTCATCATGAGCGGCACCAGCGCTATGGCGAGTACCACCGGTATCAGGGTGATCAGCGTGAGCCGCCAGTCGATCGTGAACAGGTAGATCAGCGAAACCAGCGGCACCACGAACGCGGAGACCAACTCGCTAGGCGTGTGCGCGATCAAGGGATGCACCGCACTCACGTCCTCCCCCACCACTTTTGCCAGCTCGCCGGTGCGGCGCCGGGAGAACCAGCCGATCGGCACACTGCCGAGCCGCGCGGCCAGTTGCCTGCGAAAGGCCAACTGCACCTTGCCGTCGACCAGGTGCCCGACCCCGGACGATGCGGCGGTGAACACCAGTCGGACCAGCAGGCCGACCGCGCCGACGATCACCACCTGCCAGACATGGTCGTGATCGATCGGGCTCGGCGCCAACAGCGTTCGCCCCAACTCGACGACGGCAAGCAACGGCGCCAATCCGGCGACGGCGCCGATCACCTGCAAGACCACCACGGCGGCAAAGCCACCCAGATGGGGTCGCAACAACCCAACCACGCTCGGTTCCGTCTCGGAACCGGCATCCGATCGTGGCGGGGCAAACTCCCCCGCCTCGGCGAGTTCGATGGTGCTCATCGCTCCCTCATCCTTTTTAGTACGCGTACGAATACGGTACCTCGAGTAGGAGAGCTGAGCCACTGATCAGCCACCGGGGCCGATGACCACCACCGAACTCGGTGGGGTTCACCGCTTTAGACCAGGCACTAAGGGATGAGCACGAGCTTCCCGGGGGCGTGCCCGGCGAGGCCGACCTCGTGCGCCTTCGCGGCCTCGGAGAGCGGAAAGGTGGCGTCGACGATGACGCGCAGTGCGCCCGATCCGGCACGGTCGACGAGATCACCGCGTGCGGCGGCACGAACCTCGGCGCCCGCGTCCTCTCCCGGGCCATAACCGAGCACCTTGATGCCCGACTCCGCGCGGCGCGGCGACCCAGTGATCGAGGCGATGCGGCTGCGGTCGGCGACCAGTTCGAGCGAGACGTCGAGCGCCTCGTCGGTACCTGCGAAATCCACTGCGGCACTGACGCCATGCGGCGCGGCCGCACGCACCCGGTCGGCGAGCCCGGGACCATAGGCGACAGGGCTGGCGCCGAGCTCGCGCAGCAGCGCGTGGTTGCGCTCGGCGGCCGTGGCGATCACCGTCGCTCCCGCGGCAGCGGCAAGCTGCACAGCCATGAGGCCGACCCCACCGGCCCCGCCGTGTACGAGCACCGTCTCGCCAGCCGTCACGCCGGTGACCTGCAGCGCATGAAATGCGGTGGTGCCGGTCAGGATCAGCGACCCTGCCTCGGCCCACCCGAGTTCGGCGGGCTTGGCGATGAGCGAGGTCGCCGGTGCCGTCACGTAGTCGGCGTAAGCAGCGGTAACCGGGTACACGACGACCTCGTCACCTACCTGCACACCGGTCACGTCGACGCCGACCTCGGTGACGACGCCCGCGCACTCCAGCCCGATCGATGGCATCGACGCGGCGATCCAGGCGGCGTCCTTGTGGTCGTCGTCCACGTCGTGGAAGGCCCCGCTGTAGAGCTTCCAATCGATCGGATTGACTCCCGCGGCCCGCACCTCGACGACCACACCGTCGGCGGCCGCGCGCGGGGTCGGCACCTCGAGCACGGTGAGCACATCGGGTGTGCCGTAGGCGGTCGGTCGCACGATCCTGGGCATGACTGAACTCCTCTGTTGATAGCGGTGATGACCTGCGCGCTCCACGGGGGGCGGCGTGGCCGATCGGGTGTCGAGAGCGGCACATCCGCTCACCAGAACTCCCGAGAATCAGTATTGATGCCCTCGGGCATAATGCCCAGTGCATTGTTGGTACGGAATAGTTGCGTCAAACGCACGAATGGGGTTGATCGTGGCGGAGGATCTGGATCTCAATCTGCTGCGGGTGTTCGACGCGCTGCTCGACACCGGCAGCGTCAAGGAGGCCGCGGTGCGCCTGCACCTGTCCGCGCCGGCAACCAGCCGGGCGCTGAGCCGGTTACGCCGCGTGATGAACGACCCAATCCTGGTACGGGCGGGCCGCGGCCTGGTGCCGACGCCGTTCGCCCAGCGCTCGGCCGCCACGGTAAAAGCGCTGCTGGACACCGCGGATCGGCTGCGCACCGACCCCACCGACCGCGACCCGCGCTCCTGGCGGCGCACCTTCGCCATCCGCCTCAACGACGCCCTCGTTCCGGTCCTCGCGCCACGCCTCACCCGCCGGATCGCCGGCGAGGCGCCCGGTGTTCGACTGCGCTTCGTCGGTCAGGAATCCGAGGAACTCGACCCGCTGCGCGATGGCTCGATCGACCTCGACATCACCGTGGCCGATCCGCCGCCGCCCGACATCCACACCTCGACGTTGTTCACCGACCACTTCGTCGCGGTCGTCGCCGCCGACTCCGAGCTCGGCCAGGCCCCGCAACTGACCCTCGACGACCTGTGCCGCTATCCGCACGTCTCCGCCTCGCGCCGCGGCCTCGTCCGCGGCCCGCTCGATGACGCGCTGGAACGGATCGGGCGCACCCGCCATGTCGCAGCGGTTGTCCCCTCCTATGCCGTTGGCGCCCTGATGGCTCTGGAACAGGACGTCATCTGCCTCGTGCCGCACGTGACGGCCGCGCATCTGGCCGAACGCGGTGTTCCGCTGCGCCTGCACGAGGTGCCGTTCGACCTCCCGACCGCCGATGTCGAAATGCGCTGGCACCGCCGCGTCAACGACGACTCCGCGTCGCGCTGGTTGCGCGCACGCATCCGTTCGGAGATCCACCCGCTGACCCGGAGTAACGCGGCCGACCACGAGAACAATCACGAACACCTGGCGACAAACGAGTGAAAATTCGCGCGGCGAATTGTGATATGTGGCCCAGTGCGGAAAGTTGCTGCGACACAATGAGACAATTCAATAAGACTCGTCTCGGTGACCGGAACTACTGCCTTCACCACCGAAATTCATGGGGCGGGTCGCAGCCGAACTGCCGCCGCGAGAACTGAATTCCGACCCGATATCGAGGGTCTGCGCGCGGTCGCGGTAATCGCCGTTGTGCTCTTTCACGCAGGTGTGCCCGGCATCGGCGGCGGATTCGCCGGGGTCGACGTCTTCTTCGTCATCTCGGGATTTCTCATCACCGGAATGCTGTGGCGCGAACTTTCCCGCACCGGAACCATCCGGCTGGCCCGGTTTTACGGAGGCCGCGCCAGGCGATTGCTGCCGGTCGCCGGAATTGTCCTGATCGCCACGGCATTCGCCTCGGCCCGATACCTGCCCCCGCTGCAGGCGCGCGAAGTGCTCGGCGACGGAATTGCCAGCGCGTTGTACGTCGGCAATTATCGGCTCGCCATGCACGGCACGGATTACCTTGCCGCGGCGGCGCCGTCGCCGTTCCAGCATTACTGGTCGCTCGGCGTCGAGGAACAGTTCTATCTGCTGTGGCCTGCGCTGCTCATCGGCGCCGCCTGGTTGGTGCGGCTCGACCTCGGTCACGATCGCCGCGCACGCCGATCGGCGATGCGGCTTCGCGTGCTGCTCGCGGTACTTTCGGCAGGCTCGTTGGGTGTGGCGATCATTTGGACGACGACCCAGCCGCCGTGGGCGTTCTTCGCACTGCCCGCCCGCGCATGGGAACTCGGCATCGGCGGACTGATCGCCCTCTCCGCGGTCGCCCTGCGCAGACTGGCGCCAACGGTCGGCAGCGGCATCGGCTGGCTCGGGCTGGCCATGATCGTGCTCGCCTACGTCGTATTCGACAACCACACGCCCTATCCAGGCACCGCCGCGCTGCTCCCGGTCCTCGGGACCGCGCTGGTGATCGCCTCCGGGTGCGCCGCACCGGCTTCCGGTGTCGGCCTGGTGCTCGCGTGGCAACCGCTGCGCGCGATCGGCCGCGTGTCCTACTCCTGGTACCTGTGGCATTGGCCGGTGCTGCTGCTCGCGCCGCACATCGTCGGTCACTCGTTCGGGCTGGTCGACTCGCTCGGCGCGCTCGCGGTCTCCGGCGGACTCGCCATGCTCACCATGCAGCTCGTCGAGAACCCCGTCCGCTTCGCCAAGGTGCTGCGCCGATCGGCCAACCTCAGCCTCGCCTGCGGCGGACTCGTCACTGCGGCCGCCGTGTGCGCGGCGGCGGTGCTGCTCGTCGTAGTGCACGTCCCGGTCGGCAGTGGTGCGGCGGCCGAGGCGCTCTCCATCACGAATACGCCGCCACCGCAGGCTGTTCCGCTTGCCGATCCGTACGACGCGGCGGTGCAGCACCTGACCGCGCAGGTGCAGGCCGCCGTTGCGGCCTCTGCCGAATTGCGCGCCGTGCCATCGAATCTCACGCCGTCACTGGCCGATGCGCCTGGCGACAAAGCTTCCGTGTTCCTCAACGGCTGTGTGCGCTCGTGGCGCGAGGCCGGGCAGGGCGAGTGCGCTGCGGGCGACCTCGGCTCGGCCACCAGGGTCGCCCTGGTCGGCGACTCGCACGCGGCGATGTGGAGCCCGGCCTTCGAACAGATTGCCGAGCAACAGCACTGGCGACTGGAGACGATGAGCAAGGTCACCTGCCCGCTGATGGCACTCCCCATCACCAGCCCGTACCTCGGCCGGGAGTACACCGAGTGCGTGCAGTGGCGCGGGCAAGTGCTCGCACGACTGCAAGCCGAGCACCCGAAGCTGATCGTGCTGAGCATGTCCCGGCGCTATGGCGGCGACTTCGGTTTCACCACCTACGATTCCGCGTGGGTCGACAGCCTGGCTCAACTCGTGACGCAGCTGCGCGCGACCGGCACGAATGTCCTTGTCCTCGGCCCCGTCCCCGATCCTCTGACGACTGCGCCGACCTGCCTGTCCGATCACGTCGACAACGCCACCGCCTGCGCCCCGACCAGAGCCGCCGCGGTCAACGATGCGGGCATCGCCGCCGAGACCGCCGCAACCACCACCGCAGGCGGCCAGTACGCGAACCTCACCGAGCTGTTCTGCACGTCCGCCCGCTGCCCGCTGATCACGCGGAACACCTTGATCTTTCGCGATGACAACCACGTGACGGTGACCTACGCCCGTGCGCTCGCACCGATCATGGCCGTGCTGGCCGAACGGACACTCGCCAAGGGCTGAACACGACGATCGCCGCCAGGTGGGCAACCTGGCGGCGATCGAGAGTCGAGAATCCGGCTGGTCTACAAGCCGCCGAGCCCGGCGAGTCCGCCGAGACCTTCACCTAATCCGGCGAGTCCGCCGAGGCCCTCACCGAGACCACCGAGACCTTCACCGAGACCGCCGAGACCTTCGAGACCTTCGCCGAGTCCACCGAGACCTTCACCGAGACCGCCGAAGGCATCGCCGCCCTCACCGCCGCCACCGAAAAGATCGCCGAGGCCGCCGAAAGCGCCGTCCTCGGACGGGGAATCGAAGCCGTTGCTCCACGGGTCGAACGAGTCACCGCCCTCGCCGGCATCGCCGCCTTCTTCGGAATCACCGCCACCTTCGCCGAACCAATCGAAAGCGTCGCCCTCGGAACCCTCGTCCGCGCTGTCGCTTTCGGTGGTGAAATCATCCCCGGCGTCCTCGGCCGAGTCGCCGTCCTCGGACGCGGCATCATCGCCTTCCGCGCCTTCGGACGAATCGCCGTCCTCGGAGGCCGAGTCGTCGCCGAGCGAATCCTCGGGCGACTCACCGTCTTCCGAGGCGGAATCCGATTCATCGGCCGACTCGCCGTCTTCCTCCGAGGCGTCACCGGTCGAACCCTCGGACGAATCGCCCTCTTCCGACTCGGAATCCGAGCCGTCACCCGAAGGATCCTCGGCCGAGTCGCCCTCCTCCGACGCAGGGTCCGAACCGTCTTCCGCCGAATCCTCCGGCGAACCACCATCTTCCGACGGCTTCTTGTCTTCTTCCTGACCGCCGCCAGAGGGCTTCTCCTTGTCCCCCTCCGATGGCTTCTCCTTCTCGCCACCGCCGGACGGCTTCTCCTTCTCGCCGCCCTCGGGCTTGCCCTTGTCCTTCTCTTTGCCCTTGTCGTCCTTGCCTTCTTCTTTCTTGCCCTTGTCTTCCTTCTTGTCTTCCTTCTTGTCCTTGTCGTCCTTCTTGTCCTCGGACCCGTTGGACGTGCCGAAGTCCTGCGTCCAGTACGCGGTGCCGTCGCCGGCCTTGGCGTAGCCGACGCCGATGTCCTTCAGCCCGCAGTTGAGGATGTTCGCGCGGTGACCTTCGCTGTTCATCCACGCGTCGACGACCTCGGACGCACTCGTCTGCCCGGCGGCGATGTTCTCGGCCCAGGTCTGCGCCTTGTAGCCGGACTCCTTGATCCGGTCGCCCGGATCGCCCTTGGCCGAGTTGTGGTCCATGTTGCCGGTGGAGGCCATGTCCTTGGTGTGCGCCTGCGCGGCCTCGGTGAGTCCCTTCTCGGACTTCAACGGGTCGCAGCCTGCTTTGCTGCGCGCGGCGTTGGTGAGGCTGACCACCTCGTCGGCGGGCGACTTGGATTCGGGAGCCGCCGAGGCCGAAGGAGTTCCAGCGAAAGTGATGGCAAAGGCCGCGGTGGACAACGTGAGCATTGTCGCCGGCGAGAAACGATGTACTTTGCGCGGTGCGCTGTGCTTACCCATGAGATGCCTTACTTGTTGCTGATCAACGACTGCCCCGGCGGCGAATCACATCGCGCTGCCGGTGAGCAGACCGAGCAGCGGCGCGAGCCCGCCCGCGGCCTTGCTTCCGGTGGCGGCGCTGCCTGCAGCGCCCTTGGCCAGCGGCGCGACTGCGGCACTGCCGCTGGCGAGGCCCTTGGCGAGTCCGCCGAGCGCGGAGCTACCGCTCTCCAGGCCCTTGGTCAGATCGGTGAGGGCAGCGCTGCCGCTGGCCAGCGCGTCCGTGGGGCTGCCGCCCTTGTCCTTGGACTTGGTGTCGGAGGTCGGCTTGTTCTTCGACTTCGGCTTCGGCTTGGCCTTCTTCACGGGCGACGCGTGCACGGCGTCCTGGGTGTGGTGGTTGGTCTGCTTGCTGCTGACCGGCTGGCCGACCGCGGCCGAGACGCGCTTGGTCGGCGCGGGCGCGGTCACCGTGTGATCGGCGTGGTTGATGCTGGTGATCGACGCGTCGGCCACGGCTTCCCCGGCTCCGCTATTGGCCGAGAATCCCAGACCGATCAGCGTCGCCGTAGACAGAACTGCCAATTGCGCCGGGACGTGGTTCTTGCGAGGTGCGCTGTGCTTGCCCATGAGATGCTTTCCTTCGAAGTGGTCGATCGCGCGTCGGATCGCCTGTCCGCCAACGGGAACAGGCTCGGTGCGGCGATCTCGAGCTCCTGGTCGGGACCCGCCGAACACCCTTGGTCGGTGGCCTGGATCGCCGGTCCAACCGGATTGCCGATCCCGAAGATGACGTTAGAACTTACCGACGCAAACGACTAATCGAAAGTCGCAATATAAACCTAGTTTAGGCCAAATTAACGGCACGACAGGCGATCACGGTCTGATCACGTCCCAATCACGGAACCGATCACAACCGAGGCCGACCGCACTTCTATTGCCCGACTGGGCACTACGCCGAACGCGGCTGGAAACCGCTGGGCACTCCGACAGTCAACACCCTCGCGCGCTCGTCCGCCACCGGCCCCGGCACTGGCCACAGGGATCCACACCGCCACCGACCCGTGCCGCCGGTCCGGCTCGCGCCGACAGCACACGCCACAACACAGCGAGCGTGACCGATTTGTCCGTATCGTCGCAGGCAAGCCCTCGATCGTGATCTGCGTAACTGCGGCAACTACTGGCATTTGCCTCCGCGTAGCGTTGGTGTCGCCACACTCGCGCCTCGCGTAACCCTTCGACCGGCCCTTATGAACCACCGGCCGAAGGTGCTCGCTTGCGAATGGAAGGGCGGTAACTCGATGACAATTAGCCGCTCGTCATTTCGAACCTGGTGGCGGGACCAGGTCGATTACAGCTGGGTCGTCGGGTTTCTCGAATCCCATTCCGTGCTGGCCAGAATGAAACTGGTGATCGGCGGCGGTGGCGTGTTGATGCTCGTGAACGCGACGCTGATGATCCTCTCGCCCGCCGGCGTGCGCGGCGTGGCCGGGGTGACGACCGGCGTGCTTGCGGCTGCGGCGGGCGCGGCATGGGCGTTGCGCTGGTGGTTGCTGCCGTGGCCGCGCGAGGCCGAGTCACTCGCCTGGATCGCGGTGATCGACGTCGTCGTGGCGGCGAACAGCCTGATGGTCCAGGATCGCGTCCTCGGCGCGCTGGGAATCATCATGCTTGTCGCGTCGGGGGCCTACGTGGCGGTCTTCCACGGCCCGCGGGTCCTTGCCGTCAATGTCACCTGGACCATGCTGGCCATCGTCGTGCTGGCGGGCCTGATGTTCTTCGGCGACGGACGATGGCACGGCGACGTCGCGCTTGGCATCGCGGTGATCATCGCCAATCTCGCCGTCATCGGCGTGGTGTTGCCCGCGGTGCAGCTATCGCATCTACTCCTGCGACTCGACGCACTGTCCGACCCGCTCACCAGGCTGTTGAACCGGCGCGGCCTCGATACCCAGCTGCCCCAGTACTTCGGCGAGCACAGCACGGGCTATATGGCGACGATCGACCTGGATCGCTTCAAGACCGTGAACGACACCTACGGTCACTCGTTCGGCGACGAGGTGCTCAAGCGCATCGCGGACCGCCTGCGCGCCGCGGCCGACTCCGACGCCCTCATCGCCCGTACCGGCGGTGAGGAATTCGTGGTCGTCGGTCACGTCCACGACAACCCAGCACCCGTGGTCGCCGAGCGACTGCGCACCGCGATCGAGACCATGTCGACTTTGCCGATCAGGATCACCGCCAGCGTCGGCGTTGCGCTCTTCGGCGAGTCCGACGCGGTCGAGCTGGGGACCCAGCACATGCTGCGCTGTTCGGACGCCGCGATGTATCAGGCGAAACATGTTGGTGGCAATACGGTGGTGATCGCGGACACGACGAAGCGGGTCGCCATGACAAATGGGCGCTCCAGGGCCACTGGGTGATTCGGAGCGTGCGGCTGAACATCAGCGGTACAGCGGACGAACTCCGGCAATGTTCGCTATCCGAACAGACCGGACGCCCGTAACTTGTCGTCCCGTGTGTAATAGTTCCGGCTGGAAATTATTGACGGGCGTAGCCCTCACTCTGGCAATGAGTTTCACCCCGAGCCCGAGCTACGCGAACGCGGATGCCATGGTCGAGGCACGCGGCACCGTCTTCATCGACGGCAACCGCAACGGCGTGCGCGACAGCGGCGAGAAGGGGCTGTCCGGCGTCTCCGTCACCGATGGCGCGGTCTGGGCAACGACCGATAAGAACGGCGAATACAGCCTGCGGATCGACCCGGGCCGCAGGGAGACCGACCTGGTCCACATCGTCTCCCCGGACGGTTACACCCCTGCGCTGCGCGAAGATTCGGTGCCGCGCTACTTCCGTGCGCTCGACGAGGGCAAGGCGAAACAGGAGGGCGTCGACTTCGCCCTGGTGCCCGACGAACGCGCGAAAGATCCGCGCGAGACCTGGCTCATGGTGTCCGACACCGAGACCGACAATCGCAGCGACCAGTCCGCCGCGAACACACTGGCGCAGTGGACCGGTCAGGTCGAAGCGATGGCGCGCAACCGCGAGGCCACCGTCGCCATCGCGACCGGCGACCTCACCGTCACCGATTACACCGCGCCAGAACGCCGTCAGGGCAGCTACGACATCCTGCGCACCGGACTGACCAAGGGGCGCTTCGGCCGTCCGTTCTATCCGGTCATGGGCAACCACGACGCGGGCGGGCCGACGAACAAGCCGGGGTATGCCGCGAACATGGAGCTCTACCGGCGCAATCTGGGTCCGGAGTGGTACAGCGTGAATCGCAACGGCCGCCACATCGTGGTGCTGGAGGACAACTACGACACCTCGGGACTCGCGCCGCAGCTGGCGTGGTTGCGCGAGGACCTGCGCAAGCACGCCGTCGGCAAGCAGGTCTTCGTCTTCGCGCATCGGTCGTTGTTCACCAAATGGGGTGCGGGCCAGGCCATTCAACCGATCGTCGACGAGCTCGCCCAGTACGACGTCCGCATGTTCGCCGCAGGCCATAACCAGCAGACCGAGTTTCGCCGCGGCGCCTTCCCGCGCTCGGTGGAGGTGAACAACATCGGCGCCACCTACGGCATCGATGGCGTGCGCCCCGGCTACAAACTGCTCGACTTCTCCGGCATCACCGATGACCCGAAGACGCGGAAAAACGAAGACACCGGCTATGTCTCGGGCACGCACCGGCAATTCAACCTCCGTGACAGAACCGCACTGGTGAGCCCGGCGCCGGACAGCGTCCATCGACTCGGCACCACGATTCCAGTGGATGTCTACGTCGAGGACGACGGCAGAACCCCGGCGAATGCCCGGGTGGTGGTGCGCAACAACGACAATCGCGAAGTGTGGCGCGGGGACTTGAAGTTCGGCGTCACGAATGTCCGACCGGGCAAGGTCAACTGCTACGCCGCGCCCGGTGCCGGCGCCGAGACCTGCCCGCCCATCCGGGGCAACTGGACGACCGCGCACGACACCATGCCGACACCGCGGTCCGGGCAGTACCGCGTCTCCGTCGAGGTCACCGATACCGCAGGCAAGCAGTGGCCCGCGCGGCAACACAGCTTCCGTGTCGTGCGGGACGGCCGGGCACAGCCGGTGGCCGGAAAGGACTGGCTGAGGCAAGGTCGCGACGAATCCGGACGCTCCGCCGCCGCTTCCGATCCCGGTGCCCTGCTCGATCAGCGGTGGTCGGCGAACACCGGCGAGCACTTCGCCATCGACGGCGCTGCCGTCGTCGGCGACACCGTGATCGTGACCTCCCAGGCGTTCGCGTCCCCCTACAACCAGGTGCTGGCCTACCACCGCGACACCGGAGAGGAACTCTGGCGCACGTATCTGGACGGCGATGCCGAATCCTTCCCGACGGTTCATGACGGCCGGGTCTACCTCACCACCAGCGTCGGCCGGGTGTATGCGCTCGACGTGCGCGACGGAACCGTGGCCTGGCAGACCATCGATGACGAGCAGCGCATCGGAAAGACCGTGCGCCGCTACGGCAGAGCGGGCGGACCGGTGAGCGTTTTCGGCCTCGCGACCCAGAAGCGCGCCGTGGCGGTGTATCAGCAGTACGACCAAATCATCTGCCGTGACGCAGGTTCCGGCGCTCGACTACAGGGCGGCTTCAAGGCTCCCGCCGCATGGGGTGAGTTCCACAGCACCGCGGTGCGCGGGGCCGACGACACGACGGCGTACCTGCATTCGGGATCGAGCACCTCGCTCATCGCGATGGATCTGGCCAACTGCAGCATCAAGTACTCCGTCGATACCAAAGGCGGGCTGTACAGCCACTCCTCGCCGACGATCACCGAGCCGGGTGCCGGAACCCCGCAGCTGGTCACCATGACCGCGGGCGGCCTGACCGGGCACGATCCGCGCGACGGCCGGGCACTCTGGCATGCCGACATCTCGTCGAGCACCTGCGAACCCGGCCCGCCGCCGGTGACCAGTCCCGCTGTGCGCGGCCAGTTCGTCTACGTCGCGTCGATCGACGGCAAGGTCCGTGCCTTCGACTCCACGGCGGCCAAACCCGCGGAACCCTTGTGGGAGACCGCCGTCGGCAACCTACCCGGCGCCGGTCCCCGCGACGAGACCGCCCGCGCGGCGGCGGGGTGCGCGGCGAACGCACCCGCGATGCACGCGCTGACCACCGAGACGGTGGTCTACGCGGGCACCTGGGACGGACGGTTGGTCGTGCTCGACCGCGCGAGCGGAAAGCTGTTGCACCAGTACGACCTCGGCGGTGGCGTCGCGTCGGCGATGTCGGTGAGCGGTGACCAGGTGTTCGTCCTCACCACCGACGGCACCATCCATGCGATGGCGGCCCGCCCTCGGGTCGACTAGCTGCGCACCAGCAGTACGGCACCGGCGGCGAGCACGGCGAGCACGATGGCCGCGAGACCGTAAACCAAACGGTGCGAACGGAATACGGGGACGAACCGGTCCAGCGCGTAGCGACCGGGTCCGGTGAGGGTGATGGCGGCGGCGGCCGCGGTGAGGAGCAGTTCGTATTCGACGCCCTTCGGGGCGAAGAACGCGCCTGTTCCCTTGACGGCGAGGGCGTTGAGCATGGTGCCGACCACGGCGGCGCCCGCCAGCGGGGTGAGCAGTCCGACGGCGAGCGCGAGCCCACCGAAGGTCTCGGTCACGCCTGCGACCGCTGCCATCGCCTCACCGGCCGGATATCCCTTGGCGGTGAAGTACTTTCCGGTGCCGTCGAGGCCACCGCCACCGAACCAGCCGAACAATTTCTGCGCACCGTGCGCGGCCATGGTCAGTCCGAGCACGATGCGCAGCAGGAGCAGTCCGGCGTCGTATGCGTGCGGTGTCGCGGCGGGTGCCGCAGGATCGATCCTGGTCTCGACCGCGGGCGCGGTCGGCGCTGCGGTGGCGGTGTCGTTCATCTGGTTTCCTTTCGGGTGGGTGTGGTCGAGCGTTGTCAGCCGAATTGGACTGAGCGTTTGGCCAAGCCCTGCCAGTAGCCGTCGATCACGCTGCGCTGGGTGGCGAGGTCGGCATCGGCGGCGCCGAGTGAAACGAACAGCGGTGCAAAGTGTTCGGCGCGCGGGTGCGCCAGTTGCGCTGCGGGCGCACGGTGTTCGAAGTCGAGCAGCGCGTCGATATTGCCCGCGGCCAGCGCGCGCCTGCCCCAGTCGTCGAACTCGGTCATCACCGGATGCACCGAGCCGTCCTGGGTCAGCGCGCGCAGGTTGTGCGTGAAGAAGCCGCTGCCGACGATCAGCACGCCCTGGTCGCGTAGCGGCGCGAGTTTGCGGCCGAGCCCGAAGAGACCAGCCGGATCCAGCGTCGGCATCGACATCTGCAGCACCGGCACGTCGGCCGCCGGGTACATCTCCACCAGCGGCACGTAGGCACCGTGATCGAGTCCGCGCTCCGGCACGTCGTGCACGGACATGCCGGGCCCACGCAGCAGTTTTCGCACGTCATCGGCGAGGTCCGGCGCTCCGGGCGCGGCATAGGTCACGTCGTAGTAGTGCGGCGGAAAGCCCCAGAAGTCGTAGATCAACGGCACCGTGGTCGTCGCGCCAAGAGCCAGCGGCGCATCCTCCCAGTGGGCCGAAATCATCAGCACAGCTTCGGGTTTCGGCAGGTCCGCAGACCACGCCGCGAGCTGACCCGGCCAGATCGGATCATCGGCCAGCGGCGGTGCGCCGTGCGACAGATAGAGCACCGGCATCCGCATCGACTGCACCTTCCCTTCGTCCATGTAGTTCAAATTTGAACCTGTTTGCTCGATGGTAGATTATTGTTCGAATTTGAACAACCGTGGAAGGGTGGGGTCGATGGCAGAGCCGCGCTGGCTTGACGACGAAGAGATGCGGGCCTGGCAGGCGTTTCTCGCCGCGACGGCGCTGTTGAACCGCCGCATCGAGCAGCAACTCAAAGACGACGCGCACCTGTCGCACCCGCAATACGAGGTGCTGGTGCGACTGGAGCGAGCGCCGGGCAACGAACTGCGGATGACCGAACTCTCCGACGCTCTCGTCACCTCCAAGAGCGGCATCACCTATCAGATCGACCAGCTGGAGAAGGCCGGGTTCGTCCGCCGCACGCCAGCCCCCGGCGACCCGCGCGGCATCGTCGCGAGCCTCACACCCGCCGGACGCCGCAAGCTCGAGGCGGCCGCCCCCGGCCACGTCGCCGTGGTCCGCGAGCTCCTGATCGACGTGCTGACCGTCGAGCAGCGCAAGGCCATCGCCGACGGTCTCGGCGAAGTAGCGCGCAGACTCCGCTGACCGGCACGGCCGGGTCGAAGACCGATGCGGCAATATGAGCGGTCGGTACAGGTGCAACGAGGAGGTCGTCATGCCATACGTTCCCGAACCAACCCGGTACGACGGTGCGATGCGGTATCGCCGCAGCGGCCGGTCGGGTCTCGATCTGCCGCTGCTCTCGCTCGGCTTCTGGCACAACTTCGGCGACGACCGCCCCTACCAGGTGCAGCGGGAAATCGCCCTGCGCGCCTTCGATCTCGGCATCACCCATTTCGACCTGGCCAACAACTACGGGCCGCCCTACGGGTCGGCCGAGATCAACGCCGGGCGCATCCTGCGCGAGGACCTCACGCCGTATCGCGACGAGCTCGTCATCTCCACCAAAGCGGGCTGGGACATGTGGCCGGGGCCGTACGGGCAAGGCGGCGGGTCACGGAAATACGTGCTCGCCTCGCTCGATCAGTCGCTGAGCAGGCTCGGGCTCGACTACGTCGACATCTTCTACTCGCACCGATTCGACCCGACGACCCCGCTCGAAGAAACCGCCGCCGCGCTGAACACCGCTGTGCGCCAAGGCAAAGCGCTGTATGTGGGGATCTCCTCCTACACCGCACCGGATTCGGTGGCGATGGCGCGGATGTTGCGCGAGCTCGGCACGCCGCTGCTCATCCACCAACCGTCCTACTCGATGCTCAACCGGTGGATCGAGACCGAGGGACTGCTCGACGCCGCCGCGGCGGAAGGGTTCGGAGTCATCGGGTTCACCGCGCTCGCCCAGGGCATGCTCACCACCAAATACCTCGACGGTATTCCGGCGGAATCGCGTGCCACCCAAGGTAAGTCGTTCCAGACCGAACTGCTCACCCCCGAGATGATCGACCGGCTGCGCAAGTTGAACGCGATCGCGGAGCGGCGCGGGCAGACGCTTGCGCAGCTGGCGCTGACCTGGGCGCTGCGCGATGATCGAGTGACCTCGCTGGTCATCGGCGCGTCCAGTACCGACCAGCTCGAGCAGAATGTCGGGGCGCTCGGCACGCCGGAATTCAGCGCCGACGAACTCGCCGAGATCGACGCGCTGCTCGACGACGACGGCGAAGTCGATCTGTGGCGGTCCGCGCGCCAGGGCACCCTCTGATCGGTCGTCCCTCAGGGAGCTACCGGAGGCGAAGACCACTCTTCTGGGTGACGACCGGCCCGGTGCGCGCTGCCTATGGTGCGTGCATGACACCGGGACGACGGGGAGGGAACGACGTGGAGCCGCCGATCCAAGTGTCGGACCAGGCCGAGCGGCGCCGGTCCGCCAGGCAAGGCGTCGTCCTGTTCCTGGTCGCCTTGGTTGCGTTGTCCGCGCCTGCCACGGCGTTCGCCGTGATCTCGCGCAACGAGATCGGGGTCCTGCTGCTCATGTGGTCGCCGGGTGTCGCGGCGCTCATCGCCAGACTGATCCGGCGCGAAGGCATCGCCGACATCTCGTTGCGCATGGGTGGTCGGCGCGGCTGGCTGGCATCCCTGCTCGCCCTCGGCTATCCGATCATCGTCGGCTCGATCGCGTACGGAATCGGTTGGGCCAGCGGACTTGCCGACTACACCACCCCCGCAGACTCCGCGACCGGATGGCCCGCCTTCGCCGCAGAGCTGTTCTTCGGCACCCTCGTCGGCACCGCGATCGGACTCGTCTTCGCGCTAGGCGAAGAACTCGGTTGGCGCGGCTATCTCCTCACCCGCCTCATCGACGCCGAGGTCCCCCGCCCAATCCTGGTCGGCGGATTGATCTGGGCCGCTTGGCATCTGCCACTCATCATCGGCGGCAGCTACCTGACCGGCAACGGCGGCTCGATGCCACTGATCGCCCTACTCTTCACAATCCAGGTCACCGTAGTCTCCTTCCTCTTCGCCCGCCTCCGCCTGAACACCGGAAGCCTTTGGCCCGCAGTCATTTTGCACGCCTCCTGGAACCACGTAATCCAATCCTTCTTCGACCCCCACACCACCGGCCCCCGCACCTGGCTCTGGCTAGGCGAACAAGGCCTCCTAACCCTCACCACCAACACCCTCGCCGTCTACCTGATCTGCCGCCGCCCAACCCGCATACTCCACCAACCGCCCGCCGCGCACCCTCCAAAAGGAAACCCGGGCTAGAGCCCCAGATCCGCACCCTTTCTGTCGATCCGCACT
>NZ_BDAY01000130.1 GCF_001612685.1 Nocardia altamirensis NBRC 108246
GGCGGTGCTCGCGACGGTGACGCTCGCGCAGCTCGCGCCGGGCCCGACGCGCCTGCTGCTCGTCGTGCTGCTGCTCGTCGGATTGGTTGCGGTCGGGGAAACCGCAGGCCGCCGACTCGGACAGGCCGCACGCGCGGCCGTGCGCAGCACTGCCGGGAAACGAATGGACGCTGCCGGCGGGTCCTTCGTGCACGCGATCGCGGCCCCGCTCGCGGTGTGGATGTTCGCGGCGCCGCTCGCCATGTACCTGCCGCCGAGTTGGGCGGCGGCACTGCGGGATTCGCTGGTCGTGCGTCAGGTGGACGAGGTCACGCCGTACTGGCTGGCGAGCCTGCCGACCGTGCTCGCCGCGCCGCTCGTCGATGCGGGGCTGTCGGTTTCGTTGCCGCCCCCGGATCCCCGCGTCGTGCACAGCCAGGTGCCCGTCGACCTGCAGCCGAGTGTGTTGCGTGTGCAAGGCCCAGCGTGTGGGTTCGTCAACTCCGGTTCGGGTTTCGTCGTCTCGCCGGAGCGAGTGCTGACCAACGCGCACGTCGTAGCGGGCGGCTCGAACGTCTCGGTCTCGACGCCGAGCGGGCCGTTGCCCGCCACCGTCATCGAGTTCGACCCCGGGCTCGACTTCGCGGTGCTTGCGGTGCCTGGTCTCACGGCACCACCGGTTACCCCCGCACCCCAGTCTGCCGGGCCAGGCGCCGATGCCATCGTCCTCGGCTATCCCGAGGGTGGCGGATACACGGCTGCCGCGGCGCGAGTACAGACTCACAGCAGCGTGCAGGTGCCCGACATCTATCATCGCGAAACAAGCGAACGCACGATCTACACGGTGAAATCGTCGATACGAGAGGGTGATTCGGGCGGCGCACTGGTGGACACGCGCGGCCGCATTCTCGGGCTCGTCTTCGGGGTCGATCGGGGCGACAACGGTACAGGATTTGCCGTTGACCTGCGATTCCTGCTCGGCCGACTCGGCCAGGGTCACGCGGCGGCCGCCGTCGACACCGGACCGTGCGTCCACTGACCCGATCGACGAAACCCGAACCCGCACTGGCGGATATTCGACACCATGATCGTCAGGTGCGCTGGTCCGCCTAGGGTCGCGGCATGCGTTTTGCCCTTACCGTCGTTGCCGCGGCCGTGCTGTCGCTCACCGGCGCGTCCGCGCACGCACAGCCTCCGGCGCCGGGAACCGTGGTCGAGTCGACACCGCTGTCGGCTACGGAGCTGATCCCCAACGCGGGCACCGGTTTCCGGGTCGTTCATCGCACGACCGGGCAGAGCGGACAGCCGGAAGTCAGCGGGGGCATGGTCTATGTGCCCGCAGGTACGCCGCCCGCGGGTGGTTGGCCGGTGGTGTCGTGGGGCCACGGCACCTCCGGGATGGTCCAGGGTTGCGCGCCGAGCCTGACCGACAACATCATCGGCGGGACGGTGGATCAGGCGCTCGATCTGTCCCGCTTCCTCGGCGCCGGATATGCCGTCGCCGCAAGCGATTACATCGGGCTCGGCGCGCCCGGCTACCACGACTACCTCGGCGGCCGCGCGGCGGGGCATGCGGTGATCGATATCGTCCGGGCCGCTCGCACCCTCGTGCCCGAGCTGTCCGCCGCGTACGTCACCTCCGGCCTTTCCCAAGGCGGGCACGCGGCACTGTTCGCCGGGGCGATGGCCACCGAGTATGCGCCGGAGCTGGATCTGCGTGGCGTGCTCGCCTTTGCGCCGGCGTCGAACGTCGAACGACTGATCGGGCTCATGGGCCCGACCACGCCGGTGATCCCGTTGGTCAACGGCATCATGACGAACGGCGTGCTGGCGATCGCCGGTCTGGCGCACGCGCGCCCGGACGTGCCGATCGCCGACTTCCTCACCGCACGGGGCCGCGAGGCCGTCCGGGTTGCCGAGACGAGCACCGATTGCTGGGATTCCGTGCAGCGCATGGTCCGCGGCCGCCCGCCCGGCGAGCTGCTGGCGAAGCCCTTGGCGGACCCCGTCTTCGAGGCAGCGTTGCGGGACTACATCGTCATTCCGGCGACCGGCTACCGGGTGCCGATCCGCATCGCCCAGGGCGTCCTCGACGACATCATGCCGCTACCCGCGGCGTTGATCCTCCAGCAGCAGCTCGCGCACGGAGGCACACAGGCAGATCTGCGGGTCTACCCCACCGCGACGCACAACAGCATCGTCTCGGTCGCCGGACCGGACGCGCTCGACTTCCTCCGCCAGACCTTCGGCTGAGGTCACGGGTTGTCGGCGACGATCACGACACCGCTCGGCGCGTCGAGCAACGGAACCGTCTGCGCCGCAGCGCTGTCCACGTGCACGCGCGGGTGGCTCGGCAGTTCGGTCTCGTAATAGGTTCCCGGGCCGTAGAACTGGCCGTACTTCACCACGACGCCGTCGATGTCGAGCACGGCGGCCTCGTGATCGTTGATCACCCGGCTCCGCCCGCCCACCGGTTCCCACGCGATGCTCTGCGCGAGAAAACGTTTCGCGCCTGCGGCGCGGGCCGCGGCGATCAGGTTGCGGGTGCCCTCGCTGCGGATGCGCGAATTGGCCGCGGCGAGCTCGGGAATCAGCGCGGCGTCGTCGGGGAGGTCGGTCAGCTGGTGCATGACCAGGTCGGGGCCGTAGCCGACGACGGCGGCGGTCAGCGCATCCTGGTCGTACACATCGCAGATCACCGGCTCCGCCCCGGCCGCACGCACCTGCTCGGTCTTCGCCGCCGACCTGGTCATCCCCGCGACCTCGTGCCCCGCCGCCACCAGCAGCGGCACCAACCGTGTTCCGATGACGCCCGTTGCGCCCGCGAGAAAAATACGCACGATTAGATCGTAATGATGTGCGCCGAACACGCCACGATCCGGTCGACTTACTGGGCGATAGCTATTACGAGACCGCAACGGACGTTAATTCTATGGGGGTGCGGCACCTCGGCATTTCGGACAGTATGAACGTCCGTGACCGCTTATCTCGACCCTCAATCACCGACCCTCGAACAATTGCGCATCGATGCCGCACTGATGTCCTACGAACATCAGGAACACTGTGTCGAAGTGCTCGGTGAACACAGATGGCAGGTCAGTTATGAACCGCCGCGGTTCGAGTTCATCGGCGACCATTCCTTGTCGTGCACGCGTTTTCACGTCCTCGGTACCGCAGCACCTGGCCCGCAGAGTTGGCTGTGGAGTTGGGCCAACGACGACTGGTACCCGCCCGAGGTCACCGAGCTGGCCCGATCGGTGCGCGATTACGGTCTGCGCCATGGCATTCCGGAACTGTGCACGCCCGAGGTCCCGTTCGCGGACCTGCCGGACGCACCGACCGAACCGAGCCGGGTCACCTGGCTGATCGGTGAACTGGCCAAGGCGATCTCCGGCTGCTGGACCTGGTACAGCTGCGAGGTCGGCCGTGGCACCCGGCTTGCGGTCCTGCTCGAACACCCCGACCTGAGCGTGCCCGACCCCGAACCGCTCGGCGTCATGCACACGCTCAACGGCGTTTTCGCCCTCGGCCTGCCCAACCACCGGCGCGCCATCGAGAGTTACGCCATCCAACGCGGCCTGACGACTCAATTCAGCACGGAGGAAGCCAAAATCCGCGTCGCAGGACCCACGTTCGATGTTGTCGTCGCATTCAACGACGACAACCTGGCCACCGGGATGTCCATGTCGAACCAGGCGGTCCGACGGCCGCCCGAGCAGAAATAGTTTCGGCTCGGGCGCCGCGCGCGGTTAGACTCCGGACGCGGCACTGACGAGCGTGACGAACTCCGAGCCGCGTCGGCCGGTCACCGACTCGACAATCGACCAGCAGAGGCAGCCAGTGATGGGCTGCGAAGGTGTGGTGGCACCGCGACGGACCCGATCGCCCACACCTCCCGGGGACAGCAACCAGGAGGTGACACTGATGCCACGCACGCTCTGTTCGGCCCTCGCCGCGACAGCGGCCGACCCGGTGACCGTCGAAGGATGGATACACCGACGCAGACAACTCGCGACCGTGACGTTCGTCGTGCTGCGCGACCGCTCCGGACTCGCCCAGGTGGTGGTGACCGATCCCGGTGTACGGGAACAGGTTTCGGACCTGCCAGAGGAGACGGTGGTCCGGGTGACCGGCACCGCGAGCGCGAACACGAAGGCGCCGGGCGGGGTCGAGATCGTCGACCCGACGATTCACCCGCTCGGCGCGCCTGCCGAGCCGCCGCCGCTCGAACTGTGGCGACCCGAGCTCGGCGTCACGCTGCCGACCGCGCTCGACCATGCCGCGCTCAGCTGGCGCCATCCCACCCGCCAGGCGGTCTGGCAGCTCGCCGCGGCTTCGCTGGCCGGGTTCCGGCGCCATCTCGACGGCGCCGGGTTCACCGAGGTCGCGACCCCGAAGATCGTCGGCCAATCCACCGAGTCGGGGGCAAACGTGTTCACGCTGGACTACTTCGGCGCGACCGCATACCTGGCCCAGTCCCCGCAGCTCTACAAGCAGATCCTGACCGGCGTCTTCGAGCGGGTCTACGAGGTGGGCCCGGTCTTTCGCGCCGAACCGCACGACACCGCGCGCCACCTCGCCGAATATGTCTCGCTCGACGTCGAATTCGGGTTCATCGACGACCATCGCGACGTACTCGCCCGGCTCAGGGACACACTCGCCGCGATGATCGACGCCATCCGCGAAAAGGCAGGCGCCGCAGTCGAAGTCCTCGACGCCGAGCTCCCGGTGGTGCCCGAGCAGATCCCGGTGATCCACTTCAGGGAAGCACTCAAGCTCGTCGGCGCACCGTCGACCGAGCCGGACCTCGCCCCAGAGCACGAACGCTTCCTCGGCAAGTGGGCGAAGGCTCAGTTCGACTCGGATTTCCTTGCTGTGGAGGGCTATCCGGCCGTCAAACGGCCCTTCTACACCCACCCGGAGCCCGCTGACCCGCGCTGGACGAACTCGTTCGACCTGCTGTTCCGCGGGCTCGAACTCGTCACCGGCGGCCAGCGCCTGCACAACTACGCCGACTACCTCGCGGCGCTGGCGGTGCGCGGCGAGGACCCAGCGGAGTACGAGCCCTATCTGGCGGCCATGCGCCGCGGCATGCCGCCGCACGGCGGGTTCGCGATCGGCTTGCAGCGGTGGGTGTCCCGCCTGATCGAAGCCGACAACATCAGGCGCGCCACCCTGTTCCCCCGCGACCTGCATCGCCTGCGCCCATGAGTGAAAAGACCGTGGCGATACTCCGGTATCGCCACGGTCTTGTCCCGTTCCCGATCCGTTCGGCCGCCGTCGCGGTAGCGTGGGGACCGCTGTGAGGCGACCGCGACGGAAGGTGGGGCGATGACGATCGGTGGCTCAGTACGGCAACTCAGGGCGGACATGGGCAGCACGCGCGTTTACGGCGAGCCTTTCGAAACCGGTGACGGGTCAACGGTCATCACGGTCACCAGGGTGGGCGGTGGACCGTTCGCGCCTGCGCCGTTGGGCATCTTCGTGGTGCACAACGGCGAGGCGACATGGGTTCCGACGCGCGACGCCACGCGGCTGGAGCTGTTCGGCCTCGCCATCGGGATGGCGGCGACGGTTATCTCGCTGCTCGCGGTATTGCGCCGACCGCCGTGGCCCGACCTGTCCCCTGCGGGGTTCAGAGCGATGCACAAACCCGGCCGACACTGATTGTGCGGATAACTCAATTCTCGTAGACGTAGCAACCGAATCCGTCGACCTTCGCCGGAAGTGACGCTTCACCATAGGCGTCCTTGGTTGCGCCTTCACAGACCGCCGTCATGCCGGGCTTCGGGGCAACGCCGCGTTTATGCAGCCGGAACTTCTGCTTGATCGGCCCGGCCGATGGCGCGCCGTTGCTCGCCTCGCAGTGCCCGGAACCTATTGCGCCGACCTGCTCCGGCTCTTCGATGTCGTCACAGATATAGGACCATTGTTCCTCGGCGCGCGCGACACCGGCGAATCCGATCGATCCGGTGGCAGCCGCGAGGAAAACGCCCGCTAGGAGGGCAATCCGGACTGGACTCATGCGCATGAAAATCCCCATCCTATCGATGATTTCGGTCGATTCGGCCGCCCGCTGCGCGGGCACCGTCCCAGTGCGGCGCCGGGCGGCCGAATCGGTGCGAGGTAACACGCGATAGCGCGAACCGTAGCGGAAGAATGGGGCTGCTCGTCCTATTTGACGCAGAGTGTCGCGGGCAGCACGAAAAGCCGGACCGGAATTCCCGCAAATAAATCAGCAGGTTTCACGCCACGCGCCGAGGGTAATCTTTTTGCGGATCGAGGACAGCCCGAGACGGGTGGCATCGCCACAAAAGTCGGCGGTGTTCAGATTGTATTCGGCGTGAAACACCGGCTTGCCCGCTTCGAGGAACGGCTTCAGCTTCTCGCAGGCGCGATTCGCGCGATCTTCGAAGCATTGTTCGTTGACCGCGAAGTCGAACAGCCCGGCCAAGGCGGCGACCTGATCGAGATCGTTCTTCAACCCGATCGCCAAGCCGCGGTCGTGCGCAAGCCCCGCCAGCATCTTGTTGTAGGCCAGCTGGTCGTCCGCCGTGATCACCAGATCGCCGGTCTGCTGCCGGTGCAGATCGGCCCAATCCGGTTCCACGCCATCGAAACCCTTCTCCTTGCACAGATCCATCCGCTTGGCCATCAACGGCTTCAGCACACTGATCTGCCTGATGTCGAGCCAACGCTCGTCCTCCCACTCCGGCACCGGACCGCTCTTCACGCTGTCCGGGAAGTCACCCGCATCCGGCCGATACGGCTCCCACGAGCCGCCGGACATGTAGCAGATCACCTTGCGGCCCTGGCCGTGCAGCGCCCGTACGGTGGACGCGGGGTTCTCGAACAGGTCGATGTCGTAGACCTGCGCGTTGATCGAGGTGTCCACCGGCTCCTCGTGCAGCTGCCACTGCCAGGTGAGCCCCTTCTCGGGATGCCACCACGGCCCCGGATCGGCGGCGGCCGGGGCGAGGGACCAGGCGAAGGCCAGGACGACGGTCAGGATCAGCACGCGTACCCATCGACGCGCGGAACGTGCGAAAGCCATACGGGCACAGTAGGCCTCGTGACGGCGCGGCGTCCTGCGCGATCGAGATCCGCGGTCGGTATACCGAGAAATCCGGCCAGGCGGTGGAACTTGACACAGCTCTGTGTCAGGATTCACTCCGTGTCCACAGTTGTCCGCCCGTTTCGCGGGGTGAGCGCCGAGGCTCGGCTCGCCCAACGTCGCGCCGACCTGCTCGAGGCCGGTCTCGACGAGATCGCCGCGGTCGGCGTCGCGAAAGTGCGGATGAGCTCGGTGTGTGAGCGCGCCGGGCTGACCCAGCGGTATTTCTACGAGCACTTCCGCAACCGCGACCACCTGATCGACGCGCTGCACGAGGCGATGATCAACGACCTGATCACCCGCACCGTCGCCGCCGTCGAGGCAGAACCGCTCGACATGCTCGTCCGCGCGCGGGTGGCCGTGGCGACCTTCCTCGACTTCTTCGCCGAAGAACCGCGCCGCGCCCGGCTCTACACCGAGGCGGCGACCCTGCCGTCGCTCGCCGCCCGCAAGGCCGACGGCATCCAGCGCTACGCCGAGCAGGCCGCCAGGCAGGTGTGCGCGGTCTACGGCGAAACTGATCCCGAGACCCACGCCAGGATCGCCTTGGCCGCCCTGGTGGTGGTGCACGGCAACTCCGCGGTCACCCTCGCCTGGCACAACGGCGAAATCGACATGGCACGTACCGAATACGTCGAGCTGCTCGCGCAGATCTTCGTCGACGCCCTCGTCGGCGTCCACCCGCACTGACCGTCGTACCCACCAGGCCGGCCCCGCCGGCGACCATCGAGCCAGGAGATCGTATGCCCACGTTCGCTTCCGCCGCGTCCACTCTGTGCGAGGCGTTCCAAGCCACCGTTGCCCGCAACCCCGACAAGGTCGCCGTGCGCACGATCGGTGACCGGAGCACCCTCACGTTTCGTGCATGGGGCGAGCAAGTGCGTTCGCTCGCAGCGGGATTCGCGGCACTCGGCGTGCGGCGCGGCGATCGGGTCGCCCTGATGATGACCAACCGGCCCGAGTTCTACCCGATCGACGTCGCATTGCAGCATCTCGGCGTCACCGTGTTCTCCGTCTACAACACCTCGTCCCCCGAGCAGTTGAACTACCTGTTCAGCGACTCGGCTGCCACCGTCGTCGTGTGCGAAACCCAGTACGCCGCCGCCGTATTCGCGGGCAAGAACGGCACCGGGGTCGAGCAGGTGGTGTGCATCGACGGCGCACCCGAGGGCACTGTCACCCTCGACGAGGTCGCCGCGCGCGGTCAAACGGACTTCGACTTCGACTCGGCGTGGCGCGCAGTACAACCCGAGGACGTGCTGACCCTGATCTACACCTCCGGCACCACCGGCAGCCCCAAAGGCGTTCAGCTCACCCACGCCAACATCCTCGCCATGGTCGACGCCACCGAGCAGCTCGCGGACGCGAACGCCGACGACCGAATTCTCTCGTTCCTGCCCTCCGCACACATCGCGGACCGCTGGTCGTCGCTCTATCTCCTGGAAGTACTCGGCAACCAGCTCACCACCACCGCCGACCGCGCCGAGTTCGCCGCGGCGCTCGCCGACACGCGGCCGACCATCTTCGGCGCGGTACCGCAGGTGTGGCAGAAGCTGAAGGCAGGCATCGAGGCCAAGGTGGCCGAGTCGACGGGAGTCAAAGCGGCACTGGCGAACTGGGCGCTGCGGGTGGGCCGCGCGGCCTCCGACGCCCGGCTCGACGGCAAGCCCGTATCCGCGGTGCTCGCCGTGCAGGAGCGCGTCGCCGACGCGCTGGTGTTGTCGAAGCTGCGCGCGGCGATCGGCCTCGATGCCGTCCGGATCGCGATCTCCGGCGCCGCCCCGATCTCCTCGGAGACACTACGATTCTTCAACGGCGTCGGCATCGCGGCCTCCGACGCGTGGGGCATGTCGGAGCTGTCCGGCATGGCCACCATCAGCCCGCCCGGACAGGTGCGCCTCGGCACCGTCGGAAAGATCGTGCCGGGCAACGAGATCCGGATCGCCGACGACGACGGCGAGGTGCTGATCCGCGGCCCGATCGTGATGCTCGGCTACCTGAACAAGCCCGACCAGACCGCCGAGACCATCGACGCCGACGGCTGGGTGCACACCGGCGATATCGGCACCCTCGACGAGGCCGGCTTTCTGCGGATCGTCGACCGCAAGAAGGAACTCATCATCAACGCGGGCGGAAAGAACATGTCGCCCAGCAACATCGAGAACTGGATCAAGGCGTTCGCCCCGCTGATCGGCCAGGCGGTGGCGATCGGCGACAACCGCAAATACAACGTCGCACTCATCTCGCTCGACCCCGACGCGGCCGCGGCCTACGCGGACAAGGCAGGCGTCGCGCTCGACGCCGCGGTGCTCGCCAAAGATCCTGGCGTGCACCAGATCGTGGGTGACGCCGTCGACAAGGCGAACGCGAAGCTCTCCCGGGTCGAGCAGATCAAGAAGTTCACCATCGTGCCGGACTTCTGGCAGCCGGGCAGCGAGGTGCTGACGCCGACGATGAAGCTGCGCCGCAAGCCGATCAACGAGCGCTACGCCGCCGCCATCGAGGAGCTGTACTCCTGAGACAGCGGGCAAGGTCGCGTCGCCCGGCGCGGCCTTGCCGCTGATCCTTCGGCTGCTGACCTGTTCCAGGGTGCGTGGCGATCCGCACAATGGTGCGCCTCGTATGCTCTGTGCGCAGTCGCGACGAGGGAGATGGAGGATCCATGGCGGATCGGGAAGTGCTGACCTGGGAGTTGTTCGGTTCGGCGAGTCGAGAGTTGGCGACCACGATCGCGGACGACGGGTTCGAGCCCGATCTGATCCTCTCGATCGCGCGCGGCGGTTTGTTCGTCGCTGGCGCGCTCGGTTACGCGCTGGACGTGAAGAACCTGCACGTGATGAACGTCGAGTTCTACACCGGCATCGACCAGCGCCTGGACCTGCCCGTCATGTTGCCGCCGGTGCCGCAGGCGGTCGACCTGGCAGGCGCCACCGTGCTGGTCGCCGACGATGTCGCCGACACCGGCGCCACCCTCAAGCTGGTCCGCGACTTCTGCGAAGACCATGTCGCCGAGGTGCGCTGCGCGGTGATCTACCAGAAGCCGCGCTCGGAGGTCGACTGCGAATACGTCTGGAAGCGCACCGATCGCTGGATCAACTTCCCGTGGTCGACCGAGCCGCCGGTGGTGCAGCGGCAGCGGCAGGTGCTCGACGCCTAGGCCTCGTCGCGCGCGACCGCGATCGCGTCGAGGCGCGCGCCGAGGGCGTTCACCTGATCGCGCAGGGCGATGATGGTGTCCAGCGAATAGCCGACTCCGGCAATCACCGACTCGATCATCTCCCTGGCCTGGCGCTGCAGTGCCACGCTCGCCTCGGTCGCGCGCAGTTCCACCGAGCGCCGATCGTGGGCGCTGCGCACACTTTCCACGAAACCATGCGACTGGAGGCGCTGGATCAACGGCGAGATGGTGCCGTAGTCCAGGCGTAGCTGTTCGCCCAGTTCCTTCATCGTCATCCCCGGCCGTTCCCACAGCGCGAGCAGCGCCAGGTACTGCGGATAGGTGATCTGCATCGCGTCGAGGAACGGCCGATAGGCGGCGGTCATCGCGCGCGAGGTGGAATAGAGGGCGAAGCACAGCTGGTTCGCCAGCACGAGCAGGTCGCGGTCGGAGTCACCGGCGGTTACCGCACTGTTCGGGTCTACCGCCGGATCGACACGCACCGCTGCCGTGGGATGCGCTACATCGGGCATACCTGCACTGTACGCATAGCTGCCACGGAATTTCTCACCGTGCGGCGGCGGCCGCCGCGGCGCTCCGGGTCGGCGACGGCGCCGCACCTACCGCGAATCGGCGTTGTCCCAATCGAACCCGGCTCAACGAGAGCTATCTCGTCGAGCCGGTGCCAACGCTGGAGTGCTCGATCAGCCGATGACGGAATTCATGATGGTGCCTGCGCTGGTCGCCACGGCACCGCCCGCCATCGCGCTGGCGATCATCTTCGGCGACTGCAAACCGCCGCCGCTCCACTTCTCCCAGGCAAACCGGCCGCCACCGTACGTAATGGCCGTGATGCCAGACAGTTGCACGAGCCAGGTGAAGTAACGGCCCATTTGCATCAGTTTGTCCGCCAGCGGCGGCGCCTCCGGCGTCGGATTACTGACCTCCGCAAGAACGGTGTCGTGCAGCGCGGCGAGAATCATGCTCACGTTCGTGCTCCTTTTCGCAGGGTGAGGTGGGTTTACTCGTCGCCGGAAAATCTCGTGACCTGCGCAATTGAACCTCATCAAGATCAGGTGTGTCCCGCGACACACCGAAGCGCGCCACGCCGACATCGGGGCGGCCGGTCAGGCACATACGGAAAAGTCGGTCGAATACGGATGGATCGGTGAAAAACCAACGCCGTCCGCGGGAATCGCCGCGTGCCAGGCGTTCGCTGGAATATCCTGAATGGGCACGATTTGCAGCAAGTAGTCGCCGTCCATCGGCGACTCGGCGGCGTCAGGGGCCCGACTTCCCCCGCGACCGCCACAGGAGGGAATCACCATGCCGGACAGTCGTTCACACGCCACCGAATTATCGACCATCATCGACACCAAAGTCGCGCACGAAGCACGCGTCTACGACTACTGGCTAGGCGGGAAGGACAACTATCCGGCCGACCGAGCCCTCGGCGACGCCATCGCCACCCACATCCCCGCGATCCGCACCATGGCCCGCGCCAACCGCGCCTTCCTCGGCCGCGCGGTCCGCTACCTGGTCAGCGAAGTCGGCATCAATCAGTTCCTCGATATCGGCACCGGCATCCCCACCGCCGGCAACACGCACGAGGTCGCACAGAAGCTGGACCCGGCCGCGCGCGTGGTCTACGTCGACAACGATCCGATCGTGCTCGCGCACGCCCGCGCGCTCATGGCGAGCAAGCCGCAGGGCAAGACCGCGTTCATCCACGCCGACCTGCACGACCCCGCCAGCATCCTCGGCGACAACGCCATCGCCGACACCCTCGACCTGGATCAGCCGGTGGCCATCATGCTGGTCGCGATCATGATGTACTTCCGCGACAGCGACGACCCGCACGGCATCGTGCGCAACCTGCTCGACGTGGTGCCCTCCGGCAGCTACCTCGTTATCACCCATCCCACCGCCGATTTCGACGAGCGCGCGATGGCCCGCGTTGTCGCCTCGGCCGAGCAGGCGGGCATCACCTTCTACCCGCGCGGTCGCGCCGACACCGAAAAGCTTTTCGCGGGCACCGAGCTCATCGAGCCCGGTGTCGTTCCCGTCGTCAGCTGGCATCCGAATCCTGGCGACAACGCCGACCCCGAATCCGCGTGGTACTGGGCCGGTATCGGCCGCAAGCTGTGAGCGGCTGCTGAATATCGTTGCTAGTCGGCGACTTTGACAACGACCTTGCCGAAGTTGCGCCCTTCCAGCATGCCGATGAACGCTTCGGGGGCGTGCTCGAGCCCCTCGGTGACGTCTTCGAGGTACTTGACCCGCCCCTCGGCGATCCATCCGGCCATGTCGCGCAGGAAGTCCGGGTAGAGCTCGCGGACGAACTCGGTCTGGATGAAGCCGCGGATCGTGAGGCTCTTGGTCAGAATTCGGCGATAGAAGGCGGGCAGGTTGTCCGGGCCTTCGGGCGCACCCGAGCTGTTGTAGAGGGCGATCTGACCGCACACCGGAACGCGCGCAAAGGAATTCAGCAACGGATACACCGCGTCCGCCACGGGACCGGCGACGTTCTCGAAGTAGATGTCGATGCCGTCCGGGACCGCGGCCTGCAGTTGGTCGGCGAAATCGGGCGCGCGGTGGTCGAGCGCGACATCGAAGCCGAAGTCGTCGAGCAGGGCCGCGCGCTTCGCGGGCCCGCCAGCGATGCCGACCGCACGAGCGCCCTTGATCTTGGCGATCTGCCCGACCGCCGAACCGACCGGGCCGGTAGCCGCGGCCACCACCAGGGTCTCCCCGGCACGCGGCTGACCGATCTTCAGCAGTCCGGAGTACGCGGTGAAGCCGGGCATGCCGAGCACGCCGAGGGCGGTGGAGACCGGCGCGGTGTCCGCATCGAGCTTGCGCAGGCCGGACGCGTCGGCGACGTCGTAGCTCTGCCAGCCCGAATAGCCGAGCACCACATCGCCTTTCGTGAACGACGCGGCCCGGGAATCGACGACCTCGGCGACCGTGGCGCCGACCATCACCGCGCCGATCTCGACGGGCTTCGCATAGGACTTCGCGGCACTCATCCGGCCGCGCATGTACGGGTCGAGGGACAGGTACAGCGTGCGCAACAGCACCTGACCCTCCTCGAGCGGCGGCAGCTCCGCCGTTTCGGAGCGGAAGTTCGCCGGGGTCGGTGCACCCTCCGGCCGGGAAGCAAGCACGATACGCGTCGACTTGGCCATGAACTCGAGCCTAGCGCTCGAGCGGACGCGGCCATGGTCCGCGACCAGCCCCTTCGCGGATGTGGCGGAGGCCACCCCAGGTCAGCCTCGGTAAGGCGGGACCGCCGTCGTCGTGCCATCATGTCTCACCAACGCGCTCAGCCCCGTCTCGCACACCGAGTATCGCCCGACTGAGGAGTTCTCTTGGCACGCCCCATCCCGCGCCGCCGCAGGCGCACCGCGCTCGTCGCGACCACCGCCGCCATGGCCGCGGTCCTGGCCACCAGCGTGAGCACCGACCTCGCGGCCGCACGGCCGATCGGCAACTTCGACGTCGGCGGCGCGATCGAGGTCGAATACGACCAGACGGGTGGGCCCGACGTCTTCGGCGACCCGACCTCGCCCGAGTCGGACGCCGCGAACGGCGGCAAGTGGCAGTCCTTCGACCGCAACGCGGTGATCTACTGGCATCCGGTCACCGGGGCACACCAGGTCGGCGGTCCGATCCTGGACAAATGGCGCAACCTTGGCCTGGAGAACGGCGTGCTGCGCTACCCGGTGACCGACGAGCAGTCGACCCCGTCGAAGCCAGGTCGTTTCAACCACTTCCAGGGCGGCTCGATCTACTGGTCGGTGGGCACCGCGGCGCATCAGATCGGCGGCGCGATCCGCGACAAGTGGGCGTCCTACGGCTGGGAAAGCAGCCCACTCGGCTTCCCGATCACCGACGAAGCCGCGGCCAAGGACAACGGCCGCTACAACCTGTTCAACGACGGCGCGATCTACTGGTCGCCCCGCTACGGCGCGCACGTGGTCTGGGGCGCCATCCGCACCACCTGGGAGGCGCGGGCGGGCGCGAACGGCGCCTACGGCTATCCGACCGGCGACGAGTACGACTACGAAGGCGGCAAGGCGCAAGACTTCCAGGGTGGCCGGATCACCTGGAAGCCCTGATCTCTCGCTGACCACGCAAAGCGGACCATCCGGTACCTGATGCGTCGAAATTACTACGGCCACGGCGGGTCGGCGCGCTATGGTCGCGAGTCGTGACCGGTGTATCGAGTCTGGGTGAGCTCTTCCTTCCGGAGCCGGAGCGATGGGGATTGCGTGGCGATCCGCATGCGTGGCGTGCGCTTCGGGATCGGCTGGAGCGGGTCGCGGTGCCTGCGACCATCGACGCACTGATCAGCTTGCTGCACAACACCTTCGAGGATGTCGTCGGGGTGAGCTTGACGGCCGCGGACGCGCCGGACAGTGTGCACCGGCCCGAACTCGATCATGGCGGGATGTCCGGCGGGGTGGTGTCGCTGGACGCGTGGCGGAGGGCGTTGATGCCGGTGCTCGAAGGGCGGGCCAGGCATCTGCTCGCCGGGCGGCCCAACACCGCCGCGATCGTCCTGCTTCGCGGCGATATCACCGAGCAGTGGGTGGATGCGATCGTCAACGCGGCCAACTCGTCGTTGCTCGGCGGTGGCGGTGTCGACGGCGCGATCCACCGGGCGGGTGGGCCCGAGATCCTCGCCGCCTGCCGGGATCTGCGCGCGTCGCATTACGGCAAGGGGCTGGCGGTCGGCCAGGCGGTGGCCACCACCGGCGGCAAGCTCTATGCGCGGTCGGTCATCCACACCGTGGGGCCGGTCTGGTCCGACAGTGAGGATCGTTCCGCGTTGCTTGCGTCGTGCTATCGCGAATCACTGCGGGTCGCAGACACATTGGACGCACGAACGGTGGCGTTCCCCGCCATCTCCACCGGCATCTACCGGTGGCCGATCGACGACGGCGCACGCATCGCGATCGAGACAGTGCGGACGACGAAAACCTCAGTGCGAGAAGTACGCTTCATCCTCTTCGACGATCGCGCCTACGCGGCATTCGCCGCGGCAGTGTCCGCCGAATAGCGGAAGTTGTTCAGCAACCCAGTTTTTCGGCGAGCTCGGCGAAGTCGGTGACGGTCAGGTCGCTGACTGTCTCGCCGGGGCGATCGGCCTTGTGGTGTGGGCCCTTCTCGCCGGGGCGCTCGATGAAGGCGGTGCGCAGGCCCGCCTCGCGCGCGCCGTCGATGTCCCAGTTGTGGGTCGCGACCATCAGTACCCGGTCGGGGGCGACGTCGAGCAGGGTTGCGGCGGTGCGATAGACCTCGGGCGCAGGCTTGTACGACCGTGCCAGTTCGGCGGACAGGATGCAGTCGAAAGGCAGGCCAGCGGCCTTGATCAATCGAGTGAGCAGGGCGAAACCGCCGTTGGACAGTGCGGCGACGGTGTAGCGCTCGCGCAGCCTGGTGAGGCCTGCGGCGGCATCCGGCCAGGCGGGCAGCAGATGCCAGGCGCGAACCAGCTTCGCACGCGCTGCGTCGTCGAAGTGGCCGCCGACGCCGTGGTGCTCGAGCAGGCGGTCGAGGGACTCGCGATGCAGCGTGTCGAGGTAGGCCCACGGCCGCTCACCGGTTCGGACGCGTTGCATGGAAGGCAGATACATCTCGCGCCACTCGGTGGCGAAGTCCAGCGGATCGAGCTCGACGCCTGCCGCACGGAAGATCTCGGCGGCCTGGTCGGCGACGCCGGTGAACCAGTCGACGGTGGTGCCGAAGATGTCGCAGGTGATCACCTGGATCGCGTCTCGATCGAACTCGGACATGTTGTCTCCCTTCGCCTATGCGCGCACTAGCACCAACATCCCACACCCGTCGACCACACGGCGATGACAATGACCTACCAGTCGACGATGCCGAGCTCGTGCAACCGGCGAAAAACCAGCATCGAACCGGGAGCCACGTGGTCCATCGCGGCGTACTCGCCGACGGTGAAGTAGCGGATCTCGGCGATCTCACTGGTCGGCTGCGGGTCACCGTCCAATTCCGCGGTGAAGCAGGTCATGTGCAGCCGAGTGCCCGCGGCATGACCGTACGCCTCGGCCAGGAACACGCCGAGCTCGTCGTAGGACACGACGCCGACGCCGAGTTCCTCACGCACCTCGCGGCGCAACGCCACCTCGGGCGTCTCCCCCGGGTCGATTTTCCCGCCCGCCATGTAGAAGACGTCCTTGCCGATCGATCGCGCCTGCAGCAGACGACGATCCCTGACGTGGGCCAACGCGGCTGTGCGAATCACCGGACCACCCTACTTTTCCCGGGTAAGCGTGGGTCAACCGAATACCGCCACGCCGGGTCGGATCCGCGAGTTCCGTGCGCGCACGGGCGCAAATATGGGTGCCTGAGCAAAGATTCAGCGCTGGGAGGCGCGAAATACGGTCGGCAACCGTTATCGTGTCGAAGCGAAACTGTTGGATGGCGAAGAAGCTGGGGGAACACTCTGTGAACACCAGTCAAGGTGCATGGCCGGGCATGTCGCCGGAGCCCCAGCACGACGACGACCGCGACAGCCACAACCGCAGAGTCCTCTACGCGATGGTCGCGGGCGCCCTCCTGTTCGTTGTCGTCGCGGTGACCTGCGTCGGGATTGTGGCGAACGACCTCAGCAAGGATTTCATCGGCACCGCGGTCGCTGCGGGCCCACCCGGACAAGACTCGCGGACGCTGCCGGTCAAGCCCGCGCCGCCCGTCGGCCAGATCTCGCTGACCGTGCCTGCCGGTGTCACCGACAACGGTGCGGTCCGGGTCGGCGAACCGAGTGCCCGCGCGGTCGTCCGCGTCGTCGCCGACCTGCAGTGCCCCGCCTGCCAGGCCTTCGAGAAGGCCAACGCCAAGGCGCTCGAAGAGGCAACCAAAAACGGCACGGCCGTCGTCGAATACAACATCATCTCGTTCCTCGACCGTGCTTCGACCACCCAATACTCTTCGCGCGCAAACAATGCGTCGTACTGCGTCGCCGAATCCGACTCGTCGAAGTATCAGTCGTGGCTGGCCAGCATGTTCGAACAGCAGCCTGCCGAAGGCGGCGACGGCCTCCCCGATCGCAAGCTCATCGAGATCGCCGAGGCCGCGGGCTACACCGATCCCGCTGTCGCCCAATGCATCACCGAGCGCAAGTACGACGCCTACGTCCGCAGCAACACCAAGGACATCCTCGCCACCGGCATCAACTCGACGCCTTCGGTTTTCATCAACGGCAAGCAGATCGAGCAGGGCACGCAGCTGTTCACCACCGACGGTCTGGCCGGCCCCATCGCCGCTGCGGCCCGCTGATACGGCTGTCCCGCATCGCCTTCGGGCTCAGTCAGGGTTTCGCTCACCCTGGTCTGCGCCGAGCCATTTGGCCGGACGCATCCGGAACAGCACCGAGTGACTGTCGTATTCCTGGTCGACGAACGCTTCGGCGTCCGCTGGGGACAGGTACCGGCGCGCAATGCTCAATACCTGCGCGCGGGTAGGCGATTCGTCCACTCCCGTCACGGAGCCTTCCACGGTGACGTATTTCGGTGGATGGTCCTCCGATTGCACTGCCATGCTGAATCGACCAGCCTTGCGGATTGCCTTGTCCTTCACGGTGTCACGGGCCGTCCAGATCAAGACCTCACCGTGCGGCGCGTAGTCGTACCAGATCAGGACCGCCAGTGGGGCGCCTCTCCGCCCGGGCTGAGACAGGTCGGTATGGTCAGCCCAGTTCGGCGAGTTGCGGGACAGCCGGGGCCATGGCGTCGATCCAGGCAGCCGGGGCACCGGTGGTGGGAGTGATGATGACGGCGTGCACGCCGAGTTTGGCGTAATCGGCCATCTCTCTGACGAATTCGTCGCGGGTGGCCGGGGTCGGACGTGGGTTGTTGGCCATGATCGTGATGCGGATGTCGCGGTAGTCACGGCCGACGGTGTCGCAGTGCTTGCGCAGGACGTCGAGTTTGTGTTCGACATCGGCCGGCGCGGAAGCAAACAGGTTGCAGGCGTCACCGTACTGGGCGACGAGGCGCAACGTTTTACGTTCTCCCCCACCGCCGATCAGGATCTTCGGACGGTGGATCGGCTGCGGCGAACAGAGGGTTTCGGCGAGCTGGTAGTGCCGTCCGTCGAACGGCCCGTTGTTGTCCGGATCCCACATCTGCCCGCAGATCTGCAGCGCTTCCTCGAGTCGCTCGAACCGTTCGGCGATCGGCGGATAGGGCACGCCGAGCCCGAGGTGTTCCCGCTCGAACCAGGCGGCGCCGAGGCCGAGGGCGGCGCGGCCACCGGACAGGACGTCGAGAGTGGTGACGATCTTCGCGAGCAGGCCGGGATGCCGGTACGTCACGCCGGTGACGAGCAGGCCGAGCTCGATGGTCGAGGTGTGGGCGGCCAGGTAACCGAGGGTGGTGTACCCCTCGAGCATGTTCGCCTCCGCAGGCAGCCCGGTCGGCGCGATCTGAAAGTAGTGGTCCATGAACGACAACCAGGTCGCCCCCGCCGCCTCCGCCGCAACACCCACCCTGGCCAACTCGCCCGCGATGGCGGTGGTGCCACCGTCGATGGTGAAAATCGGAAGGTGGAAACCAAGTTCCATGAGCGATCTCCTAACACGTCGACAACCTCTGCCAAGCACGCTAAGCCCTGGAGTGCACTCCAGGTCAAGCACCGAAACACCCACCCCCTACCGTGCACCCACACCGCTTCCGCGAATT
>NZ_BDAY01000131.1 GCF_001612685.1 Nocardia altamirensis NBRC 108246
GGCGAGCGGGACAGTCTCGGGGTTTGCACTGGATAGCGTGGTGGCGTCGTGTGCCGTACCCGGCTGACCTCCGCAGTCGCTCACGCGTTCTCTCGTCCCAGCCGGGTTACTTGGCTGTGGTCCGGTTCAAAGATCTTTTCGGGGAAGTGATCTTGGGGGAGGTTGAGCGGAGAGAAATGGTGCGTGTCGTGCGGCGTGTTGCAACCATAAGACTCCGCTCAACGTTGGGCAGCAACCATTTCTCTCCCGTCAACGGGGCAACAACCATCTCTCTCCGGTCAACGGCGCAACAACCATTCGCCTCCGGTCAACGGGGCGACAACCATTTCTCTCCCGTCAATGCGCGGCAGCAACCATTTCCCCCACGTCGACGAACTACCGGTGGCTGGCGTCCGGTCGCATCGGCGAGCAGACGCCGCCTGGTGTGGTCGCCCGCTCGAAGTGCCACCATTCGTTCTCGTACATGCGGCACAGACCCCAGCGGGTTCCGTTGGCTTCGAGCCATTGCGCGCCTTGGAGCGGGCCGACGTCGACGGCCTGGCCCGAGACGTGTGTCGACTCCTCGGGCGGCAGTACCCAGCGCCGGGCCGCGTCGGGGCCGCCGTAGGTGGTGAGGCCGTTGTCCCAGAGTTGCTGCTGTTCGGCGGGCGTGCGATCGCCGGAGGTGATCGAGAGAGGCACGCCTTGTGCGTGCGCTTCGTTCTCGGCGAGGCTGTACGCCACCGCCAGACCTGGTTCGAGCCCTTCGGTTCCCGCCGCTGATCCGAGCGCTTCTCGTTGATCAATAGGGCTTATCCGCGCCGCCGCCTGCGGCGCGAGCAGTCCCGTCACAACAAGCGCAGGCATGACCGCCACCGGTAGGCCGATCAGCACCCGTTTCCGCACACCAGTCCTCAACACCATGTCGGCGATGGTAGCGGCCGACCGCGATGCCTGCGGGAACCTGTCACATCAAGCACTCGGCACGCACGCCCGAGGCGCGCAACCAGGCACGAGGCATCGACCAGTAGTAATAGCCGTCAGTTATGGCACAGACGTACCCGAATCCTTTGCGCGGCAGCAGTTTCATCTATCTGAAACGCTAACTGTCCACAATCTATCCCAGTGCTGTGGATCACAATGTGTGGGCAGCTGCTACCAGTCCGATTCGCGAAAATTGCCGTGGTTTCCCGAGTTTCACGACCGTACCGTTTCTTCCTGCTCGCCGCCCACAACTCCGATCGGCCCGCGGACGGCACCCCGGCTGCCGCCGGAGACCGCCACCCGCAGGCCGAGCAGGTTATGCACAGGTAGGAGCTGTTTCCACACCCCGAGCGAGCGGTGTACACATTCGCTCCCCATCATGTGAACAGCTACTGGAACGGACAATTCGACTCCAGCACCGGACAATTCGGCCGTATCACTCACGTAGTGGCGCGACCAGCGTGAGGTGGTCCCGCTCAACAGCAGGCGCGCGCTCCGCCGCCGCGCGGCGAATCGCCTCGGCGGCTTGACGATTGCGTCCGATCCGCTCGATGATCTCGTTGCCGTGGTCGCGGGCGTACTCGATGGCGATCTTGATCTTGCCGGCGTGCAGGCTACAGCGCGCACTCAGCTGCTCGATCCGCCGGTCGACCGGCCCGTCCAATTCCTGTAGCCGCGCAACGATTTCCCAGACATCGGGGCCTGCGACGAGCGCGGCACGCCGGTCGGTCATCGGCCCGCGAAAAACAATGCCGGGATGATCGAGTTGATCGACACCCTCCCGAATGAGGCGATCGAGCAATGCGGCAGAAGTGGTACCTTCGCGTGCGGCGCGTGCGGCCAATCTCCGGCTGGCGGATTGGGAAAGACGCAGTGTTGTCGTGACTGCCCTGGACGTACTCATTGCCCTCCTCGACCTCAATGGCATCTGCGATCAACGGCACTTGGAATCAACGACGTACATCGCTAAGAGTGCATCGCAAAACACCGACGACACCCCGGCGATCGGGGTGACATCGCCATGTCCGCCCATAAGCCTCTATTAAAGGTCGAACGCCCAGTTCAGGGGGTACGCCGGCGCGATAGACCTGCGGAAGACCTTGTTATCGAGCCGGTTCCGGAAATTCGCAGACATGCGCATTGCCCCGGGCGGCCAGCACATGCAGCAGGCGCTGCCGTGGTGTGCGCATCCCGGTCAATTGTCCGGCGCGGGTCGCCGGGTATGCGCTTCGGCGCGACGACACTCCTGGAGCAGTGCGATGAATGCGTCGGGCACCGTCGCATTCATCGGCACCCATTCTTGGCAGATGGCGGCGAGTTCGTATCCGCGTTCCGCACGAACGCACACAGCCACCACACTCAGGAACCTGCAAGGTCCATTCGAACGTTATCGCCGCGCCGATTCGATCGATGTCAGACGCGTTCGGCGCTGCGGGTGCGGACCCGCAGTGCGATCGGCTTCTGGGTTTCGGCGAAGAAGTCGTTGCCCTTGTCGTCGACGACGATGAAGGCGGGGAAGTCTTCGACCTCGATTTTCCAGACCGCTTCCATGCCGAGTTCGGGGTACTCGAGCACCTCGACCGACTTGATGCAGTCCAGGGCGAGGCGGGCGGCGGGACCGCCGATGGACCCGAGGTAGAAGCCGCCGTGCTGGTGGCAGGCCTTGGTGACCTGGGCCGAGCGGTTGCCCTTGGCCAGCATGACGAAAGACCCGCCAGCGGCCTGGAATTGGTCGACGTAGGAATCCATCCGGCCCGCGGTGGTCGGGCCGAACGAGCCGGACGCATAGCCCTCGGGTGTCTTGGCCGGGCCCGCGTAGTAGACGGCCATCTCGCGCAGGTACTCCGGCATCGGCTCGCCCGCGTCGAGCCGTTCCTTGATCTTGGCGTGCGCGATATCGCGCGCGACCACCAGCGGACCGCTCAGCGAAAGCCGGGTCTTCACCGGGTATTTCGACAGTTCGGCGCGGATCTCCGACATCGGCCGGTTGAGATCGATGTGCACCACGTCGCCGCCGAGGATCGAGTCGGTCTGCTCGGGCAGGTAGTGCGCTGGCTCGCGCTCGAGCTGCTCGAGGAACACGCCCTCCGGCGTGATCTTGGCCAGGGCCTGCCGGTCGGCCGAGCAAGACACCGCGAGTGCCACCGGGCAGCTGGCGCCGTGCCTCGGCAGCCGCACCACCCGCACATCGTGGCAGAAGTACTTGCCGCCGAACTGCGCGCCGATGCCGAAGGACTGGGTCAGCTTGAAGACCTCCTCCTCCAGCTCCAGATCCCGGAACGCGTGCGCCGCGAGCGATCCCTCGGTGGGCAGGTTGTCCAGGTAGTGGGCCGAGGCGTATTTGGCCGTCTTCAAGGCGAATTCGGCGCTGGTGCCGCCGATCACGACCGCGAGGTGGTAGGGCGGGCAGGCCGCGGTGCCGAGCGAGCGGATCTTCTCGTCGAGGAACTCCAGCATCCGCGTCGGGTTCAGCACGGCCTTGGTTTCCTGGTACAGGAACGACTTGTTCGCCGAACCGCCACCCTTGGCCATGAACAGGAACTTGTACGACGGGTGCGCGAGATCGCCTGGCGTGGAGTACAACTCGATCTGCGCGGGCAGATTCGTTCCGGTGTTCTTCTCGTCCCACATGGTGATCGGGGCGAGCTGGGAGTAGCGCAGGTTGAGCTTCGTGTAGGCGTCGTAGACGCCGCGGCTGATCCATTCGGCGTCGTCGACGCCGGTCAGCACGCCCTCGGACTTCTTGCCCATGACGATCGCGGTGCCGGTGTCCTGGCACATCGGCAGGATGCCGCCCGCGGAGATGTTCACGTTCTTGAGCAGGTCGAGCGCGACGAAGCGATCGTTGCCGCTGGCCTCGGGGTCATCGATGATCTTGCGCAGCTGCGTCAGATGCGCGGGCCGCAGGTAGTGGCTGATGTCGTGCATCGCCTCGGCCGTCAGCAGCCGCAGTGCTTCCGGCTCCACCTGGAGGAAGGTCCGGCCGTTGACCTCGAAGGTGCTGACGCCCTCGGTGGTGAGCAGGCGGTACGACGTGTCGTCGGCGCCGATCGGCAGCAGGTCGGAATAGCGGAAGTCCGGCGCGGTCACGAGACGCACTCCTTCGGGCGGGCCGGGCTGCGGAAGCCGTGGCTGGTCACAAGCACAGCGAGCCTATCCACCGGACCAGGTCGGCTCGTGGTTAGGCAAGCCTTCCTCGAGAGGTTGATACAAAAGGTCGCACTAGTTGGCACAAAAGGTTGCACGTTCAACCCTGAGAGTGCTACCTCTCGTCTCACACAAAAAGCGCTCGGACGTCCAACCGTTGGAGCGCTGCACAACTTGCCGCGCAACGCACAACGAAGCGCGACAATGTATGACACGCCAGAGTTTGGAGCGCTATCGTGACCGATCCCCGTTGGCTCGATGACGTCGAAATGCGCGCCTGGGTGGGCTTCGTGCGCACCCGCGACCTCATCGCCGCGGCGGTCGGTCGAGACTCGACGCGGGAGTCGAACCTCACGTACGTCGAGTACTCGGTGTTGGCCTTCCTGAGCAAGACTCCGGAGCACCGCACCACCTTCGCCGAACTAGCCGCGAAACTCGAGTGGTCGCAGAGCAGGCTCTCACACCAGATCACCCGAATGGAGAAGCGCGGGTTAGTAGTCCGTGAACCGATCCCCGACGATGCGCGACGCACGGCGGCCCGGCTCACACCGCGCGGCGCCGAGGTACTCGGCAGCGCGGCGCCCGCGCACGTGCTCAGTGTGCGCAGGCACATGATCGACATACTCGACCGGCAACAGCTGGCCGCGCTCGCCGACATCTACGACACGCTGCTTGCGCATCATCGGAGCTCGGCGAGCGAGAACTAGGCCGGCGATCCGACGTGTCCACCGACCCGGTATTCGACTGATTCCGTTGCGGTGGACGTCAATTCCCCCATACAGAACCGTGCCCGGCCCGAGCGGCCTGGCGGCTCAGGCCGAGGCGTTCGCGGACTCGTGTTGTACCGCTGCCATTTCGGCGCTCAGGTCTGGTGATTCCGCTGCCGCACTGGTTGATTCGTCGGTAGCACCAACGGCATCCGCCGAACCCGTACCAGCACTGGCTGATCCACTGCGCCAATCCGTCGGCACCCCGAGCGCGCGCTCGAACCCCTGCGGCACCACCAGATCTCCGCGATCGAGGTCGGCAACGCTGGTCTTGCGCAAGCCGAGCAGCGCCGAATCTATTCCGCCACGCAGGATGTCGAGCACGTTCTCCACGCCCGCTTGACCGTTGGCGGCCAGACCCCACAGGTACGCCCGCCCGATCAGCACCGCACGCGCACCGAGCGCGACCGCCTTCACGACATCGCTCCCGCGCCGGATGCCACCGTCGAGCACCACCTCGATCTGTGCACCCACTGCGTCGGCCACCGCGGGCAACGCCCGGATGGCGGCGGGGGTGCCGTCGAGATTGTTGCCGCCGTGATTGGACACCGAGATCGCCGCGACGCCCGCGTCCACCGCGCGTAGCGCGTCGTCGACCCGGATCACCCCCTTGAGCATGACCGGCCCACCCCACTGCTCGCAGACCCAGCGCACATCGGCCCAGTCCGGCGGCGGCGTGCCCATCCACTCGCCGTAGGCGCCGAAGAATCCGGGCGCAGGACCGTCGCCGATCGCCATGTTCGGCGCGGTGAGGTCGGGGATGCGCCCTGACTTCACATACGCGGACAACCAGCGCGGCCTGGCCAACGTCTGCGGCGCGAACTTCAGCATGGTGCGCAGATCGAGCCGCTCCGGAATGACCGGACTCCCCCAGTCCCGTCCGTGCGAGAACGACCAGTCGAGGGTGAGGATCAGCCCTACCGCGCCCGCCGCCTTCGCCCGGTCCATCCGCTGCAGGATCTCGTCTTTGCTGCCACACCAATACATCTGGAAGAAGGTCGACGGATTGGCCGCGATCACCTCTTCGATCGGCTTGCTGGCGAACGAGCTGAGCCCCATCGCGATCCCGCGCGCGGCGGCCGCGCGCGCCACCGCGACCTCGCCGTCGGGATGCACCGCCTGCACGCCGGTCGGCGAAATCAACACCGGCATCGAAAGCGGTTGGCCGAGCACGGTTGTCGACTGATCCCGATCCCCGATCGGACCGGCGACGTGCGGCGCGAAACCGAGCTCGGTGAACGCGAGCTGATTGTCCTCGATGGTCTGCCCGCGCTCGGATCCGGCGATCAGCGCGCCATACACCGACTTCGGCAGTCGCTTCTTCGCGCGGCGCTGCGCTTCGGCGACGGTTTCGAACCAGGGGTTCATGTTCCGGTCCTTTCCGGGGAGGCTACCGGCCACCACAGCCGGGTTCGGTCGAGCAGGTCGGTGGTCAGGTGGTCGAGCAGCGCGTCGCCCTCGGCGGCGCTTGCCCCCGCCGGGTCGCCGAGGACACCGTTCGCGCTGATCGCGCGCACACCGTTGGCGCGAAGGAGCGGCAGCAGTTCCGGCAGTGGGCGGACGTCACCCGCCTCGGCACGCTCGACACGGACCTTGTCCGGTGCGAGTGCCAGCTGCACGGCGGTCTCCGCGCGACCTGCGTGCAAATCACCCTGGTAGCGCGGCACATACACGTGCACGTCGCGAGACTCGCTGTGCAGCAGCGTCTCCGCGCGCCGCAGCGGCTCGAGATTGCCGCCATGCCAGTTGACGAGCAGGATCCGGTCGAAAGTGTCGGTGGCCGAACGGCACAGCTCGACGATCAGCAACTCCAGCGCGGCCTGTCCGATCGACAGCGTGCCTGCGAAGCCGGCGTGCTCGCCGCTCGCGCCGTACGGAATCGCCGGTGCGACAAGCACATCGGGTCGCCGCGCGGCCAGCCGCGCGCACAGTTCGGCGGCGACGTCGGTGTCGGTGGACAGCGGCAGATGCGGCCCGTGCTGTTCGGTCGCGCCGACCGGGACCGCGAGAATCGCGCCTGCAGCCGCCCGTTCGCCCGCTTCCGGCCAGGTCAGATCCGCCACGGTGTGGGTCGGCACTGCCGCAGCCTCGATGTGGCCTGCGACACTTTCGAGCATGTCCGGAGATTATCGTCAGTCACTGACATAATCAATAGCCGTGACAGCAAGGACCACCCGCGGTCGCCCACGCGGCACCACCAAACGCGAACTCGAACTGATCGCGATGCGGCTGTTCACCGAGCAGGGCTTCGATGACACCACCGTTGAACAGATCGCCGCGGCGGCAGGCATCAGCGGCCGCACCTTCTTCCGGTACTTCCCCACCAAGGCCGAGGTGCTCTGGTACCAGTTCGATGACGAAGTCGCTGCTCTGCGCGCAGCGTTCGCCACCGTGCCAGACGATATTCCGATGATGACCGCCGTGCGTCGAGTCGTCGTGAACGCCAACCGGTATCGGGCCGAAGACGTGCCCGAGCTACGCACCCGCATGCAGTTGGTCGCCACCATCCCGGCGCTGGCCGCCACCGCGGGCGCGCACTACGACGCCTGGGAACGCGCGGTCAGCGGCTTCGCCGCGCGCAGGCTCGGCGAACCGGACAACGCGCTGATCCCACTCGCGGTCGGCCGCACCACCCTCGCGGCCGCCCGCGCCGCCTTCGACGCCTGGCTGACCAGGGCCGACGCGGACCTGACCGTCTATCTCGAGGAGGCATTGCACGGGCTGGAGCGGGGTTTCAGCTAACTGCGACGATTCGCAGTTGAACAACCGGCAGGTTTCGTCAGCAACCTCGTTGGGGTATGACTAGGCTCGGTGTCGGCCTCGCAGCCGACCGCACGTTGATGATCCCGACTCAAACCGTCGAAAGGGGCAGGAGTTTCCATGTCCGAGGTGTCCATGAGCCTTTCGGCGGATTCACTGGGCGTAGGACCGGTCGACAATCTGCTTCCGCAGTTGGTCGAGCACCTGCGCCAGAACCGCACCGCGCTGCGTGAGGTGTGGGCCCGGCGCATCACCGACGCTCAGCTGCTGACCGCGATGACCCCGGAGGAGATCTTCTCCGAGGCCACGTCCGTGTACGACAACTACGTCGAGGTGCTCGAGACCGGTAGCGTCGAGGCGCTGCAGGCCTACGCCCGCGATCTGTCCGAACGCATCATCCCGAGAGGCGTCGAGACCGACGAAATCCTCGGCATCGTGCTGCTGCTGCGTGACGTGCTGGCCCGCTCGCTGTTCGAGAAGTATCAATCCGACTTCCAGCTGCTGAACGCGGTGCTCGACGCCTACGAGCCCGCCGCGAACCGCATCGCCAACACGGTGGGCGTCTCCTTCGTCCAAGAGCGCGAGCGCGTCATCCGCCAGCAGCAGGAGGCGATTCGCGAGCTGTCCACGCCAGTTCTGCAGGTGCGTGAACAGCTGCTGATTCTGCCCATCATCGGCGTGCTGGACAGCCAGCGCGCCCGCCAGCTCACCGAGCAGCTGCTGAGCGCGATCCGGGCCAACCGCGCCAAGGTCGTCGTCATCGACATCACCGGTGTGCCCGAGATCGACTCGACGGTGGCCAACCACCTGGTGCAGACCGTCGACGCGTCCGGCCTGATGGGCGCGAACGTCATCATCACCGGCCTGTCCTCGGAGATCGCGCTCACCCTGGTGACCATCGGCTTGGATCTGTCGAAGATGAACGCGGTCGGTGACCTCCAAGGTGGCATCGAGGAAGCGGAACGTCTACTGGGTTACGAGGTTTCCCGAGTCACCGAACGGGTCGCCGAACGCGACGGTCGCTAGATCAGGGCGGGCACATGCCGGTACCGATTCTCAAACAAGGCACCTATCTCATCGCGTCGGTGCAGTCCGCATTGACCGATGCCGATACCGAACGCCTGCAGGACGACCTGATGAAACAGGTCAGCAAGTATCGGGCACACGGCATCATCGTCGATGTCACGGCGATCGACATCATGGACTCCTTCGCCGCCAGATCCTTGCGCACCATCGCGCACATGACTCAGCTGCGCGGCGCCGAAACGGTCATCGTCGGGCTGCAACCTGAAGTCGCGTTCGCCATGGTGCAACTCGGGCTCACGTTCGAAGACATGCACACGGCCCTCGACTTGGAGGAGGGCCTGGCCTGGCTGAACCGGAAGACCAGCACTCGACGCCAGCGAGACGGTCGTGACAGTGGCCGCTGAGAACGTGGTGATCGCGGTCAGAGTGTCGGGCGACATCGTGATCGCACGTCAAGCCGGACGCGAACTGGCGGCGAAGCTCGGATTCTCTCTGACGGACCGCACCATGATCTCGACGGCGATCTCCGAAATCGCCCGCAACATCACCAGTTACGCAGGCACCGGCGAAGTCCGGTTGCTCGTCGACGATCGGGAGGGTCGTCAAGCGCTGGTGGTTCAGGCCCAGGACGAAGGACCTGGCATCCTCGACATTCCCCGCGCGCTGGAGGACGGTTACTCGACCGGGCGCGGACTAGGTCTCGGTCTCCCCGGCGCCCGCAGGTTGATGGACCGGCTCATCATCGATTCTGCACCTGGTCGCGGCACGTTGGTGGAGATGTGGAAGTGGGTACCCAACGGTGCATGAAGACGGGTTCATCGGCCGAATCGAATGGGCGGTGGCCGGTCGCGCCCTCCCTGGACAGCGGGTCTCCGGTGATCGCGGTGTCGTGCTCGACACCGGCGGCGGCACAGTGCTTTTCGCGGTGCTGGACGGGTTGGGGCACGGTGCGGCCGCCGCCGACGCCGCCGATCGGGCCGCGCAGGTGCTCGCGGAGAACCGCGCCGAACCGCTGGATGTCCTGATGGTGCTCTGTCATCGGGCCATGGCCGACACGCGCGGCGCCGCGGTCTCGCTCGCGCTGTTCGATCCCAGCGACACGGTGCGCTGGCTCGGCGTCGGCAATGTCGAATCCCAGGTGCTCGCCATGGGTCCCGTCGGTCTGACCGTCCGGGCGACCGTGCTGCTGACCGCGGGCATCGTCGGCTATCGGCTACCGCAGAACCTGCAATCGCAGACCATTCACGTGCGACCGGGCGACCTGCTCCTGATGTCCACCGACGGCATCGTCAGCGACTCCACCGACGGCATCGACCTGTCGAAGTCCACCGCGGAGATCACCGCCGACATTCTGGCCAAGCACGCCAAAGACACCGACGATGCGTTGGTGCTTGCCGCCCGCCACCGCGGCCCCGCGCAGCACAACGGTCCGGCGACATGAGCAGCGCGCGATCCGCGAGCGCGGCCGCCACGGCGGTCGGGCGGGGGCCGAGCGACAGCGAGGCGCAAGTATGAGCGAGCGAACGACGACCACAGCCGCCTCCGCAGTCAGGCCGGGGCCGAGCGACAGCGAGGCGCAAGCATGAGCGCCACCCTGGCCGACTTCCTCGACGCATACGCGACCGCGCTACGGCGGCACCTGGATTCGCCGACCCAGGCGGGTCTGTCCGAAGGCTACGAGCTCGGCAGGCGAGCGCTCGTCGAAGGGGTCAGCCTGCTCGATCTCACCGAGCACCACTTCCGGGTCGTCCAATCGGTCGAGCAGGCGGCAGGGGCTGCGCCGGACCATCGGCTCGCCGAGACGGCGTTGGAGTTCTTGCTGCAAACCCTTGCCGCGCTTGATATCGCGACCCGCGGCTATCTCGACGGTGTCGGCCGGTACGAGCAACAGCGTTCCCGCGCAGACGATCTCGCCGGGCGCGACGCGTTCCGCACCGCGCTGGTCGAGTCGTTGCAGGACGGGTTCTTCGTCGCGGACTCGGCGGGCACCATCGTCGAAGTCAACTCCGCCTTCGGCGCGCTGACCGGTTACGGTGCCGCCGATGTGCCCTACCCGCTGCCGCATCCGTGGTCGATGCCGGAGGGGCGTTATCCCGATCTCGGTACGGAGGCACAGCGATTCATCATCCCGATCCGGCATCGGGACGGGCGGTCGGTGTGGTTGGCGGTCAGCACCAGTGCGCTGATCAAGCCGGAAAACAACGAACGCATCTTCGTCGGCACCATTCGGGATGTGACCGCCGAGCACGACGCGCAGGCGCGCGATCAGGCGGCCTCCCGGCTCGCCACCGCGGTCGGTGCGGCCACCAGCGTGGTCGAGGTGCTCGCGGTCGGACTTGACGAGGTGCGGCGCACCGTCGGTGCGGAAACCGCAGTCGTTTCGGTGTGGCCGAATCGGCAGGCCGAGCCGGAGGTGTACGCGTCCGGCACCGAGGGCACACCCGAGAACCCCGAACTCGACGCGCGCGCACGGGCGCTGCTGGATCGCGCCAGACGTAGGCCCGGCCGCAGCCTGTTCGCGATCCCGGAAGGATCGGAGTTCTCCGAAGGCATCGTCGCGCCGCTCGGCCAAACCGGTGATGCCGCACTGTGGTTGCGCTTCGCCGCGCCCCGCGCCATCAGTGCCGCCGATTGGACGTTGTTCTCGCTGCTGATCGGCCATCTCAGCCTCGCGGTGCAGCGGGCACGCAACTTCGACCAGGCGCGCTCCACCTCGCTGACCCTGCAGCGGGCCATGCTCGGGCCGATCGAGTTGCCGCCCCGGTTCTCGGTGCATTACGAGCCTGCGCTGCCGCCGCTCGAGATCGGCGGCGACTGGTACGACGTGGTTCCGTTGCGCGACGGCACCATTGGTGTCGTCGTCGGCGACTGCGTCGGGCGTGGATTGTCCGCCGCCGTCGTGATGGGTCAATTGCGCACGGCCGCACGGGCTTTGCTGCTGCGCGGGGCGGGGCCCGCGCAGCTGCTCGCCGAACTCGACACTGTCGCAGGGCGAATCCCCGGCGCGATGTGCACCACCGTGTGTGCGGCGGTGCTCGATCCGGTGCGCGGGCTCGTCCGCTACAGCAGCGCGGGCCACATGCCGCCGATCCTGGCCGACGTCGACACCACCGGGCGGCTGCTGGAAGGTGGGCGTTCCGTGCCGCTGGCCACCTTCGATCCACCACGACGCCCAGAGGCCACCACTGCGCTGACGCCGGGATCGACGCTGGTGCTGTTCACCGACGGGCTGGTCGAACAGCGCGGCGTCGACATCGACGACAGCTTCACCAAGATCGCCGACGTCCTCGCTGGCACCTCCGCCAAGCTGCCACGCGAGGTCGCCGACGCGGTCCTGTCCCGGCTGCGCCCCACCGCGGGCTACGACGACGACGTCGCCATGGTCGTCTACCGCCAGCCGCCCGCACCGCTGCGCCTCGACGTGCCCGCACACCCGGATGAGCTTGCGGCCCTTCGCCGTACGCTCAAAGCCTGGCTCGCCGCCGCCGCGGTCCCGCACGACCTCGCCTCCGATCTCGTCGCCGCAGCCAACGAGGCGTGCAGCAACAGCATCGAACACGCTTACCGCAACGGCGCCGTCCCCTCCGGCCGCCCCGCCAGCACCGACCTCTCCATGGGCCGCACCAGCCGAGCCATCCCCCGCGACCCCGCCGCAGGCCTGGTCCATCTCACCGCCACCTGCAACACCGAAACCGTCGTCATCACCGTCGCCGACACCGGCGTCTGGAAACCCCGCTCCGCCGACCCCGGCTACCGAGGCCGCGGCATCGACATGATGCGCGCCCTCACCGAAGAACTCGACATCGACCACACCGGCCCAGGCACCCGAGTCCGCATGTCCGTAACCCTCCCCGCCATCACCTTCCCCGTAGCCAACCCCCTCCGCGGCACCCCCCGCCGCATAGCCAACTGACCACTACGGGCCGGGCTCACCGCCGAGCAACACATCCTCGGGCAACGGCACCGAATCCGGCTGCCTCGGTGCGGCGGGCACCCATTCCCGCAGCGGTTGCACTACCGATCCGTAGAACGCGTCTGTCGCCGACGTCACGCTGCTGACAAAGCTCGCCGCGGTGCCGCACCGTCGGTTGCCCATCCGAAAAGTCTGTTCCAGCGAAAAGGACACGATGGCGCCGGCGCGGCCGCCGCCCGTCAGAACCTTCGGTTCCACGCGCACCTTGTCGAGGTGCTCGCACACTTCGTTGCCCGGCTCCGAGAACACCGCCTCGACCTGGACATCACCCGGTGCCTCCGCGAGTTGTCTGAGCAGCCAGGACAATCGACGACCCGAGGTGCCTTCGTCCGGCGCATCGAGGGTGGTGCGGCAGCGAACCTTGTGCGTGCGCACGTCCGCCACCACGACCAGATCGCCTACGGTATCCGGGATCCGGAACACGGCCTCGAACGTTCCATCGTCCGCAAGCCGATCCGCGACGGCGGCGTTGCGAGCGGCGGGATCGGCAAGGTGCCGACGCGGCAGGATGTGTTTGACGGTGACTCCGAGTTCGGCGGTCAGTCGCAACGCGAGATGCCGTGACAGCGACACCCACGTATCCGCGACCGCCAAAGCCTTCGGGTCGCCCCCACGAAGAGTCCCCGCTGTCACCGAGTCGCGGACAGCCACCCAGTGCCGTCCCATGTCGACGAACTCGGCAGCGCCAGACCGCGGGTGATCGAGGTAGCGAAGAAACTCGCTCAGAATCCAGGCATGCAGGTCGTTGTCGAGTCCGCCGTGTGCCAGCAACATCCGCGCCTCGTGTGCCACCTCCGCCCACGACAGGTGCCGCAGCGCAACTTTGGCAAGCTTGCGGCGGTCGACCTCGATCGGAAGCTCTCCCGGACTTGCGGGTATATCGTTCGACAGGCTGATCACCGCGTCATATTTCTTCCGGCGCGCCACGTCGAGGTAGCTCTCCAGTTGATCGCGCCGGAGCTTGCCGCTACCGGTCTTGACCTCGAGCAGGCCGGTCCACACCCGGCTGCCCCGAACCACCTTGAGCACCGCATCAGGAATGACCTTCGAGTCGTTCCGTTCGTACTGCACCTCGACATAGCCTTCGAAAGCTCCTGCCGGAGCCCCCATTCTGGCGCACAATGCCCGCGCGAACGGGCGCACCACCTGCATTGTTGCGATCAGCGCCGACGTGGCACGTTTCTCTTGCTCCTCCCCTGCACCAACTCCGAACACCGAGAACAATCGGGCAGGCTGCCAAGTGTCGACCTCTGCGAGTTTGAACTCGACCGGCTTGACCCGCTTCGCCGTTCGTTTGGCGGTACGCACGCCGCGGCTTCGCGCAGACGCTTTGGCTGGTGATTCGGCGGACGGTTCGAGGTCTGGTCCCGACAGGTCGGCACCAATCGCGCCGGCTACCGCTCTGAGGGGCTCCACCTTGCTAATTTGTGTCGCCTCGACCGGCTCGGCTGTCGGTGCAGGCGCGGTGTCGTCATCGACGTCGACACCAAAATCCGTTGCTAGACCGGCCAATCCGGTATCCCAGCCTTGCCCACCGCTCGGACTTTCCAGTCGCCGCCGCGGCGGTACACCTCACCGAATACGAAGGCAGACTCCGTCGCGGCGTCGGCGGTGACATACTCTGCCAGCGACTGCCCCGCTCCGTCGACCACGCGAAAGGTGAGCTTGCCGAGCTCCCCGAATGTTCCGGCGCCGAGACTGCCTGCGAGCGCCACAGTGTGGACATTCTCCGGGACCACGGCCAACTCGATCGCGATCCGGGCTTGTGCACCCTCCTCGGTCGCGCTCGCCCCCAGGAAGCGCACCGATCCATCGGGCGATTCGGGCTGGTTGTAGAAGACGAAATCGCCGTCAGAACCTACCTTTCCATCAGCCCTCAACAATAATGCGGACGCGTCGATCTCGATTTCCGACTCCGTCCACCCGAGAACGATGTCAACGCGTACTATGTCATTCGGCAACGGGATATTCTGCCCCTTACTCAAGGTGGGAAGCGTCACGAATTCATCTCCTTCTGGATGCTGCCGGAGTGAACTCTCAGTTGGCTCAGGCTGTTTCGCCAGACGATCCTCACCGCAACCTCCTCGGGTGGACACGTCAGTTAGAGTTGAATTCCTATCACTCAACCAATCTCCGCCGCGGAAGGTTGTACGAATTTATCTACAAGTACTGACATTTCGCGATAAATTCGACATCGTGCGGATCGATGCGGCTATCTTTGCGCGCCCGCAGCCGACGGGAGCGGTTAGGGGCCAAAGAATGAATTCGGTCGGTATTCACCCGCGATGAATTGCAGCAGACATCCCAGCCTCCGAACGCGGGGCCGAGACCGTCCATCCCGCGCTGACCGGAGCTTCGGGCTATGCCGTGCAATACCGCTGAACGAGGTTGTTGGAGGCGCGCGCAGGAGAGAGCAGCTGTTCGGGAGGTGACCGCAGGCACGTCGGTGGCCGACTATGACGATCGGGATCGTTGTGGGTGTCGGCGGTGATCTGCGGGTAGTCGGCGGTTCATGGTGCGGCGGAACACTCGGGGGATCCGGATCACCGCGGATGGGTTGGGTGTCGGTCGGGTCGAGCTGGGGGAATGTGGTCTCGGAAGAGCTTTGCTGCGGTAATGTTTGGACACATGGGTGCTCCACAGTTGCGATTCCGCCACGACTTGTGTGTTGTGATTAGGTGACCAACACATCCGGAGACGCGTATCCCCTGGCGGAAACGATGACCACCACCGTCGCTTCGCAGGACGGTGCGACGGTGCTGACGGTGGCCGGCGAGGTCGACCTGGCGACAGCCCCCGCGCTGGAGAATTCGATCGAGGCGATCCTCAACGGCAAGCCCGCGGCGCTGATCATCGATCTGACCGACGTCAGCTTCCTGGCCTCGGCAGGCATGGCCGTGCTCGTCGCGACGCATCAGCGAGCAGGCGACGCGACGAAGATCGCTGTCGTCGCCGACGGGCCAGCCACCAGTCGGCAGTTGCGGATGACCAGCCTCGATCAGGTTTTCGCGCTACATTCCACGCTGGAAGCAGCGCTGGCAGGACTGCGCGGCGCCTGACGGCGAGCAAGCCCTCGAACGAATTCGGCGCCGCACGCATCCAACAGGATGCGGCGGCGCCGAATGTTTCGAAAATGCCTCAGTCGCAGAGTTCGCGCAGCTGCTCGATCAGCTTGACGCGCTCCGCCGCGGTGGCCGCCATCGGAACAACGTTGAGGACGGTGACACCCGCCTCGCGGAAGGCGGCGACCCGCTCCTTGACGTAACCCGCGGGACCGATCAGCGAGATGTCGCGGACCAGCGCGTCCGGGACCGCCTTGGCCGCCTCTTCCTTCTTGCCCGCCAGATACAGGTCCTGGATGCGGTCGGCCTCGGCGCCGTAGCCGTACTTGGTGGCGAGCGTGTGATAGAAGTTCTTGCTCTTGGCGCCCATACCGCCGATGTAGAGCGCGAGATGCGGCTTGACCCATTCCAGCAGCGGCTCGACGTTGTCGCCGATGGCCAGCGCCGGGCCCGCATAGACGTCGAGGTCGCCGAGCTGCGGGTCGCGCTTGGCCAGGCCTGCGGCCAGTGACTCGCCCCAGATCGCCTTCGCCTGCTCCGGCAGGAAGAAGATCGGCTGCCAGCCTTCGGCGATCTCAGCGGTCAGCTCGACGTTCTTCGGGCCGAGTGCGGCGAGCAGCACCGGAATGCGTTCGCGCACCGGGTGATTGATCAGCTTCAGCGGCTTGCCGAGCCCGGTGCCCTGCCCGGCGGGCAGCGGGATCTGGTAGTACTTGCCCTGATATTCGAGGCGCTCACGACGCCACACCTTGCGGCAGATCTCCACCAGTTCCCTGGTGCGGCCGATCGGTGCGTCATAGGGCACACCGTGGAAGCCTTCGATCACCTGCGGGCCCGACGCACCGAGGCCGAGGATGTACCGGCCGTCGGAGACGAAGTCCAGGCCGGCGGCGGTCATCGCGGTCAGGCTCGGCGTGCGGGTGTAGATCTGCAGGATGCCCGAGGCCAGCTGCAGCGTCGACGTCTTGGCCGCCAGGTAACCGAGGGCGCTCACCGCGTCGAACGAGTACGCCTCCGGCACGAACACGATGTCGAGACCGGCCCGCTCGAGGTCCGCGACTTCCGCCGCCACCTCTTTGAAACCGCCCGAGTAGTTGATGCCCAATCCGATCCGCATAGGACTCAACATAACCGCGCTTACGCATCAGTGGTGCACCGGACCGGTCTACCGTCCCGGACGACCGGTAGCGTTAACCGCGCATTCAACCCTCGCCGTCGTAGGAAAGGCCACGCACCCGTGTCGCAGCCGAGCACATCGTCCCAGGAAACTGCGTCCTCGTTCGGCGAGGCCATGCTCGCGCAGTACCTGTGCGATCTGGCCGCCAAGATTCCCGCGCCCGGCGGTGGCGCGGTCGCCGCGCTGCACTCGGCGCAGGGCGCCGCTCTGGTCGCGATGGTCGCGCGCTACACGACCCGGGCCAAGGATGCCGACAACCGTCCGGTCATCGACCGCATCATCGAAGCCGCCGACGCAGCCCGCACCCGGTCACTCACCCTCGCCGATGCCGACGCCGCCGCGTTCACCGCTGTCGGCTCGGCGTACAAGCTGCCGAAGTCCACCGAGGAAGAGACCGCCACCCGCACCGCGGCGATCAACGCCGCGCTCCTCGAGGCCGCCCGGGTCCCGGCCGCGGTCGTCGACGAGGCCGACGAGGTTCTCGCCCTCGCCACCCAGCTCTTCCCCATCGGCAACCCCAATGTCGTCACCGATATCGGCGCCGCCGCCAACGCGTGCCGTGCCGCGGCGACCACCTCGCAGCTCAACATCGAAATCAACGTCGCCTCCCTCCCCGCCGACGCGGGCGACCAGTTCGCCCCCGTCCTTCTCCGCATCGAAGAAATCGCCGCCCGCGCCGACGCCCTGCACGCCGACGTAATCCACTCCCTCCGCGGCTAACCACGCCTCGTCGAGTTGGTCGGTTGATCACGAGGTACTGGTGCAGGCATCGCCCGAGAAGCCACCTGCACCATTACCCCCTCGGCACGAAACCACCCCCTGGATCCCACATACCGGGATCGCGGGTACTTCTGAGACCAGCGAACACAGCCAGCCCGCCCAAACCCCGAAATCCGCACCCCTTCTGGGGATCCCACACAGGTTCCATACGGTTCACAGAGCCCAGAGCCTCTGCGAACCGTATGGAAGGTCTGCGGGATCCCCGGTGCGCCTACGAGAAGCAGCGCGCATCTCGGCAAACCCGGTGGACGGTAGCGAGAATCAGACTTCTTTGATCTT
>NZ_BDAY01000132.1 GCF_001612685.1 Nocardia altamirensis NBRC 108246
GGCCGCCGCCGGGGCGGCCACGGCAGGCGCGGCCACCGCAGGCACCACCACGACGGGCGCGATCGGCGCGGGGGCAGCGAACGGCTGTGCCAGGGGCTGCGGTGCGGCGCTCGGCGCGGGCGCCTGATTGGTCTGGTGCGAGTGGCTCGTTGACGTCCCTGACGTCGTCAGGCCACTGGCCACTCCCGGGGTGCCGTGGCCCGGCATCGCCGCATCGGTCGCTGCCTGCGGGCCGTCGGACACGTCCAGGCTTCTGCGGAAGAAGTCGGTGAACTCGTCGAGCTGGTCGCCGAGTTGGTCGGAGTCGAACTCCCCGAAGGTGATGCCGATGAAGTCGTCGCTGACCGGGTCCGAGGTGACGCCGAAGAAGAAGCCATCGCCGATCGGCTTGTTCGTGATGCCGATGAACGGGCCGTCACCGTCGAACAGGCCGTCCTCGCCGAACGGACCATGACCGTCGAACGGACCATCACCGCCCAGCGGGCCGCCGCCGTCGAACAGGCCGTCACCACCGAACGGGCCGTCGCCGCCGAACGGACCATCGCCGCCGAACGGACCATCGCCCCTGAACAAGCCGTCACCGCCGAACAGGCCATCGCCTGCTGCCCGGGTGGAGTCCGTGCCGAGCAGGTCGAACGCACCGGAGTCCGGTCCGGTGAAGCCGTCGGTGTCCGGCTGGCCGAAGCCGTGCCCGGCCCGGCCGAGCCCGTGACCGGGCAGCCCGAAGCCTTGACCGCCTGGCTCGTCGAGAGCATAGGCGGACGCGGTGCCAGGATGATCGTCCGCGTCGAGGCCGTTGGGCGAGTTCGACAGCCGCATCCCGCTATCCGCGTCCGTGCCGGACAGGCCGAGCAGACCCGCGTCGGTGCCGTAGTACTCGCCCTCGAGGTCGGGCAGCTGCACCGGCCCCGAGGTGCCGGGGAGCGTGAAACCGGGGCCGCTGTGGGCGACAGGCAGGTTCGATGCGTGTGGCTGGTTCAGCGGTGTGGGTTCCACCACGAGTTCCGGGAAGGTGATGACCGGGGACGGCGCGTCCGGCTCCGGGTCGCTGTTGTGCGCCCAGCCCGCGTTCCAGCTGTCCAGCCGGGAACCAGGTGCGGCAGGAACACCGCCGCTGTTCGCGGCGATCAGCGCACCACCGGTGACGTAGGCGCCCGCGCGCGCGACTCGCGCGACACCGGTGGCGACCCGGTAGGCGGTGTCACCCGCGTGCTCGGCTGCCTCGGTGTTGTCATCGAAGGGCAGGTCACGCGTCATGAAAACTCCACTCTCGGGTACCAACAGCCCATCTTCACCATTCCCCACCACGCGTGAAGATCACCTAACAATATTTCGGGAAAACCCGACTGTCACATTCTCCAGGAGACTAGAGACTCCGTCGGCGGCGAGCAAGACAACCTTGCCATCCGGAAAATCAGAACGGAAGCCCTATTTCTAGGGCCCAACCGAACCGGTCGCAGCCACCGATCCGCACGTGACCAGGTTCAACACCACCACCCTCGCACGACGCGCAGCACCACCCATCACATTGACGTCAGCAATACCTCACAGATCTCTAACGAACGCTCAAGGAGCGGTGAAGATCGGCTCCCTACCGTCGATTTCGTCGGACCAACCCGGTCGGCTTCATCGATCTGAAGGAGACACCCCTCATGACCGCACTCATCGGACGCCACAGCGCTCGCATCGCGGCGGTGCTCAGCGGGACCGCCCTCACTGCCGCCGTGGTCGCAGGCTTGGCGGGTGCCGCATCGGCGCAGCCGCTGCCTGCCGCGCCGGATCACGGTCCGAGCATCCAGGTCGCCCCTGCCGTGCCCGCCCAGCCTGCCCGTCCCGCTCAGCCGGCGGTTCCCGGACAGCCTGCCCTCCCCCTCCCGACTGTTCCCGGCCAGCCGGTCATCTGCGCGCAAGCAGACGGGGACGGCACCGTGGTGATCACGACTCCCGAAGGCGACGGTCCGTGGGTGACGATCGAGCGTGAACTGCCTGCCGACGCCGTGCCCGCGACGCCGCTCGACGACTCGTGCGTCGTCGCCAGCGTTCGCTGACCGGCCGGGACTAGTGTTGATCCATGACCGGACACCGGATCTTGGTCGTGGACGACGAGGTTCGTGTGCTCGCGTCGTTGCGACGCGGGCTCGAGCTCTCCGATTTCGAAGTGGTCACCGCGGGCGACGGTGCCGAAGCGCTGGCCATGGTCCGTGCCACGACACCCGACGCGATGGTGTTGGACGTCAACATGCCGAACCTCGACGGTGAGGGCGTGGTCACCGCGCTGCGGGCGATGGGCAACGACATCCCGATCTGTGTGCTCAGCGCACGCAGCGCGGTGACCGACCGCATCGCCTGCCTCGAACGCGGCGCCGACGACTACCTCACCAAGCCCTTCGATCTCGGCGAACTGGTTGCCCGGCTGCGCGCGCTGTTGCGCCGCCGGGTGACCACCCCCGAACCGGCGAGCGCGTCCGTACGGGTCGGCCAGGTGCAGATCGATCTGGCCGGGCACCGGGTGCTGGCCGCGGGCCTGCCGGTCGAGCTCACCAAACGCGAATTCGAACTCCTCGCCATGCTCGCCGAGCATCCGGGGATCGTGCTCGGCCGCGAGCAGATCCTTTCCGCGGTATGGGGTTACGACTTCGCCACCGACACCAATGTGGTCGACGTCTTCGTCTCCTACTTGCGCCGCAAGATGGAGGCGACCGGTGCACCGCGGGTAGTGCACACCGTGCGCGGCGTCGGATTCGTCCTGCGGGAGCAGCCGTGAAACGTTCACCGTCCCTGCGGACTCGGGTAGCGCTGGTTTCCGGCGTGATCGCCGCGCTGGTCGCGCTCACTCTCACCATCACGTTCGCCGCGTTGCTGAACGCGAGCGGCGAGCGACAGCTGGACGAGACCGTCTCATCGATGGCGGTGCGGGTCGCGCCCGGCCTGAAAGATGTTCCTGGAGTGCCTGCGCCGGCCGCGCCGCCTGCGCCGCCGAACGTGGCGGGGGTGCCTGCGGACCAAGTGCCCGAGAGTCAAGGATCGCCAGGCCTGACGCCCCCACAAACCCCCACGGTCCAAGGATCTCCTGAGCTGGCACCCTCTGTTCAAGGATCTCCCGAGCCTGCGCCTGCGGTTCCAGGATCTCCAGACTTGATGCCGACGCAAACACCCGCAGCCCGCGGGACCACCGACCCACTACCCCCGCACGTGCCTGCGTACCGGGTGCCGACCGAGGGACCTGCGGTCGACTTGCCCGGATTACCATCGGAGACAATCCGTTTACCCAACGACACCGCACTTGCCCGGGTCGACGGCCTGCCCGGTGTGCTGGTGACGCTCGACCCCAACCGCGACGCCGTCGCCTCCGCCATTCATCGCAGCCAGCTGGTCGGCCTCGGCATCGGCGTGGCGGGCGCGCTGGTCGCCGCGCTGCTCGGCTGGTTCCTGGCGGGCTATGCCGCGCGTCCACTGCGCAAGCTGGCCACCGCCACCCACGGCATCGACACCCTGGAAAAGCTGCCGCCGCTGTCCGGCCGCGGCGCCAGGGAGGCCGAAGAGCTCTCCGACGCCATCACCCGCATGCTCACCAGGTTGGAGGCCGCACACCACGCCACCAACCGAGCACTGACCAGCGCCCGCGACTTCGCCGCCGTCTGCGCCCACGAGCTGCGCACCCCGCTCACCGCGCTGCGCACCGACCTACAAGTGTTGGCCACCAAGGAGATTCCCGCCGACCAGCGCGGCACCATCCTCAACGAGCTCCTCTTCGCCGAACAACAGATCGAGAACACCCTCACCGACCTGGAGCGCCTCGCCGTCGGCGAGCTCACCGAACCCGACGTCTTCGAACCCTTCGACCTGTGCGAAACCCTCGACCGCGCAGTACAAGACGCGCAACGCCGCCATCCCGCCGTGCAGATCGAGCTCACCGCCTGCGAACCCATCACCGTGACCGGCATCCCCGGCGGCCTCATGCTGATCGTCACCAACGCGGTCACCAACGCCGTCCAGCACGGCCACGCCGACACTGTCCACGTCACCGTCATCCCAACGCCGGACAACACAGTGGAAATCCTCATCGACGACGACGGCAAAGGCATCCCGGACGCCATGCGCCCCAAGGCCTTCGACCGCTTCGTCAAAGGCCCCGGCTCCCCCGGCTCCGGCCTCGGCCTGGCCCTCGTCCGCCAACAGGCCGAACTCCATTCCGGCACAGCAGAACTCGCCAGAAGCCCGATGGGTGGAACCCGCCTGCGAGTACTCATCGAAACTCGAGAAGGCCTAAGCCTCAGTCAGCGAAGTCTTTGAGTTCTTCCGTGTCAATGGTGATATCAATCGGCGCAGGTAACGTGATCTGACGTCCGATGGCGTAACCGTGCACATCTTTGTAGCCGTCACTGTCAGGCTGGGTGTAAACGACGACCTGACCCTGGTCACGATCGATCAGTAAGTAGATCGGAATGCCCGCCTGGGCGTAGGCAACAGGCTTGTCCACCCGATCACGCCTACTGGTATCAGAATCATGTGACGTCACCTCGACAGCCATCACAACCTCATCAGCCGACGCCCATTCACCTGCCCCGCGGAACGCACCTCGTGGGGCCAGAATGCCATCGGGACGTGCTCGCCCCTTTCGATACTGCCCGACGGCCAAGCCTTGCCCGGTGACATACAGGAACAGCTTCGGATTCAGCGGCATGAACAGCATCAGCAACCAGTTGAGAATCTCACTGTGGTCACCGTCGGGCATTCGTTTGACCCCCATTCGTCCGTCGATCAGCTCGAGCTGGACCCCTTCGAGTTCGCGGGCCGCCGCGCGTTCGATCGCCTCGAACTCCTCCGTGAGGAATGTGTCCTCTTGCACCGCAGTCATCGCCATCCTCCCTGGTTCAGCACCGCTCGCCGACGTATTCTGCCTCATAGCTCACCACCTATCAGGCATTATCTCTCGATTCGCCGACGCATGCCGGATCGACGCTCTACTTGCCCTTCGGCTTGTCCGAGGCGGCATCCGAGGACAGTGCAGCAACGAACGCTTCCTGCGGGACCTCGACGCGGCCGATGGTCTTCATCCGCTTCTTGCCTTCCTTCTGCTTCTCCAGCAGCTTGCGCTTGCGGCTGATGTCGCCGCCGTAGCACTTGGCGAGCACGTCCTTGCGGATAGCGCGGATGTTTTCGCGGGCAATGATTTTCGAGCCGATGGCGGCCTGGATGGGCACCTCGAACTGCTGGCGCGGGATGAGCTCGCGCAGCTTGGTGGTCATCTTGTGGCCGTAGGCCTGGGCGGCGTCCTTGTGCACGATGGCGGAGAACGCGTCGACCGCCTCACCCTGCAACAGGATGTCCACCTTGACCAGCTGCGCGGCCTGCTCGCCCGACTCTTCGTAATCAAGGCTGGCGTAGCCGCGGGTGCGCGACTTCAACGAGTCGAAGAAGTCGAAGATGATCTCGGCCATCGGCATGGTGTAGCGCAGCTCGACGCGGGTCTCCGACAGGTAGTCCATGCCGCCGAGTTCGCCGCGGCGCTGCTGGCACAGCTCCATGATCGAACCGATGAACTCGCTCGGCGAGATCACCGTGCACTTCACCACCGGCTCGAAGACGTTGCGCACCTTGCCTTCCGGCCAGTACGACGGGTTGGTGACGACATGCTCGCTGCCGTCCTCCATCTCCACCCGGTACACCACGTTCGGTGCGGTGGAGATCAGATCGAGGTCGAACTCGCGCTGCAAGCGCTCCCTGGTGATCTCCATGTGCAGCAGGCCGAGGAAGCCACAGCGGAAGCCGAAGCCGAGTGCCACCGAGGTTTCCGGCTCGTAGGTCAGCGCGGCATCGTTGAGCTGCAGCTTGTCCAGGGCGTCGCGCAGGTCGGGGTAGTCCGAGCCGTCCACCGGGTAGAGGCCGGAGTACACCATCGGGCGCGGTTCGCGGTAGCCGGTGAGCGGTTCGGTGGCGCCGTTGCGGGCGGCCGTCACCGTGTCACCGACCTTCGACTGGCGCACGTCCTTCACGCCGGTGATCAGGTAGCCGACCTCGCCGACGCCGAGACCCTGCGTCGGCTTGGGCTCCGGGGAGACGATGCCGACCTCGAGCAGTTCGTGCGTCGCGCCGGTGGACATCATCTTGATCTTCTCGCGCGGCACGATCCGGCCGTCCACCACGCGGACGTAGGTGACCACGCCGCGGTAGGTGTCGTAGACCGAGTCGAAGATCATCGCGCGGGCCGGCGCGTCGGAATCGCCGACGGGCGCGGGGACCGTCTTGATCACCTCGTTGAGCAGTTCCGGGACGCCGACCCCGGTCTTGCCCGAGACGCGAAGCACGTCGTCGGGCTCACAGCCGATGATGTGCGCGATCTCGCCCGCGTAGCGGTCCGGGTCGGCGGCGGGCAGGTCGATCTTGTTCAGCACCGGGATGATCGTCAGATCTTTGTCCAGCGCCAGATACAGGTTCGCCAGCGTCTGCGCCTCGATGCCCTGCGCCGCGTCGACAAGCAGCACCGCGCCCTCACACGCCTCCAGCGCGCGCGACACCTCGTAGGTGAAGTCGACGTGGCCGGGCGTATCGATCAGGTGCAGCACGTAATCGGTGCCGTCGACCTGCCACGGCAGGCGCACGTTCTGCGCCTTGATGGTGATACCGCGCTCGCGCTCGATATCCATTCGGTCCAAGTACTGGGCGCGCATCTGCCGTTCTTCGACCACACCGGTCAGCTGCAACATGCGATCGGCCAGCGTCGACTTGCCGTGATCGATGTGCGCGATGATGCAGAAGTTCCGGATCCGCGACGGATCGGTGAACGTCGTGTCGGCGAAGCTGGCGGGCACTCCACTCCTCATGGGTATCGGTAAGCTGCGGTCTATCGTCCCATGAGCTCTGCGAAGGTTCTGCCACTGGTGTGGCCAAGCGCGCCGTCGGCCGGTCAGCGCGGATGAGAAGACGGGCGTACGCCGTTATATTGCGATGATGGCCCGCAGTTGGAACTCTCTCGGCAAGCAGCTCGGACTTATCGCGAAGGAGCAGGGTCCCAAGATCGTCAGGCAGCAGGGACCGAAGTTGGTGGAGCGCCTGGTCGGCTCGCTCGCACAGCGCCGCACACACCAGGTCAAGGTCAGGCCCACCGCGTCGACGCCGGTGCCGACGGCCGAACGCGCTCGGCAGATCGTGTACTCACCGCACCTGGACGGGCGCGCCGATCCGGGTGAAATCGTCTGGACCTGGGTGCCTTACGAGGAAGATCCCAGCAACGGCAAGGATCGGCCGGTGCTGGTGGTCGGGCGCGACCGCAGGACACTGCTCGGCTTGATGCTGTCGTCGAAGACGGACCGGGCGCACGACCCGAACTGGGTCGGAATCGGCAGCGGCAGTTGGGATGCCGAAGGCAGGCCGAGCTGGGTTCGCTTGGACCGTGTCTTGGATGTGCCGGAGGACGGCATCCGGCGCGAGGGAGCGATCTTGCCGCGCAAGACTTTCGACCTGGTTGCGCACCGACTGTGCGCCGAATACGCCTGGCACTGAACAGAAACGAAACGCCGGGCCGCGGTGTGTCCGCGCCCCGGCGTCGTCGATGGATCAGGAGATCATGTTGCGGGAGCGGCCGAACAGCAGGCCGTAGAGCAGTGCGCCGAGCGCGCCGCCGATCAGGGGAAACAGGATGAAGGCCCAGACCTGGGACATCGCACCGTCTTGATACGGGGCGACGGCGAGGCTGCGGGCCGGGTTGACCGAGGTGTTGTCCACCGGGATCGAGATCAGGTGGATGACCGCGAGGGTCACGCCGATCGACAGGCCTGCCAGCGGCACGTCCGACAGCTGATCGGTCGAGGCGAGCACCACGAACACCAGCAGAGCAGTGAGCATCACCTCGATGATGATCATCGCGGCGATCCCGTACCCGTTCTCCACGACCGCCGGGCTGAGCGCGCCGATCGTGGCCGACGGACTGTGCGCACCCCATCCGTTCGCGCCGAGCCCGTTGACCGCCCGGTCATAGGACGGCAGGTTCTTCGCCAGCGCGAACAACACGAGCCCGCCGACGAATCCGCCGATCAGCTGCGCGATCACGTACCCGGCCGCGGTGACCGTCCCGATCCGACCGAGCAGCAGATGACCCACCGTCACCGCCGGATTGACGTGGCAGCCGGAGATCGGCCCGATCGCGTACACGAGGAACAACAGCGTGAGGCCGAAGGCAAGGGCAACGCCGAGCGCGCCGACCCGGTCCCCCGCCAGCACCGCCGTTCCGACGCCGCCGATCACCAGGATGAAGGTGCCGAGTGCCTCGGCACCCCATTTCTTGCTGTCGGGGATCAGCCGGAGTTCGGCTACCTCTTCGACTAGTTCTTGAGCCGTTGGAGCCATCTGTCCACCTTCCGCGTTCCAGGGAGTTGCCAGCCGTGGTACCTGCGAAAAAAGTGCCGTTCAAGATCAACGGAGTTGCTCAGGACGCTACGCCAGACGGGTGATCTCTACAACGACATCGAGGTCGGTCGAGCCACCTCCGGAAAAGATGCCCTTCAACGGCGGCACATCCGCGTAATCGCGGCCGACACCGACCGACACGTGTTGTTCGTTGATGGCGATGTTGTTGGTCGGGTCGTAGCCCCACCACATCCCGGTCCACGCCTCCACCCAGGCGTGCGATTGTCCCGCCACCGTCACGCCGGTCTCGGCGTCCGGATTCGGGTGCAGATAACCCGAGACGTAGCGGCTGGGAATTCCCATGCTGCGCAACAACACCAGGGTCAGGTGCGCGTAATCCTGGCAGACGCCTTGGCGATCGGCGAACGCCTGCACCGCCGAGGTGTGCACCGAGGTGGTGCCGCCGACATAGTCCATTTCCCGGTGCACCCATTCGGCAGCGCGGACAACGGCTTTCCCTGGCGGCAGACCTTTGGCCAGTTGCTTGGCGATGGTGCCCAGCTTGCGATCGGACGGCACATAGGCGGTCGGCGCGAGCATTTCGTCGAAGCGGTCGGCAATCTGCCCGGTGCGCAACCGATCCCAGTCCCATTCCTCGGCGGGCGCGGTGAACGGTTCGGTTTCCACCACCGATGAGCCGGTGACCTCCAATTCGGTATGCGGAGCGTGCAAGTCGAACGCGGTGACCGCGGTGCCCCAGTAGTCGGTGTAGCGATAGGACCGGGTGGACGGCGCGGTCTCGACGCGGTTGAGGATCACGTTCTGCCTGCTGTCGGCGCGCGGCGTCAGCCTCGCCTCGTTGAAGGACCGGGTGACCGGTGCGTCGTAGACATAGCCGGTGGTGTGCACCACCCGGATTCGCCAGCTCATGTCCGCACCTCGGCCGTGTTCGTTGTTCGCTCGCTGCGTGCCCTCATAGCTCCCCCTCCACCTGTACCTGGCCGTCGCGACTGCTGTGCAGATCGGTCCAGGCCACCCACGGCGCGGCGTGGAAGTACTGCAGCGCGATGGCCTCGCTGACCTCACGGCAGGTCTTCTGCAGCGAAAGCAGCCGATTCTGCAGGTCCTCCAACAGCACACCGGGCGGCAGGAATTCGAGCTCGCTGCGGGCACGACCGAGCAGGCGCTGCGCCTCGTGCCGCGCCCCGACACGGCTGCTCGGGCGCTGATCCAGTTCGGTGAGGCAGTTCTCCGCCACCCGCACCGAATGGAACACCGAACGCGGGAAAAGCCGGTCGAGCAGGATGAATTCGGCGACCAGGTTGGCGTCCAGTGCGCCGCGGTGGGTGCGCAGGTAGGTGTCGTGTGCACCCGCCGAGCGAAGCACGGTCACCCAGGCCGGCGAGGACGTCCGGTCACCCGCACGGGAAAGCAGAAGGCGCACAGTCATATCGACGCGTTCGATGGAGCGGCCGAGGAGCAGGAAGCGGTAGCCGTCGTCGCGGCTCAGGGTGGAGTCGGAGAGTCCGGCGAACATGGCGGCGCGGTCCTGCACGTAGTGGAAGAACTCGTGCGGGCCGAGGCTGCGGGCCGCCTTTTCCGCGACGGCGAGGCCGATGTAGGTGGCGTTCAAGCATTCCCACATCTCGCTCGAGGTGACTTCCCGTGCACCCCTGGCGTTTTCGCGTGCGTTGGCGATCGAGTCGGTAATCGAGCCGCCGTCGTGGGAGAAGGCGACCAGGTCGGTGACCGACCAGACATCGAGGATGCCGTCGGGTGGCTCGATGCCGAGCACTCGCAACAAGACTCGGGAGGTGCGGTCCGGGTCGACGGTCGCGTCCTCGAGCAGCTGGTGCACCGCGACGTCGAGGATGCGCGCGGTGTCGTCGGCGCGTTCGACGTATCGGCCGATCCAGTACAGGGATTCCGCGTTACGGGCCAGCATCAGCGCATCACCTGCCACTGCGATTGGCCGCCCGGTGACTGCCGCTGTGTCTGCCCGCCCATCGACTGGCGCTGCTCCTGCTGTTGTTGCTGCTGTTGCTGATTCGCCTGCGAGGCCGTCAGATCACGACCCACCTCGCGCGAATCCGATTGCGGCGGATCGCTGACCAGCTCGGCACCGGCCAGTTCCCGATCGGCCAGCGAGTCGCGCCCCGACAGCACCCAGGTGTCCTTGCTGCCGCCGCCCTGACTGGAATTGACCACCAGCGACCCCTCGGGCAGCGCCACCCTGGTGAGACCGCCGGGCAGCACCCAGACCTCCTCGCCGTCGTTGACCGCGAACGGCCGCAGATCGACGTGGCGCGGCACCAGCTCGTTGCCGATCTTCGTCGGCACCGTCGACAACTGCACCACCGGCTGAGCGACCCAACCACGCGGGTCCGCCTTGATCCGGCGCCGTGCCGCCTCCAGCTCCCGCGGCGTCGCGTCGGGTCCGATGACGATGCCGTAGCCGCCGGAACCCTCGACCGGTTTGATCACCAGCTCGGCGATCCGGTCGAGCACCTCGTCGCGCTCGTCGTCGAGCCAGCACCGGTAGGTGTCGACGTTCGGCAGCACCGGCTTCTCGTTGAGGTAGTACTCGATGATCGTCGGCACGTAGGCGTAGATCAGCTTGTCGTCGCCGACGCCGTTGCCGACCGCGCTGGAGATGACCACGTTGCCTGCCCGCGCCGCGTTCAGCAGGCCTGCGACGCCGAGCACCGAATCGGGCCGGAAGTGCATCGGATCGAGGAAGGTGTCGTCGATCCGGCGGTAGATCACGTCGACTTGCCGCTCGCCTGCCGTGGTTCGCATGTACACGACGTTGTCGCGGCAGAACAGGTCGCGCCCCTCGACCAGTTCCACGCCCATCTGCCTGGCCAGCAGCGAGTGCTCGAAGTACGCCGAGTTGTACACACCGGGGGTCAGCACCACCACCGTCGGGTCGGCCTCGTTCGGCGCGGCCGAGGCGCGCAGCGCGGCGAGCAGGTGGCCGGGGTAGTCGCCGACCGCGCGCACCCGGTGCGAGGAGAACAGGTCGGGGAAGACCCGCGCCATCGTGCGCCGGTTCTCCATGACGTAGGACACCCCGGACGGGGAGCGCAGATTGTCTTCCAGGACGCGGAAGTCGCCGCGCTCGTCCCGGATCAGGTCGATGCCTGCCACGTGGATGCGCACGCCGTTGGGCGGTACCAGGCCCGCGGCCTCGCGATGGAAGTGTTTGCACGAGGTGACCAGGCGTTTCGGGATCACCTCGTCCCGCAGGATGTTCTGCTCGCCGTAGACATCGGCGAGGAACAGCTCCAGCGCGATCACCCGCTGTTTGATGCCACGCTCCAATTTGGCCCATTCGGCGGCCGCGATCACCCGCGGCACCAGATCCAGCGGGAACGGTCGTTCCTGGCCGGAGAGGGAGAACGTGATGCCCTGATCGATGAAGGCGCGGTCCAGCGCGGCCGAGCGCGCGGCCAGGTCCGCGACATCGATCGGTGCGAGTGCGGCGAACAATCCCTTGTAGGGCTGCCGCACTCGGCCGGTGCCGTCGAACATCTCGTCGAAGGCGTCGGCGTAGCGGCCGGGTCGATAACCTTCGAATAGCCCGGAATGGGCGATTTTGCCGTTTCCGGCCGCCCGCCCGTTAGTACCAACCAGTCCGTTTTCGACCGATCGCGCCATGCGTGGCAGAGAGGCGGGAGTCATGCAAAAATCGTGCTACATGCAGCGGCAATGCAGTGTGTGACACAGGTAAATTTCTTGCATCACTCGGCCAGAAACCTGCGGCGATCCGGTCTTTGCACCGACCGGTCGGTGTCTTCCGCCCCGTCGGCCGGGCGTCGATTTCGTGCGCCGACCGGCGGCTGGTACCCTCGACTTTCGGCGTTGCGTGACCCGTTCACCCAGGTGCGACGCACGCGTAGAACTTTCCAGACAAACCACTCAGCGACAGGAACACGAGGAAACAGGCGTGGCCAACATCAAGTCCCAGTTGAAGCGGATCCGTACCAACGAGGAAGCGCGCAAGCGTAACCAGTCGGTCAAGTCCGCGCTGCGCACCGCGATCCGCAGCTTCCGGGAAGCCGCTGCGGCAGGCGACAAGGAAAAGGCCGCCGCGCAGCTTCAGTTCGCGAGCCGCAAGCTCGACAAGGCCGCCTCGAAGGGCGTCATCCACGCCAACCAGGCCGCCAACAAGAAGTCGGCCCTCGCGCTGGCTCTGAACAAGATCTGATTTTTTCGGTACCGACTTCCGGTACCGCAGGCACTGACGCAGCCGCCGTGGCCTCGACGACCACGGCGGCTTTTGTCGTGCCTATACCAGGCCACGCCGCCCCCGACTATTCATCTCCGGGGATTCGGGATCGGCCCACAGGCTGTCGGTGGTTCCAGCTACCATTCGGCGCATGGTTACCGTGTACGCCAATCAGACCGTGGTCCGCGGCGAGGATCTGCCGGATGTCATCCGCGCAGCCGAGGTGCTGGGGATCGGAGTGAAGATCGAGAACGTGATGGTTCCCATCGACGATGAGGGCAACTACTCGCTGGAGTGGGTCGTCACGCGGGACGACGAAGTCCCTGTCTACGACGACTGGGACGGCAAGTACGACGAAGCAGACGAGGAAGAAGAGCTAGTGCTCAGCTCGGTGGAATGACCTCCACCGAGGGCGCTGGATCGGCCGCCAGCCGGTCCAGCGCCGTCTGGGAATCCCGATCTGCGGCGCGATAGATGATGATGCGCTGATCGGGATCCTGGACCGGCATCAACGCCTCGTAATTGACAACCAGCCGACCGACGACCGGGTGCCGCAGCGGTTTGGCGCCGCGGCCCTGGACCTTGACGTCGTGTCTGGCCCACGCTTGTGCGAACTCGGTGCTGTGCGCACTGAACTCCGCGATCAGGTCGGCAAGGACTTGATCATCGGGATGCGCCGCCCACGCGGCACGCAGATCGGCGATGCCCTCGCTGATGGTGCGCTCCCGCTCCACGTAGAAATCCCGCAGGCTCGGCTCCATCAGGCAGATCCACATGGAGTTGCGCTGCCGCGGCGGCAGCGACTCGAAATCGATCACCAGCCGCGCCATCTCCCGATTCCACGCCAGGACGTCGTAGCGGTGATTGATCACCATCGCCGGTAGCGGCGCGAGATCGTCCATCAGCATGGTCAGCGCGGGCGCCGGCTCCGTGCTCGGCTTTCCCGCGTGCGGCTGCCGCTGCTTGGCCAGATCGAACAGATAGGCGCGCTCGTCGGTGTCCAACCGCAGCGCCCGCGACAAGGCCTCCAGCACGTCCACCGAGGGGCGCAGACCACGCCCCTGCTCCAACCGGACGATGTAGTCGGTGCTGACCCCAGCGAGATAGTAGCTATACACTACGTCCTTATCCTGGGGTTATGACGCGAACGAAGCTCCTTACCGATCCTGGCTGGTTGGCGGAAATCAATGCGGCCCTTGCTGTTTCGGTTGCCGGTATCGATCCTTCCGAGTGGGTGTACGGCTATGTGCGGATCTCGCGGGATGAGAAGGACCGTGCCGAGGGCGTGCAGTTGCAGGCCAAGAGCCAGGTTGCTTACGCCGAGCGCAAGGGGTTGGCGTTGGCGCGGATCTTGTGTGACAACGATCTGTCGGGTGCGGACGCGGATCGGCCGGGGTTGCGTGAGTTGCTGCGGTTGGTGACGGCGGGTCCGTCGAAGGCCACGCTGGCTCGTGATGTGGCGCGGTTGACCCGTGATTACGACCTGGGCAACGAGTTGATGAAACTCGGCCGCGACGAGGACGTGCGGTATTTGTTCGTCAAGGACAGCGACTACGACCTCACCACGGGTGCGGGGCGGAAGAATTTCATGGTGAAGGTGGCCGAGGCTGCCGAGTACCGCGAGGTGAACACCGAAAATCTGCTCGACCGGATGAGCGAGGAAGCCGCCAAGGGGGTGATGCAGGGTGGTTTGCGCCGGTTCGGTTACGGGCGCGTGGTCGGAGTGCATCCGCTGACCGGGGCTGATGTGTTGGACCGCAGCGAGTTGCGTGATTCCGAGGTCGCGATCCTGCACGAGGGACGCGACCGGGTGATCAACGGCGAATCGCAGACAACGATCGTCACCGATTGGAACCGTCGCGGGATCACCAGGACCGGGGGTGGGTTGTGGCGGGTGGGCGATCTGGCTGACCAATTGTTGTTGGAGGCGTATGTGGCCTATGACCTGGGTGAGCACACCGACGCTCACGGCCGACGCTGCGAGTGCTTGAAGAATCCGGAAGGCAATGGCATTCGTGTGCACGCGCGCACCGGTACCCGCCACCGCGCCCAGTGGCCCGCGATCTTCACCCGCGCCGAGCATGACGCGATGCGGGCCGGTTTGCGGTCTCACCGCCGTGGCATCGACAAGGACCGCCCCCGCCAGCGCAACGGGGAATACTGGCTGACGGGGTTGGTCGAGTGCGGCGGGACCTGGGCCGAGACCACCGAGCGCGCGGGTGAGTACTGCGGTTCGTGGATGGTCGGTTCGACTCTCGAGCGCAAGCGCAAGAACGGCAGCAAGGCGATCCAGCGCCGCTATGGCTGCAAGCAGAAGAACGCGGCGCGGCAGGTGTGCGGGTGCGGGCGGGTGTATCGGGACGCGGGCGCGCTGGAAACCTATGTCGCACAGGCGGTGATCGCGGTGTATGAGGACCCGAAGATCATCGCCCGGTTGGATCGCGGCAACGACAACGCCGAACGCATCGCGGGGCTTCAGAAACGGATCGAGGTCACTGCGGGCAATCTCGACGCCGAGACCGACCAGCGCGCCGCCGTTCTGTCCGGTGCCGGGGACGAGGACGACTTGCGCGTGATCGAACGCACTATAGCTAACCTGAAGCAAACGTTGAAAGAACTTCGCGCCGAACAGAATTCGCTGCGCAGCGCGCAAGCGCTCGCAGTGTTGGCCGACATCGGCAAAAACGGCGAGCTGCGCAAGGCCTGGAAGCACAAGGGGGCGCGGTGGCAGCACGAGGCAGCCGCACGCCTTATCGAGAAGGTGATCGTGCGGTCCGCCCGTGTCTACGCCGCCTCGTGGGTCGATCAGACCGGCAAGAAGTGGCGTTTCGACAAATCCTCGGTCGAGATCTTGTGGCGGGATCTCTGAGAGCCACGTCAGCGGTCCCCGCGCCCGCTGTCGCGGTCGAGGGTGTCGAGCGCGTGGCGCAGGAACAGCGCCAGTGATTCGATCACGTGCGGGTCGTTGATGTAGGGCGTGAGCCCTTGCCGTGCACGGCTTTCGGCGACCATCCGGCGCGTGGCCTCACTCGTGGGACCGATCAGCGCCAGCCCTTGGCCGGGAGTGCCCTCACGCGCACCAGGCCGCTGGGTCGCTTGCTTCCCGCTGTCGGTGGTTGGCCCGTTCTCGGTTGCCGAGGCGTCGCGGTCATCGGCCGGGGTGGCGGGCGTGATGCCCGCACCGTCCTGTTTGCTCGAACACGCGACAGCGGATGCGCGAGTTTTCCTGCTGGGGGACATGGTTGTTCAACTCCTAACCTGCACCCCTGCTGGTCGTCTCGCCTGGTTCTCCTATTCTCCAGTATGCATGTCGATCAACAGTGCCCAGCTCGAGCGCCCAGGCTCCCGTTTGTCGCGCGGGCAGCGCGCGCCGCTCAGCATGCGCCGGTTCCACCGGGACTCACCTCACCACCCAGCCGACGAGCCCACCACCCACACTTCGCCGCTACCCACTCCCGCACTCCACTCACCCGCACCCGCTCTATGCCTCACTCACGCACCCATTCTCACCCACCACTCCTATACCCCACCCTCGTATACCCTCACCATTCAATGCTCAGACATCTTGCATCTCGGGGTGATGTCGCCTCGAAAATCGTTGCTTTCGGATATCTTTAAAGGTTGCTTGC
>NZ_BDAY01000133.1 GCF_001612685.1 Nocardia altamirensis NBRC 108246
CCTCGGCCGCCGCGACCCGGCGGGACCGGGGCAGGATCGAGGCGGGCGTGCCCGCGGCCCGGCGCAACGCGTCGCCCGCGAGGAACCCGGCCCGCACCAGCGTGCTCTGCGCGGCGCCGATGCTCGGCAGCAACGGCACAAGCTGGGGGAGCGGACGCACCAGATGCGGTGCGGTGGTGCGAATCAATACCCCACGCTCGACCGCGCTTTCGTGCGCGATGCCGACCTGCCCGCTGGCCAGATACCGCAGCCCGCCGTGCACCAGCTTCGAACTCCACCGGCTGGTGCCGAACGCCAGATCGTGCCGCTCCACGAGCACCGTCCGCAGCCCGCGCGCGGCCGCGTCCAGCGCGACGCCGCAGCCGGTGACACCACCGCCGATGACGAGCAGGTCGATCCGCGTCTCGTCGCCGAGCTGCCGCAGTTCTCTGGCGCGGCGCTCGGCGTTCAACGCCGAATCGCCGGTGACAGCCGAATTGCTGGTCATCGCACTACCTTTCCGATATCTGTGGCACAGCAGGTGGTTGGTGCCGAATGCGCGTTCATCGCGCGCTGCCTGGCACGAGGTAACCGTCTATCGCGGTGCGCAACTCGGCATCCAGGTCGGCACCGGCGAGCAGTGGCGCGACCGTGCCCGCCGACTGCACCGCGGACTGGGCGATCAGCAGGAGCATCGTCGCCATTTGCTCCGGCTCGCCGTCGCGGATCGAGCCGTCTTGCTGGCCGGCGCGGATGCCGGCGGCGAACAGGTCGATCAGTGCGCGCTGGTTGCGGCCGAGGCGGCCGAAGACGTAGGTGAGCATCAGGTCGGTGTCGGTGCGGAAGATCTTGCCGAACAACGGATTCGAGCGAACCGTCGCGGCGCCCGCGACGATGCCGCCGGTCAACCTGGCACGGCCGGTGCCCTCGGTCGGCATGGTGGCGGCGACGATCGCGCGCAGCTCGCGCACCAGGAGTTCGGCGAGCAGCGCGCCGGTGTCGGGCCAGCGGCGGTAGACGGTCGGCCTGCTGACTCCGGCCCGGCGGGCCACCTCGGTGAGGGTGGTCCGGCGCACGCCGAATTCCTCGACGCAGCGGCGCGCGGCATCGAGGATCGCCAGATCGATGGCGGAAAGCGGCTCGTCCGGAGCGGTCAAGGGCACCTCATGGGTCGGGCAGCGAGTTACTGCTTGACATTCTATGTCAAACTGTAACGCATGGTCGAGACGAACAACTATCCCGCCGAGGCCTCGTCGCAGGCGGCAAACCCGGCTGCCGCCGCGGCCGCGGCAGGTATGGTCTGGGATGCCTGGGGCATCGCCGCCGGACACAAACCGCTGTCCACGCAGATCCGTGGTCTGCTGACGCAGGTGTTCGGGGTGTCGGGCGAGCCCGTGGCACGCCGCGATGAGGGCGACGTGCCGCTGCGCGAGTCGGCGCTGACTCCCGCCCAACACGAGGGGTTGGTCGCGGTGGTCGGCGCCGACCACCTCTCGACCGATCATCACGACCGGCTGTCGCACGCGGGCGGCAAGAGCACCCCCGACCTGCTGCGCCGTCGCGCGGCGGGTCCGCAGGACGCGCCGGACGCCATCGTTTTTCCCGCCGACCACGAGCAGGTGCTCGCCCTGCTGGCCTACTGCGCCGAGCACACCATCGCGGTCGTGCCGTTCGGCGGCGGCACCAGCGTGGTTGGCGGCGTCGATCCGGAGCGCGGCCGCTTCGCCACGGTGATCGCGGTGGACCTGCGCAGGCTCGACACCGTGTCGCAGCTCGACCCGATCAGCGGCACCGCCACCCTCGGCGCCGGACTCACCGGCCCGCGCGCGGAACAGCTGCTCCGCGCGCACGGACTCTCGCTCGGCCACTTTCCGCAGAGCTTCGAATTCGCCAGCATCGGCGGCTTCGCGGCCACCCGGTCCTCCGGGCAGGCCTCGGCGGGCTACGGCCGCTTCGACGATATGGTGCAGCGGCTGAAGATCGCCACTCCCGCAGGCACATTGGCGCTCGGTCGCGCACCCGCCTCGGCGGCGGGCCCTGACCTCCGCGAGCTGTTCGTCGGCTCGGAGGGCGCGCTAGGCGTGATCACCGAGGTCACCGTGCGCGTCCACCCCGTGCCGGAAACCACTGCGTACCAGGCGTGGTCGTTTCCCGACTTCGAAACCGGCGCCGCCGCACTGCGTTCGGTTGTTCAGGCAGGCGCGGCGCCGACGGTGCTTCGGCTGTCCGATGAGGCCGAGACCGGGATCAACCTGGCCCGCTCCGGCGACATCGGCGGCAACGCGGTCGCGGGCTGCCTGGCCATCACCACCTTCGAGGGCACCGCCGCGCACGTCGCGTTCCGCAGCGCCGAGGCGGAGGCCATCCTCGCCGCGGCGGGCGGCACCGCGCTCGGCGAGACGCCCGCCAGGGAGTGGGAGCACGGCCGCTTCGGCGCGCCGTACCTGCGCGACGCACTGCTGGACGTCGGCGTGCTGTGCGAGACCTTGGAAACCGCGACCACCTGGTCGAACCTCGCCGTGCTCAAGGCAGAGGTCACCGAGGCGCTCGCCGACTCGCTCGCCAGACAGGGCACCCCACCGCTGGTCATGTGCCACATCTCGCACACCTATCCGACCGGTGCGTCCTTGTACTTCACCGTCATCGCCAAGCAGCTCGACGACCCGATTGCCCAGTGGCACACGGCGAAACAGGCGGTGGGCGACGCGATCGTGGCGGCGGCCGGCACCATCACCCATCATCACGCGGTCGGTACCGATCACCGGCCGTGGCTGCCCGCCGAGATCGGCGAGCTCGGTGTGCGCGTGTTGCGTGCCGTGAAAGCCGAATTGGACCCTGCGGGCATCCTCAACCCTGGAAAGCTGGTTCCGTGACAGAGGATTCATCCCGATCCGTGCGCGCGGTGACCGTGGTCACCAATCCACTGGCCGGGCTCGGTAAGGGACACGACGTCGCGGGTGCCGCGCTGGCCAGGCTCCGCGAACGTGGGGCCGAGATCACCGAGGTGCGGGCCGCGTCGGCCGCCGAATCCGTTCGGCTGGTGCGGGATTCGATCCAGCACGGACGGCAGGACGCCGTGGTCTGCATCGGTGGCGACGGCTTGGTCAACGTGCTGCTCCCCGCGGTCGCGCAGACGGGTGTACCGCTGGGCATGATCCCCGCTGGCACCGGCAACGACCTGGCCAGAGAACTCGGCATCCCCACCGACGACCCGGTGGCCGCGGCAGACGCGGTGCTCGACGGTCGAACGAGGACCATCGACCTCGGCCGGATCGACTCGCCGACACCCGATTCGACGCCGATGTGGTTCGCCACCGTCACGGGCACCGGGTTCGATGCCCGAGTCACCTTGCGCGCCAACGCTATGCGCTGGCCGAGGGGTCGTCTGCGATACACACTGGCCGCGCTGGCCGAGATCTCCGGCCGTTTCACCGTGCCCTACCGGGTGGAGCTGACCGGCGCGGTCACCGAGGGACTGACGAACCCCGGCGCGGGTGCGCTGCTGGAGACCGACGCCGTGATGGTCGCGGTCGGCAACACCCGCACCTACGGCGGCGGCATGCTGATCTGCCCCGACGCCGTGCTCGACGACGGTCTGCTCGATCTGACCGTGGTCGGCGCGCTGTCCCGCGGCGAGATGCTGCGTCTCTTGCCTGCCTTGTCAGCAGGTAAGCGGCAGAACCATCCGGAGGTCAAGCAATATCGCGCCGCAGCGATCACGCTCACTGCGCCCGGCGCACCCGCGACCGCCGACGGCGAACCGGCAGGCACGCTGCCGATCACCATCACCGCCGTCCCCGGCGCGTTGACTGTTCTGGTGCCGTAAGTCCTGTCGCACTGTTCTTTCGGGCTGTGCGACAAACCCCGGCAACGCTACGGGGCGAAGGAGACTCGGCTCATCTCGTTGATGTTGCTCCGGTCCACGATCACCAGCGACTCGGGAACCGGTCGCATCGTGCCGCCGGCCCGCAGCCGTTCCATCAGCCGCCGCCAGCGAAAACAGTGCAGCGTGAAGGTGATTCGATGCGAGCGCCGTCCACGCGCATGTTGACCGGCCCTGGCCACCGTCGGCGGAACATCGAGCAGGATCACATGCAGTTCCCTGCCGTACCCGAATGCCCAGCGCGAGATCAGCCTGCGGGCCCACCCGAAGGTGGCGCAGTCGTGGATCACCACCGGTCCTTCGGTATCGCGCAGTGCCGCACGGATTCCCGCGAAGTGCGCGATGTGCACGACCGGACGCCACAGTGGGTACGGCAGCCAGTCCAGCCGGTGCCGCCACCGGTTGCGGGCCTGTTGGGAGTCGAGCACGACCGAGCCCTCCGGGCCTGCCGCGGGGCCTTCGCCGTCGGCGGTCGTGCCGAAGAACCGGCGCAAGGCGGTGCTCTTGCCCGCACCGGGGATGCCTGCGATGACCAACGCGGAGAGCGGGGGATACTGCAATTCGTCGATGGCGCGGCCGCGTAGATCGTGCACGGCGTGCGGCGCGAGGACGGGCATCGCGGTCTCGGTCAGCGAGGGCAGCGTGGCGAGCGGGGGGTTCACCTCTTCCAGCGTCCCCACTTGCCGCCGTGGCGGCAACGGGGAAAACCCTGGACTTTCACTGAGATTTTCCCGGAGTGGACTTGCGGAAGGCTTCACCTCTTCCAGGGTCCGGGTCCTCGGCCGATCTGGCAAGAACGGACAATCCGGGCGTGGGAATCAGTCGGAGCGGCCGCGGGCTCGGGCGCGCAGATGCATGCGCTCACCCTGGCTGCCGAAAAGACTGAGGATTTCGACCGGCCCACGCCCGGTGGTGCCGAACCAATGCGGTTGGCGGGTATCGAATTCCGCGGCCTCGCCCGGCCCGAGGACCACGTCGTGCTCGCCGAGAATCATCCGCAGCCGACCCGACAGCACATACAACCACTCGAATCCCTCGTGGACGCGCGGTTCCGGCTCGGTGCGGTCGGCGGGAAGCACCATCTTGAAGGCCTGGATCGGACTGGCTGGCGGGTGAGTGGAAAGACGGTGATACCGTTGATCTTTCGCGGGTGCGAGTGCACCCGGGGGTCCGCGATCCGTGGTGCCGCGACGAGTTCGTCGAGCGGGATCTGCAGTGCCATCGCGATGGGTAACAGCAGTTCCAGGCTGGCGCGGCGCTGTCCGGACTCCAGGCGCGACAACGTGCTCTTGGATATCCCGGTGGTCTCCGCCAATGCCGTCAACGTGACATTGCGGTGGGTGCGCAGCGCCCTGAGCCGCGGGCCGATGTCGGCCAGCGTTGCGGCGATGGTCGGCTGATTCTCCATCGCACCAGTGCACCGCGATTTCCCGGAAACGGCAATATCTGTTGCCGTTCTCGCGCGATATTCGGCACCCTGGTCGGCGGAGACGATCGTCAGAGGAGCGAGGAAGAGATGGACACAGGCCAGAAGTACGACGTAGTAATCGTCGGTGGGGGCGCGGCCGGACTGTCCGCGGCGCTCGTGCTGACCAGGTCGCGCCGCACGGTGGCGGTGGTGCGCGGCGGCGAGCCGCGCAACGCGCCTGCCGAGCACATGCACGGCTTCCTGTCTCGCGACGGGATGCCGCCGGGTGAGCTGCTGGTCACCGGTGCCGCTGAGGTCGCCGGATACGGCGGCGAGCTGATCGACGATGTCGTGACGACCGTCGAAAAGTCCGATGACCACGGTGTTTTCACCGTCACCCTGGCCGGAGGGCGCGTGCTGACCGCGCACCGGGTGGTGATCGCGACCGGCCTGCGCGACGAACTGCCCGACGTGCCCGGCGTGCGTGAACGGTGGGGCGCCGAGGTGCTGCACTGTCCGTACTGCCACGGCTACGAGGTGCGCGACCAGCCGCTCGGCCTGCTCGGCGGCGCCGATCCCCGGGTGATGCATCTGGCCGTGCTGTTGCCGCAATGGTCGGACGACGTGATCCTGTTCCAGCACACGATGACCCTGTCCGACACCGACCGCGCCCAGCTCACCGCGCGCGGCGTCCGCGTCGTCGAGGGCGAGGTCGCTCGCCTGGTCGTCGACGGCACGCTGCGCGGCGTGGAACTGACCGACGGCAGGGCGGTGCCCCGCTCGGCGGTGTTCGTCGCGCCGACCTTCCTGCCCAACGCCGACCTGTTGCACGCCCTCGGCTGCGACTTCGACGAGAAGGGCTGGGTGGTCGCCGACCCGACCGGACGCACCAGCGTGCCGGGAGTCTGGGTGGCGGGCAATGTCTCGAACCCCGCGGCCCAGGTGATCAACGCGGCAAGCGCGGGCTACAGCGCCGCCGTCGCGATCAACAGCGACCTCGCGATGGCCGCCGCGAACGCCGTTCCTGTCGGATAACCACGCCGCTCCCGGCCGGTCAAGTGGGCCATCGGTCTCAGAAACCGGCGGAATCTGAGAATTAGTTATGGATTCCGGAACGGCTCCAGAACACTTCCAATCGGGACGGTAAGCTATCGGGTGTAGGCGGAGTCTTCGGTGTCCCTCATCCACCGAAGACTCCGCCTTCCTTGGTTCCGGCACCCCGCCCCTGCGGAATTCGGTTGAGACCGGCCACTAGAATCGTTGGGTGACCAGCGCACCCCCTGACCCGCGTAATCGTGCCGAAGCCCTCCCCAAGAGCTGGAACCCCGGCGAGGTAGAGGCCGCCATGTACGAGCGCTGGGTAGCCGCTGGCTATTTCGCGGCCGACGCCACCAGCGACAAGCCGCCGTACTCCATCGTCTTGCCGCCGCCGAACGTCACCGGCAATCTGCACATCGGCCACGCGCTCGACCACACCCTCATGGACACCCTCACTCGCCGCAAGCGCATGCAGGGTTACGAGGTGCTGTGGCTGCCTGGCATGGACCACGCGGGCATCGCCACCCAGACGATGGTGGAGAAGCAGCTCGCCGTCGACGGCAAGACCAAAGAGGACTTCGGCCGCGAGCTCTTCATCGACAAGGTGTGGGACTGGAAGCGCGAATCCGGCGGCGCCATCCAGTGGCAGATGCGCGCGCTCGGTGACGGTGTCGACTGGAGTCGCGACCGATTCACCATGGACGACGGCCTGTCTCGAGCCGTCGTGACGATCTTCAAGCGGCTCTACGACGCCGGACTGATCTACCGCGCCGAGCGACTGGTCAACTGGTCGCCCGCGCTGCGCACCGCCATCTCGGACATCGAGGTCAACTTCCAGGAGATCAACGGCGAGCTCGTCTCGCTGCGGTACGGCTCGCTCGACGACAGCGAACCGCACGTGGTCGTGGCCACCACCCGCGTCGAAACGATGCTCGGTGACACCGCGGTGGCCGTGCACCCGGACGACCCGCGCTACCAGGCGCTGATCGGCACCACCCTGGAGCATCCGATCACCGGGCGGCAGATCCCGATCATCGCCGACGACTACGTGGATCCCGAATTCGGTTCCGGCGCAGTGAAGATCACGCCCGCACACGACCCGAACGACTTCGAGATGGGCCTGCGGCACAACCTGCCGATGCCGAACATCATGGACGAGAGCGGCCGGATCATCGGCACCGGAACCGAATTCGACGGCATGGACCGGTTCGAGGCTCGGGTCGCGGTGCGCGAGCGGCTGGCCGCCGAGGGCCGCGTTGTCGCCGAGAAGCGGCCCTACCTGCACAGCGTCGGGCATTCCGAGCGCAGTGGCGAGCCGATCGAGCCGCGGCTTTCCATGCAGTGGTGGGTCAAGGTGGAATCGCTGGCGAAGGCCGCCGGTGACGCGGTCCGCAACGGCGACACCGTGATTCACCCGGCCAGCTCGGAACCGCGCTGGTTCGACTGGGTCGACAACATGCACGACTGGTGCATCTCCCGGCAGCTCTGGTGGGGTCATCGCATCCCGATCTGGTACGGCCCCGAGGGCGAGGTGCTGTGCGTCGGACCCGGCGAGACCGCGCCCGAGGGTTACGTGCAGGACCCCGACGTGCTCGACACCTGGTTCTCCTCGGGTCTGTGGCCGTTCTCGACCATGGGCTGGCCGGACAGCTCGCCCGAGCTCGAGAAGTTCTATCCGACAGACGTTCTCGTCACCGGCTACGACATCCTGTTCTTCTGGGTGGCCAGGATGATGATGTTCGGCACCTTTGTCGCCGACGACCCGGTGCTCACGGCGGGTAAGAACGGCACTCGCCAGGTTCCGTTCAAAGACGTGTTCCTGCACGGTCTGGTGCGCGACCAGTTCGGCAAGAAGATGTCGAAGTCGCGTGGCAACGGCATCGACCCGCTGGTCTGGATCAACGAATACGGCGCCGACACTTTGCGCTTCACGCTGGCGCGGGCCGCGCAGCCCGGCGGTGACCTCTCGGTCGGCGAGCCGCACGCGCTCGCCTCGCGCAGCTTCGTCACAAAGCTGTTCAACGCCACCAAGTTCGCGCTGATGAACGGTGCACACACCGGCGAGCTGCCGGACCGCGCCGACCTCACCGACGCCGACCGCTGGATCCTCGACCGGCTCGAGGAAGTGCGCGCCGAGGTCGACACGGCCCTGGACGGCTACGAGTTCGGCAAGGCCTGCGAGGCGCTGTATCACTTCGCCTGGGACGAATTGTGTGACTGGTACCTGGAATTGACCAAGGTGCAGTTCGCCGCGGACCCGGCGCGCGTCGATGCCACCCAGGTGGTGCTCGGCACCGTGCTCGACGCGGTGCTCCGCCTGCTGCACCCGGTCATCCCGTTCGTCACCGAATCGCTCTGGCAGGCATTGACCGGCGGCGAGTCGCTGGTGATCGCCGCGTGGCCGCAGGCCTCCGGGGTGGCCACGGATCAGCTTGCCGCGCAGCGCATTGCGGACACCCAGCGGTTGATCACCGAGATCCGCCGGTTCCGCAGCGACCAGGGCCTCGCCGACAAGCAGAAGGTGGCGGCCAAACTCGTCGGACTCGACGCGGCGGGGCTGGCCGACCAGCACGACTCGGTCACCAACCTGGCCAGGCTCACCGCGCCCGGCGCCGACTTCGCCGCCACCGCGTCGGTGGAGGTCAGGCTGAGCGGCGCCACCGTCACCGTCGAGCTGGACACCTCCGGCGCCGTCGACCTGGACGCCGAACGCCGCCGCCTGGAAAAGGATCTGGCCGCCGCGGAGAAGGAATTGGCCACCACAACGGCCAAACTCGGCAACGAGGCCTTCCTCGCCAAGGCGCCGGAGCCGGTGGTCGCGAAGATCAAGGGCCGTCAGGAGATCGCGGGCGCCGAAGTGACCCGCATCGGCGCCAGGCTCGCGGAATTGAGCGCCAAATGAACACCGAACCGGAACCGCAGTACGGCGACGAGTTGCGGCACCCGGCGGCAGGACCACGGTTGAGTTCGGGACCGTCGCCGGTCGAGCTCGCCGAAATGGCGCTGGTGGAAGCCGAACTCGACACGCGCTGGCCGGAAACCAAGATCGAGCCGTCGCTCACCAGGATCGCCACTCTGATGGACGTGCTCGGCGCACCGCAGCACGGCTATCCGGCGATCCACGTCGCAGGCACCAACGGCAAGACCTCGGTGACCAGGATGATCGACGCGCTGCTCACCGCGCTGCACCGCAGGACAGGCCGGATCACCAGCCCGCACCTGCAGCTGGCCACCGAGCGGATCAGCATCGACAACGCGCCGATCACCCCGGCCAAGTACGTCGAAACCTTCCGGGAGATCCAGCCGTTCGTCGAGATGATCGACGAGCGCTCGGCCGCGGCGGGCGGTCCGGCCATGAGCAAGTTCGAGGTGCTCACCGGCATGGCGTTCGCCGCCTTCGCCGAGGCGCCGGTCGATGTTGCGGTCGTCGAGACCGGCATGGGCGGCACCTGGGACGCGACCAACGTCATCGACGGGCAGGTCGCGGTGATCACTTCGATCGGCCTCGACCACACCGACTTCCTCGGCACCGACCTCACCGCCATCGCGGGGGAGAAGGCCGGGATCATCAAACGCGCACCGGAGAGCCTGATTCCGCGCGACACCGTCGCGGTGATCGCCGAGCAGGACCCCGAGGCGATGGAGGTGCTGCTGCGCAGGGCCGTCGAGGTCGACGCCGCGGTAGCGCGCGAGGGCTCCGAATTCCGAGTGCTGGCCCGGCAGATCGCGATCGGCGGCCAGCAGCTCGAATTGCAGGGCCTCGGCGGGGTATACGACGAGATCTTCCTGCCGCTGCACGGCGAACACCAGGCGCACAACGCGGTGCTCGCGCTGGCGGCGGTGGAGGCGTTCTTCGGTGCGGGCGCCGACCGTCAGCTCGACATCGAGGCGGTGCGTGCGGGTTTCGCGAGCATGACCAGCCCGGGCAGGCTCGAGCGGATGCGCAGCGCGCCGACCATCTTCATCGACGCCGCGCACAACCCAGCGGGCGCACAGGCGCTCGCGTCGACCCTGACCGCCGAGTTCGACTTCCGCAAGCTGGTCGGCGTGGTCGCGGTGCTCGCGGACAAGGACGCCGACGGCATCCTCACCGCGCTGGAGCCGGTGCTCGACGAGATCGTCGTCACCAGCAACGGTTCGCCGCGCGCGATGGACGTCGACGTCCTCGCCGACCTGGCGGTGCAGCGGTTCGGCGACGAGCGGGTGATCACCGCGTCGACCCTGCCCGATGCGCTGGAGACCGCCATCGCGATCGCCGAGGAGGTCGGCGACACGGGTGAGATGGTGTCCGGCGCAGGGGTTGTCGTCACCGGCTCGGTGGTCACGGCAGGCGCGACGCGTGCGCTGTTCGGAAAGGACCCGGCATGATCGGGTCAGGCCCGGAGGAGGCAGCTTGCGTCACCACGGAGGGCCCCCGATCACGCCGAGGAGTGGCAGCATGAGTGAGCCCGAGCAGAGCCCGGCGGTTCCGCCACCGGCCACCGATCCGTGGAAAGGCTTCCGCGGCGTGATGGCGGGCACCTTGGTGCTCGAGGCGATCGTGGTGCTGCTCGCGCTGCCGGTCGTCGCCGATGTCGGCGGCGGCGTGACCTGGTTCTCCGGGACCTACCTGGTGGCGCTCGCCGTGGTGATGTTCCTCGGCGCGGGCTTCCAACGCCGTTCCTGGGCAATGCCTTTCAACCTCGGCCTGCAGGTACTGCTCCTGCTCGCCATCTTCATCCACCTGTCCATCGGCATCATCGGCGTGGTCTTCTGCGTCGTCTGGGGCTTCATTCTGGTGCTGCGTGCGGACGTTCGCGGCCGCATCGAAAAGGGTTTGCTCCCAAGCCAACAGATCCAGCGTTCGCCCTGAATCCCGGGCCCCGAATAACGGGGCTACGGCAACTGTGCACTACACGCCCATAAATGTGCCGATTCGGTAGTCACCGATCGACCGTGGCGCCCCGACTTCCCCTCGGAGTCGGGGCGCTGTTGTGCATAGGCGAAGCGGGATCGCGAGGCCCATGTCGCCCGCCACGCGAGCGCTGGTTCGGTACCCGGAGGGGGTGCCGGTTAGAGTGTCGCCGTGACTGAGCAGACGTTGGTACTCATCAAGCCGGACGGTGTGGCCCGTGGCCTCGTCGGCGAGGTGCTGGTACGGATCGAGCGCAAGGGCCTCAAGATCGCCGCCCTCGAGCTGAAGCACGTGTCCGAGGACCTGGCCAAGGGCCACTACGCCGAGCACGCCGAGAAGCCGTTCTTCGGCTCCCTGATCGAGTTCATCACCTCCGGCCCCGTCGTCGCGGCCATCCTGGAGGGTCCCCGCGCCATCGCGGCATTCCGGCAAATCGCCGGCGGCACCGATCCGGTCGAGAAGGCCGTGCCAGGCAGCGTTCGCGGAGACTTCGCTCTGGAGACGCAGGAGAACCTTGTCCACGGGTCCGATTCGCCCGAATCGGCCAAACGAGAGATTGCTCTCTGGTTTCCGGAGTTCCCGGCTTAAGCCATAGTTACGGAACGGACCAAGTCTTGAGCGAGCGCAGCGAGTGAAACGATAGACACAGCGCCTCCGGGGCGCGGCGTAGCTGAGCGTAGCGAGGCGAAGCCGTGCGCCGCGGCGGGATCGCGGCGCACGGTGTGGGATACTGGTGTCGGCCGCCTTTGCTGCCGACTGTTCGCGCAGGTACGTGAATGTTCGGGGCAATCGCAGCCGGATGACACACCGCGGTTCGATGCCGATCATCGCTGCCACGGACAAAAGGCCCGGTTGTCGGGTTTGCTGTTCGCGTCGGCACGCTGGATGAGCGCTCACACCGTGGAGTTCAGCCAACAGCCAGGCGCCGCGTGACCAGTTAGCCCAAACCGACGAACGACATGGTGATAACCGGACATGCGGGGCGAGACCATATGACCTTGCGCCGAGCGGCGTGAGGCGAACGGAAAGTGCCCCCGCGTCGGCCGCTTCACTCCTTACCGGGAGGGACGCGCCCGGGGGTCCGAGGAGACTTCGTGGCCGATCAAGTGCCATTGGAAACAACATCACAGGATGCCGAACCATTGCCGGAGCGAATTCGAGTTCATGCACTCGCCAAGCTGCTGGGAGTAACGAGCAAGCGCATCCTGGCCAAGCTCACCGAGTTGGGGGCCGACGCGCGCAGCGCGCAATCGAACGTCGACCGGGCGATCGCGGAATCGGTCCGCGACGCGCTCGGCCCGCCGGAGGGCGACGCCCCCGCGGCGGAGACCGCCGAGACGCAGGCCGAACCGCAGGCGCAAGCGCCCGTCGAAGCGCCGGCACAGCCGGAGCCCGCACCGAGCAGGGGACACGGCGGGCTGGTCTTCTCCGCCCCCGATCCCATCATCGGCGCAGCCAACGCGGGGGATCCCAACGCGGTTGCCCACCAGCCGTCGGTGCAGCTGTTCACCCACCCGGTCCGAGAAGAGCCGCACGTCACGGCCCCGGTGGTGTTCGAGTCCGCCGCCGTCGTTGCCGCGCCGCTGTTCCTGCCGCCGGACGCCGAAGCGGCCGAACAGGCCCGCCGCAAGCGCCGCACGGAGCGAACCGAGCGCGTGGAGCGTCCCGAGCGCACCGAACGTCCCGAGCGCGAACCCCGCCGCGAAGAGCCGGTAGCAGAGCAGCCCGAAGAAGAGCCGGAGACCGTCGAGGACGAGCAGGACTCGACCGACCAGCAGAACGATGCGGACGGTCAGCCCCGCCGCAGGCGTCGTGGCCGCCGTGGCCGTGGCCGCGGTCGTGGCGAACAACACAGCGACGCCGACGACGAGAACGACGACGCCGACTCCGACAACAACACCGAGGACGAGTCGACCGGCGATGCCGCGGACTCCTCGGATGCCAACGACTCGGCCGACGACAACGCCGACTCCGACGACGACGAGAACACCTCCGACGGTTCGACCCGGCGTCGCAGGCGCCGTCGTCGCCGCAAGGTGGCAGGCGACGCGAACGAGGCCGACACCACCGACGACGACCCGCCGAACACCGTTGTGCACGAGCGCGAGCCGAGGAACAAGAGCCGCAGCCGCGCCACCACGGTCGACGAGGTGCAGGGCATCACCGGTTCCACCCGGCTGGAGGCCAAGCGCCAGCGCAGGCGGGACGGCCGCGAGGCCGGTCGGCGCCGCCCGCCGATCCTGACCGAGTCCGAGTTCCTGGCGCGCCGCGAATCGGTGGACCGGGTGATGGTGGTGCGCGAGAAGGCGTTCCCCGATCACCCGACCGCAACCCAGGTCGCCGTGCTCGAAGACAACATCCTGGTCGAGCACTTCGTGACCAGCACCGGCTCCGCGTCGATGGTCGGCAATGTCTACCTCGGCAAGGTGCAGAACGTGCTGCCGAGTATGGAGGCGGCGTTCGTCGACATCGGCCGCGGCCGCAACGGCGTGCTCTACGCGGGAGAGGTCAACTGGGAGGCCGCGGGTCTCGGCGGCAAGGAACGCAAGATCGAGCAGGCGCTCAAGCCTGGCGACCAGGTGCTGGTTCAGGTCTCGAAGGATCCGGTCGGGCACAAGGGCGCTCGGCTGACCACCCAGATCAGCCTCGCAGGCCGCTTCCTGGTGTACGTGCCCGGCGGCACCTCCACCGGCATCAGCCGCAAGCTGCCCGACACCGAGCGCAAGCGGCTCAAGGAAATCCTGCGCGACATCGTGCCCAACGACGCGGGCGTGATCATCCGCACCGCGTCCGAGGGTGTCGCCGAGGAAGAGCTTGCCCGCGATGTGGAACGGCTGCAGGCGACCTGGCGCACCATCGAGAAGGCCGCCGAAGGCAAGAACGACGGCGCGCCCAAGACGCTGTACGAGGAGCCCGACCTCCTGGTCAAGGTCATCCGCGACCTGTTCAACGAGGACTTCTCCAAGCTCGTCATCGAGGGTGACCGGGCCTGGAGCACGGTCGAGAAGTACATCGGCACCGTGGCGCCGGAGATGCTCGCCAGGGTCTCCCGGCACGAGAACAACGGCGTCGACGTGTTCGAGACCTACCGCATCGACGAACAACTCGCCAAGGCGCTCGATCGCAAGGTGTGGCTGCCCTCCGGCGGCACCCTGGTGATCGACCGCACCGAGGCGATGACCGTCGTCGACGTGAACACGGGCAAGTTCACCGGTGCAGGCGGCAGCAACCTCGAAGAGACGGTCACCAGGAACAACCTGGAGGCGGCTGAGGAGATCGTGCGCCAGATGCGGCTGCGCGATATCGGCGGCATGATCGTCGTCGACTTCATCGACATGGTGCTCGAGTCGAACCGAGACCTGGTGCTGCGCAGGCTGACCGAGGCCTTGGGCCGGGACCGCACCCGGCATCAGGTGTCCGAGGTGACTTCGCTCGGCCTGGTGCAGATGACCCGCAAGAAGCTGGGCACCGGCTTGGTCGAGGCGTTCTCGACGACCTGTGAGCACTGCCATGGGCGCGGCATCCTGGTGCACGCCTACCCGGTCGAGCCGTCGTCGGGTGACGACGGTGGTGCCCGCGGCACCAGGGAAACCGGGTCGCGTCGTCGCCGTGGTCGGGACAAGGGTGCGGCGCCTGCCGCGCCCGCGGTCGCGACCAACGGGACAGCGCCGGTCGAGTCCGAAGAGGAGATCGCCGTCAAGCGGGCACATCCCGTGGCGTTGGCGATGGCCGCCCATCACCAGGACGAGGACGACGACGAGTCGGTGACCGACGAGATCGAGTCGGCGACTGCCGAGACCGCGGACATCGAGGTCGCGGACGTGGTGTCCGACAAGGCTGTTGCGGCGGACGTCGCGCCCGAGCAGGGTGCGGTCGCCGGGGTTGTCGAGGCGCCGGTGGCCGAACAGTCCGCGCCGGTGGTGCAGGAATCCGCAACGGTGGCAGCGGAATCGGCGTCGGTGGCACGGGAGTCCGCGTCGGCGGTGCGGGAATCCGCAACGGTGACAGCGGAATCCGCGCCAGTGGCCAAGGAGCCCACATCGGTCGCCAAGGAATCCGCAACGGTCGCAGCAGAATCGGCGCCGGTGGTCGAGAAATCGGCGCCGGAACCGGTCGATAATCGTGCGGTAACCAACGGTGCGCCAGAACCGGCGCCGCGCACCGGACGGCGGCGTCGCGTCGCCCGCTCCGCCGCCGCGCCCGCC
>NZ_BDAY01000134.1 GCF_001612685.1 Nocardia altamirensis NBRC 108246
CGAGTGGGCGTAGGCCGATCATGGTATGTGTGTCGGTGAATACGTATGTACCGCTGCTCTTTTCGGTGAGTTGACCGTCGGCGATAGGGGTGGGTGCGTCGTTGACGGCGCGGAAGGGGATGTCCCAGATCGTGTCGCCGGTGTGCGGATCGATCGCCCACAGTCCGGCGTTGTCGGAGAGCACGGCGAGGCGTCCGTTCCAGGTGTGCACGGTGCCGAAGCGTCGAGTGGTGGTTTCCCACAGCTGGTGGCCGGTGCGGAGATCCACGCCGGTGGTGGTGCCTGCGCGACTGTCGAAGAGGAGAGCGGTGTCGCCGAGTGTGGCGACTCGGAGCGTGCTGCCGTCCCGGGTGACGAGGTCGGGGTTGGTCCAGCGCACGGTGCCGTCGCGGCGGTCGTAGGCGCTGTCGGCCAACAGGATTGGGATCGTGGCATCAGTGGGCCGATCGATCGCGACATCATGCACCGCCGCGCTGTCGGTGGTGGCGAGGGTGCCCCCGGTGCGGTCGAGGATATCTGCGCCGGTGCGTCCGTTGCTGCCTTCGGGGCGGGATCCCGGGCATTGTATGCGAGTACGGACCACGAGCGCGTCGAAAGTCCCACGGGCACTGGAACATCCGTTCAACTCGGCGGTCCAGGTCGGGCTGCCGGTGCGCAGGTCGAAACCGGCGAGGCCTGCACCGAGCCCGAGCACGCCCTGCCCGTGCGCGATATCAAGGGCTTGGCTGTCGACGCTGTCCCATGAGGTGCCCACCGCGAAGGCACGCGACCAGTGGGCTTTCGGGTCCGCGAGTGTTCCCGCGTGCACCCGGACATCATCGGACTCTACGTCGCCCTCCGCAACGTAGAGGCGATCCTGGTCGGCGGCGAGGCCGAAGATCAGCCAGTCGATTGGCGTTCGGGTGATGGCACCGGTGTCGATGTCGTAGCCGACCAGGGCGGGCGACTTGTCCAGCACGGAGGTGAAACAGATGAGCTTGCCGTCGACCGGAGTGTCCGCGCAACCACCCAGCCCGGTGGCGGGTGCGTGCCAGCGCGCCTTACCGGTGCGCGCGTCGATGCCATACATCTGTGGATCGCGCGGCGCTGACTCGCCTCGTGCCCCGATCACGGTGATCATCGTGTTCCCAGCGGCCACGAAACCCGCACTGCCGTGGTCGTATTCGGTCCCACCGACCGGAGTGCGGAACTCCGCGGCCGCCTGGCCCGCGAGCGTGGCGGCGTCGATCGACCAGGCGAGACCCGGTGCGGCAGAGTTGGTTCCAGTGATCTTGCGGATGCTGTCCTCGGGGTGCATCAGCACCGCGACCGCGCCAGCACTGGTGCCGACGGCGAGCACCGCGGCGAACACCAGACCGCGCACACCCGGTGGCCATGCCATCACTTCACCTCCAGTCCGGGGGTCAGTGCGATCGCCTCGAGTTGTGCGGCGCTGAGCAACTCGGGCGTGGTCTTGGCGGTGGATTCCACCCGCACCGCGGTGCCCGACGCCCGCGTCACGAGGACGGTCCGCATCACCCGAGTTGCATTCGCCCCGGCTGCCTCCGGTTCCCGAGTTTCGACGACCGTCCCGTCCGGCAGCGTTCGCATGCTGGTCGGCGGGTCGCTACTCGACGGCTGCGCGGATTCCGTTGGGCGCGTTGGTGCGACGGTGATCGCGATGTTCAGCTCCGACTGTTGTCCGGCGGCGGTGACCCGAACCGCCTGGCATACACCGGGTGCGGCGCGGCGCAGTGCGCCGAGCGGACCGTCGACGACGAGCGCAAACCCGCCGGGGCGCAGTGCGCCGAGCGGACGGTCGAGGACGAGGCCGTCGAGCGGTATCCGCGCCAGTACGGTATCCAGCCGGCGGGCGGTGGCCTCGTCGATCGCAGCGGAAGCTGCCGTCCAGGTGTGACAGGCCAGCGGCGGATCGAGCGTTCCTGGCGGGACCGGGGTGGTGACACGGATGCCGGGTGCGGCCGCCGCGGTGACAAGTTCATCGATGGTCATCGGCACCGTTCCGGTGGGCTTGCCGCCGTCCGAGACGTCGCTGGCGGACAGCCAAACCACCGTGCCGTCGGGCGCGTAGGCGGTGACGTTGCGTTCGAGCGTGCGCACGCCATCGGTTTCCGACCACGTGTCGTGTGTGTCGACGGTCGTACCGTCGGGGAGGCGGCGGCGCTCGTCGAGCGTGCCCGCGACGCACGCCGGGATCGGTTGCGTGCCTTGCTGGACCGAGATGAAGAGCGCGCCCGCCCGATCACCTCGCGTCAGCTTCGAGTGTGCGGTCGTCGACCCGCCGGATTGCGCGGTGTCCGCCGTGCCGGCAGGGCTGAAGATCGGCTGGAAGAACAGCGAGCTTTCTGCGGCCTCGAAGGCGAGGGAGACGCCGTCGGGCAACGCGTCGTGCAATGCCGCGGACATGGCGACGGCCTTGGGTCCGGAGAACCAGGGGTACGCCGGGTTGTCGTAACCGAATTTGTTCTCCGCCACCATGCCGGACGATCGGTTCTTGTCGGGTGGTTCGACCGTGGCACAGCCCGGAATCTGTATCGGGTACGTGACGGGCGGGGTGACGTAGGTGTGCTTCTTTTCCGGCTTCGGCTTCGGCTTTGTCGTGGTCACCGGCGCGGTCGTCAGTCCGGGTTCGGGGTGGTGCAGGAGCCCGCCGACGATCACGCCGCCCGCCACGATCGACAGGCACAGCAACCCTGTCGTCCACGCGGTGACAGCCCGCGACGGCTTGGCCGATTCAGCGTCGTTGTTGCCCGGCACTTCAGGCTCGTTGTTGTCCGGCACCATGCTCCCTCCCGATGTCGGTGACCAGCGTAGGGGGGCGGCACTGACAACACCCATTCGCGTCGATGCGCGCGGTCCGCGGCGGCGTCTCTACGTAGATCCGCTCATGAGAGTCGGCGCGTCGTGTACGCCGATCTGCGTATGCGAGATACCGCTTCGCCGCCGATGTCGAAAGGTGCTCGGCGGCCCAGGATTGGGTGCATGCGGATCGGGTGCGGGGGCGCGGGATGAGGATCGGAACGCCGCTGTTCGTAGATGCCGCAGTGGCTGTCGTGCTAGCGGCGGTAGGAGCGATCGGTACCGCGTTTGCGGTGAGCTCGACACGGGCCGAGGTGCCGATCGACGGGTTCGGCTTCGCGTTGTTTCTTGTCGCGGCGCTCGCACTCGGCGCGCGTCGGCACTGGCCGCTGCCGGTTTTCGTGGTGGTCGCGGTGTGCACGTCGGGGTACCTGGTGCTGGGTTTTGCCTATGGTCCGATCCTCGTCGCGTTCATGGTGTCGGTCTACACGGCCGCCAGGCGTGTGCGGTGGGCACGTGCGCTGCCATTCGCGGTAGCCGGGTTGGGTTTGCTGCTCATTCATCTCGTGACTCCGGGGACCAAGCTCGGTCTGCTCGGTGCCGCACCTGTCGCCGCGTGGGTGGTGGTGCCGTTCTGTGTCGGCGTCGTCTTCCGGCTCCGGCACGACGCGTCGGTGCGTGCGCGCGCGGAGACGATCCGCCGGATCGCCGACGACGAACGGTTCCGGGTCGCGCAGGAGGTGCACGACATCGTCGGGCACGGACTTGCCGCGATCAAGATGCAGGCCGACATTGCGTTGCACGTGCTGGCGAAGAAGCCGGACCAGGCGGAGGTGGCGTTGGCGGCGATCAGCCGGACCAGCAGTCAGGCGCTCGACGAGTTGCGCGCGACGCTTGCCGTGGTCCGAGGGGGCACCGAGCTCGCACCGAACCCTGGTCTGGCGCGGCTCGATGAGCTGCGCCAACGCATGGCGCAAGCCGGAGTGACGGTCACCGTGCGGACCCGGGGTGCCGCCGTTCTCCCTGCCGAGGTAGATCTCACCGGGTATCGGATCGTGCAGGAATCGCTGACGAATGTGCTGCGGCACAGCGGGGCCGGACAGGCCACCGTCGACATCGCCTATGAGCAAGACCAGGTGCGGATCGAGATCACGAATCCGACTGTCGCCGTGCCGAATACCGTCGAAGGATCCGGCATTCGCGGCATGCGCGACCGCGTGCACGGACTCGGCGGACAGTTCTGCGCCGGTGTCACCGACCAGCGCTTCGAGGTCCGCGCTCGCCTCCCGATCGGAGCCCGCTCATGATCACCGTGCTTGTCGTCGACGACCAGGACCTCATTCGCATCGGGCTGCGCACGCTGATCGATACCGAAGACGGATTGTCTTGCGCGGGAGAGGCGTCCGACGGATTGGCGGCCGTTCAGCTCGCGCGGCAGGTCCGGCCTGCGGTGATCCTGATGGACATCCGGATGCCGGGCATCGACGGGATAGAGGCGACGCGCAGGATTACCGCCGACCCCGCGCTGATCGACACCAAGGTCATCGTGCTGACCACGTTCGAACACGACGAGTACGTCTTCAATGCACTGCGGCACGGCGCGAGCGGATTCCTGCTCAAAGACACCAAACCCGCCGAGCTCGTCCAGGCCATCCGCTCGGTCGTGTGCGGTGGCGCGCTCATGTCACCGACGGTGACCCGCAAGGTCATTCGCGAGTTCGTCGCCGCCTCGCCACGGACGATCCGGCCGCACCCGAACCTGCACACTCTCACTGCTCGCGAGCGCGAACTCGTCATCCTGGTCGCCACAGGCCTCAGCAATGACGACATCGCCGAGCGACTCGTCATCAGTGCGGCCACCGCACGCACCCACATCAGCCGAGCCATGCTCAAACTCGGCGCCCGCGACCGAGCTCAATTGGTCGTCTTCGCTTACCAATCCGGCCTCGCCCACTGAAAGTCCTTGTTGTACGCAGATTTGCGTACAGCAACTGCCGCTGTTCAGTGGACGTTCGGCTCGCCCGCACGCAGCACGATGCAGGGGACACGAATCGAACACTCGAACAGGGGGTACAACCGTGCGCGGATCGAACGACCGACGCCACTGCTTGCTCATCGGAACCTGCCTCGCTCTCGTCCTCGCGGCGATCGGCGACGCGGGCCCCGAGATCATCGAATCCCGAAGTCTCATAGCAGGTTACGACGGCCCAGGACCGCTTATCTACCTCGCCTTCGCGGCCCTGGTCGCACTCGTGCGCTGGCGGTACACACCGCTGTTCGCGGTCGCGATGTCGGTCTTCTTCCTCTTCGGCGGTTTCGCCGACGCTGACTTCACGAACAGATTCATCACCCCGTCCGCGACCGTCGAATTCCTCGCCGCCTGGCTTCAGACCCTCAGCTTCGTCGCCACCATCGGCTTCGGGCTCGCCGCCGTCTGGTGGCGTTCCGCAGCCGAAACCTCCCTCTCCGCAAGGTAATAGCCGCACCCGAAAGGCTCAGACGATGACTACGCTCACCCGCCTGACGACAGCCCCGAGGAACACCAAGATGGCCCTCGCCGGTCTCGCCATCGGCATCCTCGGCCTGCTCATTCAATGGATCGCCGATCCGCCGAAGTTCGGCATCTTCCCGCCGGGCATCCTCGTCATCGCCGTCTGCGGCGCCCTCGTCGCCTTCGGTGCTCGCTGGTGGTGGACCCCGATTTTCGCCACCGCGATCGGCATCTGGATCGTCATCGGCGGGTTCCTCAGCGGCCAGCTCACCGAGAACCTCGCCTCCGGCGACCTGGGCACCATCATCGGCAATATCGTTATGTGCCTCGGCCTCCTCCTCGCCGCCGTCACCGGCGTACTGGCGATGATCGAGGGTCGTCGCCGATCGTCTTCGCAGTAGTGACGGTTCACCGGTCTGGGACTTTTCCGTAGCCTGGATGGGTGGGAGCTGTGGACGTCGAGCGTGGGCCAGGTGCGGAGTGGGACTTCGCGGGCCCGGTCGAGGCTGCGGGATTGGGGGCCACGATCATCGGTTATCGGGATGTGGGTGGGGTGGGGGTGGATCTCCGGGTCGCCGGGACGGCGGCGGTAACCGTGGTGATCGAGTTCGGGGGGCGTGGGCTGATCGTCGACGACGCTGTCGGTCGGCGGACGCTCGGCGGCTTCGTTGTCGGGCTGCCTATCGAGCCGATGCGGGTTCGCGGAGAGCGGGCAGCGTGCATCGAGGTTCGGCTGTCGCCGACACAGGCGTATTCGCTGCTCGGTGTTGCTCCTGGCGACTTGGGTCGGGAGGTTGTCGACCTGGAGGAGCTGTGGGGAGCGCGGGCTCGGCGGCTGCGTGAGCGCCTCGCGTCCGCCGAAACTTGGGACGAGCGGTTCGCGGTGACGAAATCATTTCTGGCACAGTGTGATACGGCGGCGCTGGCGCCGGATCCCGAGGTGCTTGCCGGATGGCATCGCATTCTGCTCTCGCACGGCCAGGTGCGGATCGGCGCGCTCGCCGAATCTGTTGGCTGGAGCCATAAGCGGCTGTTGGGGCGGTTCGAGTCGCAAATCGGGCTGACGCCCAAGCGTGCGGCGATGTTGGTTCGGTTCCGGTACGCGGTCGACGGCTTGCTGGCGGGACTGCCCGCCGCCGATGTTGCGGCGGACTGCGGATACACCGATCAGGCGCACCTGTGCCGCGATGTGTCGATCTTCGCTGACCAGCCGCCGCGGGTGCTGACGACGCATTACCTGCCGGCCATCGCCAAGTATCGGTACCGGGCGTGGGGAAATTTTTCCAATACCGGGTAGGACCTGTCGGTCGATAGTGGTGTCACTTCGGGTGCGGTCGGCGAGTCGGCCACCACCCACCGAGAGTGAGAGGACACCTCCCGTGACCAACCCCCTTGATCCCGCGAAGCTTCAGGACGCCCTGGCGGCCGTTCATCGGGCTGGCATGCCGGGAATCTTCGCCGAAGTGCGGGACGGCGACGAAATATGGAGCGGCGCAGCAGGAGTCGCCGATGTAGACACCGGTCGCTCCGTCACCGTCGATATGCGGCATCGCGTCGGCAGCGTCACCAAGTCGTTCACGGCCGCGGCCGTGCTGCACCAGGTCGAGAACGGTGAAATAAGCCTCGACACACCAATCGGTCACTACCTGCCGCGGTTGGTGCCCGGCGAACGCGGTGCGGTGATCACCGTGCGGATGTTGCTCAACCACACCAGCGGTCTCGCCGAGTACCTCCCGCACGCCTACCCCTCGCTCGCCGCATTCCCCGCCGTGGCGAAGACATCACCGAAGAGCCTGGACGACAACCGTTTCACCCGGTTCCACCCGACCGAGCTGATCGCGCTGGGGGTCTCGGCGCCTGCCACCGGGGCGCCTGGTTGCCGGCCCGGTGTGTATTCGAACACCAATTACCTTCTCCTGAGCCAACTTCTGGAGTTGGTGACCGGTCTCTCGGCGGAGAAATGCATCACCCGCGACATCATCGAACCTGCTGGGCTGCGCGACACCGAGCTCCCGACCGGGTCGGAGCTCACCGGACCGCACTCGATGCACTACGAGGCGTGGTTCGGCATGATCGAGCCGCCGCGCGACTACAGCGTCTTCGACATGTCCTGGGTGGGGCCCGCGGCGTCGCTGATCTCGACCGTCGCGGACATGAACCGCTTCTTCGGCCTGCTGCTGGACGCCGAGATCGTCAGCCGATCGTCGTTGGCGCAGATGCAACGCACCGGTCCGGTCATTTCCTTCGAGGGAAAGATCATCGAGTACGGTCTCGGCCTGCACAAGGTGACGGTGCCCGGAGGCGGCACTTACTGGGGCCATGACGGCTCCGCCTGGGGCAGCGGCGCAATGGCGATGATCAGTGCCGACGGCAACCGGCAGCTGTCTTTTGCGGTGAACCTGCAGCGATGGAACACGCTCGATCCCCAGGGGCGGCCGCAGCCGCACGCGATCGACGCCGCACTCCAGGGGTTCACCCAGCTGGTGCTGGGGGATTGACACGCGGCGACGGGTGCGCGCGTGCATCGAACCTGCGACATTGCGAAACATGAAGCTGGACAGTTGATCACTGGGAACTGGTGTAAGTGGCCACTCGGCCGATGCCGCCACCAATTCCCAGTGATCAATCGACCAACAGTGTTGTCTTCGTGAAGGCGTGGTACATCACGTGCAGGCCGACTCGGCCAAGGGTTGGGTGGGCGAAGGCGCCGGGGACGGTGCCGACGACTTCGAACCCGAGTCGTCGGTATACCTCGACTGCGGCGTGGTTGGTCTCGGCGACCGCGTTGAACTGCATTCCGGCGTAACCGGTTTCGCGTGCCCACGCCAACGCGTATCGGCACAGTGCGGTGCCGATTCCGCGCCCTCTGGCGTCACGGGCGACCATGAAGCTGGCGGTGGCTATGTGGGAGCCGGGGCCTGGGCGGTTCGTGTTCATGTGTGCGGTGCCGAGGATGCGCGATCCGTCGACCGCGACGACGGTGCGGCCCGGTGGCGCGACGACCCAGATCTGTGCCGCCTGCGCGGAGGTCAATTCGGGATCGTAGGTGAACGTTTCGCGGCTTCGGACGATATCGCGCACGATTGGCCAGACGGCGGGCCAGTCGGCATCGGTGTAGTCGCGAATGAACATAGTGCGGAACATATCGCCTTCAGCGGGCGCGGGCATTCGAATAAGTGGGTGCAGGCATTCGAATCGGTGGGCGAGTGCAGTCGAATAAGTGGGCACGGCCTGTGGCGACGTGGCTCTCGAAGTTCTCGCTCGACTCAGCGGCTGGCGGCGGGGAGGTGAGTAAACGCGATCACCCGATCGAAGGTGAAAATGCAAGGGCGGCAAGCCTGCTGGTGTTTACCGGGCGCTGATCGAATGGCATGGCACCGTTCGCCAGGGAGGAAGAGGCCATGACCAGCACCGATACGCACACCAACGGGACCGTCGCGTCCCGCGTGAATGAATTGACCACGGTATTCGAGCGTGGACTGCAGGAGAACCTGGGAGTCGGCGCGTCACTGGGCATTCGGTTGGAGAGCGCGGGCGACGGCTACACGCGGTACTACCTCGACCCGAACCCGGCCACCATCAACGCGATGTTCACCGTGCACGGCGGGGTCATCGCGACCCTGATGGACACGGCGATGGGCAGCGCGGTCTTCACCAAACTCGGTGACGGCGTCGCCTATACGACGCTGGAGTTGAAGGTGAACTTCATCCGGTCGGTCACCTTGGACGGCTCGCGGCTCACCTGTGAGGCCAACGCGATCCACGTCGGCAGGCGCACCGCGACGGCCGAGGGCCGGATCACCGACGGCAACGGCAAGTTGATCGCACACGGCTCGACCACGATCCTCGTGCTGCACCAGGACTGAACACGAGAACGGCCCTGCTTCCGAAAACCATTCGGAAGCAGGGCCATTCGCATTTCAGGCCACCGAGCGGCACTCCTCGATGAACCGCACCAACTCGTCTACGCGATCCGTGCGGGCATCCACCGCGCGGTCGATCACTTTCACCAGATGCTCGTAGGCCTCGGTGTGGTCGTAGGACGCCACGTCGGCGATCTTCAACGCCCACCGCCAGTACCCGCGCATGGTGTCGGCCAACGGCATTCGGAAGTTGGCGATCACGTCGCGGATCGGCTCCACCGTCGCGTCGCCGTGCACCCGAAGGTAGCGCCCGACCACATCGGCCATGAAGCTGAAATGCCGTGCCTCGTCCCGGGACAGCTTGGCCAGCACCGCCGCGAGCACCGGATCGTCGACCACGTCGCGCAGGTGCTGGTAGTACATCTGCGTCGCCTTCTCCTGCACCAGCGCGTAGGCGAAGAATTGCACCGGATGGTCATAGGGCAGGTCGAACGGCTTCTGCCCTTCGATCGCCAATTCGGTACGCAGCGCACCACGTTCGGCGATCCCGGCCGCCTCCTGGTAGCGGGCCAGCGCGCGAGCGTGCGTGTCCTCCTCCAACGCCCAGCGCACGGTGAAGTGGTACAGCTCCCGGTTGTGCACGAAGGTGTCCCGGTCAACGCTGTCGTCGACCGGGAAATACCGGTGGTAGACCTCGAAATAGCCGGGCAGGTGGTCCTCGATGAGGGTGACGAACTGTACCGCCGACCGCTGACCCTCGGTGAGCCTGCCCGCGTCGGCGCGCTGCCAGTTGAACGCGGTCTCCACGTCCCAGGCCCGGGACGCGGGCGAGGCGGCCAGGAATCCGTCGACCGCCTCGACCATGTCGCCGACGGGTATCAGTGCTGACTCGATGTTCATCTGCCTCTCCTTGCCGTCAACGGGCTTTGCGACAGGTCAGCGCGTAATGCTTTGTCGTGTAACCCCATCCGGCGTTGGCGATCTCCAGATAGTGCCGCAGTGCGGCCGCCTGGCCCATCCCGTGCGCATCGATCCGTTCGGCCGCCGCGTTCACGTTGGCGATCCAGTCCTCGATGGTGCGCCGGTAGTGGTCGGTGAGGTCGTCCACCGCGATGATCGAGAACCCGGCGTCCTCAGCCCCGGCGACCAGCTCGGACAGTGGGCGCAGCTCGCCGAAGCCGAAGATGTCGTTGCGCACGAACTCGGTGCCGACCTTGCTGTCGAAGGCGGTGCGAGCCTTGTCGTTTCGGAAGCAACTCTCCGAGACGTACAGGGTGCCGTCGCGGCGCAGGACCGCGCGGGCGCGCCGGAAGATCTCGCCGAGATCGGGCATGTGCACGATCGACCCGAGCAGCGTCACCGCGTCGACGCTGCGGGCGGGCAGGTCGAGCCGTTCGAAATGCCCGACCTTGGTGTGCACGCGCGCGGAAACCCCACGGGCGGCGGCCTGTTCGGCGATGTACTCGTGCTGGCGCGGCGCCGGGCTGATACCCGTGGTGTCACACCCGAATTCCTCGGCCATGAACAGGATCAGCGAACCCCACCCGCAGCCGACGTCGAGCAACTGCTCACCGCCGCGCAGCCCGAGGCGATCGGCGACGAACCGCAGCTTGTGCCGCTGCGCCTGCTCCAGCGTGTCCGTCGGCGAGGTGTAGAGCGCGGAACTGTACTTGCGCAGCGGGTCGAGGAACTGGCCGAAGATGTCCGGATCCAGGTCGTAGTGCTGGTTGGTGTCGGCGGTGGCCGGCTGGTCGGTGACGGTCACGCCGCCGCCTCGCGCAGCGCCCGATCGACGACGAGGACGACGTCGTCGAGGCTGGACAGGCCGAACACGTCCTCGTCCTCGAGCTCGATGTCGAAGGTCTTCTCGATCTTGGCGACCATGCGGAGCACCCGCACCGAGTCGACGCCAGCCATGCCGCGCAGGTCGGCGTCGGGCCGCAGGTCGGCTTCGGCGATGCCGGTCTCGGCGACCGCGATCTCGGTGACGGTGCGCAGGATGTCGGCGGGAGCGGTCATGAGTGGACTCCATTCAGCGAGAAGGGCGGATCGCCCAGTGCGTTCGAGGTGGTCAATGCGGTCGAGAGCAGGGCGACCTCGTCGTCGCCGAGCGTGAGTTGATGGCGGACGTCGTCGAGCACGAACGGCTGATAGGCCGCGGTCGACGTGGCGCAGACGATGCCGTTCGCGTCGATGATCTCGGCGGCAGCCTGGATCGGCCGGTCCGGTGCGTGGTCGGACAGTGTTGCGACACAGCGGTATTCGTGATCGACCAGCAGCGGCGTGATGAACCGGGTGCGCTGGGAGACGGTGAAGGCCGGGTGGTTGCGGGCGAGCACGATCAGGTTGCCCATCACCTCGTCGCAGATCACGCCGATCAGACCGCCGTGCACCACACCGGGATAGGACTCGAACTGCCTGCTCAACCGGAAGCGCGCCTGCAGCCCGTCGGGATGCGGGGTGAAGGTCAGTCGCAGGCCGGTCTCGTTGTGCGGGGAGCAGCCGAAGCAGTGGTAGTCCGGGATCACCGACCACGGCACCTGGACGGCCTCGTGCATGGGATCGTCCATCATCAGGCGATCACGTCGGCTAGTGCTCGGCGCACCTTGGCGTTGCTGGACAGATCGAGCCCGGTCATGTTGGCGAAGGTGCGACGCACCTTGTCGTGCAACACATCCAGCTCGCCCTCGGCGGCGACCTGCTCGAGGAACAGGTCGAACCCGGTGTCGATGGTCTCGTGGTCGCCGAGCTCGCTGATGCCTGCCTTGAACGTGCTCACCGGGTGCTTGATCTTGGCCTCGGAGCTGTAGACGTAGAGGGTTTCGAGCACCGAGGGCAGTTCGTCCGGCCGCTGCTCGAGCCGTTTGGTCGCGTAGTGGATGAATTCGCGGGCGTGCCCGGCCTCGTCCCGACTCGCGTTGAGCAGCAACCCCTTCAGCACCGGCTCCTGCACCCAGCTGGCCACCGCGCGGTAGATGTGGTTCACCGTGAGTTCGGAGATGATGTTGGTGGCCAGGGTGGCCGACGGCGTGCTGCCCGGTGCGTAGGGCTCACGCATGGAGTCGACGGCCTTCTCGTCGACGCTCTCGCCGACCGCGCCGAGCCAGGACCGGAACGCGTAGTGGTGCTGCACTTCCTGGTAGCCCCACACCACCGCGAAGGTGGAGAAGTCGTAGTCGTCGACGAATTCGTTCATGAAGCCGTGGACGGCGGCGATCACGTTGGATTCGCCCATCGTCGCGCTCTTGGCGAGGGTCACGTACTCGGGCCGGACCAGGGCGCGGTCGACCGCGTCGAGGTCGAGGTCGGCCAGCTTCCAATGCAGGCGCTCGTAGTGCCGGAAGACGTCATAGCTGTGCACGGGTGACTCCACTTCGTTCGTTGGTTGTCATCGGCTCTCGGTGATGAGACTGCGGGCGGCGAGCCGCTGCAGCTTGCCGCTGCTGGTGCGTGGAATGCTGCGTGGCGCAACGAGATAGACCTCGATCGCGGTCAGCCCGATGGCGGCGGCGACTTGCCCGCGGATCCGGTCGCCCAGCGCATCGGCGGCCGCGCCGGTCAGTTCGGACTCCGCGATGAGCGCGATGACGTCCGCGCCGTCGGGGTCGATGGCGGCGGTGCAGCGGCCCTTGTAGACGCCGTCGAGGTCGCGCACGGCGGCTTCGACGTCCTGGGCGTAGTAGTTCACGCCGCGCACGGTGATCATGTCCTTGGCCCGCCCGGTGACGAAAAGCTCTCCGCCACGCAGGTATCCGAGATCGCCGGTGCGCAGCCAGCCGTCGGCGAACAACCCGGCGACGGTGGCAGGGTCGGCGGTGAGGTAGCCGTCGGTGACCGAGGCGCCCTGGATGAGGATCTCGCCGACCGCGCCGTCCGGCAGCTCGTGGTCGTCGGACGGGTCGACGATGCGCAAGCGCAGCCCGTCCACCGCGGAACCGACGCCGGCCACCGCACGCGCGCCCGTGGAATCGGACGAAACCAGCTGTGCGCGGGCATCATCCGACAGCGCGGCCCGATCGACCCATTCGAACACCGGTGTCCGTCCGAGCGGTGGGAAGGCGACCGCGAGGGTCGCTTCGGCCATGCCGTACACGCCGAACATGGTCGTCGGAGCGAAGCCTGCGGGTGCGAAGCGCGTGCAGAAGGCGTTGACCACGTCGCGGGAGATCGGCTCGGAACCGTTGAACGCGATCCGCCACCGGCTCAGGTCGTAGTCGGTGACGTGCTCCGGCGGTATCGCGGCGAGCAGCGCCTCGTAGCCGAAGTTCGGCATGGCGGTGATCGTCGTTCCGCTGGCGGCGAACTCGGCCAGCCAGCGTGCCGGATCCTTCACGAAGGCCATCGGCGACCAGACATGAGCGGGAATGCCGCGCAGGATCGCCGAGAGCGTGCCGAACAGGCCCATGTCGTGGAACAGCGGCAGCCAGAATCCGCCGCGATCGGTGAGGTCGAGGGCGATGCCCGTGCGGATCGCGGCCAACCCGCTGAGCACGTTGTGGTGGGTCAGGCGAACGCCTTTGGGCGTGGCGGTGCTGCCCGAGGTGAACTGCACAATGGCGAGGTCGTCGCCGGCGAGGTCGGGCAGCGGCAATGTCGCAGTGGCCGCTTCCTCGAACAGTGTTGCGGTATCGACCAATTCGACGGACACCGCGTCACCGAGCAGGGCCGCCAAGTCGGCGAACCGATGCGAGACCAGCACGGTGCGCATGCCTGCCGCCTCGACGATCGCGGCGAGCTTCTGTGGATACCCGCCCAGCTGGCGGGTGCCCGCGGGCAGCGGCAGCGGTGTGGCCGCGCCGCCTGCGGCCGCCACGGCGAACAGGCTGATCAGGAACTCGGGGGCGTTGGGGGACAGGATGCCGACC
>NZ_BDAY01000135.1 GCF_001612685.1 Nocardia altamirensis NBRC 108246
TCGGGCTTCGGCGCAGGCGCGGGTGCCGGTGCCTTGGGCGCCGGTGCGGCGGCCGCGGGGGAACCGCTGCCGATCACGCCGAGCTGTCCACCCACAGCGACGACATCGTCTTCCTGCGCGGTGATCTCCAGCAGGGCGCCTGCCACCGGCGACGGGATTTCGGTGTCGACCTTGTCGGTGGAGACCTCGAGCAGCGGCTCGTCGACGGCGACGTCGTCACCGACGGCCTTGAGCCAGCGGGTCACGGTGCCCTCGGTGACCGACTCGCCGAGCTCGGGCATCTTCACCGGCGTGCCTGCACCGGACGGTGCGGCCGCGGCGGCGGGCGCCGGAGCAGGGGCTGCTTCCTGGACGGGTTCCGGCTCTGCGACGGGAGCTTCCTCGGCGGGTGCTTCCTGCGCGGGCGCGGCGGCTTCGGGGGCGGGAGCCGAGCTCGGGGCGGGAGCCTCACCGGCATCACCGATCACGCCGAGCTCGCCACCGACCTCGACCACATCATCTTCTTGGGCGACGATTTTCGACAGCACACCCGCCACGGGGGACGGGATTTCGGTGTCGACCTTGTCGGTGGAGACCTCGAGCAGCGGCTCGTCGACCTCGACCGTGTCTCCTTCCTGCTTCAGCCACCGGGTGACCGTTCCCTCGGTGACGCTCTCACCAAGAGCTGGCATCTGGACGGAGAAGGCCATGTCCTCTGACTCCTCTGACTGCTCGACGGGGTTCTACAACAGTTGATCTCTCGGCGGACCCCCGTCGCGGTTGCGGCGTGAGCCCGGAAGCCACCGATCATTGTGCGTGGCACCAGAGATCTAGTGGTTCTTGTACCGCGAACCATCCTTGCACTTGGCCGTCCGGCGTGTAGCACAGGGCAGCGAACTCCCAGGAGCTGGCAAGATGGGAGGACCGGCGTGTGGGACGCTCCGGTGTGGGAAAGGAGGTGCGCGTCGTTGGGTTTGCTGGATCGTTTCCGAAGCGGCGCGACCCGGGGTGCTAGCGCGAGACGCACGGGTTCTGGAGATGGCGGCGATGCCCGCTATCTCGCCGAGTGGGTGCGCACCCATGTGGGCGTCGAAGGCTATATCGAGCCGAAAACTACTGTGACAGATGTCACTGTCGTGTTGATCGCCGCCGACGGTGAATGGACGAGACGGATCGTCGGCGAGCGCGGAGCGCAGCGGCTTGCCAAGGATTTGCGGATCCCGGTCTACGACGTCGGCCGGACCGGATATCCACAACGGATGCGCGATTACGACGCACGTAAACGGATCGAGCGCCAGCGGGCGTTCGAGGAAGATTTACGCGAGCTTTAGATTTCGGGGGTGCCGCCTCGGGTGGGAAGCCGAGGCGGCACACCGGCATTCACTCCGCGGCGATGTCCTCGATGACAGCGATGAGGGTGCGCACCGGGACACCGGTGCCGCCCTTGCCGATGTAACCGAACGGGCCGCCGGTGTTGTACGCCGGACCCGCGACGTCGAGGTGGGCCCACTGCACGCCCTCCGGGACGAACTCCTTCAGGAACAGCCCGGCCGAGAGCATGCCACCCCAGCGGTGCGGCGCGACGTTGGCCAGATCGGCGATCTTCGAGTTGATGTCCGCGCGCAACTCGGCGGGCAGCGGCATCGCCCAGCCGTTCTCGCCGACCTCGCGGGAGATCGCGGCGACCCGGTCGCGGAACTCGTCAGTGCCCATCACGCCGGGGGTGCGGGTGCCGAGCGCCACCATCTGGGCGCCCGTCAGGGTCGCCACGTCGATGAGGTAGTCGGGGTCGTCCTCGCTGGCCCGCACGATCGCGTCGGCCAGAATCAGCCTGCCCTCGGCGTCGGTGTTGATCACCTCGACGGTGATGCCGCCGTACTGGGTGAGCACGTCACCGGGGCGCTGCGCGGTGGCCGACGGCATGTTCTCCGCCATCGGCACGGTCGCGGTCACGGTGACCGGCAGGCCGAGCCGCGCGGCGAGCAAGGTGGTCGCGACGACCGCCGCGGCGCCCGCCATGTCCGAGGTCATGTTCTCCATGTTCTGCGCAGGCTTGATGGAGATGCCGCCGGTGTCGAAGGTGATGCCCTTGCCGACCAGCGCGACCTTCTTCGGCCCGCCCGCGTAGGTGATCCGGACCAGCCGCGGCTGCCGCGACGAACCCTTGCCGACGCCGAGCACGCCGCCGTAACCGCCTGCCTCCAGTGCATGTTCGTCGAGCACCTCGACCTGCAGTCCGGCCGCCTCCGCCAGCTGCTGTGCGCGGGCGGCGAATTCGGCGGGGTAGAGGTGGCTCGGCGGGGTGTTGACGAAATCCCGTGCGGTGGCGACGGCTTCGGCGGTCAGCTGCGCCCTGGTCAGCGCCTCGTCGCCGAAATCGGGCTCGGGGACCAGGAATTCGACCCTGGCCACGGGGCGCTCGTCCGGCTTCGGTGCGGACTTGTCCGACTTGAACGGGGTGAACGTGTAGGCGCCGAGGTAGAAGCCCTCCGCGGCGGGGCCGAGGTCGAGGCCGGACAGCGTGGTCACCACCAGTTCGGTGCCCGACAGCGTGCGGGCCGCCACGCCCGCGGAACGGCGGATCTGCTCGGCGTCGATCTTCTCGGCCGCGCCGAGGCCGACCGCGAGCACACTCGTCACGCCTGCGAGCCCGGCCGGGGCAGGCACCCTGGTCAACTCTTCGGCCTTGCCCTTCGCGCCGACCGCGCCGAGCTGATCGAGCAGTTCGGCACGGACCTCGGCAGTGAGCACATCCCCGAACAAGTCCTCGGGCACGATGGCGGGGCCGTTCTCGGAGGAGGTCAATCCGAGGACGAGCACGTCGGTGTCCGCGCTGATGGTCTGGGTGCGGGCGAGTTCCGGTCCTAATGAGCGATCTGCGACAGCGGTCATTGGCTCAGGCTACTGGGCAGTCTGATCGAGATGCCGTCGAGGAGCAGCGCGAGCCCGTCGTCGAGGATTCGGTCCAAGTCCAGGTCGGGGCCGGGCGGGCCGTCGGAGAACAGCCGGTGCAGCACAGGGCGGATGGTCGGGTCGAGCAGTTCGAGGAGATCATCGGGCAGCTCCGTCGGCTCGATGGCGTGCAGCCGGTCGGCGCGCTCCGAACTTGTCAGCAGCGCGAGGCCCTGCACCAGGCCCGAGAACGACAGGTAGATCGCGAGCATCGCCTCGCGGCTCAGACCGCGGTGGTCGAGCGCGGCGAAGGACCGTTCGAGGATGTCGAAGAGCGCCGGACCGAGCGGCGGGCGGGTGCGCGCGAGGATCGGCAGCATCCACGGGTGGCGCTGGTACAGCTGCCATTCCTCGTGCGCCTCGTAGCTGAGCCTGGCTCGCCAGTCGGTGAGGTGCGCTGCAGGCGGGCGGATTTCGGCGAGTACGAGCTCGGCCATGCCTGCCAGCAGTGCCTCGCGGTCGGGGAAGTGGCGGTACAGGCCCGCGGTTGCCGCGCCGAGTTCGCTGGCGATGCGGCGCATGGAGAGGCCGTCGATGCCGTCGCGATCGGCCAGGTCGACGGCGGCGCGCAAGATGCCGACCGTGGTCAGCCTGGTCGGGCGTGCGGTGCGACGTGGCGGGGCCACCGCGTCGCGGCGGGCGCGGTAGGCGCGGGCCTGGCAGGCGCGCGAGCAATAGCGGCGTTTGCGGCCGCGTGACGGTTGCGCGAGGGCGGCCGCGCAGATTTCGCAGGCCATGCGGCCTCCATTTCAACACACGAACAGCTGTGACGAAATGCTAGCAACACCGCACTGAGCTGCCTACCTTGGCGAGAGCACACAGTGTTCACGAGCGAAAGGGACAGGCGATGGAGATCACGGTTCGGCAGGCGATGACCCAGGATCGCGACGCGGTCATCGAGGCGTTCAGCCTCGCCAGCCCCGACGAGGCGGTGACGGCCTGGGTGCTCGAGGGATATCCGTTCGAACAGTTCAGCGGGGACTACGTGCCGACCCTCATCGACCGCGCACTGCGCGACGACGAGATCTGGCTCGCGGGTACCGAGTCGGAGATCTGGGCGGTGTCGATCTGGCAGCACGTCGACTCGGTGGCGCGGTTCGAGCACGAGGCAGTCGAGGCGCGCGCGGTTGCCGCAGGCTCGCCGGATGTGCGTCCGCTACAGCGGGTCTCGGTAGTGACCGACTTGCTGGCGCGCTCGCACCCGCGCGAGTTCCCGCACCGGTACCTGCAGGTCATCGTCACGGTGCCGGAGCATCGCGGCAAGGGTGCAGGCGGCGCGATCCTCGCCGATCGCACGAAAGCGGCCTCCTCTGCGGGACAACCCGCCTACCTCGAAGCAAGCACCGAACGTTCCGCACGCCTCTACACCCGCATGGGTTTCGCACACACCGGCACGCTGCACGAGCTGCCGGAGGGCGGACCGACCCTGCGCCCCATGTGGTTCCGCGGCTGATGCTGTCCCGAGTGGGAACTGGTGGCGGCGTTCGTCGAGAGGCCTCCGCCACCAGTTCCCACTCGATCGTGAACTGCCCGTGCGAATTCGCACTCGAAGTGTTCGAGTCACTCGCGGACATGGCCGAATTGCCAGGTGCGTCGCGGCCGTGTGGGCCAGGTCAGGGGAGGCGGCCGATGCGCGGCACGCGGCCGCCTCCGCACGTGCCTCCTACGAGGAGGGCACCGCAGCGAATCGCTCGGTATTGGACCGTGAGGGCGGTGGGTCCGCGCAGTGACCGGCACAGTTCTCGACGTCGATACCGCCGTCTACTACGACACCGCGGGCAAGATCGCGGCGGGTGCCCAGGCGTGGTGGGCAGCGATCGACGCGCGTTGGCCGGAAATAGCCAAAGCCGTGGATATGGCCGGTTCCTACGACGACGGCCACGAGTGGGGCAAGTCCTACGACACCCGCGCAGCCGAAATCCTGAAAATGGTTACCCGGGTGGCCAGCGCGACGCACGCATACGCGATCGTGCTCAACAACCTCGGTTACCAGCGTGCCCTCGATGAACACGGCGCGACCATCGACGCCGGGCCCGCACCGGTCAAACCAACGGCGCCGATGTATCCGGTACTCAACTGCCGAGTGCCGCTGCCGTCAGCGGGTGGCCCCGGCAACGGCCTCGTCGATGAGGGCCTGGGCCTGGTCGCCAAAATCGGGATCACCGTGCCCGATGGCAACGCCACCACCATCAGCAACGCTGCGGTCACCTGGGACGCGGCCCGCACCGCTACCGAGGTGGCCGGATTCCCCGCGATCCTCGAGGCCGCCGCGATCGCGTTCGAGGCCGTCGCCGCACCGGAAGTCGAATTCGTCGATGAAGATCTGCGCGCCTTGAAAGCGGCCGCGGCGGCGACGCTCACCGCGATGGGTGATCTGGCCCAATCGTGTCGTGATCACCGGATCGCCCTCGATGAGCTGCGCGAGTTGCTCAAGAAGCAGCTGGAGATGGTGCGCGATGCACTGATCCAGGAACTCGCGATAACCGCCGCTATCTCGGTCGCGTCCTCGTTCATCACCTTTGGTGCTGGGGCGGCCATCGGGTTGGCGGGCGCGGCGGCGATCTGTGCACGCTACGCGCGTCCGATGCGGCTGATCATCCAGGAGTGGCGGACCAACCGGGGGATCAGCGCGGGGGTGAAGCTCGACGCCGACCTGGCGCGACACGTGCGCGAGTGCGAGCGCCTCGAAGACCTCGGACCGGCCGGGCGCCTCAAACCCAAAGCCGACCCGCCGCCGAAACCCGAGCTGATCGAGCTCGGCCCGATCCCGCACCCGCCCGGCATCCCGAAAGTCGAACTGTCGCAGGCCGAACGCGACGCGATCACGAAGTACACCGGCAATTCCTACGACATCAACTCCGCGTTGCGTTCAGGGAACGAGCTGACCGTCGCGCAGCGCGCCGAGGTCGAGCAGCTCAATACCACCTTGGATAAGCTGCCGACCTTCGAAGGTGCCGTGACGCGGCGCACCGATCTGGACGCCGACGTCCTGGCCAAATATGAGCGCGGTGCGGAAGTCACCGAGGCGGCCTTCACCTCCTCGTCGGCCACTGCCAAGGCAGCCAAGGATCTACCGGTGGAGTTTCAGATCTGGTCGGAGACAGGCCGTTACGTCGGCCACCACTCCACCGCACCACAAGAGCTGGAAGTTTTGTTCAAGAGCGGGACACCGTTTCGTGTGGTCGACCGGTTCGAGGTCGACGGCCGCACTATCATCCAAATGCGAGAGATGCCGCGCTAGCGGCCCGGAGGGACGCCCGATGCCCGAAGAGATCCAGGGAAAAACATTCCGATCACCCGATGAGGTGGAGCCGCTCCCGGCGGAGGAGATTGCACGGTTGAAGGCGGAATTCGCCGCGTTCAACGCCCGCCGCGACGCCGTGCCTGAGGAGGAACGCATCCACCTACGCGACCACTTCGGCGACGACGCGATCGGCACTGACCGCGAAGACGAGTACCGCAAACAGGTCGAGGAACGTAAGAAGCGCGGGGAGTACTGGGGATGACAGCCATGAGGGACGGCGGATAGCCGGAATCGGTCGAGAGCGCGCCGCCGTCACTTCAGTTCCCACTCGATCGTGAAACGGTCTGCGTGAGCGGCTCGCAGGGGTGGGCGGCGTGGGAGTGGTCCCATGATTTGCGAGCGGCGGATAAGCTTCGCCGGGTGACGGACTCGAACCTGCTGCAAGGCCCTATTCACGGTGTACACGTCGAGCTGGGGGCGACTTTCGCTCCGTTCGGCGGATGGGAAATGCCCGTCTCCTATGCGGGGACGGTGGCCGAACATCAGTCGGTCCGCACCACCGTCGGACTTTTCGACGTGAGCCACCTCGGCAAGGCGACGGTGCGTGGTGCGGGCGCGGCGGAATTCGTGAACTCCGCGCTCACCAACGACCTCGGGCGGATCCGGCCGGGCAAGGCGCAGTACACGCTGTGCTGCACGCCCGACGGTGGCGTGATCGACGACCTCATCGCCTACTACGTGAGTGACGACGAGATCTTCCTGGTGCCCAACGCCGCGAACACCGCGGCCGTGGTCGCCGAGCTGCAGAAGGTGGCGCCCGAGGGCATCACGGTGACCGACGAGCACCGGGAGTACGGCGTGTTCGCGGTGCAGGGACCGCGCTCGACCGAGGTGCTCGCCGCGCTCGGCCTGCCCACCGAGATGGAGTACATGGCCTACGCCGACGCCGAGTGGGACGGGCGGCCGGTGCGCGTCTGTCGCACCGGCTACACCGGCGAGCACGGCTACGAACTGCTGCCGCGCTGGGCCGACGCCGAGCCGCTGTTCCGCGCGCTCGTCGCCCAGGTGCAGGCCGCCGACGGCCAAGCCGCGGGCCTCGGCGCCCGCGACACCCTGCGCACCGAAATGGGATACCCGCTGCACGGGCACGAGCTGTCGCTGGAGATCTCCCCGGTGCAGGCGCGCACCGGCTGGGCGGTCGGCTGGAAGAAGGCAGCGTTCTGGGGCAAGGAGGTGCTCGAGCAGGAGAAGGCGGCAGGCCCGCGCCGCACCCTGCTCGGCCTGGAAGCCCTCGACCGCGGCGTGCTGCGTCCCGGTCAGACCGTCCTGCACGACGGTGCTCCGGTCGGCGAAACCACCTCGGGCACTTTCTCGCCAACCCTCAAGATCGGCATCGCCCTCGCCCTCCTCGACACCGATGCAGGCCTCGAGCCGGGCACCGAGGTCGAGGTCGACGTGCGCGGCCGCCGCCTCCGCTGCAAGGTGATCCGCCCACCCTTCGTCGAAACCAACACCAAGTAGTCACCCGACCGGTGCGCGCGCCAAGGTGCGCGCACCGGTGCCGACATATCGGGCGTCGGCTTGCCGCAATCCATGACGGCATGGCGCGGGGCTCCGGGGCGGGCATCGGCGTTTCGCGCCACGGCGTGTCGCAGGGTGTCGGTGGGGAGAGTGCGCAGGATGCGAACCGGGCGGTGTGGTTTCCTGCGGTGATTTGGTGTCCAGAGTGCAATCTGGTGCGCGAGTGGCGGTGCTGGCGTGAACTTTTGCGGTGAGGTGGGCAATCGGGCGCAAACCAGGAAACCGGCCCGGATAGGATCACCTGCATGACCGTTGCTGCACAGTTTGCCCGTGTCCCGCATCCCGCGCCCGCCCCGGCGCAGCGGCGACAAGAGGTACTGGCGGCGCCCGGCTTCGGGCGGTTCTTCACCGACCACATGGTGTCGATCGACTACGCCGACGGCGAATGGTCCAACGCGCGCGTCGAGCCCTACGGCCCGCTCGCGCTCGACCCAGCGACGATGGTCTTCCACTACGGCCAAGCCATCTTCGAAGGACTGAAGGCGTATCGGCAGAGTGACGGCAGCATCTCCTGCTTCCGCATCGACGCGAACGCCGCCCGGTTCGCCAGGTCGGCCAAGCGGATGGCGATGGCCGAACTGCCGGAAGAACTGTTCATCGAATCCGTGCGTCAGCTCCTCGACGTCGACCGCGACTGGGTGCCTGCGGCAGGCGGCGAAGACTCGCTGTACCTGCGCCCCTTCATGTTCGCCACCGAGGCTGGCCTCGGCGTGAAGCCCGCTTCCGGCTACAAGTACCTGCTGATGGCTTCCCCGGCGGGCGCCTACTTCCCGCGCGGGGTGAAGCCGGTGCGGGTGTGGCTGTCGACCGATTACGTGCGGGCCGCCCCCGGCGGCACCGGCGAGGCCAAGGTCGCAGGCAACTACGCCGCCTCACTGCTCGCGCAGGCGGAGGCCAGCGAAAAGGGCTGCGACCAGGTGGTCTGGCTTGATGCGTGCGAGCGCCGCTACGTCGAGGAGATGGGCACCAACAACCTGTTCTTCGTCTTCGGCTCCGGCTCCGAGGCGCGCCTGGTCACCCCGGAGCTGTCCGGTGCCTTGCTGCCCGGCATCACCCGCGACTCGCTGCTCACCCTGGCCGCCGACTCCGGCTTCCCGGTCGAAGAGCGCAAGGTTTCGGTCGAAGAATGGCGCAAGGGTGCCGAATCCGGCGAAATCACCGAGGTTTTCGGGTGCGGCACCGCCGCGGTGATCACCCCCGTCGGCTGGGTCCGCACGGGCGAGGATGAATTCACCATCGGCGGCGGCGAGCCCGGCGAGGTCACCATGGCGTTGCGCGACACCCTCACCGGTATTCAGCGCGGCACCTTCGCCGACATCCACGGGTGGATGCGCGGCATGTAGTTCGACGAGTGGCGCACCGGTGGCGGTCGTTTCGGCCGCCACGGTCGCTCAGCTCGGCATGAACATGTGCCATTGCTCGAGGGTCTGGGGACGCAGCACGTAGTTCTTGTCCCGGACAGTCGAGAGTGGTGCATGCGGTTCGTCCGAATACCAATGGCCGGGGTAAACGACAGGGTCACCGGGCAAACCGGCCAAATAGCGCAGGCTGCGGAACATTTCGTCGGAATCGCCGCCGGGAAAGTCGGTGCGGCCGCAGCCGTCGACGAACAGGGTGTCGCCCGCGATGAGCCGATCGTCGAACAGGAAGCACTGACTGCCCGGCGTGTGGCCCGGTGTGTGCAGCAGTTCGATATCGAAGGCGCCGACGCTGACCTTGTCGCCGTGCTGATGGCCGGTGAGTTCGCTTTCCGCGATGCCGGTGACATTGGCAACCCAGGACAGCTCTTGCGCGTTGACATGCACTGGGACGCTTGTCTTTTCGAGCATCTCGCGCACGCCGCCCAGCGTGAATCCGAGCATGGTGCCACCCACATGGTCCGGGTGATGATGGGTGGCGAGCACCCCGGTCAGCCGCAGCCCGTCGCCCTCGGCGATATCCACCAGATCGCTTGCCGCGTACGCCGGGTCGACGACCACGCATTCACCGGTGTCCCGATCGCCGATCAGGTACGCGAAATTGCGCATCTGCGTCGCAATCGGATCGCCGACGGCGTAGTCCCGCCCCGACAGCAGCTGGCGAAAATACAGGCGCTCAGAAGACATACCGCACACCTTATTGCCCGACCCAGACGCCGTGCGCGCCGCCGCGGCAATTCCTCCCATCAGTCCCACCCGCACTCCTCGGGCAATCGCGGCGCGAGGCACAGATTGGACCGATGATCAGTGGGAACTGGTGGCGGCATCGCCCGAGAGCCCCCCGCCACCAGTTCCCACTCGGCGATTCGCCCCGGGCGCGGGCGTCCATATCGGGACGGACGGGTGTCGCGAGTGGGACATGGTGCGGGGTATGGCTGAGGGTTGCTCCTCGCGTCCCGATAGGGGCTGAGCCTGGTGTCGACGGGGAGGGCCGGCGCCCGAAGGGGAGAGCCGATGTCGGAGGGAGGGCCGGTGTCGGAGGGCGGGCCGGTGTCGGAGGGAGGGCCGGTGTCGGAGGGAGGGCCGGTGCCGGAGGGCGGGCCGGTGCCGGAGGGCGGGCCGGTGCCGGAGGGCGGGCCGATGTCGGAGGGCGGGCCGATGTCGGAGGGCGGGCCGATGTCGGAGGGAGGGCCGATGTCGGAGGGAGGGCCGATGTCGGAGGGAGGGCCGGTGCCGGAGGGAGGGCCGATGTCGGAGGGAGGGCCGGTGCCGAAGGGAGGGCCGGTGTCAGAAGGAGAGGGACAGGGTGGCCGCGGTGAGGGCGACGGAGAGCTCGATGGTTGCGCCGAGGGTGTCGCCGGTGAGGCCGTCGAAGCGGCGGCGGCAGTGGTGGGTGAGGAGGGTGGAGACGGCGAGGGCAAGCAGGACGGCGACGGGCCCGAGCCAGCGGTGGTCCGGAGTGGCGAAGACGGCGGCGGCGAGGACGAGGACCGACCATGCCACGGCGGTGACGGTGGGCTGCGTGCCAGCGACGAGCGCGCCGAAGCTGGTGTCCGGGGCGGCGGCGATTCCCTTGCGGCACGCCACAACCACCGCGACGCGGCCGACCATGACCGCAAGGCCAACGGCGAACCATTGCGCTGACTCGGCCAGCGCGGCAAACGAAAATGCTTGGACGCCAACGGCGAACACGATGGCGGCGACGCCGAACGGCCCGGCGCCACCACTTTTCATGATCTGCCGCGCCCGCTCCGGCGGACCGTAGCTGCCGAGACCGTCCATCGTGTCGGCGAGCCCGTCCAGATGCATGCCCCGGGTGATCAACGCCAACGCCCCGACCACCAGCAGCGCCGCGAGCACCGAACTCGCCCCGACCAACACCAGCACCCACAGCAACCCGACCGCCCCCACCCCGAGCAGTCCACCCACCAACGGCGCCAACGTGATTGCCGTCCCCGCCACCCCCCGATCCACGCGCTCCGGTCCACGCACCGGCAGCACCGTCAGCCACGACACCGCCAATCGCACCCCATTCATCGCCGCGCGCCTGATACTTCCTCGGGCCGGTCACTTCGCTCCGATTCCCGCTCGGCCGCGACTCGGTTGGCCCGTTCTGGTTCCTGCTTGGTTGCGATCCGATTGGCGCGTTTGGGGTCGTGCTCGGCTGTGATCTGGTTAGGGCGTTCTGGTCCCTGCTCGGCCCCGATCTGGTTGGGGCGTTCGGGTCCCCGGTCGGCGACTCGATCAGCGTGCTCCGGTTTCCGCAGCAGCGGCGAGGTCAGTCGGGGGCCTGCCGACCCGCTCGCCACGGATCGGAGGATGTCCACCGCAACGCGACTCGATCGGTGCGCTCTGCTCCCGGCGCGGGCGTCTTCTCCCCCTACGCGGGCCGCCGCAGGCCGTGGGCGGTCCACCGCTGCGGACCACGAATTGCAGCGCGTGAACCGCGCGGGATGCGGCCTCCTCGGCGTGGTGGTGTCTGCGGGGGACCGGTGGGTCATTTCCGGAGATCCAGTGGGGGAGTTTCGGATCCGGTCGCGAGTTCGGCCGTGCTGACGCCTGCTTCGGCGAAGGTGGACATGTCGGCGAGGGTGGCGACGGCGGCACGGAGGATGGGCAGGGTGGTCAGCGCGCCGGATCCTTCGCCGAGGCGCATGCCGAGATCGATGACCGGGTCGAGGCGCAGGCGTTGCAACGCCAGGTTGTGGGCGGGCTCGGTGGAGCGGTGGCCAGCGAGCCACCAGGCGGAGGCGCCGGGGACGAGGTCTTCCGCGACCAAAGCGGCGGCGGTGACGACGACACCGTCGAGGATCACCGGGGTGCGGCGGGCGGCGGCCTGCGCAAGGAACGCGGCCATGGCGGCGAAGTCGGCGCCCGCGGCGACCCGCAACAGCTCGACCGGGTCCTTGACGACCGGGCGGGCGCGGCGCATGGCGTCGCGGATCGCGGCGACCTTGCGCGCCCAGCCCGCATCGTCGACGCCGGTGCCGCGGCCAACGGCGACAACAGGTTCGGTGTCGGTGAGGGTCGCGATGAGTGTCGTGGCGGGGGTGGTGTTGCCGATGCCCATGTCGCCCGCGACGAGCAGGTCGGCGCCCGCATCTATTTCTTCGTCGGCGATCGCCTTGCCTGCGGCGAACGCGGCCTGCACCTCGTCGGCGGTGAGCGCGTCCTCACGGTCGATGGACCCGCTGGAGCGGCGCACCTTGTGCTTGGCGACCACCGGGTCGGTGTCGGCGTCGACGGAAATGTCGGCGACCCGCACGGTGGCGCCTGCGACGGCAGCGAGGGCGTTCACGGCGGCGCCGCCACCGAGGAAGTTCGCGACCATCTGCGCGGTCACTTCACTCGGGTACGCCGAAACCCCATGCCGCGCAACGCCGTGATCCCCGGCGAACACCACAACCCTGGCCCGCTCGAACTGCTTGGGCGGACACACGCCCTGACAGGCTGCCACCCAATTCCCGAGCTCCTCGAGCCGTCCGAGCGACCCACCGGGTTTCGTCAGCTGCGCCTGGCGCGCCTCGGCGGCCGCCCGCACCGCCGCGTCAGGAGCGTCAACCACCCCGAATTCGTGCGTCACTGTCCACCCTTCCCATCCGGAGCGGCACACCACCACCGCCTCACCGCCCAATCTTGCCCGCCCCACCC
>NZ_BDAY01000136.1 GCF_001612685.1 Nocardia altamirensis NBRC 108246
GTCGCCGAGATCGAGGCGCTCGGCCGCGGCTGCCACACCGTGGCGGCCGACCTCGCCGACGCTGCCGAGGTGGAGGCCGTCGCGACAGCCGTTGCGGCCGAACATCGTATCGATCTGCTGGTGAACAACGCGGGCGTCATCGGCCGCGGTCCGGTGGCGACGGTGTCGTTCGCCGACTGGCGGCGGGTGGTCGACATCAACCTCGATGCGGCGTTCCTGCTCGCCCGCTGCGTCGGCGCGACGATGCTCGAGCGCGGCGCGGGCCGGATCGTCAATATCGCCTCGCTGCTGTCCTTTCAGGGTGGGGTGAACGTGGCCGCGTACACCGCGAGCAAACATGCAGTCGCAGGCCTGACGAAAGCCTTGGCGACCGAATGGGCCGGGCTCGGCGTCGGCGTGAACGCGGTCGCCCCCGGTTACGTCGCGACCAACAACACCGCGGCACTGCGCGCCGATCCCGCGCGCAATCACGCCATCACCGAGCGCATTCCGGTCGGCCGCTGGGCCGACCCCGCGGACATCGCGAACGCGATCGTGTTCCTGTGCGCGCCCGCCGCGGCCTATGTGCACGGACACGTGCTGGTGGTGGACGGGGGATGGCTGGCCCGGTGAGTCTCGACTCCGCTCCGAGCGCGGTGGCCAAGGTGGTCCTCGTGCTCGAGGCGCTGCCGAATGCGCGGGGAGTCACCGAAATCAGCAGGAGCACCGGCCTTTCCACCTCGACCGTGCACCGGATCCTGCGGGAGCTGGCCGCAGTCGGCTGGGTGCGCGTCGACTCCGACCACCACTATCTGCCCGGCGTTCGGCTGCTGTCGCTGGCCGGGCAGTCGGCGGGCGTCACCCAACTGGTGCGACCCATCCTGCAGCGACTCTGCGCGGACACCGGGCACACCGTGCATTTCGCGCTGCGCTCCGGCGACGAAGCCGTCTACGTCGACAAGTTGGAAGGCGACCGTGCCTACACGATGCGTTCGCGCGTCGGCCTGTCGATCCCGTTGTACTGCACGGCAATCGGCAAGGCGATCCTCGCCGGCCTGTCCGCTCCAGAGCTGCGCGAGGTGCTCGCCCGGATACCGCTCGTCGCGCTGACGCCGCGCACGATCACCGATCCCGACCTGCTCAACGCCCATCTCAGCGCGGTGGCGGCGCGCGGCTACGCCGTCGACGACGAGGAGAACGAGGCGCACACCCGCTGCCTCGGCGCCGCGGTGCTGGATCACCACGGGGTGCCGGTCGGCGGGATCAGCGTGTCGGCCCTGGCGTTCGACCTCGACCGCGCGAAGGTGCGGACCTGCGCGCCGCTGCTCATCGCTGCGGCCCGCGCCGCCTCGCACGCCCTCGGCCTGCCGCAGGCGTGACCGAGTAGCGAACTGTGGGAAACCGAGTAGCGCGCTACGGATGACAGCGTGATCGGCAGGCGAGACCGTGGAAACGGCGGCCCCTGCCGCCGCGAGGACCCGAGGGAGAACATGGTCATGTCCGAATACAGCAACAACGCGGAACGGCCCTCGGGCGCCTTTCCGACCATCGACGCCACCGGTGACGTGCCGGAGCACCTGCGCTATCTCGACCGCTGGACGCCGGCGGCGTTCGAGGTGGAGGTGGTGGGACGTGCGCGAACGGATCTCAGCGACGCGACGAAGCATGCGAACTGCCCGCCGTGGGTCGCGCGCCGACGCAAGCCGAAGCGCATTGCGCCCCAACCGGTCCCGATGCGGGTGACGCACCACGGCGTCGACCTGGATCCGATCGCGGGGATCTTTCAGCCCGACGATCGGCGGACCTATCACGACACCAGCTATCCGTGGGGCCTGGTCTGCAAGATCCGCTCCGGCCTCATCAACGGCTCCGGGTCGATCGTCGGACCGCGGCACGTGCTGACGGCCAGCCACTGCGTCGACTGGAGTGGGCAGCCCGGCACCGTCGATGTGCATCGCAATGGCGGGTTCGTCTCCGCGATCTCCGCGATCACCAAGGCGTACTGCTACACGCCGATCACCGGCGATCCGACGACCACCACGCTCGACGAGGACTATGCGGTCCTGGTGACCGCGGATCGCATCGGCGAGCGCTTCGGCGAATTCGGCGTGCGGACCTACGACGCGGGCTGGGACGACGATCCGGTCTGGGCCTCGATCGGCTACGCCACCGACATCGCCTCGGGCAATTCGCCGATCTTCCAGCTGCGGAAGTGGATGGACGAGGACGAGTGGGACCTCGGCTCCGGCCGGGCGATGACCACCGACGCGGACTTCGCCAGGCGGCAATCCGGAAGCCCGTTCTTCGCTGATTGGCCGGAGGGGCCTTATGTCACGGCGGTCGCCTCGGCGATCGGCGGCGACAACTGGTGTTCCGGTGGCAGCGATCTGACCCGATTGGTGAACTTCGCGATCGCCAATTCGCCATAGCCGCAGGCCCCGGGCTTCGCGGCGGTCGAGCGCTTGCGGCCGAATTTCTATCCGGAAACTAGGTAAGGCTAAGCTCAGGCTCCACCGCTCGAACGCCCTGGAGAGAACTGCTCGATGGATAGCCCGCACACGCGGCCCCGGCACTGGTCCGGCTGGTTGGCGACGGTCGCGCTGCTGCTGGTGGTCTGCCTGATCAGCCTCCTGGTCGGCACGAAAGCCATTCCGGTCGTCGAGGTCTGGTCCGCGCTGCTGGGCTCCGACGGGTCTCCCGATCACGTGATCGTCACCGACTATCGGGTGCCGCGCACTCTGCTCGGGCTGCTGGCCGGGATCGCGCTCGGTGTCGCGGGCTGCCTCATGCAGGGGCTCACGCGCAACCCGCTTGCCGATCCCGGCCTGCTCGGCATCAATGCGGGCGCGGCCTTCGCGATCACCGTCGCGGTGGCGTTCTTCGGGGTCAGCGAGATCACCACGTACGTGTGGTTCGGCTTCGCCGGTGCGGCCATCGTGTCGTTGATCGTCTACCGACTCGGCACCGCGGGCAGACAGGGCGCCGACCCGATCAGGCTGACCCTGGCCGGAATCGCGGTGACGGCCGTGCTGATCGGCCTGACCAGAGGCCTGATCCTGTTGAACGCCAAGGCCTTCGAGTCGATGCGGGAGTGGGATTCCGGCTCGCTGACCGGCCGCGGTTACGACATCATCGGCGGGGCAACGCCGTTCATCGTCGCCGGGGTGTTCGCGGCGATCATCGCGGCCCGCTCGCTCAACGCGCTTGCCCTCGGCGACGATCTCGCGCATTCGCTCGGCGCGCACGTCGGCCGGACCCGGCTGCTCACCGCCGTCGCGCTGACGCTGCTGTGCGGCACCGCGACCGCCGCGATCGGACCCATCACCTTCGTCGGCCTGGCCGTGCCGCATATCGCGCGCTGGATCGTCGGCCCGGACCAGCGGTGGATGGTCGCCTACTCGCTGCTGCTCGCGCCGATTCTGGTGCTCGGTTCGGATGTGCTCGGCCGCATACTCCTTCGTCCCGACGAGGTGCCCGCAGGACTGGTGACCGCCTTCCTCGGCGCGCCGGTGCTGATCTGGTTGGCCAGGCGCGCCAAGGTGGGTGCGGCATGACGACCGGCATCGACTTCGGCCGGTCACTGCTGCTGGTCCGGTCCCGGGTGCTGGCGACCAGGATCGGGGTACGCACCGGGGTGGTGTGCCTGATACTGATGGTCGCCGCGCTCGCCGTGGCCGTGCTGGCGCTCGGCACCGGCGATTACGTGATCCCGCCCGATCGCGTGCTGCGCGCGATCTTCGTCGGCGATCAGCACTTCGATCGACTCGTGGTGTGGCAGTGGCGTTTTCCCCGCGTCGTGCTCGGCTTGGCGCTCGGCGCCGCGCTCGGCCTGAGCGGCGCGATCCTGCAGTCGGTGACCCGCAATCCGCTCGGCAGTCCGGACATGGTCGGGTTCAACACCGGCGCCTACACCGGGGCACTGATCGTGTTGCTGCTCCTCGGCGGCGGCACCGCGCAGACGGCGGTGGGCGCGCTGGTCGGCGGCCTCGGGTCGGCGCTGGCCATCCAACTGCTTGCCTTCCGCCACAACGTGACCGGGTTCCGGCTGATCATTGTCGGCGTCGGCGTCAGTGCCATGTTGGCCTCGGTCAACACCTGGCTCATTCTGCGCGCCGATCTGAACGCCGCGATGTCGGCCGCCGCATGGGGCGCTGGTTCGCTGAACGCCGTGACGTGGGCGGAGGTCACACCGACACTGGTGATCGTCGCGGTATTGGTCGTCGTCCTCGTGCCTGCGGCACCCCGGTTGCAGATGCTGGAACTGGGCGACGATCTCGCGCAGTCGTTCGGTGTCAGGGTCGGCCGGGTCCGCACGCTGCTGATCGTGCTGAGCGTCGCGTTGACGGCGGTGGCCACTGCGGTCGCCGGACCCATCGCGTTCGTCGCACTCGCCGCGCCGCAGCTGGGCAGGCGGCTCGCACGGACTCCGTCCACGGCACTGGCCCCGGCCGCGGCCATGGGTGCACTGCTACTGGTGGGATGCGACTTGATCGCCCAGCGCGCGTTCGCGCCGACACCGCTGCCGGTCGGTGTGGTCACCGTCTCGATCGGCGGGCTGTACCTGGCGTATCTGATGGTCGTCGAGGCGCGGAGGAGCTAGGACTATGCGCGAAAAGCACAGCCCCGACGAAGCATCGGGCACCGAGGACGGGAAAGGGGTTCGGCTGCGGGCGGATCGGGTTCGCCTCGGCTATCGCGGGCGGACCATCAGCGAAGACCTGTCGGTGGACATTCCCGACGGCGCCTTCACCGTCATCATCGGTCCGAACGCCTGCGGGAAGTCCACGCTGCTGCGGGCCATGGCACGGCTGCTGACGCCCGATGCGGGCGTGATCCTGTTGGACGGCAAGGCGATCGGCACGTATCCGGCCAAGGAGGCGGCGCGCCGGATCGGTCTGCTTCCGCAGTCGTCGACGGCGCCGGACGGCATCCGGGTCGCGGATCTGGTTGCCCGCGGCCGCTACCCGCACCAGACGCTGCTGCGCCAGTGGACCGATGCCGACGCCGAGGCGGTGGCCGCCGCCATGGCCGCGACCGGGGTGACCGAGCTGTCGGCGCGACCGGTGGACGAGCTGTCCGGCGGTCAGCGGCAACGGGTGTGGATCGCCATGGTGCTCGCTCAGGACACGCCGGTGATCCTGCTCGACGAGCCGACCACCTACCTCGATATCGCGCATCAGATCCACCTGCTCGACCTGTGCCGCGCGCTGAACCGGGACTCGGGCCGGACCGTTGTCGCGGTCCTGCACGACCTGAACCACGCGTTCCGGTACGCCGACCATCTCATCGCGATGAAAGACGGCCGAGTGGTCGCGGCCGGACCGCCGAAACAGATCGTCACCGCCGAGCTGGTGCACGAGGTCTTCGATCTCGGGTGCCGCATCATCGACGACCCCGAAACCGGTGCGCCGCTGGTTATTCCGCTGGCGACCGACGCGGCCCGCATCAGCTGACCCGCAGACCTCACCACACTGACAGAAGGAAAAACGATTCGATGAGCCTGAACCGAATGACGTCCCGCGGGCGCGGCGCCGTCGCCATGCTGATCCTCGCGCTGGTCGCGCTGATCGGTTGTAGCAGCACCACATCGGTGGAGAAGAACTCCGCAGGCACCAGGCAGGTGCAGACCGAGCACGGCGCGGTCTCGGTGCCCGCCGATCCGCAGCGCGTCGTCGTTGTCAACGGTGCGCTCGCCGGTTACCTGTACGACCTCGGCGTCACGGTGCAGGCCGCGGATCCGCGCGTGCTCGGCATCACGCTGAAACCCGGTGAGTTCCCTGCGGCCTGGGCCGAGGACGCCAAGAAACAGAACACCCAGGCGTTGACGTCCGGCGAAACCATCAATCTGGAATACATTGCCGCCCAACGGCCGGACCTGATCATCGGTGGCGGGCAAGGCTATCCGGGCCAGCAGTCCATCGAGGCCTATGACCAGCTCAGTGCGATCGCCCCGACCGTGCTCGTGCCCTCCACCCTCACGGACTGGCAGGACCAGCTGAAAGCTGTTGCGGAGATGGTCAACCGGGCTGACAAGGTGCCCGGCCTGATCGGCGCGTACAACGACAAGCTCGCGAAGGTCAAGGCCTCGATCAAGACGCCGCAGGGCGCGGTGTCGATCTTCCAGTCGCGCAAGGACCAGATGCCCTCGGTCATCGCGCCGGGCACCCCGCTGCCAACGCTGCTGACCGCGGTCGGCTTCACCATCGACGACCAGGTGGTGGCCAAGGCGGGTAACCCGGCCAGGCCCGCGGCCGCCGACTGGGTACGCATCAGCCCGGAACTGTTGAGCACCGTCGTGGATGCGCCCGCGCTGATCGTCATTCAGCTCGACGGTGGCCGCAGCCTGGCCGAGCTCGCGAAGGACCCGCTGCTGGCCAAGCTGCCGTCCTTCCAGTCGGGCAAGGTCTATGAGCTGCCGCCGAGCAGCATGCGTCCCGACTACCGCGTGGTGATGAGCACCCTCGATCTGCTGGCGGACCGGTTCAAATAAGGCAGTCGTGACTCAGGAGAGCGGCGCGGGCGGGGTCTGAACGGCGATCTCGCCACCCAGTTCGAAGCCGTCGGACAGCTGCAGCTTGTCGCCGCTCCAGAAGCGGCCAGGGTCATACCAATTCGGGCTGCGCCGCTGCGGGAGCAGTCCCATCGACTGGTAGGTCGCGGCCACGATCTCCGCGCAATACGCGCTCTCGAGGTCCTTGGCCGCGATCTGGCGGGCCTTGCGCCGCGGCAGTCTCGCCCGGCCGCGCAGCCAGCGTCCGGCGAGGCCCGCGGTGGACGGGAACGGCGTGCCGTCGAGCCGGGCGATGGTGCGCAGCAGGCTGTCCTCCATCTCTGCGGTCGCCGGCTGGTTCAGCTGACGCAACCAAGCCCGCTGGCCGTAGCGGTGCGCCCACACCAGCACGGCATCACGCAGGTTGTGCAGCTGGACGCCGCGATGGGTCGCGCCCGACCACATGTCGGGCAGCGACTTGCCGAGCTCCGCGTGCCAGATCAACGCGGGCATATCGTCTAACACGACGGACATTCCGACATGGTTGACCGGGCTGTTCGTCGTCATCCGGATCGCCCGGTCCGCCGCCGAATGACCGCGGAACAACCAGATGTCGCCCGTCCTGGTCAGCTCGAGTGCTCGGTCCAGACTGATCCCCGTCTCCGCCATGGCCGTAGCCTATGCGGTATGCGGTGGTGGAAGGCAGTGGGATTGGCGGGTGCGGCCGGTGTGGTCGCCACCGGTGTTGTGGTCGTGCGCGCCGAGCGCCGCCGCCGGGCGTACACCCCGGACCAGGTTCGCGAGCAACTACACGTGCGCTTCGCGCAGGCGACCTCGGCCGCGGACGCGGTCGAATCCGCCACTGCGGCAGCGCAGGACGAGGTGGGTCTGCGGGCGCGGCTGCGGCGGTTGTTCCTGGCGGTGACGCGCAGGAACCGCGGCGGAACGCGGTGACGCGCTAGCGCAACTGCACGACCTGATCGATGGCGAACTGGCGCACTCGGTCTCGCACCGCGGTGGCTGCGGCGCCGTGTTCGAGCCGCGCGATCTCGGTGAGTTCGTCGACCGTGCGCGTTCCGTCGCACAGCTCGAGCAGCTCCCTGGTGGCGGGCGTCAGCTGGAAGATTCGGCCCTGCAAGCTCGGACGCTTGTGGAACGCGTACAACGACGGTTCGCCGGGCACGATCTCGCCGCGCGTGGTCAATGCCGCGATGTCGAGCTGGAACTCGTCGATGCGGAGCAACGCGCTGCGTACCGGACGCAACCGGCCGAAGTCGGTCTCGCGCCGGGCGCGGGGGAGACGCGCGAAGGCGGGCTGCACCTCCTCGTGGTCGGCATCGACTGCGAGCCAGAGGCGGTGGCGTTCGAAGCGGACGACCTCCCGAAGGGTGTCGAGCGGGTAAGGCAGGTCGGCGTGCTCCGTCTCGATCGATTCGGCCAGCAGCGCAGCGACTTCCGGTACTCCTGCGGCTCCGGTGGCACACAGCAGTTCGTCGACTCGGTCACCGAGCACCGCCGTGGTCGTCGGCATGTGGGTGCGCAGCAACGCAAATGCGGCGTCACCGCCCCGCTGGACCGGCTCGCCGCGCACGACGGCGTCGAACATCGCCTCGTACGCGCTGCCCAGCTCGGCGTCGTCAGCCACCGGAAGGTCTTTCGCGCTCAGTCGTCCGAATTCGATGGCTGCCGTCGGATTCTCGATCACGTCGGCGAGCACCGTCGCCAACTCGTCGATATCGCGGGGATCCGTCACCACCCGCGCCCGATCCGGCAGGTCCGGCCAATGCGGCTGGGTGTGAACAACTTCCGCCGACAGCACCGCGCAGGTGCCGCAGCTGAGCAGTTCCATCGGCAGCCCCGGCCGGTGCACCTCCACCGGAAAGTCGCGTTCCAGACCGCACACCGCCGTGCACGCACGCAGCACTTCGGGCACCCGCCAGTGCGGCAGGAAGGGCAGGGTCCAGGTCACCTCGGTGAGGCCGAGTTCGTCGAGCTCGGCGAGGAAGCGTTGGCGCTCGGTGCCACCCGCCATGACGAGGAAGTTGAACCTCAGCCCCCGCGCCCGCAACCGCGCCAGTGCCCGGATCAGGTCGAAAGACCCTTTGAAGACACCGAGTTTGCCGTAGACGCCGATGGTGGCGACATTCGGATCCAATGGTGCCGTATTGCGCACCCACGGTTCCGCGCTCAGCTGTGCGACCAAGGCCGACAGGTCGGCCACCGGACCATCTGGCGTGAACTCGGGCGGCAGCGATGCCCGCGGCATGGGCGCGATCCGGTCGAACGGGATGCCGAGCCCGACCAGCCCCCGATCGCCGACCACGAGATCCGCGCGCCGCAAGACTTCTCGATACGCCTGACCCAATTCGGGGTGATCGAGCAGCCGGGTGCGATCGCTGCCCGCGTGTTGGACGACATGCGGAACACCGGTCCACGACGCGGCCAGATGCGCGCTCAACCCGTAGGGCTCCAGATACGCGGAGAACACCAGATCCGCACCGTGCGCGCGGATCTCCTCGGTGGCCAGCGCAGCCAGCTTGGTGCTGAACGGGTTCGCCTCCGGGATATACGCGCGGGCCCGTTCCCAGTGCCCGGTCGAGATGACCCGCACCGCACCGCCGTTCGGAAACGTCGCTTCCAGACGCGCGACATCGGTGTCGTCGAACCAGACTCGGTAGTCGTCGGCGACCTCGTCGGCGTTGGTCACGACATCCACCTGGTGGCCGCGGGCCGCCAGTGCCATCGCCATCCGATAGGAGTGCGCGCTCACCCCGCCCTGGATCGGCGGGTACTTCATCACCGCGCAGATGCGCATCAGTTCGCCCCGGTTCGCGTCAGCAGCCGTTCCTGTGCGGCGAAGCGCAGCACTGCGGCGGCCTCGGGCGGGAACGGCGCCCCAGCACGCAGGACACGATAGGCCTGCTCGCCGAGGCGGTAGCAGGCGAGCGCATTGCGTCCAGCGATCTTGGCCAGCACGATGCGGATCGTGGCGCCACGGTCCGCGACCGGGAGGGTGCCGGTGCTCAGCCACTCATTGTGTTGTGCCACAACATCACTGGCGAACTCGGCGAGCCGGACGTGCGCGCCGAGCTCGGTGCCGTCCTCGGTGGCCTGCTCGGCTGCGACGGTGGCCGCCGGGTCGAACAGCAACGCCAAGCGGAGCACCTCGTACCTGGCCAGGTCGGCCAGCTCGAGCCGACCGCTCGTCACGAGATGATCCAGAAACCGGGTGCCCTCGGCCAGCACGCGTTGGTGGTTCTGTTGGCCGTCGACGTGGGTCGGCGGGTAGCGACGGATGAAATCGTCGAGCACCTCGTGCTGATGACCGGCCGACAGCGTCGCAGGCAGGCACCGGGCCAGCATGTCGAGCCGCTTGTTCGTCACCGAACGCACGTTGATGTCGAGTTGTGTGCGGTCGGTGGCGATCAGCCGGGCCAGCTCGGCCTCGGTGAGCGCGAAGCGGGCCGCCAGCTCGCTCGGGTGCTCATCCAGCAGTGCGCGTGCACTGTCCGCGGTGAGCACCTCGGCCAACGCTTTCTGAAAACCACTGTTGCTCAAGCGGACACCGCCGAACCGATGGCGGCGCGCGCCCGGTGCAGATCCGCGGTGAGCTCGGTGAAATCGTCAGGGAACTCCTGATCGCGTTCGAGAATGACGCACCGCAATGCAGGCGTCCGGCTCGACACATGATCGAGCAGCTCCCACACCTCGGCAGGCACGGGCGCCGAATGTGAGTCGAGCAGTGTGCCTTCCGACCAGTAGCCGCCGGCCAAATGCAGTTGGACAACGCGTTCGAGCGGAATCGAATTCAGGAACTCGATCGGATCGTAGCGATGGTTCACCGCGTTGATGAAGACGTTGGTGAGGTCGAGAAGCAGTCCGCAGCCAGCCGATTCGATCACCAGGGTGATGAACTCGGCTTCGGAGAGCTCCGCAGGGAAATCCAGGTGGTAGGTGATGTTCTCCAGTAGGAACGGCGTGCCGACCTGCTGCTGCACCTGCCGCACCTTGCCCGCGATCTCGGCGGCCGACTCGCGGGTGCGCACCAGCGGCGTCAACTGGCCGATCGAGACACCGCCCGCCCTGGTGAACGACAAATGGTCGCTGCACCACGGCGCACCGACCCGCGCCACCAAGTCCGCGAGATCGTCCACATACCCGGGGTCTAGGGGTCCTTCGGTGCCGATCGACATCTCGACGCCGTGCGGCGTCAACGGAAACCGGTCACGCAACAGCTCGAGCGGACCGCCCACCGGCGTCCCGAGGAAGTTCTCGGTGATGATTTCGAGGCAATCGATCGACTCGCGGTTCGCCATGATCGCGGCGTCGAGTTCCCTCCGATATCCGAGACCTACGCCGAGGGCCGGCAGGCTGCCGAGATCCGACTCACGCATAGCAGCGGCAGCAACCGCCGCAGCTGCAGCAGGGCAGTACGCCCATGATGCGGTCCGCGGTGGTGCCCGCGTCCTCCACCAGCTGCACCCGCTCGAAGAGATACGGATCGATGATTTCTGTTGCGACCGACATCGGTGCCACCTTTCCTGAGGTTTCCAGCAGTCAGCATGTGCCGCGGTGGTTGGCGCGACCAGGGAGTGCGTTCCCTGGTGCCTCGGGAAATCTGCCCGATCGATCGGGCGCCGCAGGGAGTCAGCGACTTTCGAGGGTTCGGCCAGCGGTCCGCGGCCTTCTCATTCGGCAGGGGGCCGGTCACTCTGGGGAGGGTGTTGTCGAAGCCTGTTCGTGACCAAGGGATCTTCGAGTCCGGGCTGTCGATGCTCGGTGGCAGCGGCGCGGCGGTGTCCGGATTGCGCGGGCTGACCGTGGTGCTGGCCGACGACCGCGCGGTCGTGCGTGCCGGGCTGCGGTCGCTGCTCACCTCGGTCGACTGGATCGACGTCGTCGCCGAGACCACCGCAAGCGGTGCGTTGCGTGAGGCGGTATTGAACCGGCCCGACGTGCTCATCCTCGGTCACTGGCAGCAGCCCGACAGTGGTGCGGTCATCGGCGAAGTGGCGCGGTGCGCGCCCGAGGTTGCGGTGCTGGTCTTCAGCGAGGTCGACGACGACTCGGTGTTCACCGCGATCAGGGCAGGCGCCCGTGGCTATCTCGGCAACACCGCCGAGCGCGACGACATCCTCCGCGCGATGTCCGCCCTCGCCGCAGGATGGGTGGTGCTCACCCCACACATCGGCAACAAGCTCGCCGCCATGCTGTCGCACTCCACCGAGCGCGCCCGCCCCTTCCCCGAACTCACCACCCGAGAATTCGATGTACTGAGCCTCGTCGCAGGCGGCCTGTCCAACGCCTCGATAGCCGCCGAACTCGACCTGGCCCCCAAAACCATCAGCAACCACCTCTCCCGCATCTTCACCAAACTCGGCGTAGCCGACCGCTCCAACGCCATCCTCCGCGCCAGAGACGCCGGCCTCCGCCCCAACCCCGAAAAGCGTTGCGGCGAACGAGATCCCCGCTGAGTCAGCTACGGATGAACGGTGAACTCGGTCTGATAGTCGATGGCCAGCTCCGCTTCGGATTGCTCGAAGTCGATCGCCAGAAGGTAAGTCGCTGGCGCGACCGCAGACGCGGTGATCCGCGTGACGATGGTCGGATTGGCCCCGCCCTCGGTGCCATAGCTGAGCTGCACCGGTTCAGCGGTGGCTCCGGTCGCGGCGACGGCGATCGAAAGGTCACTCAGGCGCGCTGACGCCAACGCCTGAGTGACCTCATTCTCACCGCGCAACGGCTCCATGATCACAGCCAGATGCAGCAACTCCGCACTACGCACCAGCCCGGTATGCCAGACCCGCAGATCCGCTGTCACGGCGAGCAGAGCCAGAGGCACAAGCAGCTGGACATCATGGTCACTCACGGTTGCATTGTCTCCCTACTTCGTTGTGCATTTGAGGGTGCCTTGGATGACGAGCTCGTCCAATCGTCTAGTCGTTCGAGATCTCACACACCCCGCCTGCCATTCACAAACCTTCCAACCCTTGTGGACAGCACACACCCTCTGTGAACCCACCAAACCAGCAGGGCTGTGACCGTGCCACGCCAAAGTTCGCACCCCTTCTGTAGATCCGCACTCCTTCGGTGGATCCGCACCCGGTCTGGGCTGCTAGAACCA
>NZ_BDAY01000137.1 GCF_001612685.1 Nocardia altamirensis NBRC 108246
CGATAGTGCGTTTCGCCAGTCGCGGGGAAGCGTTGGCATCCGCAGGAATACGCATCGGCGATCCGCTCGCGCTTGCCTGGTACCTCGACCACAGCCGCATCCACGCCGGACACCTGGGCAGCGTCTACGAAGACGCCTACCAAGGCTGGGCCGCCGACACCGCGCAAGGCGCGCATGCGGTCATGCTCGCCCCGACCCGCGACATCGTGACTGCCTTGAACATGCGTGCCCGCGCGGAAAGGCTCGCCCGCACCGGCACACTCGCCGGTCCCGATGTCGTACTCGCGGATGGGTTGGTGGCCTCAGTGGGTGACACTGTGCGCACCCGCCGCAACGACCCCCGCCTACGTCTCGGCGAACACGACTGGGTCCGTAACGGCTACACCTGGACCATCCGCGAGGTTCATCCCGACGGCACACTCACCCTCGCGCGGCGCGTCCATGACCGCGACACCACCACTGTCGTGCGCCTGCCTGCGGAGTACGTGTTCGAGCATCTGCATTTGGGTTACGCCGCCACGATCGACTCCGCCCTGGGCATCACCGCCGACACCTGCCACGTCGCGCTGTCCGGGCGCGAGTCGCGCCAGCAGTTCTACGTGGCGATGACACGCGGACGCCTCGCCAACCACGCTTACCTCGCCACCGCCATGGCCGGAGAGGAAGGCGACATCTACACCCTGCCCGCCCACTACCCCCGCACCGCCGTCGAACACCTACACCACGTCCTCGACCGCGACGGCGCAACCAAATCAGCCCACACCGCACTGCGCGACGCCCTCGACCCGACCCGCCGCATCGGCCGCGCCGTCGACATCTACCTCGACACCCTCGCCATGACCGCCGAAAACATTTGCGGCGCACAGCGACTCGACACCATAGACCGCATCGCCGAACAAGCCGTACCAGGGTTGACCGACAGCCCCGCCTACCCGATCCTCCGTCAGCACCTGGCGATGCTCGCCCTCTCCGGAGCCGACCCGATCACCGCACTACGCGCCGCGATATCCGGCCGCGAACTCGACACCGCCACCGACCCCGCCGCCGTGCTGGACTGGCGACTCGACCCCACCAGCGCGCACTCGGCCGGACCAGGCCCGCTCCCATGGACACCCGGACTGCCCACCACCACCCCCGACACGCTCGACCCCGACACTCTCGCACCCGTGCGAGCCCGCCAGCAGATCGTGACCGAACTCGCCACCCAGATCAGCGACACCGCCCAAGCGTGGACCCCGACCACCGCCCCCAGGTGGGCGCGAAACCTCCTGCAAGACCCCGAACTGCTTGCCGACCTAGCGATCTGGCGCGCCGGACTCCGCATCCCCGACACCGAGCACCGCCCCACCGGACCGACCCGCCACACCACCATCGAACGCGCCTATCAGCAACAACTACAACGCCGAATCCTCGACAACGACGCCAACACCCAACTACCCCAACACTATTGGGCCGCAACCGTCGCCCGCATCGACCCCCGCATCAGCACCGACCCCACATGGCCCATCGTTGCCACCTACGTCGACGCGGCAGCCCGAGCCGGAATCGACATCCAACACCAACTCACCCACTCCGCACAGCAACGACCACTGCCCGACGAGATGCCCGCCGCCGCACTCTGGTCACGCCTGGAAATCGACGAAAACGACCTCACCTCCCGCCAACCCGGCCCCACCCCCAGCTTGGACGACCAGCCCGAGCCCGACCCGGCCGGGCAGGGAATCGCGGCCGCCATCGACGCCGCCGACCTCGGCCACCACACCGAATACGCCGACAACTACGGCGCCGACGAGTACGACCCCCACCAGTCACAACCCGACACAGGCCACGACATCGACTGGTAGACCCTCGATCCGAGGGGCCGACGAGCAGATCTTTACTCGCCGCCAAAGGCACACAACCCGGTTGTCGGCGAATATGGCAACTGCTGAAACTTGTATCGACTGAGGCCAGCCGACAGACTCTCGATGCGACGAACTAGATCATGGCTAACCATGGGCGAGATCGGTCCCACTCATGAGCGCGGTATCGGGAAAACGTATTGACCTGCGGCAGACCGGGGGTCAACAACGGTTGTCAGCATCGGGAGTCGCTTGTACTTCATCTGGCAATCAGTTGATTGATCGAACATCGGGTGACCGATAACTGACGAGCGAGGCGCGCGAATGAAGCTCAAGACCGCGGCTCGAGCAAGATCGGACAGCAAGGCGACGCGCATGCTGCTCGGCGTTCCCAGAATGGCCATGCCCGACGCCGACAAGGCAAGTCCGGTGTGAGTAGGAGTAGATCGCATTTCGTAGATCCGATCGACGAGGTCCTGTCGTTGACGATTGACCCCTCCTCGCCTCCGGTATTCGAAAGCTTGCTCGACATTGTCGTGCGCGAGGAGCGCATCTACCGCATATGGGCAGAGGTCGATCAGTGACTTCTTGAATCGAGTTGTCACCTTGTCCTTTCCCCATTCGGGGCGTGGTGCGATTAGTGCCTCGATCGCGGTCACAAACAGCATCACGGCGACGTCCGGTGTGGTTTGTTTGAGTGCCGCGTGGTAGGCGAGCAGGGCACCGCGAACTCGGAGCGCAGCATCCAGGCCACCCAGCACGAACAGGTCACCGAATACATTCAAGGAGACGGAATCTCGCGCGAGCCCCAGTATTTCCGGGCTGTGTCTGCGTGCAACGGCTCGTTCGACGTAGACATCCTTTGCTGGAAACTGTGGCACCTGGTAATCAACTGGACGGCCGGTGGCAAACGCGCAGATCGCCGCGACCACTTCGGCGCATCCCGCAGCATTGCGCTGGGACCACTCGCTGGGTCCAGGCCCTGGGGCAAAGATGGTCACCCGCACCTTGCTTGGTGGTGCCAAGAGCAGAGGCGTATTGCTCAAGAGCCCTTCCTCGAAGTCGAGCAGGATTTCGTCACCCAGCCGACAGCTGCCCTCGATGTGGACTTGATCGCCCAAAAGGCGCATGAAGTGTGCTGCACCCGATCCGAAGTCAAGCTCGGTCAGCTTCATCTCAACGCTGTAGATCACTGGTGTTCCGAGGTCCTGCGCAGCGACCCTGGCCAATGCGCTCTCAAGGATCGACTGAACGGTGTCGCTCTCAATGCCGTTCGACGCCATTATCGAGATGTCCAGCCCTGACCAGCGTAGGACGAAGTGGTCTCCCTCTGGGGCGCCGACTGTGACAGTACGTCCCTCACTGTCGCCATTCGTCCCCCATTGCGGGTTGTCAAAGCGCGCGCGGGACAGATCAAGAACCCACGCCTCGAACAGCCTTTGAGCCGTGTCACCGGGCAGCCCGGCCGGGTCGATGTGATACTGCGGAGCCGGATCCATCCACTAAGCGTGAACTAGCCGCCCCGGAACGGTCAAAGAACACGCACGATCATCGGATTACCGCGTGGTAAAGCTGAGCGATGGATGCTCGGTGGCTGAGCCTTTGACCTACCCGCTGTCAGCATTCGTGAACATCTCGGACGTGGCACGGCTGGCGACACGTAGCCGGGATCCGCGAACGAACTACGTCACCGTCCGCGAACAGAGCCGCACGAAACGGCGAGTCGCAGTCGAATATTAAGTGCGACAGAAGAATTCGCTAAATCTACCCGGTCTGCGTGAGCGGTACCCCAGGCGGGGCACCTAGACGCGCTCCGGCACAGGATTTCCTTTCATCGGCTACCGGCGTGGGTTGGTGGCCTTCATCGGTCCCGTCCTTCCCGCTCCTTCGCTTGCCTACGTTCGAGTTCGGCCTGTCGCCCGCGCTCTGCCACATCAGTTTCGGGCTGTTTAGGACCACGGTCTCGTATGTCTGGCTGGGCAGGTTGGATGTGGGTCATGTTGCGGATGGCAACGGGGTCGTAGCCCAACTCTGCCAAGCGTGCTGCTTCACCTGCTTGTCGTGCGGCACTCTCTAGCGGAACCCTCACCTGCCGTCCATCGATCTGCATCACCCACTGACGAGTTTCCCGCTCGTAGGTCACCCGGCCTTCCTTGGCTGCGCGATACACCTGGGCATTGAGGTTGCTGTCACGCTCTGGATCCAGCCGCAGAGCGTTCACCGCTTCCCGGATCACTTCGGGGTCTCGGGTGGGCTGGTTCGCAGCTTTCCCGCCAACCCGTTCGATCAGCGCGTTATGCCGCTCGATCTCTGTGCCCATCACTCGGGCGTTGGCTTTGGTCTTGACGTGGTTGTCCACGTTGAGCAGATGTGCTCTTGTTGCGGCGTCACGCTGCTCTCGTGCTTCGTCCAGCCGCCGCACCGCCTCATCGACATGATCGGGTCCCAAACCAGCCTGTTCCAGCGCTTCACGCTCGGCTTCACGTTCGGTCTCTTGAGTCGCCTGTAGCTGGTAGGTGAGCCGCGCGTGGGCTCGTTGAAGATCAAGCTCCTCTTGCCGGTCGGCATTCCGCGCGAGCGCTTGGGCTTGTTCGAGTGCCCGGTCGCGCTCCTCGCGGGTGTTCGGTCGGGCACCTTCGGCAAGTTCTTCTGCGGCACGGTCGATCTCGCGGTCGACCGCGCCCAGCGACGCAAACAAGGTCTCCGTGCGTTCGTCTCGGGTGACGGCCTGTGCCTGCTCCACGAGCAAGGCTTGGCTGATCTTGAGTCTCGCCTTCTCCCTGGCGATTCGGTCGTAGTCCTGGATCACGCGTTGGTCGACCCTGACCAGTTCCGCCAAATCCTCTCGTGCGGCGACCAACACCCGCAAGGGAATCGGTTCACCTTGCTCACGCGCCTGCTCGATCTCGGCGATGAAGTTCCGGATCGCGTCCCGCGCGACGGTCAACGTCGGATTCTCGCGGAGCTGTTCGATTGTCGCTCTGAGCTTTTCGACGGCGTTCTGTTGCACGATGGGCTTACCGATGGCGACTGTCTGCTCGAAGACCTCCCGCCCGACCTCGTTGACAATGAACCGGCCCTTGAACCGCTGTTCCAACTCGGCGGCGCGCTGCGCCACTTCGGGATCGAGCAGGTCGAGCGAGGGAACCGTGTACTCGGACCGTTCGACGAGGTTGTTCGCCAGCAGGAACTCTTCCTTCTGGAGCTGAAGCAAGCCTTCCTCGCGAGCGACGTATCCGGCTTTGTACTCGTTGTTGTGTACAAGTCGATCCCGACCCAACAGTTTCTCGACCTGGGCGACGTCGATCCGTCGAAAACTCAACGGCGTCTTGATCGAGTACTCGTACACCCATCCAGCCTCGGGGGTCCGATCCTGCATGGCCTGCATGCCGTACATGAACGCGTCGTGCAGTTCGCGGCGGTTCCCCCATTTGTCCAGCTCATTGCGCCAGTCGATCGGGTTGCGGATGCTGTGCAGTTCTACCGAGTCAGCTTCGCGGCCAAGGGATTTCGCAGCATCGGCGATCTTCCCTTGCACGTAGGCGGCGTGCCCGGCGTCTCCCGCTTCGGTGAGCCCGCGATCACCGATCGGTGCTGAACCCGCAGGCCCCGACGATGGGTCAGGAGCGTCGTGTTCGGGTGGTTGCTGGTCGTCGGCGCTCATCGTGTGCGCCTCCGATCAGCGGATGCACCGAGCTCAGAGTCCGGCCCTGATCTTGAGCCAAGCGTCGTGAGAAGGTCGGCCTGCGGCGACCCACTCCAGATGGTTGTCCATCGCGTGACCGTAGGCGGTTTGAATGAGTTCGCCGGACCGTTTGTCTGCGGCGTGAGCAAGTAGCCCCTCAGGGTCGACCCACACCGGGGCTGATGGGAGTTCCACGACCGGTCCGTAGTGGGCTTCCTTGCCAGGAATGGGCGTGGGTTCGGCCCACACCCAGAAGCCCTCCAGCGTGACCGTGTAGACGTGTCCGATACCCCGCGCCAATCGGTCGATTTGGTTGCGCTGCTCAGGGTTTGGATCGAGGCGGGGGTTCGGGAAGTAGTCCAGAACAGCGTGCTCGATAGCACGCAACCCGTCCACCGTCCAAGGATCATCCAGCCGCGCGAGTGCGGGAACGTCATCACGTACGAGGCGGTCGAGGTCGCTATCTGACGCGGCGAGCCACGCCAGGAACTCGGGGGATCGCTGACGTTCTGCGTGCTGCTGCTGTACTTCTGCGGTGTGGGGCACGAGATCCTCCATGTCCGGCTCCTTCCAGGGGTGACTTCGATCATTAGCATTGTCCCTGCTCATTCCCTGTACTACCTGTTCCATCCGCATTTGAGCGGTGGCTTTCTGCGTATCCGCTGTGTTGGAGCAGCGGATCGGGTTTGTCGACGACACTGATGCACGCCATACCGGTCACGGCAGCAGCGACGGGCAGGACCTCATCGCCTCGACCACCGCCATGCCTGACGGACGAAATCCATCGCGAGGACTGTTCACCCACACTCGATACGTCATGTGCCGGTCGTAAGGGGACGGCAGCACGACCTCCGCACCCCATCGCGCGACAGATGCGTTTCTGCGGAACAGCTCTGCGAACAGTTGCACCTCGTCCGGGATGTCGGGGCGCACCAGGAATGTCCACCGTTTCGAGCGCGGATGCGAGATGACCGGACCGATTCGGCTGTGTCGCGACAGCATGTATGCCTTCACCGGCGCCGCAAGTTCAGCGGGCATCGTGACCGCGCCGACACTGCCCGACGTGAACACGATCCGTTCTACATCGGGGCGCACGCGCGCCGGAAGGCCGCACACCTCCCGATAGAACCGGCACCGTGATGCCAGCGATTCAACCGCGACAACGGGAAGAACCTCAGTCTCGTCCATGCGATTCACTCAGTCCCGCCGAGCGGTTCCGGCCGTCCCGAATCCCGCTCCGCTACTCGAGCCTTCTGCTCGGCCATGCGATCCGTCAGCCGCACCGAATCCTGTTCGACCATGCGAGCTTTGAGTTCGGCGATGCCATCCGCAGGCGACAGCTCCGCAATGTTCTCTCGGACTTCGACGGTGATCCAGCCCGCCGTTTCCATCTCCGCGAGCAGCGCGGCGAGCTCGCTCACGGAAGGCGTGTGCACCTCGAACCACAGAATCTTGCCGGTTACTCCGTCCGCCTTCATCGGCGGCGGCGGCCCACCGGCAGAGAACTTCGCCAGCTGCTCAGGGGTGCCGTAGTGCTGATACCACGCCAACTGACCGAAGTAGTGCTGCTGTAGCGTCGCATCGTCGTGGCCGATCTCATCGCTCAAACCCATCGCTTGCGCCTCCCTGGTCGCTCGTCGGTTGAACACACCGGCTCCGAGGAGGCGCATACATCGGCGGGCAGTAGAAGCGGGCCGGTGTACCGACTAGGTAACGCCATCTACTCTGGGGCAGGTACAGGAATAGCGTGGTCGCATAACCGAGCGAAACTGTCCCGCTGCGGGACACCTGATGAGTGCGATCAGCATGGAGACAGCAGTGCCGTCCAGGAAGAGCACGCACATGAGCGAACAGGTTGATCAGGACGAAGGGCGCTACGTCGGCCAGCAGGTCCGGGTTATCCGCGCACGCCGAGGTATCTCACAGAAGGTTCTCGGCGACAGGATCGGCTTGTCTCGCGGAGCTATTGCGAAGTACGAGAACGGTGAACGTCCCGTTGACTCCAGGAAGCTTCTTCATGCTCTCGCGCAAGCCCTCGACGTCAACGTTGCCGATCTCACCGGGCACGATCAAGACAGGCTCGATCGTTCTGTCATCGGATTCCACGCAGCAGTGCCAGACATTGAGACAGCGATCTGGACTGAGGGAAATGCGACACCTACCCTCCAGCCCCGAAGTCTGACCGAACTTGCCGCCGCCGCCAGACAGGCCATGCAACTGCGGATCGCCTGCGACTACGCGTCACTGGGACCGATGCTCGCACCAATGCTCACTGACTGCTACCGGCATACACGAGAGACATCGGGGGCCGAGCAAGAGACAGCCTGGGACGTTCTCGCAACTGTCGCTCATACAACAGCGGCAGCCTTGAAAGCCCGCGGCTACCCGGCCTTGTCGTGGACTGCGGCCCAGGAAGCCGATCGCGCCGCAGAGCATATCGGCGGCACCGCTGCGTTTGCCTCGGCCGCGTTCAATCGCAGTCAGGTCTTGTTCGCTCGACCCGGCTCATGGACCAGCGCACTGGACTGTGCAGTGACTACGGCCGAACGACTCGACTCTGATGTTCGCACCCTTGGCGAAATCGAAACGCTCGGCATGTTGCACCTCCAAGCGTCTCTCGTAACCGCCGCCCTCGGCGGCGACCCTGGCGCGCACCTCGATGAAGCCGCCGGACAAGCCCGCAGGCTGGCGAGTGCCGAGCCAAGCAGGTCCATCCTGCGCAACCCCACCTTCGGAAGCGCGAACGTCGAGCTGTGGCGGATGTCGTCGGCGATGGAGCGACGAGAACCGGGCGACGTTTTGCAACTGGCTGCGCGCCTTGATCCGGAACAGCTTCCGGCAGCTGGCCGGAAAGCGCAGTACTTCGTAGAAATTGGTCGCGCCTACGCGGTCAAGCGGGATTACCGTGCCTCTCTCAACGCGCTGCTGCGTGCTGAGCACGCCGCACCCCAGCATGTTCGGGGCATGAACATCGTTCGGGAGTTGGTCGGCCATATGATGCGACGAGCCCGCCGCGATCTCACGACGGGAGACCTCGGCCGCCTAGCTCACCGAGTCGGTGCGTCCCCGGCCTAAAGCCCGGCACTATAGGGCTGCCGCGCCCCTCCGGGGCTTGCCACACAACTGTAGTGCTTAACCCGATCGTGACCCCGACCGGCGAGGCGATGTCCTCCCATCGCAGCCCGGCGCGCCTGCGTACAGACACCAGAAGCCGGTCCGATTGCCGGATCCGCATTGAGGCCACAATACGGCTACGGGCCTAAGCTCTCGATCAGGCGCTCTCGACATGGCTCATCGGTACATTCGAGCCATTCACGACCTTCTCGGCTGATCAGAATTAGCCTGCTACCGCACGCATTACAGTTCTCGGGATATCTCACTGCCTTCTCTTCGCCCGTTCTCCGATCAACTAACGGGCCAACGATTTGATATCCCTCACCGAAATTGCCGGGAACCCTTTTTAGGGTCACGTAATCCTTATCTAGTATGCCGGAATTATTTAGCCACTCGCGACTCGGGATTGAAACAGCCACCATTTCACCCAGTGGTGCTAGTTTCTCATCCAAAAGATCAATCACAAATATGGGCAATCGTGCGCCATTTGACGAGTTCGCAGTTGCGTAATACTTGATTTTCCCAGCTAGCAGACCGGTCTCACCGACTTTATGGGTTGATTCGATAGTTCTAATAGTATCCTCCGATACGGTCGCTCTTAGATGTTTTCTAGCCAAACGCAGAAATCCATCAAGCGTTGTTTGATGATAATCCTGGCCTGAGAAGTCGCGCATTTCTCTGACCAGCCGCACATCAGGGCCAACGATCTGCCCGCGCACCTTCTGATATGCATCCTTCACGTCGTCGGTAATATAGAGCATAGGAGTGCTGGAGTTTTTGGCGACGTCCAGAAGCTCGAACCAGATTAGACAATCGCCGGTCGCGTCATCTTTCGATACATCCGCATAGCCGGGTGGCCTGCCTGCGGCTATGCGCTCGTTGGCTAGAACTTTCCTCTTTTCGTACTCTTCGTCGCTAGGTCGATTCCCTACCCGATCCTCGATCAGGATTTCATCCAACGCGGCGCGTACGGGATCGGATGCTTTGACTACCTCGAAATCAATTGTGTGCTTTTGGCGGATCTTCGCCAACGCAGAGCGCATGTTGTCCACACACTTGGACTGTGCCTTGTTGAGAGATTCAATTGCGTTATCGAATTCCCATTCGATCGCTGTTCGAACCTCGCGGTCCCGTACCTCTTTTACGGCCTTGCTTCGGAGTTCCGCGACTCCCCGAACGTACTCCGCGTGAACTGCATCGAATCCGCCGTCTGCGAGAGCGGCGATGGTTTCGTGTACCTTTTGCTGAGTCGACGCAACTGCTAGGCGGTTGCGCTGATACTCAAGAGCTGCTTGATATGGCACCCAAATTCGGTGGGACACCATTTCGAGTACCTCTAGTATTTGCTTACGTTGTGAGTCGCTAACACGGTAGAGGGCGAGCAAAATATTTGCATCGAGCGCGATGGTGGCAGACGTGAGGAACTCACGAATCTCGCCTTCGCTGGGTCTGTACCACTCGTCGAATCTGGATTTCACTACTAGTGTCCCAACTCTCCATACTTCCCGTTGCAATCACCGAAGCGGAAGGGCCTCAGACGCTTCGGCTCTGAGGTAGTTCGAGCCCTTCTGGATGTCTGGGCCTCATCAACATCCTCACGTGCTATGCCCCCTCACATACAACGCATCAGCGAAGAGGCCGGGCGCTCCCGAGCCCGAACACTCGTATCGCATCGACGGAATACTGTATCGCGTGCTGTCGACCGGCGATGGCAAAAGCTCACCTCGATGTACTAGCAAGTGTTTGACCGAAATGTCACCCCGGCGAGTGGTTCCTCCTCACACTCCCTATGGCCGGAGTTGCATACAATGCGCTAGCTGCGCCGGACTGCACGATCACACACGGTCAGTGCCCCTACCACGGAGGTTTAGCTCGCAGGTTGTCGCTTCTCGCCGTCGGTGTATCCATCCTCCGCCAACTGCTGTCCCAGGGCGGGATACCGGTAGTGGTCGCTGTCGTCGTTCTCGCCTGCCTTGCGTCGGACCTCTATCAGGAAGCGGTGGAATGTCTCGTTGCGTGCTGCACCCAACGAGGATGTTGCTGCGTACAGCAGGACGGCTGTACGGGGCATTTCCGTCGCAGTGCGGCAGTTGACATTCTGGGCCCAGTTATCGAGGGCTGCTGTCAGGTCTCCGAGGCGCAGCCAGTTGCCTAGTGCGAAGCGCACCAAGAGTCGACCAGCGACCTCGGCATCACGCCAGTTCCCGACGGTTTCCAGGATGCCGAGCAGTGCTGGCACGAAGTAATAGCCAATTCGCAATTCGATAATGCGCATCTGAAGTGAATACATGTAGCGCAGAGACTCGAATATATGCTCCAGGACCGGCATTTGTGCTCGTGCGCGGTCGACGCTCACCGTCGCGAGCGCGGCTATGACCTCCGGGGAACTCTGCGATTCCGGAGTGCCGGGCAAGGCCATATCCAGCAGGTGCTTCGAGAGGCGTTCGGTCAGTGGGTCATCGATGATGTCCCAGAAGTAGTCCTGATCCGCGAGCCGCGCGAGCCCGCGGAGTTGAGCATCCGCGCCGAGCTTGTTGAAGTTCTCAGCCTGCGCCGCGACGGCGTCTCGGACCATTTGTCGGTCCCGTTGCGCGAACGCCACCAGGACTGCGGCAGATCGATCGGCATAAACCGTCGGCAGAACCGAACCGGCAGGTAGTTCCAGTAGGGCGTGCTTGGCGGCCAGTTTCGCGATGTTTCGGCGGGCAGCCTCGCGTACCCGGTCGTAGAAGGTGGCTTGAATATGGCCGACTGCCTCGGCGACGAATCCCGGATCGCAGGTGTAAGCGAGATACGCATCCATGACTGCTCGGCCCTGAGTAGCCGGATGGACCAGCAGTATGGTCAGCGCGTTTGCCAGGTGTGCGCGTGCCACTTCCGGTCGCGGATCGAATACCTCACCGTATGGGCGCAGTGACGGGTGCACACTTAGATTGCGATCCTCACGGATCCGTTCGAGATCCCGCTTGCCTACACTGTCGATCAACTCAAGCTCCAAGGCCGTGCCCAGAAGCATGTTCTCAACGACTTGCATCTGCTTCACCCCCTCTGTCGTCACACCATCGACTTGCGCGGCGCTCACCTGATTGCGAACGATGGCGGCTTTGCCCTCACCGTCATCAGCAAGCTGGGTGATCTTGGCGATGAGATCTGTCGTCACAGCCGTCCATGTCGAGGAGATGGCGGCACGGTACGCCCCGGCGTTGTAGCAGCGATACGCCTCGGCCATGAGTGTCCGGGCATCCGGGTTGCGCACCTCGGTCAGCAGTTGTTCTAGTTCACGCACCGGTGGACCTCTCCCTGGTTCGTTATACGGTGAGCGAGACCAACGACCGGCTGGAAGATCGCAACATACACACATGCCGCCGAATTTTGTACCACGTCGACCTCCGCGCAAGAAGTCCCTCAACGCCCATCTATTCTCACCGTAGACTTGAGGAAGTTTTCGATCTAGCGAC
>NZ_BDAY01000138.1 GCF_001612685.1 Nocardia altamirensis NBRC 108246
CTCGGCAACCATTTCTCTCACGCCAACGAGGCTCGGCCACTTCTCTCACGCCGATCCGCGGCTTGCCACCTCAGAGTGGTTCCGACGATGACCGAGGGTGGTCGTCGGCGAGAGTTGGTGCAGCCATGTCCCGTTCGCGCGCGCAGAGGCTGACGAGTGGGACATGGTGGAGGGGTTTGCGGCGTGTCGCCTCCACCATGTCCCATTCGTGAGAGCGCTTCTCGCCCAACGGGACACGGCAGGGGTTGCGGCGCGGTGGGGCGGAGCTGGTGGGGTCCAGTGGACTGGTGCGTGTCTCGTGGACTGTCAGCTGCTGGCGGCGTCGTAGGAGTCGCGGGCCGCATGGACTTCGTCGATGTGCGTTTCGGCCCATCCCTTGATGGTCTGCATCACGGGAAGCAGCGAGTAGCCGAGTTCCGTCAGTTCGTAGTCGACGCGCACCGGCACCGACACGGTGACCGTGCGTGCCACCAATCCGTCGCGCTCGAGATTTCGCAGTGTTTGGGTGAGCATCTTCTGGCTGACACTGGTCAGGCGGCGACCCAGGTCGCTGTAGCGCTGCGGGCCTGCGGCGAGCGCGTTGATCGCCAGGCTCACCCACTTGTCGGTGATCCGGTCGAGCAGCTGCCGGGCGGGGCATTCGGCGAGGTAGGCGTCGTAGGTGGCGCTCGCCTCGAGCTGGCGTTGCGCGACGGTGCGTGTCGACATCGGGCACTCCTTCGGGTTCCTTACGCACTCCAAGGTGTGTACTTCCTATCGGAGAGTAACACTCCATAATTTGTGTGCATGACGCTACGAAAGACGATGCGCGCGGTGATCGCTCGCGGTTACGGCGGACCCGACGTGCTCGAGGTCATCGAAGTGCCGACGCCCGAACCTGGCCCAGGGCAGGTGCTGGTTCGCGTCGAAGCGGCAACGGTGAATCCCGTCGATGTCGCCACCCGGTCGGGCGCGCTGGTCGAGGCGGGGCTGATGGCCGCGCGTCCGGTCACCGGCATCGGTTGGGACGTCGCCGGTGTCGTCGACAAGGTCGGACCTGCGGTTGCCGCTTTCACGGTGGGGCAGCGCGTGATCGGACTGCGGGACCTGCTCGACTCCTCGCTCGGTGCCTACGCCGACTACGTCGTGCTCGACGCGGCCGCGGTGGCTCCGACGCCTGCCGAGGTGTCGTCGACCGACGCGGCCACGCTGCCGTTGAACGCGCTGACCGCTGCGCAAGCCCTCGATCTGCTCGATCTGCGCGCGGGTAGCACTGTGCTGGTGACCGGCGCTGCCGGGGCGGTCGGAGGATTCGGCGTCGAACTCGCGGTGCGTCGCGGCCTGCGCGTTGCCGCGCTCGCCGGTTCCGCCGATGAGTCGTTCCTCCGTGGGCTCGGCGCCGAATGGATCGTCGACCGCGACACCGACGATCTGGCAACACACCTGCGCCGACTGGTTCCTGGCGGTGTCGATGCGGCACTGGACACTGCCGGGCTTGGCATACGCGCATTGGCCGCGGTGCGAACCCGCGGTGCCTTCGCCACCGTGATGGGTGGTCCGCCGCTGACACCGTTGCGCGGCATCAGAATCCATCAGGAATGGATCAGTGCCGACGGAGCGGCCTTGGCCGACCTCGCCGCCGACAACCTGACCTTGCGGGTGGCCGAGACCCTGCCTCTCGAACGAGCCGCCGAAGCGCATCGTCGACTAGACAAGGGCGGGTTACGCGGCAGGCTCGTGCTGACTCCGTACTGACCCTCGATCGCGGTGGGCCGCACGGTTCTTTCGCACAACCGTGGACTGGGCCGCATGGTCCTTCGCGCAACGGTGGACTGTAGGTCGCATGGCCTTTCCCGCAGCGGTGGTTGAACCCGATACCGGACCTCGGGCCTGAATCCGCGGAGGCGATTTGGGAGTGTGCCGACTCGGCGGCGCGTGGTGTGCTGAGGCATTGCTGATCTTGTGCTGGCGCAACGATATCGGCGGGTCTGCGGCGGACGATGCCGACTCGGAATCGGGTGTGTCGTTGCGGCGGAACGCGTTCGGGTGGGGCATACGGAATCGCCGGCGCAGGAGTGCGTCGTGTCTTTGGATCGGTGGGCACAGTATCCGCTCTTCGTGGGTCGCGTGTCCGGCGATTGGGGATTGTTAGGGGCTATCACAGCATGTTGGAACATGTATTCGTGTGGGGTTCCCCCAGTGCGACCGGTTCCGTTAACGGGGCAGGAGCACCCTTGAATATCGGCGTGTCGCAAGAAGATCCGGGCGCTGTCGCCTGCGCCGCAGTCCAGGGCAGGTGACCAGGATGGATGCTTGCGCTATGCAACCTGTTACAAGACAGGCGGGCGGCGGACAATAGGGTGTCCGGTGGTTGGCAGGCGGGTCGCGGAGTGGTTGCGTGAACAGGGTTCGAAGCAAATCGGCTCGGCGATCAGGTGGATTGCGATGGCGGTTGGTCTCGGTTTGAGCATCGGCACGGTGAACACGGTTTCCGCTCTGGCGGAGGAAGGTTCAGTGAAGGCTCCGCCGGGCCACCGATGGGCCCAGCGGTCCCGATCCATCACCCGGCGCACCACCCTCACCTTCGACAGCACCGGCTTGGCGCGCGTCGGCATGATCCCGCGGCACGGGCGCGCGATCACCGAATTCGCCGATCTCACACAACGTTCCATCATGTCGGCCAGGGTCGGCCACCGCGCGCTGTCTCCCGCGGACCTGGTTGCGGTGGTCGCGGAGAGCCTGATCACCGAGGCGCTGTTCGATCACCCGAACCACGACGCAGGCGTCGGCATCACGCTGACCTACCCGGCGCGCTACACCGAGTCGCACATCGGCGACCTGCGCGCTGCACTGGACGCCATCGGGCTCGCGCACGTCGCGTTGGTCGCCGAGCCGGTCGCGGCGGCGACCTGGCTCGAATCCGACCGCGGCCCACTCATGCCGGGGCTCGCGCTCGTCTATGACCTAGGCGGTGCCAGTCTCGACATCACCCTGGTCCGGGTCGGCGCGGGGTGTCCGAACAACCCGATCGTCGGCGAGCCGCTGCGCTCCGCCGAATTCGGCGGGCGCGCCTTCGGTGCGCTGGTCGCCTCTCGGGCCGGGCACGGACTGCCCGCGGCCTCCATCTCCGAAACGGTTACCGGCACGACCGCGGACGAACTGCGCACCAGGCATGTGCGGGCCTCGTTGGAGCTGGTCTACAAATGCCTGCGGATCGCGGACGTCACCATGGCCGATGTCGACTGTGTGCTCGTGGTCGGTGGCGCGGCGCGACCGGTGGAGGTGGCGCAGGTGCTGGCGGGCGAGCTGGCCCGGCCGGTGATCACCGCGCCCGATCCCGAGCGAACGATCGCGGACGGCGCGGCGATCATCGGCCGCAGGGCCGCCGAAGCCGCCGAGGCGTCGGCGGGTAAGCAGCACGGCAAGCGGCGCAGGACCGGCGCGCATCGGCGGGCGGCGACCAGGGCGTTGGTGCTGTCGCGGCGGACCAAGCGCAGGTTGACCAGGGTGGCGATGGCGGCGGGGCTGTCGGTCGCAGGCGTTGGTCTTGCGCTCGCGTTGCCTGCGGACGGTGTCATCGTCGGCTTCGCTCAGTTGGCGGTCTTCAAGTTCTACTGAGTGGAAGTTGGCGGGTGTTTCGGCGGCGACTGCGACGAGGGCGGTCGCCGCCGAACTTCTCTTGGTCGGGCGGTCAATTGTGATAATGGCCCGTGGCCTGGGGTGTTGTGCAGAATCTGCTCGGCGTACCGTGAGTCTCAGTTGACGCGACAGTCTGTACCTGTAACTATTGGGTACAGGTAAACGTCCTACGAGAGAGGCAGGGACGACGATGTCTACAGCCGTGCAGCCCCCGGTCGACCCCGATCTGGAGAAGGCGCAGGAGTACGCCGCAACCCTGCTGCTGCTCTCCGAAGGCTCGGTCAACAAGCACTTCGACCCGTACGAGGACATCGACTGGGATAACCCCGACTTCGCCGTGGATGCAGGGGAGGAGCGGTGGATCCTTCCGGTCTCGGCCGATCCGCTCGGCCGCCACCCCTGGTACCTGGCGCAGTCCGACGAGCGCAAGATTCATATCGGCAAGTACCGCCAAGCCAACGTTGCCAAGGTCGGTCTGCAGTTCGAATCCATCCTGATCAGCGGTATGGCGACGCACAACTTCGGCCTGCCCAACGGCTCGCCCGAATTCCGGTACTGCTCCCACGAGATGATCGAGGAGCACAACCACACCCTGATGTTCCAGGAGATGGTCAACCGGATCGGCGAAGACGTGCCAGGCATGGGCCCGCTGGTGCGTCAGTTCAAGTACCTGGCGGCCCCGGTCGCCGGGTTGTTCCCGAACCTGTTCTTCATGGCGGTGTTGGCCGGCGAGGAGCCGATCGACCACATCCAGAAGGCGATCCTGCGCTCGGGCGAGGAAGTGCACCCGATCATGCGCGGCGTCATGGCGATTCACGTCGCCGAGGAGGCGCGCCACATCTCGTTCGCCCATGAGTTCTTGAAGAACCATGTGCCCGAACAGAATCCGGCCAACAAGTTCGTGCTGTCGATCGCCATGCCGATCGTCATGTTCATCCTCGGCCGCTCGATCTTCACCCCGCCCCGGTCCTTCTGGCGCGAGTTCGACATCCCGGACTACGTGCGCAAGGAGCTGTTCTACGGGACGAAGGAAGCCAAGCAGGGATTCAGCGACTTCTTCGGTGACGTGCGCACACTGGCCAAGGACATCGGCCTGATGAACCCGGTCGCCAAGACTGTCTGGAAGCTGCTCAAGATCGACGGTCACACCACGCGCTACCGCTCGGAGCCGATGCGCGCGGGTAAGGCCGGCTGACGTGCCGTACATCGTCACGCAGTCCTGCTGCAGCGACGCGTCGTGTGTGTATGCCTGCCCGGTGAACTGCATCCATCCGACGCCGGACGAGCCCGACTTCCTGACCGCGGACATGTTGTACGTGGACCCGAAGGCGTGCGTCGATTGCGGCGCGTGCGCCACCGCGTGCCCGGTGGACGCGATCGTCTCGTCGAAGAAGCTGACCGACGAGCAGCAGCCGTTCATCGAGATCAATGCCGACTTCTACCGGCAGGTCAGGCCGCGGCCGCTGCTGGCAAAGCCGGTGCCGGCGGCCGAGATTCGCACCGAGCGCCACCCCATGCGGGTGGCGATCGTCGGATCCGGGCCTTCGGCGATGTACGCGGCGGACGAACTGCTGACCCAGCCCGATGTATCGGTGACCGTGTTCGATCGGTTGCCGGTGCCCTACGGGCTGGCCAGGCACGGCGTCGCGCCGGACCACGGCAAGACCCGCAAGGTGAGCGAGCTGTTCGACCTCATCTCGGCGCAGCCAGGGTTTGGTTCCTACCTGAATGTCGAAGTGGGCGGCCATGTTTCGCATGCGGAGCTGCTCGACCACTTCCACGCGGTGATCTATGCCGTCGGCGCGTCCTCGGACCGCAAGCTCGACATTCCTGGTGAAGGGTTGTCCGGCACCATCTCCGCCACCGACTTCGTTGCCTGGTACAACGGTCATCCCGATCACGCCGATCATGTCTTCGATCTCTCGCAGCAGCGGGTGGTGATCGTCGGCAACGGCAATGTCGCGCTCGACGTCGCGCGCATCCTGACCAGTGATCCGGAATCGTTGGCGCACACCGATATCGCGCCCTACGCATTGCGGGCGTTGCGGGAGAGCAAGATCGAGGAAGTGGTCATTCTCGGCCGCCGCGGTCCGCTCGAATCCGCCTTTACCGTCCCGGAATTCGTCGGCCTGCTCGGCGCGGATGTAGACATCGCGATCGAGGGCGAGCTGCCCGAGGTGACCGAGGGTCTGCCGTACCAGGTCGAGCAGAAGCTGCGGTTGCTGCACAGCGTCGGCAGTCGGCCGTTCGGCGAGCGCAAGCGAATCGTGTTCCGTTACTTGGCTTCTCCCACTGAGATCCTCGGTAGCGATCGAGTCACCGGCATCGAGGTCAGCCGCAACGAGCTCGTCACCGACGCCGACGGCCGCACCCGCGCCGTCGCGACCGGTGCGACCGAACGTCTCGACACGGGTCTGGTGCTCACCTCGGTGGGCTACCGCGGTGTCGCGCTGCCCGGCTTGCCGTTCGACGAGCAGGCGAGCGTGATCCCGAACCTGAACGGCCGTGTGCTGGAACGTGTCGAGGGCGCTGTGCTGCCCGGCACCTACGTCACCGGTTGGATCAAGCGCGGCCCGACCGGCTTCATCGGCACCAACAAGTCCTGCGCGCAGGAGACGGTGCAGCAGTTGGCCGACGATTTCAATGCCGGTCGCCTGGCTGAACCCATCAGCACCGCAGCGGAATTCGATCGCATGATCCGGCAGCGGCAGCCTGCCGTCCGCGCTGCCGGCGCCGCCAAGCGTCCCGGCCGGGTGCGCAAGCTCCTCGCCCGCTCCTGACAGGCCCCTCGCGGAACCACACGGTTCCGCGAGGTTTCGTCACCATCGACGCCAGCGTCGCCGTCGATGGTGGACTAACCCCGGTGATCGGTCACGTGACGAGGGCGTGTGCCGTGCCGGGGTGTTTTGTATTCGGGGGTGGGTATCGGTGCGGGCCCCAAGTTTCGGGGCCTTGTGAGGACATGGGCGACGCTCGACGATGACGAGGTTCATACTCGAGCGCCGGAGGTTGTCGATGGGCTCATGCTCGAAATGCCACCGGTTCAACCAACTTGGGAGTCGGTAGTTGATGGGAAATCTGCGGAAGACTGTTCCGGCCGCGCTGGTGCTCGCCGCCGCCGGTCTGGTCATGAACGCGCCACAGTCGGCGGCGGCCGAGTTGGGACTCGGCATTGTGCATGCCGGAGGTGGGTTCGCGAACGGGACCGGGACCGGCTGTGGCTACTTGGCCATTGCCAACACCAAGATCGGTGATCACGTGGACTTCTACGACAATGGCGTCTGGTTCGCCGGGGTGGACAGGTTGCCGGAGAGGTCGTTCGCGGCGACCTGGATTCCGGCAACCCCTGGATCGCACACCCTTTCGGCTACCAATGGCAGTGAAACCGCCACCCTCACTGTGCAGGTCGGTACCGGGATCAACCTGGGAAGTTCCTGCCTGGTGATCTAGGGCTCAACCGGGTTGACGGTCCAGACGTGCTCACCGCCCTGTTCCATTGCGGTGGTCGTCGCTCTTCAGCTCGGAGCCGCCCCCCGCCAGGGGCGGCAATTGGGGACGTGCGCCGGTTCGGTCCCCTCGTGCTCGGACGGACAACTTATCTCGATCCGTCCGAGCACTTCTGTTCGGCCCTACTGTGCGGTGAAACCGCCGTCGATGGCGAGTGCGGCGCCGGTGATGAAGCTGGCCTCGTCGCTGAGCAGGTAGGCGCAGAACGACGCGATCTCCTCGGGCCTGCTGATGCGGCCGAGCGGGTGCAGTGCGGCGATCGCTGCCTCGCCCTCAGGTGTCGCACCCATCGAATTGCGGAAGGCCGGGGTGTCGATCGCACCGGAGATGAGCGCGTTCACCCGGATGTCCTGCGGTGCCGACTCCAGCGCGACTGCTCTGGTCAGGCCGACCACACCGTGCTTGGCCGCCACATACGGTGCGACCGAACCCATTCCGACCACGCCGAGGTTGGACGCGTTGTTCAAGATCGCGCCGCCTCCGGAGGCGGCCAGCGCGGGCACCTGGTGACGCAGGCCGTAGAACACGCTGGTCAGGTTGAGCTCCAGGTCGGCGCGCCAGCCTGCCTCATCGATCTCGGCGATCGGCCCGAAGGCATTGATGGCCCCCGCGTTGTTGAAGGCGGCGTCGAGTCGGCCGTATTCGGTGAGCGCTGCCTGGGTGAGTCGTGCCACATCCGCCTCGACGGTGACATCGGTCGGCACGAACAGTGCCCGTCCGCCTGCCGCGCGGATCTCGGCCGCCACCTGCTCGCCCGCGTCCTTGCCTCGGGAACCGAGCACCACCGCGGCGCCTTCGTTTGCCACGCGCAGTGCGACCGCCCTGCCGACGCCCGAGCTTGCACCCGTTATCAGCACGACCTTTGTTGCGAAACGTGTCGACATGTTGGCCATTTCCCTTCTCGTTCTTGCGATCTCACCTCGGTGGTGGTGATCGCATACGTTGAGTCAACGCGGAACGAGAGGGCTGCGCTGGCGGGAATACGACATGGAGTTGATGCATCATGTACGAGTGGAGGAGCGATGCGGGCACTCTCTTTGCTCGGGCTCTGCCCGCGCGCTGTGTGCCCGGCGGCGCTGATCTTGTGCGCGGAAGTTGAAAGTCTTTTAAGGAGCGCTAAAGCCGAATTAATAGCGTCGGCAATGGTTTGGTTACCGACCAGTCAGTGTTTAAATGTGATTTATGGTTCTGTGGGTGAGTCCGGTCGACGGTCGACTTTTGGGCAATTGTCCGGATCGCTACGGGGTAACGGGATCACGTTGCGCGCCTTTGCGTCGACCCGTGTCGAGAGGGCTGAACACAGCGTCCGGAAGGCATCGACGCAGGTGACATAGATCATTGCAATCGGGAGCTAAACGTTTTACGCCAGACTTCTCCCGTTCATATCAATTCCACATCCTTCCAGCGAGTCGAACAGCTAATCTGTGCTCGCTGTTTGGAAGACGACCGCGGCCACATGGTTCTCTGTGTGATGGACGTGGTCTCGGTACGTTGACGGGATAGCAAATGACCACAGGTCTGGGTTTCAGCATCGGCGCAGTGAACTCCATGACGGCTTCGGCTGCCGGAGTACGGACCAGACCCGTCGTGCGCAGCAGGCGCACCGCGGTGACGTTCGACAGCGCGGGTGGGCTGCGGATCGGTGGGATTCCCCAATTCAGCATGGCCGTCACGGATTTCGCCGACCTGAGCCTCGACCCCGAGCCGCTGATCGTCGGCGGGCGCATCTGGTCGGCCGCGAACCTGGTCGCCGCCGTCGTGAACGGCCTGCGCGACGCCGAGCCTGCCGCCGCCGAGGCGGGCGCCGTAGCCACCTATCCCGCAACATATTCCGACAAAGAAGTGGCCTTGCTGCGGCAGGCGCTCGACCTGTCCGGTGCGCGCGAGGTCGAGCTGGTGCCCGAACCCGTCGCCGCCGCCGAATGGCTCGAATACGAGCACGGCCCGCTGGAGCCCGGCTTCGTGCTGGTCTACGACCTCGGCGGAACCAGCCTCGATGTCACCATCGTGCGCGTCGGGTCGGACTGGGTCGATCATCCGATGGTCGGAAAGCCGGTGCGCTCCTACGACTTCGGCGGCAGGCCGCTCGGTGCGATGATCGCGCGCTACGCCCACGACAGCGGGCCGGACGCGTCGGTGCCGCTGACGATGCTGTCGATGATCGACATCGACGGGCTGCGCACCGCGCACGTGCACGACACGCTCGACGTGGTGCGCTCGGTAGTGCGCTCGGCCGATCTCACCCTGTCCGATATCAGCCGCATCCTGGTGATCGGCGGCGCCTCGCGGCCCGCCGAGGTCGCCCGTACCCTCGCGGAACTCGGCCGCCCCCTGGTGGTTTCGGCCGACCCCGGTCACACCGTCGTCGCGGGCGCCGCGCTGATGGCCGCACGCAGCATGGCGCTCGCCGCGGCGGGCGGGCGGTCGCATGCGCCGCGGGTCGCCGTATTCTCCAGCGCCGCCGTGGTTTCCGCGGTCGCCATGTCCGCGGTGACGGTCTTCGGCAGCCCGACCGGCCCCGAGGCGGCAGCGCCGATGTTCGATCACTTCCCCGGCACCGATTCCTCGACCGACACGCTGTTGTACGACGCCAGCCTGGACCGCCCGGCCGACGGCCACGATGCCTGGGTGGCGACACCCGCAGGCTGGATGTCGCGCTCCCTTGCCTCGGGCGCCGTCGCCCCGCGTCCGTCCGCGTACGGGCTGTTCATCACGCCCGTTGCGCACAGCAGCACGCTCGGCCCCAGCGTGGCGGAATCCCGTGGCGGCAGCCGCCTCGACCCCAGGGACGTCAACCCGCACGACGGACGGACCTACGCCGACCCGGCCTACTTCATCAACCCGCTGCCCTTCGGCCAGCCGACCCCGCTTCCCGGCCAGCTTCCCGCCATCCCGCCCGTCCACCTGCCCCCCGTCGGCACCCCGATCGCCGGTGTTCCCAGCATCCCGACGGTCAGCCTGCCCGGCACAATTCCTGGTGTGCCGCAAGTCAATCCGCCCGCAGTAGTGCCAGACCCGGTAGCCGCGCCCCCCGCTCAACCGGCCACTCCGGCGACCGGCACCGGCACCACCACCCCGACCTCAGGAACAACAACCGGCACCGGCACCACACCTGCCGACACCACCGGCACGGGGAACACCACCTCCGGCGGTACCACTTCGGGTGGCACCTCATCAGGCGAAACATCGACGGGCACACCCTCCGGCAACACGTCCTCCGGCGAAACCTCCACCGGCGGAAGCACGTCCGGCGGCACCTCCTCCGGTGGCACCTCGTCGGGTGACCACTCATCGAGCGGCGGGACCTCCGCAGGAGAGTCCTCCTCCTCGGGCGGCAGCACCTCCGGCGGCACCTCGTCAGGCGGAAGCACGTCCGGCGGCACCTCGTCATCGGGTGGCAGCACCTCCGGCGGAACCTCCTCCGGCAGCACCACATCCAGCGACAGCACCTCCTCAGCCTCCACCAGCGGCTCAACATCCAGCGGCGCGTCAGCTTCCAGCGGCGCCTCCTCGAGCGGCGAATCCGGCGGCGCGTCCTCCGGCGGCGGCGCCTCCCGAAACTAGTTCGGCCCAGGCGCACCGCGCCGACCGTCGGCGGTAATCCGGCTGTGCCCGTTGGCAGTTCGGAGTCCACGGGTGTCGGTTTCGAACGGTGCCTTCTTGGGTGGCGAATCCTCCGGCGGTGCCTCCTCGGGTGGCGGGGTATCGCGGACTAGTTCGGGCTAAGCGCAATGTGCCGACTGTCGGCGGCAGTTCGGCTGTGCTCGTTGGCAGTTCGGAATACACGGGTGTCGGTTTCGAACGGTGCCTTCTTGGGTGGCGAATCCTCCGGCAGTGCGTCCTCCGGTGACGGTGTATCGCGAGACTAGTTCGGGCCGAGCGCACCGCGCCGACTGTCGGCGGCAGTTCGGTTGGCGGTTCGGCGTCGAGCGAGGCGGCGCCTCCTTGGGTGGCGAATCCTCAGGTGGTGGCGTATCGCGAGACTAGTTCGGCCCAAGCGCAGTGTGCCGACTGTCGGCGACAGCACCTCCTCAGCCTCCACCAGCGGCTCAACATCCAGCGGCGCATCAGCTTCCAGCGGCGCCTCCTCGAGCGGCGAATCCGGCGGCGCGTCCTCCGGCGGCGGCGCCTCCCGAAACTAGTTCGGGCCAGGCGCACCGCGTCGACTGTCGGCGTTAATTCGGCTGTGTCCATTGGCGGTTCGGAGTCCACGGGTGTCCGTTTCGAACGGTGCCTTCTTGGGTGGCGAATCCTCCGGTGGCGGCGTATCGCGAGACTAGTTCGGCCCAAGCGCGATGTGCGGACTGTCGGCGACAGCGCCTCTCAGCCTCCACCAGTGGCTCGGCATCCAGTGGCGCGGCGAATCCTTCGACGGCGTGTCCTCCCGCGGTGGCGTATCGCGAGACTGGTTCGGGCCAGGCGCATTGCGTCGATTGTCGGCGGTAGTTCGGCTGCGTTGGTTGGCGGCTCGGTGTCGAGTGGGACGTCGGCTTCTAGCGGCGAATCCTCCGGTGGTGCGTCCTCGGGTGGCGGCGCCTCCCGAAACTAGCCCGGCCCAGACCCGCCTCCTGTGCATCCGCACCCATTCTGCAG
>NZ_BDAY01000139.1 GCF_001612685.1 Nocardia altamirensis NBRC 108246
AACATGTCCTCGCCGCGTCTGCGGCACCCGGCCACCTGAGCGGCGCAGCGCAGTGCGGCGGCCGCCGCGGCCGGATCGTCGGTGAGCGCGGCCGCTTGCTCGAACCGCCGCTGAGATTCGCCGACCAGATTGCGGGTGAAGGTCAGCTCCGCCATGGCCAATGCCAACGCGTGCGCGGCGGCACGGTGCTCGGGCTGTTCCGCCGCCCACGCCAAGGCCGCGCGCATATCGTCGACGGCCGAGTCGAATCCGGTGCGCCACGCGGGGGTGGTCGGCCCGGCGAGCACGGCGGCGGTCGCCGAACACCAGCGCAGATGGCGGGCAAGCACTTCGGGCAGTTCGCCGGTCTCGATGAGCTGCTCGGTCTCGTACTGGCGGATCGTCTCCAGTGCGCGGTAACGGGTGCCGCGAGCGGTCGGCACGGCGGCGAGCAGGCTCTGTTCGGCTAGCCGGGCGAGCCCGTCCGCGACGGCGTTCGGGTCCAGCGGCGGATACCCGGCCACCTCGGCGGCATCGGCGGCGGTGAACGGCGCGACGAACACCGCGATGCGCCGCAGCACCTGCTGGTCTTCGGTGGTGAGCAGCGCCTGACTCCAGTCGAGCATGGCGCGCACCGAGCGATGCCGGTCGTCGGCCCTGCGTCCGCCGACGAGGAGTCGCAGCGGATCGGCGAGGCTCGCACTGAGCCCATCGAGGCCGAGGGTGGGCAGCCGCGCGGCCGCGAGCTCGATCGCCAATGCCAGCCCGTCGAGCCGCTGGCAGATCTCGGTCACCTGGCCGAGCTGCTCCGGATGGATCGGCCAGCCAAGGGCGGCGGCCCGATCCAGAAACAGCGTGACCGCGTCGTCGTCGCCGTCGAGACAGAGTGGGGGAACCACATAGACCTGCTCGAAGGGCACCAGGAGCCGGGCCCGGCTGGTGGCGAGGACGGTCACCCGCGGGCAGTGCGCGAGTAGGCGTTCGATGAACGGCGCCGCGCCCTCGCGCAGGTGCTCGCAGTTGTCGAGCACGAGCAGGGTGTGGCGTCCGGCCAAGGCGTTGAGCACGGAGTCGTCGATGCTGCGGCCCTGGTGTTCGCCGAGGCCGAGCGAACGCGCCACCGCGGCTCCGGTCATCGCCGGATCTGTCACCGAGACCAGGTCGACGAACCAGGCGCCGTCGGCGAACTCGCCGGCAAGGTCGGCGGCAACGGCCAAGGCGAGCCGGGTTTTGCCGACGCCGCCAGGGCCGAGGGCGGTGATGTGCCGATGCGCGGCGACCGCCGCGCGCAAGGCGGCGCGTTCGCTGGCTCGGCCGACGAACGAGGTCAACGGTGAAGGCAGGATGGCGATCGCTTCGCTGGTCGGCTCGTCCCTGGCGAGCTCCGCCGCGCGGCCGGCGAGCGCTCGGCGATCGGGAACGCCGACCTTGCGCAACAGCGACGACACGTGGGTTTCGACCGTGCGCACCGAGATATAGAGCTCCGCGGCGATCTCGGCATTGCTGCGATGTTGCCCGACCAGAGTCAGGACTTCGGCCTCCCGGTCCGAGATCCCGGCGGCGACCTTCTGCTTTGACACGTCTCCATCTTCGCGTATCGGGCACGTTCGGGTGCGGGCACGGGGGTTACGTGCTGATTCCGTGGTGCTCTCCGTGGTCGGCACGGATGTCGCGCCGCTGCCCCGAACCTACCGTTATTGCCATGGACGCAACAGGAACCGCTTACCGGAGCAATCGCCCTCCGAGTGCTCGCCGCACTGCCGTTCGCTTGTCGGCCTGACCATTCCGACCCATCTAGAACACCAGGAGAACCAATGTCCGCCGCACCGGCCAGGGGTATCAAGACCATGCTGCACCCCGTCTCCGACCTGGCGAAGGCCAAGGCGGTGTACTCGGCGCTGTTCGGGGTGCCGCCGCAGATCGAGAGCCCCTACTACGTCGGCTTCGACCTCGAACACCAGCACATCGGGCTGGTGCCGGACGGCGGACCGCAGGGCATGACCGCGCCGGTCGCCTACTGGCAGGTGGCCGACATCGAGGCGCGGCTCGACGAGCTCACCGCCGCGGGCGCCACCGTGCGGGAGCCGATCCGCAGCGTCGGCGAGGGCCGCAGGGTGGCCACCGTCACCGACCCCGACGGCAATGTCCTCGGTCTGCTGGAAGACCGCTGAAGCCGAACCAGCCCACCGATTCATCCCGAAAACATTCGCACAGAAGGAAATCAGAACAATGGCTACTCAGAAGACCGCAACCAGGACCGCCGTGAGCTTCTCCGAGGAAGAGCGCGCCGCGATGAAAGAGCATGCCCAGGAACTCAAGACGGCGGCCCGCCGTGGTTCCCGCGCTGCCAAGGCGGACGGCGAGAACGACGTGCTCGCCAAGATCGCCCAGATGCAGGACTCGGATCGGGTGATGGCCGAACGGATCCACGCGATCGTCAAGGCGAATGCCCCCGGACTGACCCCGAAACTCTGGTACGGCATGCCCTCCTACGCCAAAGACGGCAAGGTCGTCTTGTTCTTCCAGAGCGCGGAGAAGTTCAAGGCCCGCTACGCGACCCTCGGGTTCAACGACATCGCCACCCTCGACGACGGCACCATGTGGCCCACCGCGTTCGCCCTCGTCAAGCTGACCGCCGCCGACGAAAAGGCGATCGGTGCACGGGTCCAGAAGGCAGTGCGCTGAGCGCCCGCGAGGATCAGGACGAGAGCCCTTGCACAGCAAGGGCTCTCGTCTTATGACGGGTCATGGGTCGGCTGGTCGGCTGGGCGGTCCGATACATTGACGGGATCTCGGCGCGGCGTCCAGCATCAGGTGAGCGACAGGCCGGCACGGCGACGCGACCGGATGAGATCTGCTCCACCACGTCGCTATCACGCCGAAGGAAGTAGGAGAAGACATGTCCGACACCACGACGATCGACGAACAGCCGATCCCCGCGTCGATGATTCTGTACCTGAGCGGATTTCAGGTTTCCCAGGCCGTCTATGTCGTGGCGAAGCTGGGGGTCGTGACGATACTGGAGCAGGAAGGGTCGCAACCCGTCGGCAAGCTCGCCGAACGCACCGGAGCGCAGCCGGAGGCACTGTCCAGGCTGATCCGGACGCTGGCGCCGTTGGGGCTGTTCACCACCGGACCGGGCGACCTGGTCACGGTCACCGAGATGGGGGCGGTGCTTTCGGAGAAGCATCCGCTCTCGATGCACGAAGTGGCCTGCATGTGGATGGAAACCCACTACCTGCCGTTCAGCGAGCTGCTGCACACTGTGCGCACCGGAACTCCCGGTGCGGAAAAGTATTTCGGCGAGCCGTTCATGTCATGGATGGCCGCAGAGCCGGAGCGTGCGGCCCAGTTCAGCCGGGCGATGGCCGGGGTGACGGTGAGCTTTCGCAACATGTTCGACAACTATCAGCTGCCCGAGGGCCGGACGATCGCCGACATCGGCGGCGCCGACGGCAGCGTGCTGATCGAGTTGCTGAAGCGGGACGCCGACACCACGCGGCGTGGCATCGTTTTCGATCAGCCCAATGTCGTCCCGAACGCCGAACGCACGCTGGCGGCCGTCGGTCTGGCCGATCGGGTCGATGTCGTTGCGGGCGACTTCTTCACCGCGGTCCCCGCCGCCGACATCTACCTGCTCAGCTACATCCTGCACGACTGGGACGACGCGTCGAGTCGCCGCATCCTCGCCGCGATCGCACAGGCCGCCAAGCCGGGCGCCCGGCTGTTGGTCGTCGAGGGGATCGTGCCCGACGGCGACGAGCCGCACCTGACCAAGGCCATCGACCTGACGATGCTCGGCATGGTGTCCGGGAAGGAGCGCTCCGAGCAGGAGTACCGCGATCTGCTCGACTCGGCGGGCTACACCCTCGACCGCATCATTCCCACGCCGAGCCCGTACGCGATCCTCGAGGCAACGCTGCGCTGACGCCGGATTCGTGGGCTCGGAGCGCGGCGGCAATGGCGTGCAGGGCAAGACCCTGACCCCATGGCTGGCCGCGATCGTTGCGAATGACGCTGTAGCCGAAGGGAATCAGTTGCAGGACGGTGCCCGCGCTGACTCTGGTGAGGGTGCCGGTGGGGTCCACGTAGGCGAGCGCGCCTGCGACCGCGCGCCAGCCCGCTCGGGGGATCTCGGGTGGGCAGTGCGGGAGCAGGAGTGCGGTGCGCAGCATCGCGGCGCTGATGCCTGCTGCGGCGGAGGGTTCGAGGATGCCCGCGTTCTCGGGCTGGTTGTCGACCAGGACGCTCCAGACGCCGTGGTCGGGCTGTAGCGCGGCCAAGGTGGTCAGCTGGCGGAGCAGGAGGTCGGTGATCCGGTCGAGTTGTTCGTGATCGACGGGGACCCGGCCTCGTGCGGCCAGTTCGAGGTATTCGACGGCACTGAGTGCGCACCAGGCGTTTCCGCGGCCCCAGAAGTTCCAGAGGGTTTGGCCGCGATGCGACCCGTGCGCGAAGAGGCCGGTGTCGGGGTGTTGCAGGATGGCGGCGTGGGCGAGCAGTTGCTCGCCGAAGGCAGCCACCAAGCGTGGATCGCGCCGGTGCTCGCCGAGGTGGCCGAGGAAGACGCCTGCCATGAAAGTGGTGTCGGCCCAGACTCCGTCGGGCCAGTGCTCGAGTGCGCCGTTGGGCGCCCTTGTGATCGAAGGGGATTGCGCGAACCACTGATCGAGGAGATCCGCGGTGGCCACCAGATCGGGGTAGTCGGTGGCGGCGATCAGGGCTGCGGTGCCCGGGGCGAGGTTGTTGACGTGGGAGACGCTGATGCCTGAATTGTGGTGGTGGCGTAGCCAGTCCACGACGGCGGCGGGTACCGGTCGGTGTCTGGCCTGGGCGAAGCGCACGATGCCGAGCAGGCAGACGCCTTCGCCCCAGAACCAGGAGGGCAGGCCCGTGGACCAGGTGCGGGCGACCAGTCGCTCACCGACATCTATCAAGGCAGCGGGCGAGAGATCGGTGCGGGGCGGGAGTGGGGGAGCGGCGTGCAGTGCCGAGGTCAGATCATCGCCCGACACCGGTGGCTCCGGTGTCCGAAAGCGCCACGGCGCTAGGCGGTTCGATCCGACAGCCGTTGGCCAGGTCGAGGACGAGCCGGTGGCCGTGCCAGTCCGCCGCCAGCTGGTCGGCCCCGAAGGGAACGTGCACGGCGGGGTTGTCGAGATGGGTGGTGTCGGCCGAATCCAGTGCCGCACTGCCATTCACGGTGAAAACGCCGGGCCACGACAGGGCGAGTGTCCTGCCGTCGCGTGCGCGGAACGATACAGCGTCGGGCGTGAACACCGGTTCGGTGAGCGCGGAAACGAAGTCGGCAAACGAAGAGTCGGTCGTTGCCCGTCCGACGGTCGCGACGTAGGCCAGGCCATCGCCGTTGGGTAACCAGGTCTGTCCGCACCCGTCTCCGGTCGTGCGCGCGCGGAACCCGCCGGAGGTGGCGACGGCGACGAACCCGTCGCCGACGCGGCCTGCCAACCACGGCCCGTGCGTGGTCCATTCGTCGAAATGCGGTGTCGGGAACCACAGGTGGGTCGTGCCGAGGCGGTCCGCCTCGGGGATGCGGTGCAGGACGAGGACGGTGTCCCGGTGCTGGTGGGCCCGCGGCAACACCCGGTGTCCCGCCCAGGCATTGGGTCTGGCCGATGACGACGTGCTGTCCGTCGCGGGGTGCGTCGCGAATACCTGCACCTCGGGCCCGAGTGTCGCGCCCCAGATGTGTTCCTGCAGACCGGGCAGCCCGGAGCGGTAGTCCTGAACGCTGGACAGCATCGCCTCCGGTGTCCGCCACACGCGCAGATCGGAGCGGTACGGCCGCTCCAGCAGATCGTGGTGTCGTCGATACGTGCCGGAGTAGACCTGGCGCCCGTCCCATTCGTCGGGTATCTCGGTGGCGACCGCCCGGATCAATTCGGGCAGCCGATACTGGGTCGCGGTCGCCAGCGCGGTGGCAGGCAACACTGCCCCGTTCAACGAGCCTGTGCCCCACAGGATCCACATGATCGGCGCGGTCTCTTCGAATCGGGACGACCGCAGCGTCGGCACATAGGAGCGTCCGTGTGCGGCACCGTGGACCCCGCGCCACGAGTTGCTTGCCAGGGTGAACAGCGCCTTGTCGAGCAGGACCTCGGCCAGGCGCCGCAGCTGGTCGTCGGGTGCGAATTCGATCCAGGTAACCAGGGCGAGCGCATCGATCGCGAGGTAGGCGTTGGAGTCGAATTCACTGAATCCGCCAGCGAGCTTCTGCCGCATCCAGTCCTCGGCAAGGCGCGTCCCGTGTTCGGCGTGCTCGCGCCCGGACCAGCCGGTGTTGCCGAACTGCGCCGCCGGAAACAGCTCGCCGATCATGGCTTCGGCCGTGTGCCAGACGAATTGGTGGTTCTCGGTGAAGTAGCACATGGCGTCGAGACCGGGCTGGTCGATCCAGTACTTGAAGCCGAGCAGTGCCTGCTCGACTCGCTCGCGCTGCGCCGGTGACCAAGTGTCGAGCCGCCGCCACAGGTGGACCAGTCCGACGGCTTCGAAATCGGCACAGTCGGCACGGGATTCGATCATCCACAGTGCCGGGGCGAGATCGTCGTCGGACAGCTTCTCGGCAGGATCGAGGCAATGCCGGGCGAGGGCACGGGCTATTCCGGGTGTGCCGGAAGCGACGTGGCGCAGCAGTTCGTCACACCACACCGTCGGATCGGTGCCGACCGGCACGGCCCGGTGCACGGCGGGCACGCGCGCCGCGCGCAACCTGCGGACCACCGGTGCCGCCGAATCATCGACTCGGACGGTCAGTTCCGCTTCGCCGGTACCGAGCATGGACGCCGTGGCGGTCTCGGCGGCACCGGGGAGGGTGAATTGCGCAGTGCCGTCGGTCAACTCCACCGGGGTCTCGGCACCTCCGCTCACGGAAACCAGATACCGCGCCCCGACCGGGCCGCTCAGCGTCACCATCCCGTCGGTACTTGCCCACGGCGCGAGCCCGACCGCGTCCAGCATGGCTTCCGCCACCGCCGAACGGTATTCGTCCGCACCGGCCGTCGGTAGCACCACCCGCACCGGCAAGCCCCACACGCGCAACCCGGCAACCTGCCTGCATTCGCGGAACGCCACCTGCCAGCTGACCAGATGCACCGCGGTGAGCCCGGACCGCAACCGCACCCGCGCCTGGGTCCGGTACGGCTCCATGTAGGCGAAATCCGTTGCCGACAACACCAACTCACCGTCGACGAAGAGAGCCACCGGACCCGTACATTCGACCTCGAATACCCGATACTCGGCTTGATCGACTTCGAAGACCGTTGCGGCGATCGCCTGCCGATACTCCGGCGTGTAGCAGAACTCGCTCCAGTCGAGCAGCCCGTCCGCGCCCGCACGCCAGTGTTCCCACCGCGCCTGCCGACTGTTGCCCCAGCCCAGATCCCACGAAAAGCCACCGCCCGCCACCACTTCGGGCAGCGAGGGCGCGGCGGCCAGCGGATGCTTCCGGTAGAGAATCTGCTTCAACGGCGCCACGTCCGGACCGTTGGTCAGCACCCAGCGGCCATCCGGCCCCCACGGACTGCCCTGCGCGTTGAGCACCTCGTGCAAATCGGCGCACGGTGTCGACAACGCCGCCGTGCTCAGCCAATCGCGCACGTACCCACGCCGATCGAGGGCATGCACCGAACGCTCCTCGGCAGCAAATCTCGGTATCCGACTCATCGCACCGCCCCACTCACCAACCCGGAAATGATCTGCCGCTGCAGAATCAGGAACACCACGATCACCGGAATGATCGAAACCACGGACACCGCGAGAATGTGCGGAAACGGGATCGCCTGCTGCCCGGCGAAGCGCGCGATCGCCACCGGCAGCGTCTGTTTCGACTCGTCCTGGGCGACGATCAACGGCCACAGGAAATCGTTCCACCGCCAGATGATCGAGAAGATCGCCAGCACCGCCAGCGCCGGACGGCACAGCGGCAACACGATCCGCCAGAAGATGGCGAACTCGCCTGCCCCGTCGATCCGCGCCGCCTCGATCGTCTCGTCGGGCAGCGACAGCATGTACTGGCGGAGCAGGAACACCCCCGTCGGTGTCGCCGCGGGCGGAATGATGAGCCCGAGAAGCGAATTGGTCATGCCGAGCGCGGAAACCACCTGATAGACCGGCAACAGGATCACCTGCAGCGGAATCATGATGGTGGACAGCGTGATCAGGAACAGCAGGTCGCGACCGCGAAAGTTGTACTTGGCCAGCGCGTAGGCGGCCATCGCGTTGATCAGCAGGGTGAGCAGCGTCGCCGCAACGGTCACGATCGTGCTGTTGAGCAGGTAGCGCCCGAAGTCGAAGGCGGCCAACCCGGTTCGATAGTTGTCGAAGGTGGCCGCGTGCGGGTACAGCGTCGGCGGCTGCGCGGCCAGCTCGGCCTGACTCTTGAACGAGGACAACCCTGCCCAGACCAGCGGCGCGATCACGATGATCGCGCCGACGATCAGCACCGTCGTGCGCACGATCGTGCCGACCGATGGTGCGCGCCCGGTGGTCGAGACCCACTGGCCGGTCACATCGCCTCCTGACGCCTACCGACCAGGTAGTTGAGGAAGGTGACCGCGAAGACGACGAGGAACAGGATCACCGCCGCGGCGCTGGCGAGCCCGTAACTGATCGGCGCGTGAAATCCGTTGGTGTAGACGTACTGCACGATCAACGTCGTCGCACCGACCGGACCGCCGCCGGTGAGCGTGTAGATGAAATCGAAGGCCTGAAACCCCGCGATCGTGGCCAGCGTGATCACCACCATCGTGGTCGGCCGCAGCAGCGGCAGCGTGATGCGCCGGATCAGCTGCCAGCGGCTCGCGCCGTCGATGGTGGCGGCTTCGTAGAGCGCGCCGTCGATCGACTGCAGCCCGGCCAGCACGATCATGGTGTAGAAGCCGAGATGGATCCAGACCCCGACGACGATCACCGAGACGAGCGCGAGGGACGGATCGACCAGCCACGCGGGATGGCCGAAGCCGAGCGCGCTGGTCACCTGGTTCACCAACCCGGTCTGGCGTTGCAGCGCCGCGTTCCACACCAGCCCGACCACCACCGGCGACACCACGATCGGCAGAAAGTACGCCGCACTCAACGCGCCACGCCCGCGCCGTTGCGAATTCAACAGCAGCGCAAGGCCGGTCGCCAGCACCGTGCTCACCACGACGAACGCGACGACGAACAGCACCGTTTGCCGTGCGACGTCCCAGAATTCGGCGCTGTCGAGGATGCGCCGATAGTTGTCGGTGCCGACCGGACGGAAGGTTCGCCCGTTGTTGCTGTCGTAGAAGCTGAGGTTGAAACCGTTGATCGCGGGCCAGATGGTGAAGAGACCGAAGATCACCATGTTCGGCAGCACGAACAGATACGGCGCGACCTTGCGCCGATTGATCAGGCGCTTGCCTGCGGTCATTTGGACGCCTTGATGATGTCGGCGATCTGCGCGCGCAGGTTCGTCACGCAGGTGGCGACGCTCTCCTGCCCGGCGACCACCTTGGCGAACTCCTTGATGAGCGCGTTGGCCGCGCCGGTGAAGGCCGGGCTGGCCGCCGCGACGAAGTCGACCGACGGGGTGACCTCGATCTGACGGATGAAGGTGTTCATGTCGGCGTCGCGGGACGGATACTGCACGCCTGCGGCCACCAGATCCTTGCGAGTCGGCAGCCAGAAGGCGGCCTTGTCGATCTCGCGCTGGTTCTCGGCGCGGTTCATCCACTGCACGAAGGCGGCGCCGAGCGTCGGCTCCTTGCTGCGGGCGAAGGCGACCATCATCTTCATGCCGGGGAACCCGCCGCATTCGGCGGCACAGGGATTGGGCACGGTCGCCCACGCGAACGGCGCCGATTTGGCGAACGAGCCGACCTGCCACGGCCCGGACAGATACACCGGGGCCTGTCCGGCCAGGAAGGCTTCGTTGCCGCCCTTGTAACTGGTGCCCGCGCCGAGCCAGAAGTCCTTGGACAGCTTGTTCGTCTGCAGCAGGTCGTTGACCATGCCCAACGCCTGCTCCGCCTTGGCCTGGTCGAGGCCGACCTCGCCGTCGGCGCCGATCAGGGTGGTGCCGTAGTGGCTGAGGATCGTGCTCAGTCGATTGCCCGAGACGTCCATCGTCAGCGCGAACGGCATGCCGTTGGCCTGCGCGACCTTCGTCGCGTCGGCCATGAACTCCGGCCAGGTCCGTTTGTCGGTTGGACCCGGTACCGGCACACCGGCTTTGGCGAAGGCGTCGGCATTGACGAAGGGGCCGTTGATGGTCTGGTCGCTCGGCACCGCGTAGAGGCGGCCTTCCTTGTCGCGGGTGACCGCCAGTGCGCCGTCGGTGAATTCGTCGGCGTAGGACTTGCCGAAGTAGTTCGCGAAGTCGATCACCTCGCCCCGGTACAGGTACCAGTCCTGCACCCGGGCGACCTCCGGTGCGGTGCCGGATGCGATGCGTGCCTGCAGCGCGGTGTTGAGCTGGGCGAAGGGGACGACCTGCAGATCGACCGTGGCACCGGTTTCCTTCTCGAAGCCGGCGATGGCCGTCTTCGTCGCATCGAGGTCCGGTCCGTCGGTGAAGTACACATAGGTCAGGCGCTTGCCTTGAAAAGACTTGAAGTCCACGGTGATCGGCCCGGTCGGGGCGTTCGATTCCGGCTCTCCCGGTGCGCAGGCGGTCGCTGCAAGCAGCCCCGCGGCGATCAATCCGACGAGTCGTGCCCTGAGTCGCATGCGCGTTGCTCCTTGCCTGCGGGGGCGGCACCCTTGCCGCGGTCTTGCTTGATACGGCATACTCCTCCGGCTTCCCTTGTGAGGGAAAGCACTTTCCGTCAGGCGGGAAATCAGAGGTGACTCCATGACAGACGTCCGTTACCCGACAAGTCCTACGGAGATGGCCAGGCTCGCGCCGGAGGAACTGCGCGAGCGTTTTCTGGTGACCGATTTGTTTGTCGCTGGCGAGGTTCGGTTCACGCTGTCCCTCCACGATCGGCTGCTGATCGGTGGTGCGATGCCAGGCGGCGGCGAACTCATTCTCGCGCCACCGGCCGAGTTGCGTGCCGAAAACCTGTGTGACCGACGTGAACTCGGCATCGTCTGCCTGGAGGGCGCCGGCTCGGTGACCACGGACGGCCAGCAGCATCCGGTGTCCGCGGAGGACATCGTCTACGTCGGGCAGGGCGCCGAGACGGTGTCGGTGGCGGGCGACGCGGTCTTCTACATCGTCTCCGCGCCAGCGCATCTCGCCCACCCGACCACCCTGATCCCCCGCGCATCGGCCGAGAGCGTGCGAATCGGCGATGCACACAAGGCAAGCGAGCGGACGCTGCGAAAGTACGTGCACGAGGACGGCGTTCGCTCCTGTGAGCTCGCGCTCGGCATCACCACCCTCGAACCGGGCAGCGTCTGGAACACCATGCCGTGCCACACCCACGATCGGCGCACCGAGATCTACCTCTACTTCGGGCTCGACCCGGCCGAGCGCGTCGTGCACCTGTGCGGCGAGCCGACCCGCACCCGCAGCATCATCGTCGCCGACCGGCAGGCGGTGATCAGCCCGCCGTGGTCGGTGCACACCGGGGCAGGCACCGCCCCGTACCGGTTCGTCTGGTCGACGGCGGGGGAGAACCTCGCCTATAACGACATGGATCTGGTTGCCACGGAGTCGCTTTCGTGACCGACCCGTTCCGGCTGGACGGACAGCGCGCGCTGGTCACCGGCGCGCGCACCGGCATCGGCAGGGCCGCCGCGCTCGC
>NZ_BDAY01000140.1 GCF_001612685.1 Nocardia altamirensis NBRC 108246
TTACTTGGCTGTGGTCCGGTTTCGAGAGCTTTCAAGATCAAAGAAGTCGGATTCTCGCTACCCCCACCGGGTTTACCGAGATCCGCACCCCTCTCGGAGTCGCGTCCGAGGACCCACAAACCTTCCGTACGGTTCACAACAGTTCTAGGCCCTCTAGCCTCTGTGAACCGTATGGAAGCTGTGTGGGATGCACAGTCTGGGTGCGGATTTCGGGGTTGAGGCGGAACTGACCGCGTTTGCAGACCTCAGAAGCGCCTGCGGTCTCGGTATGTGGGATCGAAGAGGGTGGTTTCGTGGTGAGGGGGCGCTGGTGGCGGGGGCTTCTCGGGCGATGCCGCCGTCAGTGCCTCGTGATCAACCGTCCAGCTCTGGAGGGTGTGGGATTCGGTGGTGCTGCACCGAATTCGTGCCACGCAGTGATTGCTGCTCGTACAGCAGGCGGGGTTAGTCGTCGCGGTGCAGGGTCCAGCGGTGGTGTTGGTGTTCGGCGTGTTGTAGAGCGGTGACGACTAAGTCGAGGAAGGCGTCTACCTCGTCCGGCTGGTAGCCGCGGGTGCCCAGGCGCGCTTCGGTGAAGCGCACCGAGCGCACTTCGGCGACGGTCAGGCTGCCTGGTCCGTCGTGGGCGAGGGTGGCCGCGACCAGGTCGAGGAAGGCGTCGACCTCTTCTTCGTGGTATCCGCGACGACCGACGGAGGCGGTGGTGAAGCGCATCCGCTGCACGTCGTCGGGGGTGAGCAGTGCGTGGCCGTTGCCGCCTGCGGGCACCGGCCGCACGCCGCGCTGGCGGCTCTCGAGTTCGACGCGCACCTGATCCAGGTATTCGTCGACCTGATCCGCGCGGTACCCGCGGCCGCCGGGGCGTGGCGCGTCGAAGGTGACGTGGCGCAGGTCGTCGGCGGCGAGGGCGCCCTGTCCGGCCATGGTCGCGGCGACGAGATCGAGGAACGCGTCCACTTCGTCGGCGTGGTATCCGCGTTGGCCGAAAGGTGGCGTCGCAAAACTGATTCGGCTCACGTCCTCGGGGGTCACGGGCCACATTCTGTCAGGTGGGCTGGGCCGGTCCGCAGGAAAGTGACCATTTCGCACTCCCTGGTCTCTCGAGATCACGACCGGCCCCCTGGCGGACACATCGGAGCTGACATCAACACGGTGTCCTCACCTTAACTCCGCGCGCGGCGTCAGGGGGCTTGCCGATGTGCTCAATCTTTGCGGATACCGTCGACAAGCAGCCGCCGGATCGCCTCGTTGAGGCTCTGCATGGTCTCTTCGCTCGTCTCGCGCAGGCCATGCATGATGCCGGACAGCAGCATGCCGGTCACCGCGCGTGCGGTGTTGACCGTATCCAAATCTGCTCGCAGGTAACCACGTTCGACGCCGTGCTCGAGATATCCGGCGGTGAGCGCGTCTGCGAGGTCGAGGAGGCCGTAGAGGCGCGTGGTGAGTTCCTCGTCGATGCCGGGGGCGTGCACGAGCAGCAACTGGGCGACCCTGCGGTCATCCATCAGGATGTGCGTGAGCGCCTGGCCGATCCGGTCGATCTGGGTGCGGTATTCGTCGAGCGTGTTGGCCGCGTCGGGGGCGTTGTCGGTGCCGAGACTGTCGATGATCTTGGCCGACAGGTCGTCGATGACGTGGTCGATGATGTCGCGCTTGTTGCTGAAGTAGCGGTAGAAGGTGCCGTGTCCGATGCCGAGGTGACCGGCGATATCGGCGATACCGGTGCCGTGATAGCCCTTCTCGGAGAAGCAGACGAATGCCGTGTCGATGATCTCCTGCCGCAGCTCGGCCTTGCGTCGTTGGGCTCTCGTCAATGGCTTCGTCACGCCCTCGATGATACAGTCGTCACAAACGGAATGATGTGTCATTCCGTGAGAAGCGGTTCACAAAGCAGGAGGTTCGGCGTGGCGCCTCAGTACGACGCGATCGTGGTCGGAGCGGGATTCGGTGGCATGGGGGCGGGCATCGAGCTCGATCGCCTCGGCCTCAGCAATTACGTGATCCTCGAACGTGAGGATGATCTCGGCGGCACCTGGCACGTCAATCACTACCCAGGCCTCGCGGTCGACATCGCCTCGGTCACCTACTCGTACTCGTTCGAGCCGAACCCCTACTGGACGCGGTTGTTCGCGCCGGGCGCCGAGCTGAAGAAGTACGCCACCCACATCGCCGACAAGTACGGCCTGCGCAGGCGGATGCGCTTCGGCACGGTGGTCGACGGCGCCCGCTGGGACGAGGAGCACCAGCACTGGGTTGTTTCGGTCGCCGGCGGCGAAAACGTCACCGGCCGTTACCTGCTCACCGCGACCGGCTTCCTGTCGCAGCCCTACACTCCGCCGTTCCCCGGCATCGACACCTTCGCGGGCAAGATCATCCACACCACCGCGTGGGAGGACGATTTCGACCTCACCGGTCGCAAGGCGGCCATCATCGGCACCGGCGCCACCGCCGTGCAGCTGGTGCCCGAAGTGGCCAAGAAGGCGCAGGCGCTCACCGTCTTCCAGCGCACCCCGATCTGGGTGGTGCCGAAGGTCGACACCGCCATTCCCGCCCCGGTGCAGAAGCTGTTCGACCGGGTGCCCGCCACCCAGAAGGCCGCGCGGCTGTTCAACACCAGCCTGCTCGAGGCGCTGATGGTGGTCGGCGTGCTGAACTACACCAAGGCCAAACCGCTGAACAAGGCCGCAGGCGTGCTCGCCAAGGCGCATCTGCGGGCCTCGGTGCGGGACAAGGAAACTCGCAAGCAGCTCACCCCGCACTACGACTTCGGCTGCAAGCGGCCGACGTTCTCCAACACCTACTTCCGCTCGTTCAACCAGCCGCATGTGCGCTTGGAGACCAACTCGATCGAGCGGATCGAGGCCGACGGCATCGTCACCGCCGACGGGCACAAGACCGAGATCGACACGCTGATCCTTGCCACCGGATTCAACCTGTGGGACGTCAACTTCCCGGCCATCGAGATCATCGGCCGCGACGGCGTCAACCTCGGAAAGTTCTGGCGGGACAACCGTTTCCAGGCCTACGAGGGCATCACGGTGCCGAAGTTCCCGAACTTCCTCAGCCTCAACAGCCCGTATTCCTACAGCGGCCTGTCGTACTTCACCACCATCGAGGCGCAGATGAAGCACATGGGCAGGCTCTTCGGTGAGTTGTTCCGCCGCGGCGAGCACACGTTCGAGGTGACCGAGCACGCCAACACCGAGTTCCTCGACCGCGTCACCGACAAGCTCGGCTCCTCGGTCTTCTACGGTGGCGACTGCGCCACGGCGCGCAGCTACTACTTCAATCCGCATGGTGAGGCCGCGCTACTCCGCCCGACCAGCACCCTCAATGCCCACCGCGAAGCCGTCAGCTTCCCGCTCGACGACTACGTCTACGGCAAGTCGGCCTGAGCCGGGTCAACGACGCCCCGTTGCGCGGGTCCCGCCGGATAGCTCCCGGCGGGGCCCGTCTTATTTCATCCGGCGGCTCCTTTCTTCCTGAGCATCGGCTCCGTTCAACTGGCGACGACTATTTCGCGATCTTGCGGAGTACCCAGTCGGCGAGCGTCGGGGTGACCGCCGAGTGCTCGGTGTTGGTGACGTTGCAACAGAATTCGGACAGGGCCGTCTGATCCGAGGTGACCGAACTCAGGTTCTTGTCGAGTTCGATGTCCCAGGAGATCGGGTCGAAATTCAAGGCGATCGCGCTGACCGACGGGACGAAACAGCTCCAGCGCTTGGCCTCCTCCAGCTCGATTCCCAGGACGGTCGCGACCTGGCCGAACGAGTCGAGCAGGCCGCCGGGCGCGCTGTCGAACGGCGCGACCATGCTGGTCGTCGAGCTGCGCGTGGTCAGGCCGAGGTGCATGCCGCCGATCGGTTGTTCGGTGCCGTAGGCCGGTTGATAGCGCGCGGTGGCGCTGCCGACCAGGCCGCCGAGGAACTTCTTGTCGAACACGATCTCGCCGGGGCGCAGTTCAGGACCGTGGCCGTCGCCACGGCCGTTGGCGACGCCGAGCAGGACCGGCCGCTGCGGGAATCCGCCGAGATCGGCCAGCTCCTGGACGAATTGGCCACGCAGCGGTGAGGCGGTGGCGACCGGACCTGAATAGCGCGAATCCTCCACCCATGCCCACAGGAGCTGCTGAGCTGCGGGGCTGCGAATCAGACTGGCCTTGCTCGCTTTACCTGGCGCGACCGCCTCGAAGGACTCGAAGAAATACGCCATCTGCTGCAGGTTCAACGGAATCCATGCCCCGTTGTGCGGGGTGTCGTAGGACAGGTAGGTCCCGGTCTCGTGATCCTCGTCGTCGCTTTCCATCGCGGCGAGCGCGTACCGGGTGATCATGCCGCCCATGCTGACGCCGCCGACGATCAGCGGTGCCTTGCCTTGTCGTTCGGTAATCACCTTGGTGATGCACGCCCGCGCCACACCCGCGTTGACCTGGATGTAGTCGTGGCGAGTATCGAAGCCGAGCAACACGATGTCGATCCCGGACGCAAGCAGCTGATCGAACAGGCGCTCGCCCGCCTCGGAATAGGGCGTGTTGAACCATTGCCACAGCCCGTCGAGATCGCTCGGCCCGTAATTGAAGCCGTCGGCGAAGATCATCGGATTGACGAGGCGCTCGTGCCCGTTTCCGAGATGCACCGCCGCCGTGCCTTTGCCGTATTTGCCGAGGTAAGGATGCTCGGACACCAACGGCCATTCGAAGTCCGCGCGGCGTGCGGACTCGCCCGACCTGCTGGCCTGCATGCCGAACCACGGACCCGATTCGGCGGTCCGCGCCAGGTCGTACAGTTCGGGCGCGGACAAATCTCCGGCGGCCTTCTGGAATAGCGTTTTGACGTCGATTCTGGCGTCTGCGGCCATCGTGAACCCCTTTGTGAAGGCACAGGAGGCCACGAGACACGGCTCGAAGACGATGAGTTACGTGCGAATCAGGCTCCCCGGCTGCGCCGTCGGGACGTCCTGCGCTACTGAATACCCTGCGATTTCCACTGTAGGCCAATGGAATTCGTGGCGTGCCGGTTTCGAGTGGCGACCTTTCCCGGCAAACCGACCCGTCGCATCGGACCGCCCCGAACACGGCTCACCTGGCGTAGGATTCGCCCGCCACAGTCGCCACAGGTTCCCACCTGGTGTGCCGGTGTGGCGCTGACGACACGAAATGGCAGACTGTGTGGGTACATATCCATCCCACCACTAAGACTAGGGACTGACTTCGACGATGGAACTTCTGTTTCCGCTGCTGCTGGTAGCCCTGCTCGTGCCGATGTTCCTCGGTGTCCGCCGTCAGAAGCGGGAAGCCGCCAAGGTCACGGAGATGCAGGACAGCCTGAAGGCCGGCGACCGGGTCATCACCACGTCGGGGCTGTACGGCACCGTCGTCGATCTCGACGACTCCACGGTTGATCTCGAGATTGCCGAAGATGTCGTCACCACCTGGCTGCGCGCCGCTATTCGCGAAGTGCGCACCGAGACCGAGGTCGGCACCGACGAGGCCGATTCGACGACCGAGGGCGCGCACGATGCTCTCGAGGAATCCGCCGAGCAGACCGAGACCCGGCTGACCAAGGACTGATGTGCCGCCGCGGTCGGCACCCCTCGCCGGGTGCCGCCGCGTCCGTGTTCGATCCGCCGCTGCGGCGGCGGTGCTCGATGGGCCGCCACCCGCGCGCTACCTGATCGGTGTATTCTCCGCCGCTCACGTCCGCACCAGGCATCGCTGGTGTGCCCGCCTGTTCAACTCTCGACTTCCCGCCTAGGAGATGACGCACTGTGCCACCTTCCCAAGGATCGGCGCATCCGCTCCGGCTGATCGGCGTCTACGCCGCGCTGCTGGCCGTGATCTATGCGCTGGTGTTCTTCACCGGTGACAAAGCACCGACACCCAAGCTCGGCATCGATCTGCAGGGTGGCACCCGGGTCACGTTGACCGCGCGCACCCCGGACGGCAACAAGCCGAGCCAGGACAGCCTGAAGAAGGCGCAGGAGATCATCGAGACCCGCGTCAACGGGCTCGGCGTGCTCGGCTCCGAGGTGGTGATCGACGGCGACAACATCGTGATCACCGTGCCCGGCGATGACGGACAGCAGGCGCGTTCGCTGGCGACGACCGCGAAGCTCTATATCCGGCCGGTGATCGGCCAGCCGTACGGTGCGGTCCCCGATGCCACGCAGCTGCCGCCAGGACAGCAGCCGGGTCAGGCGCCCGCGTCCGGTCTGCCGCCGACGCTGCCGCCGCCCGCGCAGGGTGGCGAGCCACTGCCGCCACCGGCGCAGGGCGGTGAGCCGCTGCCTGCACCGGTACCGGGTGGCGCGGACAACCCGGCATCCGAAGGCGCACCGCAGAACCGCGTGTTCCCCGCACAGGCGCCGACCACGCCGCAGCCGACACCGGCGCCCAACCCGTCGGACCTGTCCACGCAGGAGCAGGTGAAGCAGGAAATCGCGCAGGCCAAGGCGACGCGTCAGAGTCAGGATCCTGCCGTGCAGCAGCAGGCGCTTGCCGCGCTCGACTGCAGCAAGGCCGATCCGCTGTCGGGTAACGACGATCCGAACCTGCCGCTGGTCACCTGCTCGGTGGACGGCAAGGCCAAGTACATCCTGGACAAGAGCCGGATCGACGGCCAGGAGATCAGCAACGCGGTCGCCGAGTTCGATCAGCGCCAGTCCCGGCACACCGTTCGCCTCGACTTCAAGTCGACCGGCTCGGACGAGTGGGCCAAGCTGACCACCGAGTACTACAACAAGTACCTCGCCTTCACGCTCGACTCGCGCGTCGTCAGCGCGCCGATCGTGCAGGCAGCAGGCCAGTACGGCGGCACAACGATCTCCGGTAACTTCACCGCCAACGACACCAAGCAGCTCGCGAGCACGCTGAAGTACGGCTCGCTGCCGCTGTCGTTCCAGACCTCCGAAGCCGAGACCGTGTCGGCGACGCTGGGGCTCTCCTCGCTGAAGGCGGGTCTGCTCGCGGGCGCGGTCGGCCTGGCCGTCGTGCTGCTCTACTGCCTGGCCTACTACCGGATGCTCGGGTTCGTCACCGGATTGTCCTTGGTGGCTTCGGGTCTCGCGGTGTACGGCATCATGGTGCTGCTCGGCCGCTGGATCGGGTTCACCCTCGACCTGGCCGGTATCGCCGGTTTGATCATCGGTATCGGTATGACCGCCGACTCGTTCGTGGTGTTCTTCGAACGCATCAAGGACGAGATGCGCGAGGGCCGCAGCTTCCGTTCCGCTGCACCGCGCGGCTGGCAGCGGGCGCGCCGAACCATCCTGTCCGGCAACGCGGTCAGCTTCATCGCCGCCGCGGTGCTCTACATCCTCGCGGTCGGTCAGGTGAAGGGCTTCGCGTTCACCCTTGGCCTCACCACCATCCTCGACGTCGTCGTGGTGTTCCTGATGACGTCGCCGCTGGTGTTGCTCGCCTCGCGCACGAACTACTGGGCCAAACCGTCGGTGAATGGTCTCGGTGCGATCCAACAGGTCGCGCGCGAGCGCAAGGCCGCCGAAGCCGCACTCGGGAAGGCGTGAGAACGCGATGACGAACCACACGAGCCCGTCGCTCGCCAAGAACGCGGCCGAGACCACCGATGTCTTCGCCGCCGTACCCGCCACGCCCAAGCACGGCTTCTTCAACCGGCTCTACACCGGCACCGGTGCCATCGACGTCATCGGCAAGCGCCGGATGTGGTACATGATCACCGCGGTGATCGTGCTGATCTCGTTGGGCAGCATCGTCTTCAAGGGCTTCAACTTCGGCATCGACTTCGAGGGCGGCTCGCGGATCCAGTTCCCGGCCGGATCGTCGAGCACGAGCCAGGTCGAAGAGGTCTACAAGTCCGCCATCGGCACCGACCCGGTGTCGGTGCAGACCGTCGGTAGCGGCTCGAACGCCACCGTGCTGATCCGCTCGGAGGCGCTGAACAAGGAGCAGGTCGACGCGCTGAACGAGGCGCTGTTCGAGAAGTTCCAGCCGAAGGGCAAGGACGGCACCCCGAGTCGCGCCGCGATCAGCGCCTCCGACGTCAGCGAGACCTGGGGTAGCCAGATCACCCGCAAGGCACTCATCGCGCTCGCCGTGTTCCTGGTGCTGGTCGCCGCCTACATCGCCATCCGATTCGAACCACACATGGCGCTGGCCGCGTTGGCCGCGTTGGTTTTCGACGTCATGGTGACGGCGGGCGTCTACTCGCTCGTCGGCTTCGAGGTGAGCCCGGCGACCGTGATCGGCATCCTCACCATCCTCGGCTTCTCGCTCTACGACTCGGTGGTCGTGTTCGACAAGGTCGAGGAAAACACCAGGGGCATCCTGCATTTGAACCGCCGCACCTACGGCGAGCAGGCCAACCTCGCGGTGAACCAGACGCTGATGCGTTCCATCAACACCGCCCTCATCGGCATCCTGCCGATCGTCGGCCTGATGGTGATCGCCGTCTGGATGCTCGGCGTCGGCACCCTGAAGGACTTGGCGCTGGTGCAGTTGGTAGGACTGCTGGTCGGCACCTTCTCCTCGATCTTCTTCGCGACACCGCTGCTGGTGTCGATCAAGGAGCGGTGGGGCCCGGTCGCCAGGCACACCGAGCGGGTCAAGTCCCGCAGGGCCGCGGGCGCGAGCGCGCGTGCGGGGTTCGAGGCGGAGCGTCGAGCGACCGCAGCGACCGGCCGTGGTTACGACGAAACACCGCGCAGGCCACGCGAACCCGGACAGGCACCCAGGCCGGGCGCGCGCCCGAGCGGCAAGCGGCAGAAGCGGCGGAACTGACACAGGCAGGGGGTTTCATGCGCAACCCACGTAGCCGGGCCGTCCGCCTGCTTGCCGTGGTAGCGGCGAGCGCCATGGCCGCCGGACTGGCGGCCGGGTGCTCGAGCAAGAACCAGGTGCCGTCCATCGGTTACGCCGTCGACGCCACCATCGCCAGCTACAACGGCGGAACCACGTTGGGCGCGAGCACCGGAACGGCTGCGGTGTTCGCGCGAACGATCACCGGGTTCTTCTACACCGGACCGGACGGTCAGCAGATCGCCGACACCGACTTCGGCACCGCCAAGGAGGTGCCTGGCGAGGCACAGACCATCCAGTACCGGCTCAACCCCGACGGGGTGTACTCCGACGGGGTGCCGACCTCCTGCGACGACCTGGTGCTCGCCTGGATGGCCCGCAGCGGGCGGTTCACCAAACCCGGTGACCGCGGGCCTGTTCCGTTGTTCGACGCAGCGAGCACCGCGGGCTACGACGACATCGAACGGGTGGACTGCCAGCCGGGATCGCGCGATGCCACCGTGGTGTTCCGGCCGAACCAGCGCTACCTGCCGTGGCGCAACCTGTTCACCGCGGGTCAGATGATGCCGGCGCACATCGCGGCGCAGGCGTCTGGCGTGCAGAATGTGGTGTCTGCCTTGCAGTCCGGTGATCCGAACGCCATCGGTCGGATCGCTGACTTCTGGAACACCGGCTGGACGCTGACCCCGGGCAAGCTCGACCTGACCCGGTTCCCGTCTTCGGGGCCCTACCGGATCGAATCCTTCAGCGAGAAGGACGGTCTGGTGCTGGTGTCGAACGAGCGGTGGTGGGGCACCAAGCCTGCGACCGGACGAATCATGGTGTGGCCCAAGAACGTCGATCTGAAGTCGAAGATCGGCGACAGCGCTATGGGCGTGATCGATATCAGCACCGGGTCGGTGAAAGACCTGAACCTGGAGGGCTTCCGGGTCGAGAACCGGCCGGGTCGCGGCGCCGAGCAGCTGGTGCTGTCGACCGGGGGAGTGCTCGGCTCGGTGGACATGCGCAGGGCGCTCGCGCTGTGTGTGCCGCGGCAGGCGCTGTTCGACAAGCTCGGCAAGGTGCCGGACGCGCCGAAGACCGGGCTCGGCTCCGCGCCGCTGAATGCGCATATCGTGCAGCAGGATTCGCTGTTCTATGCGTCGTCGATCGGTGCGGCGGACAAGTTCGGCGGCGGCGACGTCGCCGGTGCGACGCAGGCCGTCGGCGCGTCCAAAACGCCGAATCCGACCATCCGCATCGGCTATCTGCGGCCTGATGAGCGGCGCGCGCAGACCGTGGCGATGATCACGGAAGCGTGCAAGCCCGCAGGCATCACCATCGTCGACGCCGGGTCGGCCGATTTCACGCCGTCCCAGCTCACCGAGGGCAAAGTCGATGCCGTGCTCGGCAGCACCGCGGCCGCGGCGGGTCCGGCGGGATCCATTTCAGGGGTTGCCGCGGTCGCCGGGTTGCGCACCGGTAGCGGGCTCAATTTCGGTCGCTACGGAAACGGCCGTTACGATGCGATCACCGATCAGCTTGCGGCCGACGACAGCTCGACCACACAGCTGAACCGGCTCACCGATGTCGAAAACCTGCTGTGGGCGGAGCTGCCGAGCATTCCCCTGTTCGCCACCCCGCGCACGATCGCGTTCGGCAACGGTTTGCAGAACGGGATCCCCGCCGCCAACCAGGCGGGATCCGGGTGGAACATGGACCGTTGGGTGTTGAAACGGTGACAGGTGCTGTGGGTGTTGTGATGATGGAGAGGTGTCGATGAGTAAGCACGCGGCGATCGAGTCGGATGAGCTAGCCGCCGAACGGACCGGCCGGGCCGCCGAAGCGGTCGAGCGGTTGACCCGCTGGCGTGACGACTTCCCCACTCCCGGAGTCCGATTCGCCGATCTCACCCCCGTGTTCGCCGACGCCGAAGGCTTCCGCGCCGTCGTCGACTCCCTCGCCTCCTGCGCCCCCGACGCCGACCTGGTCGCCGGTGTCGACGCCCGCGGCTTCCTGATCGGCGCAGGCGTCGCCGCCAGCCTCGGCACCGGTGTCCTCGCGGTCCGCAAGGCAGGCAAGCTGCCCCCGCCCGTCATCACCCGCGAATACCAGCTCGAATACGGCACCGCGGCCCTCGAAATCCCCGCCGACGGCCTCTCCCTGGCAGGCAAGCGCATCCTCCTCCTGGACGACGTCCTCGCCACCGGCGGCACCCTCGCCGCAGCCGCCGCCCTGTTCGCCGAGGCAGGCGCGGAAATCATCGCCGCCGCGGTAGTCCTGGAACTGACCTTCCTCGAAGGCCGCGACCGCCAAGGCGACTACCCCTTGAGCTCCATCGTCAAGATCTAACTCCACCGAACCTGCACAAGTTTGGTGTATTCGCACCGTTCAGAAG
>NZ_BDAY01000141.1 GCF_001612685.1 Nocardia altamirensis NBRC 108246
AAGCAACCCGGCTGGAACAAGAGAACCCGTGACCGACTGCGGAGGTCAGCCGGGTACGGCACACGACGCCACCACGCTATCCAGTGCAAACCCCGAGACGGCCGCACTCGCCAGGAGACCGTCAAACCCGCGGAGCAAAGTACACCTCCCGAGATACCTAAACCTGAAGTCTCCCAACGCAACCCACCGCCAAACCCGCACTTACCATCACAGCGGGAAATCAGTGCGCAGGGAGTTCGGGGATTCTGGTGGCACGGGCATAGACGGTTTCGCCATCAGTGAGGCGGAGAGCCTCCGCATCACCACGAGTCACCTGCGCAGCGAACAAATCTCCGGTAGCCGCATTGCGCAACTCAACGCGCACCTCGAACCCCAGATGCACCACCCGTTCAACGGTCGCCCTGGTGACACCCGCCGATTCCGCAGTGCCCTCATCCGCAGCCAACGCCATCGCAGGCTCCCTACCAACACGAATATCATGCGGCCGCACCAGATGCCCGTTGAGCCGCGCCACCGCACCAAGGAACGACATCACGAATTCGTTTGCAGGACGGTCATATACATCCTCAGGCGTACCGAACTGCTCGATCCGCCCCTTGTTCATCACCGCGATCTTGTCGGCCACGTCCAGCGCTTCCTCCTGGTCGTGGGTGACCAGCACGGTCGTCACGTGAACCTCCTCGTGCAGCCTGCGCAGCCACGTACGCAGATCGGCACGGACCTTGGCATCCAGCGCGCCGAACGGCTCGTCGAGCAACAACACCTGCGGATCGACCGCAAGAGCACGAGCCAGGGCCATACGCTGACGCTGACCGCCGGACAACTGCGCCGGATACCGATGCTGGAACCCGTCGAGCCCAACAATGCCGAGCAATTCGTCGACACGCTTGGCGATTTCGGCCTTGGGACGCTTACGGATCTTCAGTCCGAAGGCCACATTGTCGCGGACCGTCATGTGCTTGAACGCAGCGTAATGCTGGAAGACGAACCCGATGTCGCGCTTCTGCGGCGCCACCCTGGTGACGTCGTTGCCCGCGATCACCACGATGCCGGAGTCGAGCGACTCCAGCCCCGCGATCGAGCGCAGCAGCGTCGACTTGCCCGACCCCGAGGGCCCGAGCAGAGCGGTCAGCTCGCCGGAGGGGATGTCGATGGTGACATCGTCGAGCGCGGCGAACGAACCGTAGTTCTTCTTCGCATTGGTCACGGTGATCATTTGGTGCCCCGCTTGCGTTCGAGGAGGGTCATCAACAGGAGGGTCACGAGCGCGATACCCATCAGCAGCGTCGCCGCCGAGTATGCGCCGAAGGTGTTGTGGTCGTTGATGTATCGGCCGTGCACCAGCAGTGTCAGAGTCTGCGACTTACCGGGAAGCGCCGAGGAAACCATGATCACCGCGCCGAACTCGCCGAGCGAGCGTGCCACCGTGAGCACCACACCGTAGGTGAGGCCCCAACGGATGGCGGGCAACGTGATTCGCCAGAACGTCTGCCACCGCGTGGCGCCGAGGGTTGCCGCGGCCTGTTCCTGATCGTCGCCGATCTCGTGCAGCACCGGCTCGACCTCGCGCACCACGAACGGCAGCGTGACGAAGATGGTGGCGATCACCATGCCGGGCAGATTGAAGATGACCTTGAAGCCGAGGTCTTCCAATCCGCCGAACCAGCCACCCGCGCCCCACAGCAGGATCAGCGCGACACCGACGACCACCGGCGACACCGCGAACGGCAGATCGACGATCCCTTGAACCAGGGTGCGGCCCGGGAACTTTCCGCGCACCAGCGCGATCGCGGTGACGACTCCGAAGACCACGTTCACCGGAACCACGATCGCCACGATGATCAACGACAGCTGGAACGCCGAGATGGCGGCGGGCGTGGTGATCGAGTCGATGAACGCGCCAGCCCCCTTCTCGAAAGTCCGCCACAGAATGATCACCAGCGGCAACACCAACAGCACGAGCAGGTAGCCGAGTGCCACCACCCGCAGCGAAATACGCGTCGGCCAAGAAAGATTCACCACGCCCCCCATGGGTGTACTGCAGGCCGTACCTGGGTGGGTATACCGCGATCGGGGAAGCGAAGCGCCCCCGATCGCAGACCAGCGCCTGGTGCGCTCGACGAAAGCCGAGCGCCAGCGAGGTGTCGTCGAGCGGGCCTGTTCACCGGGCCTCCTGCTCTTTACGGACGCTTCGCTCGGCAAGCAGGCGAAGCACAAGCAGGGACGCGAACGAGATGGCCAGCAGCGCAACGGAAACCGCTGCCGCGTTGATCGGCCGGTCGATCTCGATCTGCTTCTGGATGTACTGCGAGGCCATTTCGGTCTCGCGCGGAATGGCGCCGCCGATGAGCACCACCGACCCGTACTCGCCGATGGCGCGGGCGAAAGCCAGGCCGCCACCGGAGATGATCGCCGGAGCCAGCGTCGGTAACACGATGCGGCGGAACGTGGTCCAGTTGCTCGCGCCGAGTGAGAGCGCGGCCTGCTCGACCTCGCGGTCCACCTCGATGAGCACCGGCTGCACCGAGCGGACCACGAACGGCAGCGTGACGAACGCCAACGCCACCACCAGACCGGGCTGAGTGGCGTTGAGGTGGATGTCGATCGGACTCTGCGGCCCGTACAGCGACAGCAGCACGATGCTCGCCACGATCGTCGGCAACGCGAAGGGTAGGTCGATCAACGCGTTGACGATGCCCTTTCCCGGGAACTCGTCGCGGACGAGTACCCAGGCGATGAGCGTGCCCATCACCACGTTGATCAGCGCGACCACCACCGAGACGAACACGGTGATCCGCAGCGAGTCCAGCGCCGCAGGCGCGGTGACCGCGTCCACGAACCCGGACCAGCCTTCGTCGAAGGAGGTCACGGTGAGCGCGGCCAGCGGAAGCAGCACGATGATGCTGAGCCACAGCACCGCGGTGGCGATGCCGAGCGGACCCACCGAGCCGGTCACCCGCAGCCACGACCAATTCCAGCGCGGGGTCGCAGGCGCTTTTTCCGGGCCGCCGGGAGCGGGCGCTGACCCGATCCCGGCGGTGCTGCTGTCAGTCACAGTCGTCCAGTATTCCGTGCGCCGAAGCGGCTACTTGGTCGCTTTGTCGTAGATCACCGCGACGGAGCCGGTGTTCGGCGTGAACAGCTCCTTGTCGACGGTCTTCCAGCCACCGAGGTCGCTGATGGTCCACAGCTTCTGCGGCGTCGGGAAGTCCTTGGCGAAGTCGGCGGCGACCTTCGGGTCGACCGGGCGGAAACCGGCTGTCGCCCATGCCTTCTGACCGGCCGGGGTGTAGAGGAAGTCGCGGAAGGCGACGGCCTTCTCCTGGTTCTTGCTCGACTTCAGCACCGCGACCGGGTTCTCGATCTTGAAGGTGACCGGCGGCACGAAGTGCTCGATCGGATCGCCGTTGCGCTCGGAGAACAGGGCCTCGTTCTCGTAGCTGAGCAGCACGTCGCCGGTGCCCTGCAGGAACGTCTCGGTGGCTTCCCGGCCGGACTTCGGCTGCACCTTCACGTGGTCCTTGGACACCAGCTGGCTCAGGTAGTCCAGGCCTGCCTGCGGGTTCTTGCCGCCGTCGGACTTGGCCGCGTACGGCGCGAGCAAGTTCCACTTGGCCGAGCCGGAGCTGAACGGGTTCGGGGTGACCACCTCGACGCCGGGCTTCAGCAGGTCGTCCCAGTCCTTGATGCCCTTCGGGTTGCCCTTGCGGACCACGATCGCGACGACCGAGCCGAACGGAATTCCCTTGGTGGCGTCGGCATTCCAGCTCGCGTCGACCAGGCCTGCGTCGACGAGGCGGGTGATGTCCGGCTCGACCGAGAAGTTCACGATATCGGCCTCGGCGCCGTCCTTGACCTTGCGGGACTGGTCGCCCGAGGCACCGTAGGAGCCGTTGACGACGACGTTCTTACCCTTCTCGGTCTTGTTGAACTCCGGAACGACCTTGTCGAAACCGGGCTTCGGCACGGCGTACGCGTAGAGGTTCAGCGTGCCGCCGCTACCGTCGGCGCCACCGCCCCCGGTCGTATCACTGGCTCCGCCACCGCATGCGGTAAGGACGACCGCCGCGACCGAGGTCATGGCGACGATGATGTAACGCTTACGCGGGGAAAGCCAAGATTTGCTAGACATTTCGGGGTGGACCTTTCCTACGGACCGCCGACTCTCGGCATCGAGCGGCAGGGAAAACTACTGTTGGATCGGTAGACCTGTCACCGCAGCAATGCGGCAATGGCGCGCCTATCGGTCGGATCGACCGTCGGGGTTCCGGAACGTCTGCGAAAAGGTTGCACGCCAGTCTACGAGGTGAGGTAGGGACGCGCAGACGTACCGGTTGGCCGATCAGCGACAGAGAATGTCTGCGACTGCGAGATTGCCGACAGCGATCAACGCCAATTCATGGCGGACCAGCGGGACGGCACTCGAAGACACGGGCAGACTGTAGCAGAGCACATTGTCCGGATTCGAATTACCAAGAGTTACAGAGCTCCAGGAAGAGGGGGGTTTCATCCCATGACTACCAGCCCAGATCGTGTCCGCGCCCGGTTCCCCGGCATCAGCACCCGCGCGTGGGAGCACCCCGCCGACCGCACCGCGCTGGTCGCGCTGCGCACGCTGTCCGGATTCGACATCCTGCTGCGCACGCTTTCTGGTTTGCTGCAAGAACGCCAGCACCGCCTGCTCTACCTGGCGACGGCCGTGCGCGTCGACGAACGGCAGTTCCGTTCGCTGCATCAGCTGCGGGAGGACTGCGTCAACACGCTCGACGCACGCACCACGCCGGAGATGTACGTGTTGCAGACACCACACGTCAACGCATTCACCATCGGCATGGACACGCCGTTCATCGTGCTGACCACCGGCTTGATCGACCTGATGGACACCGAGGAGCTGCGTTTCGTCATCGGCCACGAACTCGGGCACGCGCTGTCCGGGCACGCGGTGTACCGGACGATGCTCATGCATTTGCTGCGGCTCACCTCGAGCATCGGCTGGATGCCGGTGGGCGGCTGGGCATTGCGCGCCATCGTCGCCGCGCTGATGGAATGGAGCCGCAAGTCCGAGCTGTCCGGCGACCGGGCCGGGCTGCTGTGCGGGCAGGACGTCGACGCTTCGGTGCGGGTGCACATGAAGACGGCAGGCGGCACCTGGATCAAGGAGATGAACCACGGCGCCTTCCTCGAGCAGGCCGACGACTACGAGCGCTCCGGCGACCTGCGCGACGGCGTGCTCAAGCTGCTCAACCTGGAACTGCAGAGCCATCCGTTCTCGGTGCTGCGCGCCGCGGAGATGCGCCGCTGGATCCAGAGCGGGGAGTACGACCGGATCGTGGCAGGCGACTATCCGCGCCGCGACCAGGACCGCAACACCAGCCTCGGTGCGGAGATCAAGGAAGCCGCACGCAGCTACCGTGAGAACTTCGACCAGTCCGAGGATCCGCTGATCAAGACCGTGCGCAACCTCGGCCGCGACGTCGGCGCCGCGGTGAACACGGTTGGTCAGGAAGTCACCGACACCGTGTCCAAGATCGGCAAGCGGTTCGACGACTGGCGCAAGGGCGATCGGGAGAACTGAACCTGAGCGGTGATCACCCGCTGAGCACTCAGCGGGTGATCAGCCAGGCGACGACGATGAGGACGAGCAGCGCGATGAGCGCGAGTTGGACGCGCGAACGAGGCATCAGCGGGCGCCGCTCTGCACCGTCGGCCTGGCTTCGGCCGCTGTCAGCACCGGCTCCGTGACCTCGGGCAGGACGGGCAGGTAGCGGGCGGGCTCGAGGTCGTGCTTGCGGTCGAGCACCCGCAGCACGGCGCGCAGTGCGCGGTCGAGCAGGTAGGCGATGAGGAAGCTGATCGGGACCATGCCTACCAGCACAACGAGGAACTGCGGGATGAACGGGAGTCCCGCGACCCACAGCTCGAAGCTGTCCCACCAACCTGCGATCCGATGCACGAGCCCAGCCTAGTAGGTCCACCTGAGAGCTCGGCAAGCCAGAATTCCCGCCCCGCCGCCCGAGGCCCGAGTCCGATCCCCCACACGCCAAGCCCTACCAGCCGGCGCGTCCGGGTCCAACCACCCTTGGGAGGCCTGCGTTTGGCTACGGCGGGCATGCGGATGGATACAGTGAGGTATGGCGTCTTCCGATGACTTCGCCGGCGATCCACCGGAGGCTCTCGTAGTGCCCGACCGGTCGATCGAGGCGCGGCGGCACAGCGTGTTCCCGCCGATCGACGACTACGCGTTCCTGTCCGACTGCGAGACCAGTTGCCTGGTCGCGAACAACGGCGCCGTCGAATGGATGTGCGTGCCCCGGCCCGATTCGCCGAGCATCTTCGGCGCCATGCTCGACCGAAGTGCCGGGCACTTCCGACTCGGACCGTACGGCGTCAATGTGCCCGCCGCGCGCCGCTACCTGCCCGGCGGGATGATTCTGGAAACCACCTGGCAGACGCAGACCGGCTGGCTCATCGTCCGCGACGCGCTCGTGCTCGGGCCGTGGCACAACAACGACCAGCGCTCCAAGACGCACCGCCGCACACCGATGGACTGGGATGCCGAGCATTTGCTGCTGCGCACGGTGAAGTGTGTGAACGGCACGGTCGAGCTGGAGATGAGCTGTGAACCCGCCTTCGACTACCACCGTGCGCCTGCCCGCTGGGAGTACACCGGCAAGGTCTACGAGGAAGCGACCGCGGTGCGTTCCGACGACCCGAGCGCCGGACCGACCCTGGTGCTGACCACCGACCTGCGGCTCGGTCTGGAGGGCAGGGAGGCCCGCGCCAACACCAGGCTGAGCGAGGGCGACGAGGTGTATGTGGCGCTGACGTGGTCGGAGTTGCCCGCGCCCAAGACGTATCAGGACGCGGCGCAGAAGATGTGGCAGACCTCCGAGTGCTGGCGCCAGTGGATCACCCTGGGAAATTTCCCGGATCACCCGTGGCGCAGCTACTTACAACGCAGCGCGCTCACCCTCAAGGGCCTCACCTATGCGCCGACCGGCGCGCTGCTCGCCGCCGCGACCACGTCGCTGCCGGAAACACCTGGCGGCGAACGCAATTGGGACTACCGCTACACCTGGGTCCGCGATTCCAGCTTCGCGCTCTGGGGCCTCTACACGCTCGGCCTCGATCGCGAGGCCGACGACTTCTTCGCGTTCCTGCGGGACGCCACCACCTGTGAGAACGGGGATTCCGTTCCGCTGCAGGTGCTTTACGGCATCGGCGGCGAACGCGAGATCACCGAGGCCACCTTGGATCATCTGAGCGGCTACGACGGCGCCCAGCCCGTGCGGATCGGCAACGCCGCCTACAACCAGGACCAGCACGACATCTGGGGCACCATGCTCGACGCGGTCTACCTCCACGTGAAATCACGCAGGCAGGTACCGGAGTCGTTGTGGCCGTTGCTGGAGCGCGAGGTGCGGGCGGCCATCGCGCACTGGCGCGAACCCGACCGCGGCATCTGGGAAGTACGCGGCGAGCCACAGCATTTCACCTCCTCGAAGGTGATGTGCTGGGTGGCGCTCGACCGCGGCGCGCAACTGGCCGAGCTACACGGTCAGACCAAGCATGCCGGCGAGTGGTACGCCATCGCCGACGAGATCAAGGACGACATCCTCGCCAACGGCGTGAACGCCGACGGCGTCCTCACCCAGACCTACGGCGGCGACACCCTCGACGCCTCCCTGCTGCTTGCGGTGTTGACGCGTTTCCTGCCGCCGGACGATCACCGGATCCGCGCCACCGTGCTCGCCATCGCCGACGAGCTCACCGAGAACGGCCTGGTGCTGCGCTACCGCACCGAGACCACCGACGACGGATTGTCCGGCGACGAGGGCTCTTTCACCATCTGCTCGTTCTGGCTGGTGTCCGCGATGGTGGAGATCGGCGAGGTACAGCGGGCGAAGCAGCTGTGCGAACGCCTGCTCAGCTTCGCCAGCCCGCTGCGGCTCTATGCCGAGGAAATCGATCCGCGCAGCGGCCGTCACCTCGGCAACTTCCCGCAGGCGTTCACCCACTTGGCCCTGATCAACGCCGTCACCCATGTGATCCGCGCCGAGGACTACCGCAACTCGGGCGGCTTCCAGCCCGCGCACAGCCCCGCGAATCATCCTGCCTGACAGGGTTATTCGCTACTCAGACGACCAGCCGGACGAATCAGCCGAGCAGCGACGGGCTTTCCTGACCCGTCGCTGCGGTGGTCAAGCGGCGGCAGCCGCCAGACCGTCGGCTTGCGCACGCAGGCCGCGCAGTCTGCCCATGTGCTCGTTCAGGGCCGTGATCCGGTCGCCGCTGTTGTCGCCGTACTTCGCTTGCGCGGCTTCGGCCAATCGCAGTGCGTCGTCGGCCTGCTTGGACACGTCGGCGGCGATGTCGGTGAAGTGGTCGCGCAGTACTCGCTGCATGGCGCGCAAGCGGTTTCGCGATTCCTTGCTCACCTGGAAGATCACGTCGTCCATCAATCGGGCGACCGCGACCTTGGCTTCGGCACGACGGCGGGTCTTGCGATTCTGCCGGTCGTCCCACAGCGCGTTGGCGCCGAGCAGCAGACCCGCGCCTGCGGAGTACCAGTTCACCAGCCCCATGCCGAGCAGGCTGGTGGCCAGACCCACCATCAGGATGCCGCCGTAGGAGCCGCGCAGACCGGACAGCAGCTGCTGCACCACACCGGCTTTCGCACTTTCGAGCGGTTCCAGCGGCTGCACCGGCTCCAGCACCTCGCCGGGCTTGTCCAGTCGCATATCGGGTAACGGCGCAGTGCGGTTGTCCGCCAAGAACTTCGAGGCCACCTGCTCGGACAACTCGACGGAGCGGTAGTGCGCCATCACGAAGTTCTCCTCGACCGCCTCACAGATGCGCGCATCGAGATCGGTGGCGAACTCTTTCCAGCGTCGGGCCGGATCGGTCCGCGCGATCTCGGCCTCGGCGTCGCGCACCAGGCTGCGCAGCCGGTGCCGCAGGTCGTGTTCGATATCGGCCATCAGCTCTGCGCTGCCGTCGAGCAGGGTGACCTGCCAGTTCGCCGTGCGCTGCCGCAGCTGGTCGGCGTTGTCGCGGGCACGGACGAGCTTGTCGGTCATCTCGGCCCTGCGCCGCGGATCACGCAGCGCCTCGGTCTCATTGCGCATCGTCAACGCGAGATGGTCGCTGACCAACCGGATGTCCTGGATCGCGGCCTCCATCGCGACGCCGTCGGCGCGACCGACCACATAGTCACGCAGGTGGTCGATCAGTTGCGGCACACCGGATTCGATATCGCGCTGATAGTTGCCGGTCAGGCCGGCCTGCCGATGCAGTTCGGCCGAGACCGGCGCCACCGCGAAGCCGAGTCCCGCGGCGTCGAGCAGCTCGCGGTTGCGCTGCTGGGTGTGCGACCAGTGCGGGTACTGGTCGATCTTGTTCAGCACGCAGATCACGGTCGGGCAGATGTGCTGGATGCGCTGCAGGTAGGCGATCTGCTCGACGGTCAGCTCCGCGGCCGCGTCGCCGACGTAGAGCACGGCATCGGCGGCGGCGATCATCGACCATGCGGTGTTGTCGTTGGGGTGTGCGCCAGGCGCATCCATCACGACGACCCCGTCGGCCAGCAGCTGACTCGGCTGGGTGAACTCGGCCCTGACCACCCCGAAACCGGAGATGGCCGGACCGGGATCGAGCGGATCCACCGACTGGCGCTCGATCCGGCCGTCGATCGAACGCACCAGCGTCGCAGTCGGTTCCGGACCGTACTCGACGATGACGGGCACGCTCAGGTCGCTGTCGGTCGCGCTGACCGACGCACCGACCAAACTATTGACCAGCGTGCTCATCCCGTTCTTGGGCTCGCCGACGACGACGAGCCGAACCCGGGGATCGCTCACCCTGGCTCGCACCATGCCAAGACGGCTGCCGAGATCGTCCCGGCCTGCGAATCGGGTCATCTCCCGCAGTTCGTCAAGGATCCGGATGAGCGGCGCCATCGCGTCCGGGTGTTTCACCGTCGCGGCCTTCAGCCGGGCTGCGGCAGACAAGCCTCCTCCTTCATGTCTTGGTTTCAATCGATACGGACGCCCCTCCGCGCACCGTCCTGGCTACGACGTTATGTCCATGCCCCCGACAGCAGGTCGTGGTGGGTGTCCGGCAGCGCCGGGTCCGGCAGCGAAGAGTCCGGCAGCAACCCGCCGGACAAACCGCTGCTCGTGGCAGCAAGCGTTGCGTGATCGACGAACGCGGAGTGGTCGGCCAACGGCAGCAGGGTCGCTGCGTGCGGATCGCTGATCGGCTGCGCAATCCCGCCTGGCTTCGGGTCGAAGACGGGCGGCTTGTACGAAGGCACCGGGACCTGCGTCGGGGCAGGCTGGTGGTTGTTCGGCACCTCGGCCGTCGGCATGGTCCCGCCGTGCGGCGGCAGGGTCGGCACCGCCACTGTCGGCATCGACACGGTCGGCTCGGTGTGCGGCACAGTCGGAATGGTGGCCCCGCCCTGGTTACCGCCCGGCAAGGTGCCGGTGGGGACCGTGGCAGTCGGGTTCGAGTCCGATGGCACCGTCGGGATGCTCGGCACCGTCGGCGGGTTGGTCACGGTGGGGATGGTGACACCACCCGGGTCGGTCGGCTTTTCCGTCGGCTTCGGGACCGTCGGGACGGGCACCTTGCTGGTCGGCAGGTCCGGCAGGGTGATGCCACCGCCGGTGTGCGGCGTGGTCGGCGTGGTCCCGCCGGGGAAACCGGGGATGCTCGGCACGGTGATGTCGCCGGGAATGATCGGGTTCGGCACCGGCTTGATGACGGTGGGCGGCACGGTCGGCACCGTCGGCGTCGTGACATCGATGGGCCGCGTGTCCGGCACCACAATCGGCTTCACCGGCGTCGGCCGTGCGTGTTCGAACAGCGCGGGCGCCTCCGCCGCGGGCACCGTCAGCACCGACGGACCTGCCGGTGGCGTAAACACATTCGCGATCGGCGTGGTTGCGGCGTCCGGCTGGATCGTGGTCTGCAACGGGGTGGCGACCACCGGCTGCACAGCGGCC
>NZ_BDAY01000142.1 GCF_001612685.1 Nocardia altamirensis NBRC 108246
CCGGCCTGGCCCGCCTCGGCCCGCGCGGTGCATCGGCTTCGTGCGGCGGGCCTGCGCGCGCTGCTCGCCTTGCCGCCCGCCGACCTCCCGCTCTTCTTCGACGCCTTCTTCACCATGCCGACGGCCGCCCAACGCGCCTACCTGTCGGAACGCGCCGACCTCGGCGGCACCGTGACCGCCATGCGGACGCTGTTCACTGCACTACCGGGCCCGCTGCAGCGGCGCGTCGCGCTCGCGACACTCGGGATGCCGATTCGCTCGCGTATTCGAATGGGTTCCGCCATCATGGACTTATGCGATCGATCTGGAAGGGCTCGATAGCATTCGGGCTGGTAAACGTCCCGGTCAAGGTCTACACGGCCACCGAGGACCACGACATCCGATTCCATCAGGTGCACGCCAAGGATGGGGGTCGGATCAAATACGACCGTGTCTGCACGGTGTGCGGCAAGTCCGTGCAGTACGCCGACATCGACAAGGCGTACGAGTCGCCCGAGGGCGACAAGGTCATCCTGACCGACGAGGACTTCGCCAAACTGCCCGCCGCCGAGAAGCACGAGATCCCGGTGCTGCAATTCGTGCCATCGGAACAGATCGACCCGATCCTGTTCGACAAGAGCTACTACCTCGAGCCCGACTCCAGCACGCCGAAGGCGTATGTGCTGCTGGCGACGACGTTGGACCGCATCGACCGGACCGCGCTCGTGCACTTCACCCTCCGGCAGAAAACCAGGCTCGCCGCGCTGCGCGTGCGCGACGGCATGCTGGTGTTGCAGACGCTGCTGTGGCCCGACGAGGTGCGTGCGGTCGAGTTCGAATCCCTCGACGGGGTTGCCGAACCCAAGTCGCAGGAAATCAAGATGGCCGAGACGCTGGTCGAGACCATGTCCGATGACTTCGACCCGGACCAGTACACCGACGAGTACCAGATCGAGCTGAAGCGGCTGCTCGACGAGGCCATCGCCAGCGGCACCGGCAAGGTGGCCGAACAGCCGGAGGCCGCGCCCGCCGAGATGGACGCGGAGGTGGTCGACCTGGTCGCCGCCCTGCAGCGCAGCTTGGAGGCGAGCGGACGCCGCGCGGCGGGCAGCGCCGACGACAACGGCAAGGCCGCACCTGCGAAGAAGGCGACGGCGAAGAAGGCGGCCGCCAAGAAGACCGCCGAGAAACCGGCGAAGAAGGCCGCCAAGAAGACCGCGGCCCGTAAGGGCGCGTGACGGCCGAGCGGCATCCTACTGGCAAACTGTCACGCATGGAATCTGCCATAGTGATCGTCCCGATGGGCCTCGGCCACCTGCGTCAGGTCCTCGATCTCGGTCACGAAGTTTTCGACGTCAACACCAAGCCGTACACCTCGTGGTCACTGACGTCGGTGGCAGAACACCTGGACAGCCCGGACAACGCGTGCTGGGTCGCCCTCGATTCCGACCGGGTGGTCGGTTTTGTGCTCGGGTCCATGGAGTTCGAGAACCGCGACGACTGGGCCTATCTGGAATGGGTCGCCGTCGCGCCCGACATGCAGGGTCACGGCATCGCACGGCGACTGGTGGATGTGTGCTCCGAGGCGTTGTTCGCGCGGGGTGCCCGGCGCATCGTCACCGATGTCGAGGACCGCAACGCGGCCTCGACCGCGCTGATGACGCGCAGCGGATTCACCCCGGCCGCCACCGTCACCCTGTTCGTCCGGCCGAATCCCGATGACCCCGAACCTGATTCGCAGCTCACCGCGGCCGCGATCGCGCCTGGTACCAAGCGGGCGCTGATCCGACGTGGCCGCCTGGCGGGTGACAACCGCGCCACCCGCTAGACGCCCCTGCTCTCCCGCACACGATCCGGCATGCCATTTCGTAAGGTCAAAAATGGTGCGGCTGGGCGTTATTCGGCCGCCGCTGCGCGACCCTGCTCGAAGAACTCCAGCAGGCTCGACGTCGAATTCACGTCCTCGCGTGAGCGCAACGCACCGAACGAGGCGTTCCAGAAGGGGCCGGTGCGTGGCGTCCACGGGCCGACGTACGCGTACGGCCCAGGATGTCCGTCGTCGCCGGGCGACACACCGTAGTTCACTTCACCGACGGCGATCGACAGATCGAAATGCTCCGGCCACAGCACCGGCGTGATGTCCGGCGCCAAACAGCGCAATGTGTTGTCCCCCAGCTCGAACCACGCGCCGATCTCCGCCGCGATCGCGGGATCCACCTCGATCGTTTCGTCGAGCGCCACCCCGGTCGTGTCCTTGTACAACCCCTCCGGCGCCCCTGCCTCGAGCCCCGCGATCTTCGCGACATCCCGATAAGTGCCATGCAGCGCCGTCCGCCCCTCGGCCCACACCAGTTCCCCGCCGACCACCGATACGCCCGATTTCACACCCGCGAACCCGCCGTGCACCGCCCGCAGCCGAATAGTCCCGAACTGCCGGTACTGCGGCCCGGCAATCAACAATTCGGCCACCGCGTGCAGTGCCTGCCGGGTCCGCGTATACGTCTTCTCGTCCACACCGGAATCATCTCCGGTGTGGACGCCACTCACATCAGGTTTCAGCCGAACTAGTGTTCGCCCTCAGCAATCACGATCCCGAAGTGCGACACGATCGCATCGATGCTGCACTTCAAGCCCGACACATCCTGCTTCAAGCCCGAGAAGTCCTGTTTCAGGCCGGACACATCCTGCTTCACGCCTGACACGTCCTGCTTCAGGCCCGACACGTCCTGCTTCAAGCCCGAGATGTCACGCTTGACCGTCGCGAACTCCGCGTGGACCTCTTGCTTGAAGGCGCCCATGTCCAGCTTGATTTCGCGTACGTCTTCTTCGAGCTCACCGAACTTGGCCTCCGTCTCCTTGCTCAACCACCAGAGATCGCTTTTGACCGCGAGCATTGCCCGGTGCGTCTGCTGCACCATGTCTCTGGTCTCGAGGATGGCGTCTTCGTACACCAACCGATCCTCGTTCAGCCGCATGTACTTGGCCTCCAATCTGGTCACCCGAAGCTCGAGCGGCACCGTCACTGACATGTAGATCCCCCTGACTCTTGGATTGGAAGACCGAGTGTAGGACCGCATGCCGCCAAGAACATTCGGAAAATCGGCGGCAAATCCGCTGTGCGCCAACATGTCCGATTTGGGACGGTCCAAAATGATCGTTATCTAACCGTGATTCCAGTGACCGGCGTGTTCTCTGGTAATTTTCATGCCCAGATGCAAGCGATCGGAAGGGACGTTGCCGTGGAGTTTCGTGTTCCCTTCATCGACATCTCCGCCTACCGGGGAGGCACGGCCGACGAGCGCGCTGACGTGGCGCGGCAGGTGGACGAGGCCGCGCGGGCGGTCGGCTTCATGCAGATCCGGGGACATGGGATCGAGCAGCGGGTGCTGGATGACCTGGCGGCGGCACTCGACGGTTTCTTCGGGCTCGATCTCGAAGTCAAGGGGCAGTACCGGACATCGCCGGAGGTGAATCGTGGGTATTCGCCGCCGAAGAGCGAGAACCTCAGTTTGAGTTTGGGCGCGCAGGCAGCCACTCGAATGAACGACTATTTCGAGGCGTTCAATATCGGGATGCCAGCGTCCAGTTATCCAGGGGTGCAGCTGCTTACCGAGGATTATCCCGAAAATGTGTGGCCCACTGCGGCTCCCGAGTTTCGGGACCCGGTGTGGACGTACTTCACCGAGGCGGCGAAGGTGGTCCGGGTGCTCACGACGATCTTCGCGGATGCGCTCGGCTTGCCGGTGGGATTCTTCGACCGATTCACCGACCACTCGTTGGATGTGTTGCGCATGAACAACTATGCGCTGCCACCGGGAACGGTCGACCTCGACGGTGAACTGCGCGGCATGGGCGAGCACACCGACTTCGGCATCGTCACCGTGCTGTGGGCCGACCAGGTGCCAGGCTTGCAGGTGCTCGACAAACAGGGCCGGTGGCACGACGTGCAACCTGCCGACGACGCCCTGCTGATCAACTTCGGCGATCTGATGGCCCGCTGGACGAACGAGCGCTGGCTGTCCACGCTGCACCGCGTGGTGCCGCCGATCGTCGACGGCACCATCGAAAGACGGCGCAGCGCCGCCTTTTTCCACGACGGCAACACCGACGCCGTCATCGAGACACTGCCGACCTGCGTCGGCGAGGGCAGCAAGTATCCGCCGATCACGGTCGCCGAACACGTCCGCACCAAGCTGGCCGGTTCCCGTGCGCTGCAACCGAATGCGCATGCGACGCGGGAAGCCGCGCGGGCGTACTCCGCGCGGCAATAGCCCTACTTGCGGAACTTGGCCTCCAATTCCGTTGCCGTGGCCTGCAAGTCGGCCGGGTCGTTGGTCTTGAAGATCCCTTCGTAGCCGGTTTCGGCGCGCACCGCCGCCTCGACCTCCGGATCGTGGTAGAGCTGCGCCAGTTTCCGCAACGTCGGGTTGTCCTTGTCCGCGGCACGGGCAGCGAAAATGTTGATGTACTGCTTCAGTTCCGGCCGCTCGGGATCATCGGTGTAGATGGTCTCGTTCTTGCCGAGGCCGGCGGGCCTGGCGAAGGTGTCGTCGACGAACGCCGCGTCGACGCTGTCCAGCGATTGCGCGGTCAGCGTCGGGTCGATGGTGGTGAGTTTCACCTTGGAGGCGGCGGTGTCGACGTCCTGCAGGGTGGAATCCCAACTTGCGCCGCCCTTCAGCACGATCAGGCCGGCCGCGGCCAGGCTGAGCAGCGGACGCACCTGGTTGGCCGGGTTGTTGCTGAGCGTGATCTGACCGCCCTGCGGAATCTCGCTGACCGCCTTGTGTTTCCGCGAGTACAGCGTCAGCGGGAAGATCTCGGTCGCGCCGATCGGCACTAGGGTGTCGTTGTTGCGCGCGTTGTAGTTGGCCAGGTAGCGCACGTGCTGAAACTTGTTGAGATCCACCTGCTTTTGCGCCAGCGCGGGGTTGGGCTGGTTGTAGTCGGTGAAGTTGACGAACTCGACGGCGATGCCCTGCTCAGCCGCCTTTTTCTTGTAGACCGCCCAATGCGGCAGGCTGAGATCGTTCACACCTATGCGGATCGTGTTGCCGTCGTGTTGTGCACCACAGGAAGTCGAGGCGATGGCCAAGGCGAACAGGATCGGTATCAGCAAAAGCCGAGGGATGGAGCGCATTGCGAGCAACTTAGACGCTCGTACCAATTCTGGGAAGGGTTTTGCTCACCACAATTCAAACCGTTGTCCGGGCGGTTGCCGGATCGCTTGGATGACCGGGTTCTAGTTCGACAAGCATTCGGGAGCACGAGTGAAATTCCATCGGGTACTGGCGATCCCGGTCCTGGTAGCCACCGCGGCCCTCACCCTTACGGCGTGCGGTGACGACAAGGCATCCTCCGACACGGTAGTGCGGATCGGCACCACCGACAAGGACAAAGCCTGGGACATCTTCGAACAGCGGGCCAAGGACAAGGGCATCACGCTGAAGATCACCAACTTCTCCGATTACAAGCAACCGAATCTCGCGTTGTCGCAGAAGCAGATCGACGTCAACCTGTTCCAGCACCTGCAGTTCCTCGGCGCCTACAACGTGGCCAACAACGACACGCTGACGCCCATCGGCTCGACCTACATCGTGCCGCTCGGCCTGTACTCCAAGAAGCACAAGACGCTGGCCGACCTGCCGCAGGGCGCGGAGATCGCGATCCCGAACGACCCGACCAACCAGGCGCGCGCACTGTTCGTGCTGCAGGCGGCCGGGCTGCTGAAGCTGTCTTCGGACGTGAAGTCGCCCTCCCCCGCCGACATCGACAAGGGCGCGTCCAAGGTGCGGGTGACCACGGTCGACGCGGCGCAGACCGCGCTGTCGCTCGCCTCGGTCGACGGCTCGGTCATCAACAACACCTTCCTGGAGCGCTCCGGCATCGACCCCCAATCGGCGCTGTACAAGGATGATCCGAAGAACCCCGCCGCCGAGCCGTACATCAACACGCTGGTGACCAGGGCCGAGGACAAGAACAATCCCAAGCTCCTGCAGCTGGTCGAGCTGTGGCACGACCCCGAGGTGCAGAAGGCGCACAGCGAGGTCACCAAGGGCACGGCCGTCGAGGTCAAGCGCGGCGCACCGGAATTGGAGCAGATCCTGCAGCGGGTGCAGCAGACCATCCGCGACGGCAAGTGACGGACAAGCCGCCTGCGGTCGAGTTCCGTTCGGTCACCAAGGTTTTCGGTAAGGGCACGCAGCGTCAGGTCGCGCTGGACACCATCGATCTGCGGATCGAGCACGGCGAGATCTTCGGCGTGATCGGCTATTCCGGCGCGGGCAAGAGCACGCTGGTCCGGCTGATCAACGCGCTGGAGAAGCCGACGAGCGGCACCATCGAGATATCCGGCACACCGATCACCGGTGTGCGGGAGTCGCAGGTGCGGCGGCTGCGCCGGGATATCGGCATGGTGTTCCAGCAGTTCAACCTGTTCCGATCCCGCACGGCCGCAGGCAATATCGAGTATCCGCTCAAGGTGGCGGGCTGGAAGCGGGCCGAGCGCAAGGCGCGGGTCGCGGAGCTGCTCGAGTTCGTCGGCCTGTCCGACAAGGCGCGCAGCTACCCCGATCAGCTCTCCGGCGGGCAGAAGCAGCGGGTCGGGATCGCCCGTGCGCTGGCGACCTCGCCGTCGCTGCTGCTGGCCGACGAGTCGACCTCGGCGCTGGACCCGGAGACCACCGGCGAGGTGCTTCGGCTGCTGAAGAAGATCAACCGCGAGCTCGGCGTCACCATCGTGGTAATCACCCACGAGATGGATGTGATCCGGGCAGTGGCCGATCGGGTCGCGGTGCTCGCCGAGGGCAGGATCGTCGAACTCGCCGACACCTTCGCGGTTTTCGCGGCGCCACAGGCGGCACCGACACAGTCGTTCGTGGCGACCGTGCTGCACAACCGGCCGTCCGAGGACGAACTGCGCAGGCTCGGTGAGCTGCACGGCGGCAGGCTGGTCACCGTCGACGTCGACGATCAGCGCGGCATCGGGGCGGCGCTGGCGTCGGCAACCAACGCAGACGTCCGGTTCGAGGTGGTGTACGGCGGGGTCAGCACCTTGCAGGACAAGACCTTCGGCAGCATCACCCTCGCCTTGCACGGCCCTGCGGACGCGGTCGACAAGGTGATCAACGAACTGGAACGCCGCGACGCGGCGCTCACCTCGCCCCTGCTCGGCTGAAAGGAGTACCGATGCAAGCGAATTGGGACACCCTCCGGCCGCTGCTGTACGAGGCGATCGGCACCACCATCTACCTGGTGCTGCTCACGTTCGTGGTGGGCGGACTGATCGGGCTGTTCGTCGGCACCCTGCTCTACTGCACTCGCAAGGGCGGGCTGCTGGCGAACGCGCCGATCAACCTGTTGCTCAACGTGATCGTGAACGTGGTCAGGCCGATCCCGTTCATCATCCTGCTCGCGGCGCTCGGGCCGGTGACGCTGAAGGTGGTCGGCACCACCATCGGCACCGAGGCGGCTGCGTTCGTGATGATCGTCGCTGCGTCGTTCGGCATCGCCCGCATCGTGGAGCAGAACCTGGTGACGGTCGACCCCGGCGTGATCGAGGCGGCGCGCGCGGTCGGCGCTGGACCGTTGCGCATCATCCTGACGCTGCTGATCCCCGAGGCACTCGGTCCGCTGGTGCTCGGCTACACGTTCGTGGTGATCGCGATCGTCGACATGTCCGCGATGGCTGGCACCGTCGGCGGCGGCGGACTCGGCGATTTCGCACTGGTCCACGGCTACCAGCGGTTCAACTGGCAGGTCACCCTGGTCGCCACGCTCATCATCATCGCCGGCGTGCAGGGCATTCAGTTCTTCGGCAACTGGCTGGCCCGAAAGGTCCTGCGACGCTGAAGGTGTCAGGAAAGAACGAGGGGCGTACCTGCAATGCAGGTACGCCCCTCGTTTCGTTAGGCCGTGATTACGACGGAGAGCAAGCGGAGTTCATGATCCTTGCCTCCATGGGTGACGCGCTACCGGGGTTCGGGAACGGCGGCGCCAGCGGCCCGAGTCCGGCCAGCGCGGCTCGCTCCGCCGCGCGGAGGTCACGGCCGGTGCCGACGGCCCAGGTACCGTCCTCCGCCATCGCGACGGCACCGCAGCCGTCGGAGAAGCGCACCACGATCTCGCAATCGCGAGTGCCGCATTCGCTCAGCGCACGCTCATCCGAGCTGGCGTAGTCCGGGTAGTTCCACGCCGCCCCCGTGGCGCCGTCCTGCATGTCCATGGCGATGGAGCCGTAGTAGTGGCCGTCCGCATCCGGCTCGGCGTGTGCCGCGCCGGTCCCCGCTACGGCCAGCACGGCCGCGGCTGCCGTGACCATGCCCATGGCGGCCTTGCGAGATAGATACATCGAGTTCCTCCCCGATATAAAGAGACAATTCCCGTCGAATCATCCCGCACCATGCGCGCGTTGTCCAAACCGGAACCTTGGGGTCTTTACAACGAATGATCTTGGCGCGCAGAGGATTTCAAAACGAGACTCACACAGGACGACCCCGGTGGTCAGCCCTCGCGGCCCGACCACCGAAGCGATAGCCCACGAGCGTCGCCGCGAGGACCGGAGTTAGGCTGTCGAACGAGAGAAAGGTCAACTTATGAAGCGAAACCTGAACTGTCCCTGCGGCGAGACCATCGTCGGGACCGACGAGGACGACCTGGTCGCGAAGACCCAAGCCCACCTGGCCGAGAACCACCCCGGCCACGAGTACTCGCGCGACGAGATCCTCTTCATCGCCTACTGAGCTCGACCCGGCCCGCGGCCCGCCCGGCGCCGATCAGCTCGCGTTCTTGGTGCACAGCGAGAGCACGACCTGAGCGGCGCGGGGCGACGCGCTGCCGAGATCCGGGAACGGTGGCGCGCTCTCGCCCAGCTTCTCGACCGCCAACCGCTCGGCCTCGGCCCGCGTCGCCGCCGAGTCCGCGTTGAGCTGCCCGTCCGCGCCACGCGCCACCGCAGCACACCCGTTGGCGTACCGGAGAATGATCCGGCAGTCGTACACCGCGCAGTCCTTGATGGCCCGCGCATCAGCCACCACCCACGACGGCTGATCAGTAGACCCGACCACCTTCCCGGTGCCAGGCGACATCGCCACCGTCCCGTAGTAACTGGGCGCCGCCGCAGCAGACCCAGCACCCACCATGAGCGCGGCAGTAGACGTCAATGCTGCACCAAACGCAGCAGATCGCACGATCGACACGAATCTCTCCCCAGTCAAACAACCGAACGCGCCGATCATCTACGAGCCACCCCCGAATGTCCAGTATTCGCTTGCGCCGCTGACGCTTTCACACCCCACCTGGCCCGTGAGCCTCCAGAAATCGGCTCTACCGATGCGTCTCATCCACAGGGACAGGTTGTGCACAGGGGAAGTGTTTGCGCTGGTGGGCTAGGTGCTCGTGCGAGCACGCCGCCGATGCTAGAGCCATGAGAGCTCAGTTGGAGTTACTGCGGGACAGCCAGTTCGGCGTGTTTACTGCGGCCCAAGCGGAGCTCGAGTACACCCGGCAGGAGATACGTACCCGAATCCGACTCGGCAAATGGGTGCGCGTCTTTCGTGGCGTCTACCGCGAAGATGGCACGCCACCGACACCTGCGCTGTGTGTCGAAGCCGCACGACTATCGATGGGCCTGCCGACCATCGTCGCAGGGTATGACACGGCCGCCGAACTGCACGGATTCTCAGTAGCAGAAGGGGCGGCGACCCATGTTTTCGGGGTACAGCGGCGTCGGTCGGAACAGCTGGTTGTACACGAGGATCGGCTGGATTCGGCAACGGTTGAGTTAGTCGACGAGACACTCTGTACGAATGCGGTACGCACGGCCGTCGACGTGGCGCGCACAGCGAATCGAATGGACGCGCTAGCCACACTGGATGCCGCAGTTGGGCAAGGCCTTTCGGCGGAAGCACTCATAGCAGAAATCGAACGACATCATCGGCGACGCGGGTTCAGCCAGGCGACCGAAATGATTGGTTTAGCCGACAGCCGGGCAGAATCCCCGATGGAGTCATATACCAGGCTGCGGTGCATAGATGCCGGGCTACCGCATCCGGAACCACAACTGGAGGTTTCCACCCCCGATGGATACCGACGACTAGACCTCGGTTGGCGACAGTGGCGCATCGGCCTCGAATACGAAAGTGTTGCTTGGCATTCCGGTCTACACGCAGCGGCACGCGACAATGCACGCCACAACGCCCTGACCACCCAGGGCTGGACGATCTTCTACGCCACCGCCTCGGATGTCCTCAGCCACCCCCACCGATTCACCGAGCCCATCAGGTCCGCGATCGACCGCGCAGCATCCCGCGGCCCCTCAAAACACCCCGGTCCCCTCCTCCGCCCGCATTGAGCAGACGAGAAGGGCTACTGCCCCGAAATTGAGCGGAGAGAAATGGTTGTTGACCCGTTGAGCGGAGAGAAATGGTTGCTGATCCGAGTTGAGCGGAGAGAAATGGTTGCTGATCCGAGTTGAGCGGAGTCTTATGGTTGCAACACACCGCACGACA
>NZ_BDAY01000143.1 GCF_001612685.1 Nocardia altamirensis NBRC 108246
TAGCGAGCGGGACGGTTTCGGGGTTTGCACTGGATAGCGTGGTGGCGTCGTGTGCCGTACCCGGCTGACCTCCGCTGTCAGTCACGGGTTCTCTTGTTCCAGCCGGGTTACTTGGCTGTGGTCCGGTCCAAAGATCTTCCAGGAAGTGATCTTGAGGAAGTTGACCGGAGAGAAATGGTGCGTGTCGCACGGCGTGTTGCAACCATAAGACTCCGCTCAACGGTGGTCAGCAACCATTTCTCTCCGCTCAACGGGGCAACAACCATTTCTCTCACGCCAACGAAGCTCGGCAACCACTTCTCTCACGCCGATGCGAGGCTTGCCGTCTCAGAGGGGTTCTGGCGCGAAAGTTGGTGCGGCCATGTCCCGTTCGCACGGGTGGCGGTTCACGAGTGGTACATGGTGGAGGCGTTTACGGCGTGTCGCCTCCACCATGTACCACTCGTCCGAGCGCACCTCACCGAGTGGGACGCGGCGGTGGTTTGGCCTATTCGCTGTCGTGTTTATTCGCTGCCGTGGTGTGGGGCTCTCGGAGCCAGCGCGGATCCGGGGAGGAGGTGCGGATTTCGGTGGGCCTGGTGTCTTCGCCGAAGTGCTTGGGCGAGAGCAGGTTCGGGTTATGGTAGGAGGAGGGAGGCTACGGTTTCCGGGGTCCAGCCGAGCTCGGCGCCAGGGCGGGTGGCCAGGTAGGTGGCTGTGGTGTCGACGGTCCAGCCGTGCGACTCGATCAGTCCGGCGGCCAGGTGACGTAAGTAGGTGGGGGAGGGCGCGTTTCCGGGGAGATCGCCGTGCTTCCACGGTGCGGTGCAGGTGAGGATCGGGTAGCCGTCGAATGAACCTGCGCACGAGAGGGTTTCGTAGCGGCCTGGGCCGAGCGGGACGCGCCCGCAGGCGATCACCTCGGTCAGATCGAGATCAACGCCCGGCTCCCGGTACATCTCCTGGGCTGCGATATCGGAGAACTGTGCGACGGTGAGCAGGTAGGCGCGGGCCGCGGTCTCGCCGGGGCCGTCCGGATCGTAGAACGCCCGCCCGCCGGTCCACACCAGCGATTCGGTCGCGAAGTACAGGATGCCGGGCAGTATCATCGGCATCGAGCGCGCAGGCTCGCCCCGGTCGCGGCAGCCCGGCACCGATCGCGCGCCGCCCTCAGGCGTGCCGCCGGTGAGATAACACCTCAGCCTGCTCGCGTGCATGTTCGACCCATAGGCTGCGTACCAGACCAGATCCGTGCCGACGCGGCACTCGCCGTTCTCGGTCATACCCACCATCGTGCCGCCGCCGATGCCAGGCGCGCAGCGCCACCGTCAGCTCCGCTGGAACACCGCCCGCCAGCGCATGGAGTCCGGCGTGCCCGCCAGCGCTACCTGCTCGACCCGCACCGAGTGCAGGCTGCTGTCTGCGAACGCGTCGATCAGCTGCGCTGGAACGCTGCCCGCCAGCGCACGAAGTCGGGTGCGCCCGCTGGTGCTACCTGCTCGACCGGCACCGTGCAGGCTGTTGTTTGCGAACGTGTCGATCAGCTGCGCTGGAACAGTGCCCGCCAGCGCACTGAGTCGGGTGCGCCGACAGGTGCCACCTGCTCGACCCGCACTGAGCGGAGGCCGTTGGCTGCGAACGCGTCGATCAGCTGCGCTGGAACACCGCCCGCCCGCGCATGGAGTCCGGCGCGGCCGCCGGTGCTACCTGCTCGACCCGCCTCGAGTGCAGGCTGTTGTTTGTGAACGTGTCGATCAGCTGCGCTGGAGCACTGCTCGCCAGCGCTCCGAGTCCGGTGTGCCGGCCGGTGCCACCTGCTCGACCTGCCCGAGTGCGGGCCGTTGTTTGTGAACGTGTCGATCAGCTGCGCTGGAGCACTGCTCGCCAGCGCTCCGAGTCGGGTGTGCCGGCCGGTGCCACCTGCTCGACCCGCCCGAGTGCGGGCCGTTGTCTGCGAGCGCGTCGATCAGCTGCGCTGGAACACTGCCCGCCAACGCACAGAGTCGGGTGTGCCTGCCGGCGCTACCTGCTCGACCCGCACCGAGTGCAGGCCGTTGTTTGCGAACGCGTCGATCTCGGCGCGGGTCAGCGGCCACGGCGGACCGTCAACCTCCTCGCCGTCCGCCCGGATACCTGCGATCACCAGCAGGTCGCCGCCAGGCGCAACCATTCGTGCGACGTGCGCGGTCGCCTCGGCGCGCACCGATACCGGGAGCGACTGCACCGTGATCGACTCGACAACCAGGTCGAAGGCGCCGTCCCATGCGGCGGGCGGAGCGAGCAGATCGGCGACCACATAGTTCACGTCGGATGTCGGGAAACGTTCCCGCGCAGTCTGTATCGCGGTTTCGGACACGTCGAACGCGGTCGTCTCGAACCCGAGTGTCGCCAAGTGTTCGGCATCGCGGCCCAAACCGCACCCGACCACCAGCGCGCGCATCCCACCGTCGGCGCGTTCGTGCCGCTCGAGCCAGTCGACCAGCAGCGCGTTCGGTTCGGCGATGTCCCATGGCACCACCGCGCCGCCGTCGGCGGCCGCCGCATACAGTCGCTCGAACCACCCGGTCGGATCACCCTGCGCCAGCGAGTCGGCGGACAGTCGCTTCGCGTCCGCATCACGAGAATCGGTCACTCGGCGAGTCTGTCAGTTGCACCCCGTGTTCGGACAGTCGGTGTAAGGAATGCCGCCGCGGGGGAGCGCGCCCGAATATCGGCGCCGGAGCGCACCAGGCATGATCCTCGGCATGACTTCAGTACGTCGCCCGATCGCGGTGTTCGATGCCGGGCTCGGCAGCTACTCGGCGGTGGAACTGCTGCATCGGAGCCTGCCCGATCGCGACATCGTGTATCTGGCCGATCGCGCGAGCTTCCCCTACGGTGCGAAGAACCGGGCAGAACTGTTGGCCGTGGTCGACCGTGCGGTGCGTTTTCTCGCCGAGTACGAGCCGAGCGCGATCCTGTTGGCGTCCAACGCACCGTCGGTGACCATCCTGGACGACCTGCACAGCCCGGTGCCGATCTTCGGGGTGCGCCCGCCGGTGCAGGCAGCGTTGGCGGTGGCGCGCGAGGTCGCGGTGCTCGGGGTCCGCTCGCTGGTCGAAAGCGCGGAGCTGACGGAATTCCTGCGCCAGGAGGCAGGTTCCGAGCTCGGCCGGGTGCACGCGGTGAACGCGTCCGTCCTGGTGGAGTTGGTGGAGAGCGGTGATTTCCTGTTCCGCCGCGAACACACCGCGCAGGTGATCGGCAAGTTCTTCGACACACTGCTCGACACCCACCCCGGGATCGATGCAGCCACTCTCTCCAGCACCCACCTGCCATGGTTGCGCGACTACATCGAGCGCGCCCGCCCCGACCTGCAATTGTTCGACCCCATCGAAGGCGTCGTCGACCAAATCCGCCCACTATCAACCCCCGGCAGCGGCACCATCCTCGGCCTGGTCACCGAAAACGCCCGCTACCCAGCAACCGAATTCCGTTCCATGCTCGCACGCCTCGAGATCGACCTAGAACTGGAATCCGTCGTAATCCCTTGACCCATACCGCTATTGCGCTCACGATGCGACCCGGCCGGGCGAATCCGACCGGGCCGGATGACGGCCACGCCTGGTGAAGGCTGCCGGGCGAGGAGCGCGGTCGGGCCACTCGACGGCAGGCCAGGTGACCGCCACACCAGGTGATCGCCGGGCCGAGCGACGGCTAGCTGGGCGGGAATCAGCCCGAGCGAGGGCAGCGGGGCGGCGATCAGCCCGGGTGATGGCCAGCCGGGAGAGGATCGGGCCAGGTGATGGTCAAGTCGGTGACAGCCAGGTTGCGTTGTGGTGAGACCGGTTGGTGGACAGACCGATTCGTGGCCATGCCGTTGGTGGCCAGGCCTGCGATAGTCTGGCCGGTTGGTGGTCATCCCGAGTGGTGGCCCGCCCGGGTGGCGGTCAGCCGACGTGACCGCCAGCCCGGGTGGCGGTCAGCCTGGGATGGCGGTCAGTTCGGCTGATGGTCAGCCCGTGTGAGGGCAGCGCGGGTGGCGGCCAGCTCCGGTGATGGTCGGCTCGGGTGGCGGCCAGCCCAGGGCGATGGCCAGACCGGGTGACAGTCAGCCGGTGGGAGGGCGAGCCGCGCGATGGCCAGCTCGGGGTGGCGGTCAGTTCGGGTGGCGGTCGGCCCGCATGAGGGCTGCCCGGGTGGTGGCCGGCTTGGGTGACCGTCAGGCCCGGGGGTGACCGGGCCTGCGGGGTCATGCTTATCGGTCTGCGGCTCGTTTCATGCCATTACCTCCAGTTCGTCGAGGATGCGGTCGACGCCCTGGGACTTGGCGTGGGCGGAGGTGAGGCGTTGGCGCACCGTGTGTTCGGTTCGTTCCAGGACTGCGGCATGCAGTCCTGCTCGTAGTTCGTCGACTGCCTCGCGGCGTGCGCGGCTGATGCGCTCGTGGCCGTGTCGCTTTGTGCGCAGGGCCAGCTCTTCGGCTGCTGCTGCGGCGTCTTCGAGAATTCCTGCCGCGGCAGTGTGCGCTTCGTCTGCGAACTGTGTGGCCGCGAGTGCGGCTTGCGCCAGCGCCGCTTCGTGGGCTTCCTCGGCTGCGACCACCTGGGTAGCCGCGCGTTTGCTTTCTTCGAGCTCCTTTCGAATATTGTGCTGCGTCTTGCGCATTGCTGCGCCGACTCGCGGCGTCACCCATTTGGTGAGGGCGTAGACGAGGACCGCGAAGCCGAACAGCTGGCTGAGGAAGATCGGCCAGTCCAGGACGATGTGCGACATCCGTCTATTCCTTTCCCACGCGGATGTTTTCGGCGAGCACCCGATCAGCGAGGGTCTGCGCGAGTGGTTCGACGCTCGCCAGAAGGTCGGCAGCCAGCCGGTCGGTCTCGCTACGCAACTCGGCTACGGACCGCGTCACCAGTGCCTCGGATTCGTCCTGCGCGGCACGCCGACGCTGCTCGATGATCGAACGGCCTTCTGCGTGTGCCTGATTCCGGATTCCGGCGGCCGTGGCCCGTGCTTGCTCGAGGGCCGCCTGGTAGGCCGCCTCGGCGGCCGCACGTGCCTGCTGTGCCGCCTGCTGATCGGCTGCCGTCTTCGCGTTCCGCTCATCGCGTTCCGCCAGTGTCCGGTGGATCGGCGGGACGACAAACCGCCAGATCACACCGAGCACGGTCAGGAAGATCAGCAATTCGGCGAAGAACGTGCCGTTGGGGAGCAGAAAGTTCTCTCCGGCAGTGTTTTTCGTCGACATGGCGTTACTTGCCTGGTGTCGCGAAGGCGAACAGCGCCATGAAGGCGAGGTTGATGAAATACACCGCATCAATCAAGCCGACCGCCATCAGATAGTTTCCGCGCAACCGGTTTTCGGCCTCAGGCTGGCGGGCAACGCCGGTGATCAGCGCCGAGCCTGCCATGCCGTTGCCGAAGCCTGCGCCGATCGCGCCGCCGAGCATGATGAGTCCGCCGCCGAGCAGTGCCGCCGCCTGGATGATGCCTGTGTTGGTGATGTCCGACATTTCGGTACTTCCCTTCTTCTTTGAACAGGAATGTTTTTCGGCGGTTGGTCAGTGGTTCTCGTCTTCGCGCGTCATCGACTGGGCGAAGTAGAGGATGGTGAGCAGCGCGAAGATGAACGCCTGGATGAGTCCGACGAACAGGTCGAGGAACTTCCAGATCGCGTTGGGTCCCCAGCTGATCCAGGCGGGCAGGAGGGTGATCACCGAGAGCATCACGCCGCCGGCGAACATGTTCCCGAACAGTCGAAGCGACAGCGACAGCGGTTTGGCGATCTCTTCGACGATGTTGACGAATATCATTGGGCCCCAACCGGTGTGGCCCTTCAGTAGCATCTTCACGTGGGTGAGCGGTCCGCGCCGGACGGCGCCGGCGACCTGATAGCTGACGAAGACGAATGCCGCGAGCGCGTAGACGAAGTTGACGTCGGCGGCTGGTGGGTGGATCAGTTCGCCGTCGCCGTATCGCAGTGGCAGCACGGCCAGCCAATTGGACAGCAGGATGAAGGTGAACAGGGTGACCGTGAGCGGTAGCACGAACGGTGCGATCCGCATTCCGATCGCGTTTTCCACCTGGACCCGCAGCTGGACCGTTACGGTCTCGAAGAAGAGCTGAACCCCGTTGGGCACACCGGAAGTCACCGTTGCCCGCAGGTAGAACGCCATCCCGAGCACGATCGCCGCGGCGACTGTTGTCGACAGGATCGTGTCGACGTTGAACTCCAGGCCGAGCCATCGCACGGTTTCGTGCTCACCGACCTTGATTGTCGTCATGTCTGTCCTCGCACTATTGGTCGCGCGTAACGGAGCAGTGTGGCGGCGTGGAATAGCGCCAGTCCGAAGATGATTCCGACGCCGGCCGGTCGGACCAGGTAGGCGACGGTCACCGAAATGGCGGTCAGGACAAAGAGTCTCGCGAGCGAGAGGCCCGCTACTCGTCCAGCGCTTGCGCCCGACTCCGTGATCCTGGCGACGGCTCTCCGTGTGAATCGAGAATTCCCCCAGCCGAGCGCCGCTCCGGCGCAGATGAATACAACAAGCGATATCGCCATGTAGGCCTCCCCGTTGAGGTCGTTGTACTACGTAGCATAGTTGCTACATCTGATAGTCGCAATGCTATTGACCTGGGGTGGATTCATGGGGTTAGATAGAGAGATGCGCTTCTGCGCGTTCGGGGGTCGGCATCTTGGTAACTGCGGGGCAGTCTTCGTGCGCTGGGCAGGGTTTGGAACACGCGTGCGAAGCGCGGGCAGGTGGGCTGACGGCGTGCGAAGGCAGGGCGGGTGAGCTAGCGGCCTCCGAAGGTGCGGCGGTCGGGTCCAAAGTCGGTGCAACCATGGCCCATTCGTCGGGGAGGGCTCCCCGGGTGGGACATGGTGGAGCCGTTTGCGGCGTGTCGCCTCCGCTATGTCCCACTCGTGCGAGCGCGTCTCGCTGAGGGGGCACTGGTGGCGGTGGATTCTCGGGCGATGCCGCCATCAGTGCCCTGTGATCAGTTGACCAACTCGAGAAGCGGCGCGGATTCGTAGGGAGGCGGAAGCTGGGGACGCCGTCGGGTCGATGCGCGGGTGAGTTGCGCGTGGTGTCGATCAGATCGACTACAGTTAGTGAAGTTAGGTCTGGCGAGGGTGGAGGTGAGGCGGGTGACGGTTGAGCCGATCGATGCTGGGTTGGCCGGGCAGCCTGCCGTGCATCCTGTCGGCGCTACCTTCGACCTGCTCGGCGACCGGCTGACGTTGACGATCTTGCGGCATGCGTTCGTCAACCACACGCGCAGGTTCAATCAGTGGATCGAGCGCACCGGTGCACCGCCTGCGGTGTTGACAGCGCGGCTCACCGCGCTGGTCGATGCGGGGGTTTTCGTTCGGACTCCGCAACCGGGGTCGCCGGATCGATTCGACTATCTGCTCACCGATCTGGGGCTGGCGACCTGGGAAATCCTGGTGTCGATCTGGGGTTGGCAGCGTGAGTGGACTGCCGCGGGCGCGCTGCATCCTGATCTGGTGCACGACGCGTGCGGGCACCGAGGTCCTCCGGTGTTGATGTGCCGCGGCTGCGGCCGCACCGTGACGCCGCGCGACACCGAGGTCACACTCGGCGATGATGCGTTGTGGCGCTTCACTTCCAGCGGCAGACGCCGGGCCAGGGCGACGGAGTCCACGTCGGCCGGGAGGCAGTTCGACGAGATCATGGAGGCCATCGGCGACCGCTGGAGTGCGACGGTGACCGGCCTCGCGCTGGCGGGCGTGCGGCGCTTCAGTGCGTTCCGTGCGGCCATGAACATGTCGCCGACGACGTTGACCGAGCGGCTTTCTCGGCTGTGCGACGCCGAGATCCTGCGGAGATCCGGTGACGGCAACGGCCGTGAATATCGGCTGACCCCGCGTGGGCGCGCACTGTTCGCGGTGTTCGCGTTCCTGCTGGCCTGGTCGGAATTGGCGCATCCGGACGCGCCCGAATCCGGCCTGCGCATCCGGCACCGCAAGTGCGGCGCGGTGCTGGCGCCCGCACTGCGATGCCGCGGCTGCGATGCCGGGCTCGACCGTGTCGACGTCCGGTTCGAACCGGTGTCATCCGCCGTGCTCGACCGCCTCGCCTGAGCCGCCGACCAGGAACTCTTGACACCTCTCACTGAGACGCGTATCACTTCATTAACTGTAGTGAGGGGTTGCTCATGACGCTCAAGGAAGAACTCATCGCACCGGCTGCGGCGGCGCTGACGAATCCGTATCTCGACGGTCCGTACGCACCAACCGCCGAGGAGATCACCGCGACCGACCTCGCCGTCCTGCACGGCGAACTGCCCGCCGACCTCGACGGCGTCTATGTCCGCAACGGACCCAACCCGCAGTTCGCGCCGATCGGGCGCTACCACTGGTTCGACGGCGACGGCATGCTGCACGCGGTGCATTTCGAAAACGGCAAGGCCACCTACCGCAACCGCTACATCCGCACCGCCGAGTTCGAGGCCGAGCGCGCGGCGGGAACGGCGTTGTGGCGCGGCGTGATCGAGCCGTGGGACGACAACCCGGCAGGCGACCGCCGAGAACGCAACTCCGCCAACACCGATGTCGTCTTCCATCACGGCAACCTGCTGTCGCTGTGGTACCGCGCGGGCAAGCCGTACGCGCTCGATCCGATCAGCCTGGAGACCCGCGGCGTAGACGACTTCAGCGCCACCTTGCCCGGCGAGGTTTCCGCGCACGCGAAAGTCGATGAAACCACTGAGGAATTCATCTTCTTCGACTACGGGATCAACGCGCCGTACCTGCGCTACGGCATGGCCGACCCGTCCGGCGTCGTCACCCACTACACCGGCATCGAACTTCCCGGCCCGCGACTGCCGCACGACATGGCGATCACCGAAAACTATTCGATCCTCATGGATTTGCCGCTGTACAACGATCCGAGGGCGGCCGCGGCCGGCCGATTCAAGCTGTTCTTCGACCGAAACCTGCCGAGCCGTTTCGGCGTGCTGCCCCGGCGCGGCGACGGCAGCGCGGTGCGCTGGTTCGAGGCCGCGCCCGGCTACATCTATCACACGGTCAACGCCTGGGAAGAAGGCGACGAGATCGTCATGGTGGTCTGCCGGGTGTCCAAGCCGAGCCCCGTGTCCGATCGTGCGAACCCGCTCGCTCAACTGCTCGCCTACCTCCGCCCCGAGGCGAAACTGCACCGCTACCGCTTCAACCTGCGCACCGGCGCGACCACCGAAGAGCCGATGGACGACGTCAACACCGAGTTCCCGGCGATCGACCAGGGTCGCACCGGGCAACGCGGTCGCTGGTCGTATCAGATGCGGTTATCGGTAGACCAGACAATGCTTTTCGACGCGGTGATGAAGTACGACGTGCAGACCGGAGCCAAGCAGACCCAGCCGTTCGGCGACGGATTCTTCGGCAGTGAACTCACCGTGGTGCCGCGCCCTGGCGGTACGAGCGAGGACGACGCCTGGCTGACGATGTTCGCGTTCAACAGCCACACCCAACTGTCGGAGGTGTGGATCTACGATGCCGCCGACCTCGCCGCAGGTCCGGTCTGCCGCCTCGGCCTTCCGGTACGGGTACCGCTCGGATTCCACGCCACCTGGGTGAGCGGGGAGCGGATGCGCGCGGCCGCAGACCCGGTCGGGTGAACAGCAGCGACCGTCCATCGCTGAGCGTGAGCCTGCCGTACTGGCAGGACCGCGACCCGATGGACGCACTTGTCGTCGCCGAAACCGCGGAAAAGCTCGGATACCACCGGGTGTGGGTCGGTGAGATGGCGACCTTCGACGCCTTTGCCCTGGCCACCGCGCTCGGGCTGACACCAGGCCGAATCCCGTTGTGCCTCGGCCCGCTTGCCGTCGATGTCCGCAGCCCCGCCACCATCGCCATCGGCGCCGCCAGCGTGGCTGCGCTCACCGGGCGCGGCGTCGACGTGGCCATCGGCAGCTCGAGCAGCGTGGTCGTGTGCGACTGGCACGGCCGCGAAAGACGAAGCACCG
>NZ_BDAY01000144.1 GCF_001612685.1 Nocardia altamirensis NBRC 108246
ATCAATTCAATTCTGTTGCTACGCAACAGAATTAATATCTTACGATCTTCCCTAAGCCGTACGGCTACGCCGCACGCTCCCCCGCACTGCAACCCGACTCTGTGTACACGTAAGTTGCTGCTACACAGCATCTTACGGTGTTCAACCTGATCACGAAGTGTACGGCGATCACTCTGCCGTGCTTCCCGCTGCGCGGGTAGCAGTAGCCGCAATCTAGATGTATTCACAGTCAATAGAATACACGCACGACAGCGTTAAAGATGCTGTTGCGCAAATGAATTCAGAAACAGAGTACAAAGGTCGGAACTCCCGGCCGAGACATTTGCAAACCGCTGCGCGATATGCAATCGTTATAATCAACTCAGGATTCTCACTCACCTTACACCTAGTTAGGTGTATTGTTGAGGAATGACCGACAGCAACCTCTCTGCTATCGGCACCGGCGGTGCGCACGGCCGGTGCTTGCGTATCACCGAGCTCGTCTCTGAGGTTTGGCGCACCCGCGCACAACACATCTCCCAGCGCCTCGACATCCTCCTCGGCGCCGTCGCCGTTGCGTCACTGATCCGCCACCCTCACACCGACGGTCACGCGGTCGCCGACCTGTGGGAGCAAGGCGACGACGAGCTGCTCCACGACAGATTGCACCTCGTCTGGGCGATGCGCTGGATCGAGCAGCCTTACCTCACCCAGGCGGCTGCGCCGCTGCGCGCGTGGCTGCACGACGAAGAGATGGCTCCCGAGACCGCCCGTGCGATCCGAGCCGTCATCGCCACCGCACTGCGCGCCGGAATCCTTCACCTCACCGGCTCCGAAGACCCCGCCCGCCGCGACACTGCCGATCTCTTGGGCACCGTGCTCACCTACATGCGCGCCCCCGGCGACAAACAGAAGCGCGGCGAGTACTACACCCCACCCTGCACGGCCGACCTGATCGGCCACATGCTCTACCAGTGGGTTGCCGCCGCAGCGGCCTACCCCTCCCGCGACTTGTTGCCGCCCAACGGCGCGAGCATCGCCGATCCCTGCGGGGGCACCGGCGGTCTCCTGCGCACGGCCGCCCAACAGATTCGCCGGCTCGGCGGCAATCCCGCCGACTACCGCTGGTACTGCACCGACATCAACCCACTCGCCGCCGCATGCAGCGCCGCCAACGCCATCACCTGGGGCCTTGCCAACAACCGCGGAACCAACGTCCTCATCCACTGCGGCGACACCCTCCACGACGACGGCACCGCCCACGAACTCCCCGTCCTGCGCGAAGTTCTCGCCCTCCACCGCCTCGCCCGGCGCGCCGGAACCCTGCAAGCCGCCGCCAACCACCTCCTCGCCGCCGCATGAACACCAATGACCAACCCCACGAACGGAGCACCGCCATGCAGCACACCCCCGCGACCGACATCCCCACCGCCGCTGGCGAATCCGCCCTGCCGAACATGAACAAGAACGGACACGACATCGACTCCCCCGCCGACCTCATCGGCCACCACATCACCTTCATCGGCACCAACGGGATCGTCGTCGCGGGCGTCCAAGTCCAAGACCTCGAAACCTACGACGGACAGCTCCGCATCCGCTACACCCTCCCCGGCAACCGCGGACAGTCGGCAATGTCGTTGTCCGGCATCGGATTTCTTCACGTGCACTACGTCCGCTTCGACGGCTGGGTCTTCCCCGCCACCGTGCACGCAGGCGACAAAGTGGAAATCCGCGGAGGCATCCGATGACCGACAACGCCCTGCCCACCGCGATCGGATGCTCGCTCGTCGAGGTCTTCCACAACGTCACCTTCGACGCCTACGGCGCGCCGGTGCCGCTGACCACCCGCCGCTACAGCGCCGACCACCAGATCACCGAAGTGTTCACCGCCCGACTGTCGCTCGACACCGAATTCGTCGATCCGGGCGACGTGGCCCAGCGCGTCTTCGACCTGGCAAACGAACAGCCCCAACTCGGTGATCAAGCACTCGCGCTCGCCTACCAGCGCAGGAAACTGCGCCTGTTCGCCGTCGGCGATCTCGTGCGCGTCGATGGCGTCTGGCTGAGCTGCGAACGCTCCGGCTGGGATCTGCCCGCCAGCGAACCCACCGTCATCAGCGAACCGGCCTACCCCGGCTGGCTACCGCCGTCGTCATGGACGTCAACCCCCTCCACCGACCCCGCGCTCACTCGCGACACCGTCGTAGTCGCTCCGGATTGCCTCCGGCCCGGTGACACCGTGCTCGCCATCGCCGAGCAGCCGACACCCAAGCCGATCACCGTGCGCGCGGTCGTCCACCGGCACGCCGGATTCCTCGAACCCGCCGAACACTATCCACTCGGCCCGACATGGGAACTGCTGTCCCGCAACACATCCAACCCTTCCCGATTCCTGCGCGAACTCGACTACGCCCACATCCCCCGCTCCACCCAGAGCGCCACCCTCGGCAGCCGACAGGAGGCTGGCCGATGACCGGAGACGAGCTCGAGGGCAGCCGCCCCGCGACCCGCGCACGCCACCGCGACCACGCCCACCTACTGGCGCTGCTGGCTCTCTACCTACCCGCCGTCCTCTCACCCACCGACCCGCCACAGCGACCGATGCTCTGCTTGGCCACCGACCTCGGCCCGCTGAGCTTCCCCATCGATCCCCTCGACCTGGACCTGTTCGAGCACGTCGAACGAGCCACCGGCGGTGACTCGCGTACCGCCGGGGGCGACTCCAGCGCAACGACTGTGCAGCAACGCATTCGCCGACTGGTCGCCACCGCTCACGCGGACGACATCGCGATCGCCCGGCTTATCGACCTCGCCGAATCACTCGACCTCGACCCCGAAATCCTCGACGAGGACGTGATCGACATCCACTGCAACGACGCCAGCGAAATGAACAACAGCGGGTTCAGCGAGTCGATCCCCTACCTGTACCGCGCCCTCGGCGAAACCGAACTCGAACAGCGACTGCTCAGCCAGACCGACCCCAAAGAGGCGGCATGATGGCCAGCTCCTACAGCCCCTTCGGTCGCGTCGTCCGAGCCGACACCGCGACAAGCACTCACGCCGAGATATCCGTGCTCGCCGAACACGTGGCCCTCTGGCTGTCCTTCAGCGTCCCCCTGGCTATCAGCGAGATCCGATCATGGTCCGACACCGCGATCGCCCACGCCCGCGCCGAGGCCACCGACCTGATCTCCAGCCACAGCGACGCCCTTCTGGCCGGTCGCAAGCTCGGCGGCCCGGCCCTGGCCGCTCTGGCACGAGCATTCGCGATCTGTGCCAGCGTGCCCGGCGGTATCACCGCCCTCGGCATCCACGCCTGCCTCGAACCGCACGACCACTGCCCGGCCACCACATCGAGCCCCGCCATCGACAGGGACGTGACCCCAACTGCCACGACCCGAGCGCACAGCACGAACACCTCTATCCGGCAAGCCTTTTGACGACGGAGACTCTCAGTGACGAAGCCGCCCGAAACCCTCACCATCGGCACCACCACCTACCGCGTGCAGATGGGCACCTTCACCGCCACCCTCATCGGCCCGCGCGGCGGCATCTACACCGCCGTTCAGAACGTGCACTCCGGGTTGTTCTCCGTCATCAACGCCAGCGCGCGCGAACTCCGCAAGCCCGGAACCAGCCGACCCCTGCGGCTGCGCCGCACCGGCGACCGATTCGAGATCCTCTGACGCTCGCAACGCACGAAACATCCTGCACCCCAATGACACCAAATTTGACCATCGACTCAGGAGTACCAGATGACCGCCACCCAGCCCCGCCCGATCACTTGGGATGCGGTGAAGCCCGGCGAGTGGATTCCCACCGGGTGGGGAGCACAACACCTCGTTCGCGAAGTCACCGACACCCACCTGATTCTCGCCTGCCATGGACCCGGACTCGAACAACGCGCCAAGAGAGACGACGTCAAGCTCAACGCCGCCCAGGAAGACCGATGCGCGGCATGCGAGCGAGCTGGTGGACCCCGAGGTCTCGGCCCGGCACCTCGAGGGGCGATCGGAGAGATCCGGCGCACACCTGAGGGCTGGATCGCGGTGAAGGTTTCCCACGCATACCAGGGCTGGATTTTCGTCGGCGCCCACCCCGAGGGCAGTTACGGACGAGCGCCCGACTGGTTCATGGGCAATGCCGAGCGGATCGGCGCGATACCGGGAACGCCTGCGGCCTAGCCATTTTGACCTCACGCCCACGCCAGTGGGCGCGGAACACCTTCCCCCGATTGGAGATCCAGATGACAGCTACACCGCTACACACACCGTCGCCTCTCGAACTGATCATTCATCGAGACTCCGACGGCGGCACCGACACCTATCTGTTCGCTTATGGCCAGCCGTGCACCGAGGTCGCCGAGTATCACATCGACCCCGGCCGCGGCACCGCCGAGGACGCAGACGAACAACGCACGACCCGCGAGCAGAACCTCGCCGACGCCTCACCCGCTGCCCGCGCCCTGCTGCTCAAGCTCTACGGCCACAGCGACTCCCACCCACCGCACACATTCGAACCCGCCGCGGTCTCGGTCGCCAAGACCGAAGACGAGCTCCTCGACGGCGTCGTGGCCGGGCGCATCTGCGGTGAGCGGCCCTGCAAGATTGCCCGCCGACTCAATATCTCGCAGGGCAAGGTTCACCGGCTCACCTGGAAAGCGGTCTCCCTCAGTCGGTTGCCCTACCCCGGCGGACCGGAGCTCGACGTCGCCCGGATCATGCGGCTGCTCTGCGACAAGTTGCCCGGCCTGTGCGATCAGGGCTGGCCACCGATCGAAGTCCGTTCCCTCGGGCCGAACGTGATCACCATCGGCCAACGCCACGGACCTCAAATCCACCTCACCGTGGCCCCTGCCCCGGACAGCGCCGAGCCGACCGCAGACGGGGCGCAGTGAGCCCGCACGACACCAGCACCTGAGGACGGTCCGATCCGCGCTTCAACTTCCCTATCCGACAACATTTTTGACCCCAAGGAGGTGCCCGATGGTCGCAACGAAGCTACCCGCCGGGTGGAGCATCCACATCAAACCAGCCGCCAACATCGACATCAACCTCGACGTCCTGACCCTGCTCGACGATCTCGGCGCCGAGCGCCAGGTCGGATTCGCTGCCGGACGATCCGAACCCAGCCCGAGCGAGCTCACCGTGCACCGCCTGGGCGACATCCGCAGCCGGGCACTGCGCGATCGCGCTCGTGAACTCATCCGGACCCACGTCGATCGCATCGCGACGGTGAACGCCAACATCGCCGCCTACACCGCGGCCGTACCCGAGTTCGACCAGCTCACCGAGCGCCTGCGCCGCACCGGCTGCACGATCGCCACCAGCCCCGACGACAACGCCCTCACCCTTATCACCACCCTCGCTGCCCCGGCCCCGGCGGCGGGAACCCTGCTGCGCCAGCTCGACGCGTGGCTCAGCTCGGCCGGCCTCGCCGAGCTGCCCGCGGGGATCACCCCCGAACTCGATGACGACACCCTCGCGCTCACGATCACCGTCGATCAGGCCCACGCCGTCGAGTTCCTGCCCTGGCTGCACCGCCAGCCCGCACCCGGTGGGCTCGACCCCGCAACCGTGCGTGCCCTGCGCGAGATCCTGGCCTACAACTTCGACGACGAACGTGCCGACTACCGCCTTCAAGACAAAGACGGTCGCCAGGCGCACATCCTCAACAACCTCAGTTCCGTTGCCCGATGGCTGTTCACGACCACCGCCGCCGCCACACCGGTGCAACTGCCCGCCGATCTGCGCGGCGCGCTGCCCGCCGATTTCACCGCCGCACACGTCGCCTCGATCATGGACCGGGTCCACGACGCGACCGGCTTCCGGATCGTGTGCGTGTGGGACTACCACTCCGACAAGCAATTCGACGGGCACACCGAGTTTGCGGTCGTCGACGAGTTCGGCCAGCTCTACGAACTCACCGGAAACCTGCTGGGCTGGCTGCGCGGCGGCCCCGGCGCGCCCGCCTGCCCCGGCAGCCCGGCCAGCTGGATCGGCGAGCCCGGCACCGAGGATCACATCACCGCCTCCGACCTCGCGCGGGGCCAGGACCCCTACAACTACGCCATCGACACCGACAGCGGGAAATCGACGGCGGTGACCCGGTGACCGAAACACCCATTGCCGCAGGCCTTCTCGCGCAGCTCGCCGACGAGCCGCCGCCGAAGATCATCCTCAATTGGGGACTCGGCGCAGATTCCTCGGCAGCCTTGCTCTATCTGATCGAGCACCCCGAGGTCCGGGATTGGGCGCTCGAGGAATTGTGTGTCGTTACCGCCATGGTCGGTGACGAATGGACCCAGACCGGCCTGGACGCCTCTGATTGCGTGCTTCCGGTATTGCGCGCCAACGGAATTCGATACATCCAGCTCGCACGCTCTCAGCGCAAGACCACCAAAGCCGGGCTCGGTGTCCGTGTCCTCGACGACTCTCGCACACCGCAGATGCTGCATTTCTCCGGTCACTACCGGCTCTCCGACGAGATGATCACCGCGGGCACCATCCCCCAGACCGGCGGATCGCGTCTGTGCAGCGTGCACGCAAAAGGACAGGTCATCGACCCCGTCCTAGCCGCCATCACCCGAGGCCAGCCCTTCCGGCAGCTGATCGGCTACGAAGCCACCGAACTCGCACGCGCGATCAAGGACACCCGCTACAACACCACCCTGCGCACCGGCGAATACCCGCTCATCGACTGGGAATGGGACCGCGCCGCGGCCGAAGAATATCTGTTGAAAACCACTGGGCGGCAATGGATCAAGTCAGCATGTGTCTTCTGCCCCTATAGCCTGGCCACCGCCGCCGGGCGCGCCGCCACCTTCGCGAAGTTCCGGGAGCACCCCGCCGCGGGTGCGCGGATGCTGTGGATCGAGCACATCGCGCTGTGCCTGAACCCCAAACAGGGGCTCATCGGCGGCCGCCGCGCGATCGACTACATCGTCGAGGCCGAGCTGACCGAGGTCCTCGACCAATTCCGGGCCGCGCTGCACACCAGCGAGCACGCCGTCTACGAACTGCGGCGCCTGACCAAACCCGCCGCCGACCCGGCCAAGAAGGGTGTGCGCTGGCGTGCCGTACGCGCCATCGCCCACGGCACCCGCACCGACATGCTCGCCCACCTCGAACAGCTGCCCGGCACCACCGAACTCGGCGAGGACGCCATCACCCGCCGCATCGTCCGCGACGGCACCTACACCATCGACGGGCACGCCGAGCACTTCTACGTCGCAGGTCCCGCCGGCGTCGAGGACCGCAAACGCCCCGGCTTCGAGATGCTTTGGCGCACCGCGACATTGCAACGCCACCGACACGAGCGCATACCCACCCTCGGCTACCGCGGGCCGTCGGGTGCGCCGCGCACCCGCTCCCTGCTCTGGCATCGGCTGGGCCAGTCGAACCTCGGCCACTCGCCCGAGTCCGACAACCACATCTACACCGACTGAAAGGACCGAATCATCATGACCACCACCAGCGCCAAAGCCCAGTCCACGATTCACCTCCACGGCCGAGACATCCTCATCCCCTACGAATGGCTCACCCACGCAGCCGGATACACCCTCACCCGAACCCACCTCGAGCGCCTGGTCCCCGTGATCCGCGACGGCTACAGCACCGTGCGCGAGGCGATCACCGAAAACGCCGCCAGCCTGCTCACCGACGCCGACAACGCCAAACTCCTCAACGACGACGACCCCTACAACGGGCAAGCACCGGCCGCCGACCCGATGCCGTGCACCGAGCCGGTCACCGCCGTGCTGGGTGCACTGCGCGACATCGCGGTCGAATACCAGGCCGAACCGTTCACCATCGAGGACTCCGACGGCGCCAGCGCCCGCGACTTCAACTACCTCGACCGGATCACCCCGCTGATCAGCGCCCTGATCGACCCCGACCAGCCCACCCCGCCCGCGCCGACGTACACCAGCGAGGACCGCGAGCTCTACCACGCACTGGTACAGCAGTGCCAAACACGGCGCCCGCTCGACCACACCACCTACACCCTGCTCCACGGCCTGATCACCCACCTCACCGGCAACACACCCGACACCCACGACCCCGGCACCCGATGGGTCCAGCTGTTCGGAATCAGCGCGAACTACGACGCCCGAGACATCGATTGCCTCGTGAGAACAGCCGCCGAAGCGGTCTCCGGCGGCATCAACGACTTGAGCGAGACATCACTTGAACTCGCCGACGACGCCTACCAGCACATGAACGCCGAGAACGAGGACGAGGGCGACCCCGAATGACAAGTCCCCATGCAGACAGTCCACGCGTGTCGCCAGCCCAGGTCGCGGACTGCTTCCCTGCCCCGCTGCTGGCCACCGAATCCGTCATCGCCTACACCGGCCCGAACGCATTCGCGGCGAACGACTTCCTGATCATCGACGCCGCCGCCAGCCACCGGCTGACCGAATCGCGGTTCGACCCCGGCAGATGGCTGGTCGGGCGCAAACATCAGAGCGACACCATCGAGCATCGCTGGATCGGCGCCGTCGAGATCGACCTCGACACCGCGCTGGCCTGGATCCGCCGCGACAGCGCCTCGCGCGCACTCGCTGTTGCCCGATGGGCCCGCCACGAGCACCGCTTGGCCGAACCTGTGGCCTGGACCACGACGCCCAAGATCGAAGATCTCGAACCCGGCGTGCGGCTGGTGCGCCGCTTCGGGCGTAGCGGCCTGCTGACCCAGTACCGCTGGGGCTGGGAACACGGCCGCAGCGGCTGGCTTCCAGAGAATCCGAACCGCGCGGCCCAGGACTACAGGTTCTACGCAGCCCTATGGTGCGCGACCCACGACGGGCTCGACACCATCGATCCCACCCAACTGCGCATCCTCGCCGTCGACGAACAACACGACGATATCTGTCCGGTGTCCACGCCGTTCGTCGGTAAATGCAAACTCGATAATCCGCACCGCTTCGTGGTGGCAGTCCTCGGCGACACCGGAGCCGAGCTGGGCCGGATCGTCGTGTGCGGCAAGCACCTGATGCCGTGGCTGACAGGCGACGACCACTTCGGCGACGGTGCCGCCATGGCCGCCCAGCAGCTGTCGGGGCGGCCGGGATCGTGGATTGCTTGGAAAGACCGCGCCTGCGAGCTCACCGGCGAACTCCTCACCGCCGCCCTTGCGGCCGGCCGACACGCGCCCTGGCCAGATGTCCGCGCCGCGCTCTACGCCGAGGCGCAGGCCCAGGGCGCTC
>NZ_BDAY01000145.1 GCF_001612685.1 Nocardia altamirensis NBRC 108246
GTTCCGGCAGCCCAGAACCAGTGCGGATTCACAGAAAGAGTGCGAATCCGGGTCTGTGATCTTGATGCTCCCGAAACCCGTAGGGCGGATGCTAGGCGGACGTGTCTGGGCGCGCGCGTTCGCGCTCGGCGGCCGTGGCGAGGTAGTCGCCGAGTTCGCGGCGCAGCGTGACGTCGAGGGAGCGGGCGAGCGTTGAGTGCACCGAGGCGACGGCGAGCTCGCGCATCTTGCTCAACATCGTTGTGGTTTCCGCGATTTCGCTGCTGGTGTCGGGCAGCCAGCCTGCGCCGTGCTCGTCGATGATGTGCTGCTTGGCTGCGGTGATCATGATGTGGGCGATGTCATCGATCCGGTCGGCCACCTTGGCGTAGATCTCGATGAGCATGCGCAGCTCGATGCCGTACTCGTGCAGCTCGGCGAACGAGGTGAGCAGCTGGGTGTCGGTGAACACCACCGTGTCGCCCTCGAGCCGGACCAGTTTCATCTCGCGCAGCCGGTCGACCAGCTCGTCGGCCTCGGCGCCGAGGATGGTCCCGATCAGCTCGCGCGGCACCTCGAAGGTTTCGTCCTTGGCCCACGACGCCGTCACCGCATGCTGGAGGCCGAGCACCTCGCTGAGGTCCTTGCCGGTTTCCCAGCTGGTGATGAAGTCGCCGATGTGTGCGGTGGTGAACCCGCGCTGCAGCAGCGCGTCGATCAGCCGCAATCGCTCGAGGTGGGAATTGTCGTAGATGCTGGCCCGGCCGTCCTTGCCGACGGGCGGGGGCAGCAGTCCACGTTCCTGATACGCCCGCACATTGCGGGTGGTGGTGCCCGCCGCGCGCGCGAGGTCATCGATCCGGTATTCCATCGATTCCGCCTCCTCGCTCACCGCGGCGCCGGGTTGCCGACGGCCGAACAGCACGGTCGTGTGAACGACCGATTCTATAACCATGACCGTCGGCACCCGTCATCTAGGAAACCGCCGCGATCCGGCGCCTCCGCACGCTCGGTCCCGACGCCACCACCGTGTAGTCGGCCAGGTCGACGGTCCGCAACTGGTTCACGTACTGCGTCGCGAACCCCGGATACATCGTCGCGTTGAACCCGTCCTCGGTGAGGTACCAACTGCGGCAGCCCGAATTCCAGGTGGTGCTGGTGAGCCTGCGCTGCATGCCCGCGTTGTAGCGTTCCTGCCGATCCTGGCGCACGTCGAGCATCCGCAGGTCCTGCTTCAGGATGGTGCCGATCGCGCTGACCAGGTAGTCGATCTGCGCTTCCATGTACACCAGCGCCGAGTTGTGGCCCGGTCCCGAGTTCGGCCCGAACGTGAGGAACATGTTCGGGTAGCCCGACACCGCAATGCTTTTGAACGCATATGCGCCGCGCGACCACTCGTCGGCGAGCACTCGCCCGTCCCTGCCGACGACCGGAATCGGGGTGCCCGTCTTGGACACGTCGAAGCCGGTGGCGAAGACAATGCAATCGGCTTGGTGCTCAATGCCTTCCGCGGTGCGGATGCCGTGCTCGGAGAGCTTGGCGATGGGCCAGGTGATCAACTTGCAGTTGTCCCGCTGCAGCGCGGGGTAGTAGTCGTCGGTCATCAGCAGTCGCTTGCAGCCTGCCCTGAAGTCGGGCGTCAGCTGCCGCCGCAGCCAGGGATCCTTGACCTGCCTGCGCAATTGGGCGCGGCCGACCAGCTCGACCACTCTGGTCAGCGGCGTGTTCCACACGACGCCGAGGGCAACCGACTCGTGCCCGTAGAACCAGGCCTGCCGCGCAAGTTGTTCGGCGGCGGGCACCCGGCGGTAGATCTCCTTGGTCACCGCGTTGGTGCGCCGGTTCACCCTCGGCAGTACCCAACCCGGTGTGCGCTGGAAGACCTTGACCGAGGCCGCTTTGTCGACCAGTTCGGGGATGATCTGCACCGCGCTGGCGCCGGTGCCGACGACCGCGACCTTCTTGCCGGTGAAGTCGTAGTCGTGATCCCAACGGGCACTGTGGATCTTGTGCCCCGTGTACTCCTCGATCCCGCGAATGTTCGGAAAGCTGGCATTGGCAAGAGGTCCGGAGGCCAGCACCACCGTGCGTGCGTGCACCGTGTCGGCACGGCCCTCGATCGAGATCGCCCAGCGCCCGGTCGGCTCGTCGAAGACGATCCCGGTGACATTGTGGCCGAACCGGAAATGCGGTCCGAGGCCGAACTCCGCCGCCATCGTCTCGATATAGCCCAGGATTTCGTCGCTACCGGAGTAGGTGTGCGACCAGCCCGGGTTCGGGGCGAAACTGTAGGAGTACAGCCGCGACGGAATGTCGCACGCCGCACCGGGATAGGTGTTGTCGCGCCAGGTGCCGCCGATCGCGTCGCCGCGTTCGAAGATGGCGAAATCGTCGATGCCCTGCTGGCGCAGGCGGATCGCGGTGCCGATGCCCGCGAACCCGCCGCCGATGACGGCGACGTCGAGTGTCGTGTCGGTCTTGGTCATCCGCGTCACGCCGCCGGCTCGTAGGTCACTTCTTTGACCCAGGTCGGGTCCCTGCGCAGCAGCGCCTTCGGCACCCGGCCGGTGATCTTCACCAGTGCGTCGGCCACCAGGTGATAGGGGTGGCCGCGATCGATCACCCACCCGCCGTGCATCTTCACCAGCTGATACATCGGCAGCCTGCGCGCGAACTCGCTGCGCTCACCCACGTTGGCGTAGCGCTTGAGCGCGGCGTACAGCTTCTCCTCGTCGACGCCCATCTCGACGATGTTGTCGCGCATCTTGTTCAGCAGCGGCACGTAGCTCAGCACGCCGATGATCAGCGACGGCTTCAGCCAGCCGCCGACGAGATCGATGGCAAGCTTGCGCGCCTCCGAGTGCCCGAGCAGATCCATCACCGCGAAATCGACGGCCAGATGCCGGGATTCGTCGTTGTTGATCTTCTTGAACGCTTCCTGGCAGATCGGGTCTTCGATCTCGTCCATGATGAACTTGATCAGGGCACCGTCCAGCGCCACCTCGAGCATCGGGATCACGGTGCCGAGGAACGACAGCGACATGCTGTCGGCGTACTTGTCCAGGAAGTCGATCACCAGCTTGACGTTCACGTTCGGCTGCGGGATCTCGTCGCCGTCGAGCATGCCCCAGCGCCGCATCAGCGCCAGTTCGGCGTTGGCATGCCGCTGCTCCTCGGCGTGGAAGTACCGGTAGATCTCGCGCAGCGTCTCGGTGGGCGCCTTCTTCGCCATGGCGGCGAACCCGCGCGCGCCGACGTTCTCGATCCACATCAGATCGGCCATGAACGGCTTGAGCTTGGCGTGCAGTTCGGGCGAGATCGTCTCGGCGCCCGGTGCGTCCCAGTCGATATCGGCCAAGGCCCACTGGCGGTCCTTGATCTTGGCGAGCATGTCGTCGAAGTCCATCGCGATGGCCATGTCAGACTCCTGTCTTGTCGGTGACCGACGTGCGGTCGTTGGCGGTCGAGTTGTCCTGGGGCAGCAGCCGATCCAAGAGTCCGAGGGCATAGGTGTATTGCGCGGGGAAGTACCGCTTGAGTCGCCAGACGATGTGGGCGTCCAGTTGCGGCAGCACGTACAGCTGGCCGCGGTCGTGCGCGTCGAGCGTGGTGCGCGCGACATGATCGGGGGAGAAGCCGGTCCAGCGCATCAGGGTGTCGGCAAGTCGCGCCGACTCCGTGGTGATCCGGCCGTCTTTGGCCACATTGGTTTTCACGAACGTCGGGCACAGCACGGTGACCGCGACGCCGGTGCCGCTCAGCTCGGCCGCCATCGTTTCCGACAGCGACAGCACACCTGCCTTGGACACGTTGTAGACGGCCATCGATGGCGCGGCGGCGAACCCGGCGGCGGAGGCGACATTGATGATGCCGCCGCGGCGGGCGGCGCGCAGCTGCGGGGTGAAGACCTCGCAGCCGTGCACCACACCCCACAGATTGATGCCGAGCGCCCACTCCCAGTCGTCGAATCCGACCTCGCCGACGTGCTTTCCGCCGATGCCGACACCGGCATTGTTGACCACCAGGGTCACCGGGCGTTCGAACAGCGATTCCGCAAAGCGCGCAAGGTTTTCCACGTCCTCGCGGTGGGCGACGTCGCAGCGGAAGGCGTGTGCGACGCCGGGATGCTTGCGTTCGATCATGGCGACGGTCTGGTCGGCCCGCTCCTCGTTGATATCGGCGCAGATCACCTGTCCGCCGCGGTTCGCGATCTCCAGCGCGAAGGCGCGGCCGATGCCGCTGCCCGCGCCGGTGACCACCGCACGGGCGCCGTGCGTGCGCCGTGCGCGGTTGCCGAAGGGCAATACGTTTTCCAGTCCGAACATTGTCAGCTCACCTTCTCCGAGGCCGGGCGGTAATCCAGTGCGTCGCACAGGAAGTCGGCGGCGCGACGCAGGGCATGGTCGGCTTCGGGCACCAGCATCGGCAGCGCCTGGAAGACGTGCATCTGGCCGGGCCACACCTCCAGCTCGCAGCTGCCGCCCGCGGCGCGCACCAGATCGCACAGCGCTCGTGCGTCGGCGCGCAGCATTTCGGTGCCGCCGACTTGCACCAACATCGGCGGCAGGTCGACGCCTGCGGGCACGCTCAGCCGCAACCGCGGCGCGTCGGCGGGCAGGCCCCTGGTGTACTCCAACGGCATTCGGCTCGCCGCTTTCGCGGAGATGAGCGGATCGCGTTGGCGCCGCTCCTGTTCGGCGGCGAGGCCGAGCGTCAGGTCGAGCAGCGGTGAGAACAGCGTCACTGCCGCGGGCTGCGGCAGCTTGCGGGCGGCGTTCTCGACGAGCAGGTCGAGTGCCAGATGTCCGCCCGCCGAGTCGCCTGCGATGACCACGTTGTGCCCGGCGTAGCCCTGGTCGAGCAACCACCGGTAACCGGCCTCGATATCGTCGGCCGCGGCCGGGAAGCGATGCTCGGGGGCGAGCCGGTAGTCGACGACGAAGACCGGGAGTCCGGTCTTGCGGGACAGCTGCGCGGCCAGGCCGCGGTGCGTGCGCGCCGAGCAGATGACGTAGGCGCTGCCGTGCAGGTAGTAGATCGCGCGGGTGCCGAAGGAGACGCCTGCGGCGCGGACCCATTCGCCGCGCACCTGTCCCGAGCGGACCGGGTTGACGATGGTGCCGGACGGGACGGGACCACCGATAGCCATGAAGGTGGCGACGAGTTTGCGGGCGAACCACACCCCCGGAGCGTTCATCGGCACCGCGTTGTTCAGCGGGCGCAAGCTGAGCCGGGTGGTGGCCGCGGCCAGGGCGGCACGCGCCGAGGGGCTGGCGGGAACGCCGGGGACCGAGGTCCTCGTTGACCTTGTCATGCGCTCAGAATCATCGATGAATGTGCCAGTTGTCAATGGCACATTTATTGCAGGCTGATTGCGATCCGGGTTGACCTGCGACAACGCCCGCGACACCGGAGGGTGTCGCGGGCGTCAGGAGATGGTCGGGCGTCAGGAGATGGTCGGGCGTCAGGAGATGGTCGGGCGTCAGGAGATGGTCGGACGTCAGGGATGCTCGAGCGTCGGGGGATGCTCGGGCGTCAGTACCCGAGATTCGGGTCGATGGGGGCGATCAGATCGTTGCCGTCGGCGAACAGTCGCACATTGGCGCCGACGTGGTCGGCGAAGGCGGCGAGGCGCAGCTGTGGTGGATTCGAATCATGCGGCGTGACAATGGCATTCGGCAGCACCCAGAGGAGGTGGCCGTCGGGGAGCGGCTCCGGGTCCGTCACGTCGAGGCCGGCGCCCGCGATGGTGCCCGCGGCGAGCGCCGTCACCAATGCCTCGGTGTCGATGAGGCTGCCGCGCGCAATGTTGATCACCCACGAGGACGGCTTCAGCCTGGCGAGCACGTCCGCGTCGATGAGATGTCGGGTGGCCGCGGTGGCGGGCGCCGCGATCACGACATGATCGGTGCGCGGCCAGACGCGGGCCAGGTTTTCGGTGGCGATCGTCTCGATCGTGTCCGGGATGCCGGGGCCGGTCACCGGACGTCCGGAGCGGTTGACGGCGATCACGTGCGCGCCGAGCGGGGTGAGCATGGGAATCAGCGCCCGGCCGATGCCGCCCGCGCCGACGATGGTGACGGTCTTGCCGCGCAGTGAGCCGATATGCGGGATGAAATCCTGTTGCCGCCAGCGTCCCGCACGCAGATGCTCGGGCAGATATCGCACGCCAGCCAGCAGCAGCATCAGCGCGTGCTCGGCGACACTGGCGGCGAAAGCGCCTGCGGCAGAAGTGAACAGCACCTTGGGATGCTTGGCGATCACACCCGAGGCGAACCATTCCTCGACACCCGCCGCGGGCAATTGCACCCAATCGATCCCGGCAGGCAGCTCATCGGGGAACTGGCCAGGAGTGCCCACCCAGATCAGCCCGCTCGCCTCGGCCAGCTCGGCCACCACGCCGCCGTTGTCGACGACGGCCTTCTCGATCAACGTCGGAGGCGGGTCGGCCGGACCAATCGCGATCGGAACCACCGGTCGATCCATAACGGCCTCCTCCAGAACTGTCGCAAGGCGCCGACTACAGCGCCGAAGCGACGTTAGCACCGCCCGCACGCTCGACTTTTCGACCCCGGGCAGGTGATCTGACCGGCTGGTATGCATGCCGCGAGGTCGATTGGAATGCGGCACGTCGGCCACCAGCTCCGCGCGGTTCGGTCTCGTCCTCAGGTTCCTCGCGTGGCGTGCTCGGCCTTGGTTTCGCGCCAGGAAGAGCTCAGCATCACCGGATCGAAGCGCGTGAGTCAGTCCTCGTCGAGGTCGTTTTGCTCGTCCAGGTCGGCGTCGACCTTGTCGCGATCGGCCCACTCCAGCAGCTGGTCGATCTGGAAGACCGCGTCATCGATGCCTGCGTGCAGGTCGCCTAGTTCGGCGAAGCGGGCGGGGACTGTTTTGATGGTGAAATCGCGCGGGTCGACATCGGGGATCTCGTCCCAGCGGATCGGCGTGGAGACGGTGGCGCTCGGGACGCCGCGGACCGAGTAGGCGGCCGCGATGGTGTGGTCGCGGGCGTTCTGGTTGTAGTCGACGAACAGCATCGCCGGGTCGCGGTCCTTACGCCACCAGGTGGTGGTCACGTCGTCGGGAACGCGGCGTTCGACCTCGCGCGCGAACGCGAGCGCCGCGCGGCGTACCTCCTTGAAACCCCACTGCGGTGCGATCCGGACGTAGACGTGTAAACCCTTGCCGCCGGACGTCTTCGGCCAGCCGACCGCGCCCAGATCATCGAGCACCTCATGGACCACACCCGCGACCCGCTGCACCCGCGACCACGGGCAGTCCGGCATCGGATCCAGGTCGATGCGCCACTCGTCGGGGCTCTCGGTGTCGGCGGCGCGGGAATTCCACGGGTGGAACTCGACCGTCGACATCTGCACCGCCCAGATCACGTCGGCCAGCTCGTGCACGCAGAGCTCGTCGGCGTGCCTGCCGTAGCGCGGAAAGAAGACGCGGACCGTCGGAATCCACTCGGGCGCGCCCGCGGGCAGCCGCTTCTGGTGCACCTTGTCCCCGGCCAGCCCCTTCGGGAACCGGTGCAGCATGCACGGCCGGTCCTGCAGCGCCCGCACGATGCCGTCGCCGACGCTGAGGTAGTACTGCACCAGGTCGAGCTTGGTCGCGCCGGTCTCCGGGAAGTACACCCGGTCCGGGTTGGAGATCCGGACTGTGCGGTCGCCGACATCCAATTCGATGGCCGACGCCGCAGACTTGCTGGCCACTCGTCCGACCCTAGTGCACGTCGGGTGAACAAGCTTCGGAATGTGCGGCGTTCTGGTATGCATATGAGTATGAGCAAGGCGACGCGCGTGACCGTGACGCTGGATCCGCAGGTAGCCGAATGGGCGAAACAGGCGGCCGACCGGCAGAACCGCAGCCTGTCCTCGGTCATCAACGCCTCACTGCGCACCGCGCTCGTGCACGACAGCCTCGCCAAGCTGCCGGTCGACGACGAGGCCGAACGCGCCGCCGCCTATGTCGACGTGAGCCTCAACGAGGCGGCCGAAACCCACGCCCGCCGCAACCGCGGCGCCGCATGAGACGCGGTCAGATCTGGCGTTATTCCCCCACCCTGAGCGACGGAACACCCCTGCCGAGACGCATCTCGGTGGTGCTCGTCTCCGACTCGGCGGTGATCACCTCGCCCTACCGTTGGCTGCACGTCGTCCCGCTCCGCGACGCGGACCCCGGCCACGTCCTGGCGACATACACCGAACACGGCTGGGCCGACACCCTCGAACTCCACCGCGCCTACCGCCCCTGGCTCACCGAGCAACTCGGCGAACTGACCGCGACGGAATGCGAGTCGCTCGACGCCCGCCTGCGTGCGACATTGAGCCTGTGAGCCGAACGGCGAGCGCTCGATGCGCCCTTGGTCGCGAAACTGATTGGGCGACAAAGTAATAGGCTGATCCAGCTGCCCATGTGGCTCGTCGTCGCGCAAGGGCCTTCTCGCACGTGGTGACCGGGGTGCTTTTCGCGTGGTGGCGAGGTTGCCTTGCGTGTGTTGCGAGGTCCCCCCGCGCGTGGTGTCCGGGTTGCTTCTCGCGTGGTGCCGAGGTTGCCTTGCG
>NZ_BDAY01000146.1 GCF_001612685.1 Nocardia altamirensis NBRC 108246
GCTGACCTCCGCAGTCAGGTGCGCATTCTCTTGTTCCAGCCGGGTTACTTGGCTGTGGTCCGGTTCAAAGATCTTTTCGGGGACGTGATCTTGAGAATGTTGAGCGGAGACAAATGGTGCGTGTCGTGCGGTGTGTTGCAACCATATGACTCCGCTCAACGGCGGTGAGCAACCATTTCTCTCCCGTCAATGGCTCAGCAACCACTTGACCCCCGTCAACGAGCCGCACAACAATCCGACTACCGCCCGACGAGCCGCACCGACCTTCCTCGTCCGCTCGGCGGCAGCCGCGCTCACCCAACAGCTCTCACATTCGGAAGTCACCGATTGTCGGGTCGCCGAACATTCCGTGCTGCGGGGACTTCAGCGGCAGCGGGCTCAGCATGTCCTTGTGGCCGTTGCGGACGCTGCAATACTTGAACGGGCCCTTGGGGTCGAACAGCCGCGCCATGTGCGGATCCGCGTGATCGAGGAACCACACGCTCAAACCCGTTGCGCCGTCGAGACGGAAGTGTTCCCAGGCACGCCACATCGCGTCCAGCCTGGCGATCGCTTCGGCGTGCTGCCACCACTCCGGGCACCACACCGTGTCGCTGAGATCGGTGACCTGCCGCCGGTACACCAGGCTCAGGTAGTTCTCCACGAACTCGACCACGCTGGAGTAGATCATCGGTTGCTGCTGCTGTTCAGTCATGCCATCGCCTCGCTGGCGTTCGGCTCCCTCACAGTGGCCTGACCTCCTCGACCTGTCCGTACTCCGGTGGCGGCGTCGCCTTGCTCAGCGAAGGCCTACCGGGCATCAGATCGCCGATTTCCGTCTTGCGCTGCGGATCGTGATGCGCGATGGACTTCGTCACTTCGGCAGCGTACTCGCCCTCCCACCACGGGACTGTGCGAACCAGTACCGGCGGCGCGCCGGACGGGAAGACGATCACCCGGCCGCGCGGCAGCTGGGCGAGCGCCTGAACGCTGAACGTCTTCGACGACCCCAGCGAACGCGAATAGCTTTTGCCGCCAGAGGATTCCGACACCGACGCGGAAATGACTTCGTAGTCGCCGATGGCCTCGGAGCGCTCACGCAGGAAGGCCGTGTCGTCGACGCCGCTGCCGAGCACCTTGATGTTCGCGGCGGCCCACAGCGCGTTCATGCCTGCCTCGCCCCAGCAGCGCACGCCCTGCGCCCAGGACTGCAGCACGGTCATCACGACGATGCCGCGCGAGCCGAAGTGGCTGTACTGCTTGGGCAGATCCTTCCAGCGCACCACGTTCGCGGCCTCGTCGAGCACCGCGAGCAACGGGATCGGCAGCCTGCCGCCCGCGGAACGGGACGCTTCGCGCATGGCCACGTCGATCACCGCCTCGGTGAGCGCGCTGACCAGCGGCGCCGCCGAGCCGCGACCCTCGAGCGAGAGGCTGTACAGAGTGCCGTTGTCGCGGATGAACGCGCGCTCGTCGAACTGGAGCCGGTCGCCGCCGCGCTGGATCCACGGGTGCACGTTGGACAGCTTGAGGCAGCGGACCATCTTCTTGGCGGTGCCGAAAATGCCGCTCTTGGTACGTTCGTCGGCGTTGTACTGGGAGGCGAGACCGGACGCGGTGTAGTGGTGGCGGGCCGCACGCAGCAACTCGATGGGCTCGGTGTCGCGCGGGTTGGTCACCCATTCCCACACCTGCACGATCGGCCTGCTGCCATTGCGGTCGCCGATGGCGGCGGCCAGGAACAACCCGGCGAGCAGATCCTCGGCCTCCGGATCGAAGAACGCGTCGGTCTTGGCGTCGGAGCCGTCGTCGCCGTCGGCGAAGTGGCCTGCCAGCCGCGCCGCCCGCATCTCGCAGCCTTCGTGCCGCGCGTCCACCCAGGCCAGCGGATCCCAGAACCAGGTCGGTTCCTCGCCTGCGACACCCTGCGGGTCGAAGACGAAGGTGGGACTTCCCTTGGCCTCACGGACATCTCGCGTCGCGTCGACCACGTCGCGTTTGTTCGAGGTGGCCAGCACCGGACCGATCGCGGTGAGGATCGCCGGGATCACCCGCGACGTCGACTTGCCCTGCCGCGGTCCCCAAATGTCGAGGTGCAGATCCTCGTAGGAGCCGTACAGCATCTGACCGTCGGCGATGCCGATGCCGATCGGCACGCCGGGCACGTCGTTGCTGCCGAGCCGCACGCCGAGCTGCATGGCCTTGTCGTACACGCCCTTCGCGGTGAGATGCCCGATGGCGGCGCCCTGGCCCATGACGTCGGCCTTCTCGTCGACCGGGAGCACGCCGACCGTCTTGCGCTTCTTCAGCCGCTTGCGGATCACCACGTAGGCGAGCACCGCGACCATCACCAGCAGCACGATCACCGTCGAGGCACGCGGCCACTGCAGCTTGCCCCTGACCAGATCCGCGACGATGGCGATCGGGTTGATCGGGATCGACTGCGGGGTCACCGCGAGCGCATTGCCGAGATGCAGTGCCACCCACAGTGTTCCGAGTACCGCGAAGCCGACATAGAGCAGGATCATGGTCGCGTCCGGGCCGACGGCGGCCGGATCCTTTACCACCTTCTTCGCCATGTCTGCCTCCTCTTCTGTGCGGGAAATGTCTTGGTGTTCAGCGGAACGCGTCGAGTCGCCAGCCCTCTGGCGTGCGCACGACGGTGGCGATGACCGTCGCGGGCGGCAGCGATTCCTTGCGGCCGTTCGGGTAGACCACGGTCTGTTCGATGCCGACCTTGAACTGCTGGGTGTTCGGATCGGCGCCGGCAGGCGCCTTCTCCCCCGACGCGAAGGTGAACGCGTCGACGCGGGCCTGCGCCGCGGCCCAATCGGCCCACTGCAGCGTGGCCTTCGGCGTCTCCAGTCCGGTCGGCGGGCCGTCCAGGACGCGGACCAGGCTGGGGCCCAACCACTTCCGGGCCCGCCCCAGCGACGCGCCTTGCGCCTCGGTGGCGGGCTGCCAGGTGTAGATCTCCTTCAGCGCGGCCACCGCGACACCGTCGGGCGTCACCGGATCGGGGGCGGGGACGCCTTCGAGCATCCTGGTTGTGGACGTGGCGGGCTGTCCCCCACCGGATCCCGTCCCCACGCCGTCCTCGCGGCCGCAGGCCGCGCTCAGCATCGCGACGCTCATCACCAGCATCACCACCAGTTTCGCGCGTACCTGTGCTCTGTTCACCGCGCGGCGCTCCCCGGATCCTCCGTGGTCACGGCGAACCGTCGCCGCGCGTGCCGCTGTGTTATTCCAGGCTAGCCGCAATGACCGACAGTTCGGCAGTCCCGAGGTCGCGTGTTTGCCGGGGGTATTCACAGCACCCTCCTCGCCCGGCTGTCGCCAGGGACCGCCACCTCGCCGACGCCGCCCGCAGATCGGCCGACGAGACCGGGAACGGCCTTGATCATCCGTCCGTTTCCGGCATAGATGCCCACCTCCGCAGGACCGCGCGGGCCGAACGAGCTGAACACCAGATCACCCTCCTTGATCTTGCTCATCGGCACCTCGACGCCTGCCTCCCACTGCTGTTCAGCCGTGCGTGGCAGCGACACCTTGCCGGACGAGGCCGCGAACACCGCGGCCGAGGTGAGACCGGGCCCGTCGAGGCCACCGCCGGTCGGGCCCTGCGGTCCGCCGCCGCCCCAGACATACGGCGTGCCGAGCCAGTCGTGCGCGGCCTCGACGATCTGGCTGCCGGTGCCGCTCTCCTGCGGCGCGAATCGGCCGACCGAGCCCGGCGCCCGATACTGCGCCTCCATTGCGAGGATGTTCGCCACGTAGGGCTGAGTCTCGGAATAGTGCGCCGCCACCTGATTCGGCATGCCGCCGGACGCGAGCACCGCGCCCTCGCCCGCGTTGTAGGCGGCCAGGGTCAGCGCGGTGACGTCGCCGCTCACCCGGCCTTCGGACTGCCACTGCGAGATCTTGTGCGCGATGGCGCACATGTAGCGGCCCTGCCCGATGATGGCGTCACCGTCGTCCCACACGCTGGCCGAACCATTGCCGTCGGCGTCGATCACGTAGGGCTGCCCGTCATCCGGGTTCACGCTGGTTGCGGTGCTCGGCAGGAACTGCGCCAGGCCCTGCGCGCCCGCGGGCGAGGTGGCGCCGCGGCGGAAGCCCGACTCCTGCCTGCCCTGCGCGGCCAGCAGCGACGGGGTGATCTGCGGGCAGATCGAACCCGCACGGCGATACCAGATTTCGAGCTCGGGCGGCACCTTGCCCGCGGCGAGCGCGCCGCCCGCGCTGCCGAAGCCACGGTTGCACCGCGGATCACTGGAATATGCCTGTGCGCCGCCGACATCCGGGGTCGGCGCGCCGTCGAGCCATGGCAGCGGGTCGATCTGCCTGCCGCCGGTGAAGCGGCCGCCTGGCACGATCTCGAAATGCAGGTGCGGGCCGCTGGATTCGCCTGCGGAGCCGACCTGGGCGATGGGCTGGCCCGCGGTCACCGCGTCACCGACGCGCACGTGCACGCCGGAATCCCACATGTGCCCGTAGACCGCCGAGTACGCGCGGCCGTTGGTGTCGACCGAGTCGACGACCACCCAGTTGCCGAAACCCGAAGCGGGGCCTGCGGCGACGACGCGGCCGTCGGACACCGAGTAGATCGTGGTGCCGTCGGCGGCGGCGAGGTCGATGCCGCGGTGTTGGCCGCCGCGCGCACCGAAGGTGTCCGACAGGGTGAAGGTGCCGATGGCCAGCGGCATCGTGCGGCGGATCGGCCCGGAACCCGCGGCGAGCGAGGGCGTTCCGGTCACGGTCGGATTCCCCGGCGTGCCCGCTGCGGCCGGGTTCGCCTGTGCGCCAGGCGATTGCGCCGTCGAGGTGGCCCGTGGATCGCCGGGCGCGAACCCGCCGAGCGGCGGCAGCACCGTCCCGGAGCCGAGCAATGACGAACCCTCACACGGGTCGTCGACCGCGGGCAGCACGATGACCAGCACCACGGTCATCAGACCGAGTACCGCGCCGAGGCATCCCCAGAGGAGCCCCCGTCCGCTCACCGTGGCCTCGCCGGGCCCGGCCCCGCACCGCGCACCGGAGCGTCACGGTTCACTGGCCGCGCCGGGATTCGTTGAGGGTGTCGGCGAGGGTGCGGTTCATCTCGGCGGCGGCCGCCAATTGCTGTTGCAGCAGCGCCACTTTGCGGCGCAGCGCGGACGCGTCCAAGCGTTCCAGACTCGGCCCCTCGGCGGCGCGCACCCAGTTGCGCACCGAGTTCGTATGCACGCCGATCTGTTCGGCGACCACCCGGCAGGCCTCCGATTCACTGCTCAGCTGGCTGGTGAGCGCGACAACCTGCTGGACGGCGGCCTGCCTCACCTCCGGTGAGACCCGGCGATAGGAACGGTGCGGCATCATGCGACGCACCTCCGACCGCGCGGCATCGGTAACTCGCGTCTGCGCTGATCTCTCATGCGGCACTCCCGCTCGGCGAATCCGTTCCTCGTGCGGTCGATTCGGTGAACTCGCTGAACCGCTGGTTGGTGTCGTGGATGCCGCTCTCCTTCTCCGAGAGCGTGAACTCCATGTGGAAGGGGATGCCAGGCCGGCGATCCTCACCGATCTTCAGCAAGAACTTGCCGGTGCCCGGCGGCGACGGCCGCAGCTGGCCCGGCTTGAGCGCCTCACCCGTCAACGCCTGCGGCGCGGACCAGCCGGTCACCATCTGCTCCTCGGCGGAGGTGAACGGCACGATGCTGTCCAGCCGCTTGACCTCCTCGGCGGGCAGCGCGCCGAAGATCTTGGCACGCGCGCGTTCCAGGAACCCGAGCGCCTTGGCGATGGCCGATTCCGTGCCCAGCGCCTGCAGGTCCTTGATGGTGTGGCTGATCATGATCAGCGAGGTGGCGATGCCGCGCTGCAGACGAGTCAGCTCGTCCACCCGGTCGACCATGAAGTCGCCGAGGCCGAGCACCTGCCACAGCTCGTCCATCACCACCTGGAAGTAGCGCTGCGGGCCCATGTCCGCGTCCGAGAGCACGTGCGCCGCCTCCACCGAGGCGAACCCGTCGGCCCAGCAGGCAAGCATGACAGCGGCTTTGAGCTTCTTGTCGCCGGTGGGGATGTGCGAGACGTCGATGCAGACCGCGACGGCGCTGGTGTCGATCGGCACCGAGGTCTGCCCGTTGAAGATCGCGCCGAACGGGCCCTGGGTGAGCGCGCGCAGCGAACGACGCAAACCCTTGATGGCGATCTGATACTCGTCGACGCCGTCGGCGCCCGCGTCGAGCATCAATTCCTCACCGCCGGTGACGATCACCTCGAGCAGGTTCTCCATGATCGGCGGCTGGTCCGGGGTATAGCCCGAGCCAGGCTGGTACAGGATCCGCAGGCCGGTGGAGATCAGCGTCTCCTCGTAATCGCGCACCCGCGCGCCGCGGACCAGTTCGACCAGGCCTGCGATGAGCGTCACCTGACGGGCCCGCAGGTCCTGCAGCACCTGAAGTTGCAGGGCAGGAAGGTCTTCCAGCCGCGGCACCACGGCGCCGAGCACGCCTGCGGCCAGCGGGTTGAGCTTGCCGTGGCCGTAGCCGAGGTCGATCACCTGGCCGCCGACCAGCTCGACCATCTTGCGGTAGTCGGGCTTGACGTCGGCCAGGATCAGCGGCGTGATGCCCTGCGCGATGCCGCCGAGCACGATCCGGCGCACCAGTGACGACTTGCCGAAACCGTTGAGCCCGAGCACGAAAAGGCTCGGCGCGGTGATGAAGCTGCCGCGCAGGAACCAGTTCATCGGATCGAAGCAGACCGGTGCGCCGGTGTGCAAGTGCGAGCCGAGCGGGGTGCCGATCAGCGGCGCACCCGCGCCGACCGACCACGGCCACAGGCCTGCCACCTGCGCTGTCGTCGCGCGGTATTCGACCGGCCTGCCGACCACGTTCATCCGGCCGCCGCCCTCCCCCGCATAGCCGCGGTCGGTGAGCTGGGCCGTGCTGCGGTCGAATCCGTCCTCGAAGACCTGCTCGGCCCGCGCGGCGTAATTGCGACGACGGATGTCGTCGGTGCGAATCCGGAACTGCGCGAACGCCGCCCGCAAGCCGGTCTGCTCGCGGACGATCATCTCCAGCTTCGCGCGCGTGACCTCATCGAGCAGCGGCGGGCCCGACTGTTTGCGCCGGTCCGCCTTGGCCTTGGCACGCAACGCGGCCTTGTCCATGATGGGAGTGCCCATCGCGCGATCGGCGGTGTAGTCGGTCTTGTTGCTGCGCTGGGCATTACGGGCAGCCCGCGAGCCATTGCGATCCCGCACTTCGCGTTCCGGCTTGGCCCGTGCCGGTCGCGGCCTGCCACGCTGCTCGCTCTGTGCCCCGCGCGGATCGGCCTGCCCGCCGCGCGCTGGAC
>NZ_BDAY01000147.1 GCF_001612685.1 Nocardia altamirensis NBRC 108246
CCAACCTCGAGGTCCTGTGCCTGCCCAAACCGTGAAGTAGGATCCCGCGGGGAACTACGAACGTAGGGGAGGCCCGTTGCAGCTGGCGGTGGCAGCGATACCTCGGCGAATGGTCGGGAGGCGGAGCCGATCGGGGGTGCGTCGGCACCGGCGGGCCGCTGGTGCCCTGGTCATCGCGGGCATGCTGGCGGCGAGTAGCGCGTGTGAGTCGGCGCCGCGGGATCCGGCGCCCCCGGATCCCGTCGTCGATCTCGCTCGGCTCGACGTCGGCAGCTACCCGACGCAACCCCGCGAGCTCGGCACCGCGAAGAACCCGGACCAGGCCAGGATGATCGAGGCGCAACGGCTCGGCAACGTGGTGCCCACCGCCGCGGACATCGACCCGGCGTTCCGCGAGAGCAACGCGTTCGTCTCGTCCGTCTTCATCGATCCGCGCAATTCACTCGGCAAGATCATGAACATCGACCGGTTCGCCGAGGCCGCACCGGATTTCGTCGCAGGCTTCCTCAGCCACGGCAGCACGGAGGCGAAGAATCAGGGCCGAGACCTGTTCAATGCCGTGCTGATCTTCCCCGACGAACAGCGGGCCACCGCCGCCGCCGAGGCGCTCGAACGGGTCGACTTCGAGGCCAACGAGCACAACGAGCGGGTGCCGATTCCGAAGTATCCCGCGGCGCGCGCGCATTGGCAGCCGCGGGAGCAGTCGATCGGTTCCTGGGTGGCCACCGGCAAATTCGTCGTCTACACCTGGATCTTCGACTATCTGAAGATCTTCCTGGAGCAGGTCGACCTGCCCGCGCTGCAGGCACTGGTCGAGAAGAGCCTCGACGCCGTCCTTCCCGCCATCGCCGCATTCACGCCGACCCCCGCCGATCAGCTGATGACCATCCGGATCGACATGGACGGCATGCTCGGCCGCGCACTGCCACGTCAGCGCGAAGACGGCTGGCTCGATCCGCCCGGCGCGTTCACCGGCCATGCCGCGCTGCACTTCACCAGCGACCCGGCCGACGATCGCCGGATCATCGAGGCGGCAGGCGTGGACAGGTACGCCACCGACGGCATCGAACTGTATCGGGCGCGTGACGCCGCGGCGGCAAAGCGGCTGCGCGAGGAACGCGGCCGCCTCACCAAGAAGTTCACCGGCGCCGCCGCCCCGGAGAACCTGCCGGTGGCCAGCTGCAAGGAGTACATCGGCAGGGAGGCCCTCGCGATCCGCTACTACTGCTCGGTGGCCTACGACCGCTATGCCGCGTTCTCCGCGTCACACCAGCTGCTCGACGCGCAACAGCGGATATCCGCGCAGTACGCGATCCTGGTGCACGCGAAATGAGGCGGCTGCGCGCGGCACTGCTCGCCGCCTGCTCGATGACGGTCCTCGCCGCCTGCGGGTCGATCGTCCCCGGCACGGCACAGCCCGGTGAGATCGATATCAGGAACCTCGACGCAGGCAACTATCCGACCCTGCCGCTGAATGCGCACGACGACGACTATCGACCGCATTTCTATGAAATGAAGGACGTGGCCGCCATGCGCGTGGCCGACTATGTCGCCTCCGCCTACGACATCGATCCTCGGATGAAATACGGCTCGCTGACCTGGAGCATTTCCAGCGGGGCGATGCCGGAGGAGCTCGGGCGCAAATCCGATATGGAGCCGATTGCCAAACGGCACAAGATGATCTACGGATTCAAGTCCAACGGCTCGGATGCCGAAAGCGGGATCTTCACCACCACCGAATGGCCTGCCAAGCGGCAGGCGAACTCGACCACCGTCAGCACCATGGTCATGCAGTTCCCGGACGACGCGCGAGCCAAGGCGGCCGCGACCGAGTTCGCGGAGGCAGGCCTCGCCGCGACCGCAGGCCAGAACCAGCCCGCCTCGCTGCCTAAATATGCTGAGGCACAGGGCAATTGGCGGCCCGGCTCGCCGTTCCTGCGGACCACTCTTGCCCGCGGGCCCTACGTTGTCGCTTTTCTCGTCTCGACACCGGACCCGGTGCTGAACAGCATGGTCGCGCTGGCCGAAAAGGCATACGACACCCAGTTTTCGCTGCTGCAGCAGCTGCCGACACTGTCGCCGGAGCAGTTGCTCCAATTGCCGTGGGACCCTGACCATCTGCTCAGCCGGACGTTGAACCCGGACAAGTTCCAGAAGCCGAGCTTCGACGACAGCAACGCACTGCTCAGCCTGCGCGGCGTGCTGCAGTACGCCAAGGACCGGGACTACGCGAAGCAGCGTTTCACCGCGATGCGCGCCGACAAGTTCGCGCTGTCTTCGGGCAGCCTCGTCGTGCACACCGCTGGGCCCGACACCGCCCGCAAAGTGGTCGCCGACCGCATTACCCCGACCGTCGTTTCCGGCGACGCCGAGGCACCCGCCGGTCTCCCCGATTCGGCCTGTGTCGAAAACAAATCCGGCACGGCAGGCGCGAAGCGATTCACCTGCATTGTGGCGTACCGCGAATACGTCGGTTTCGTCAGCAGCAATCAACTCGGCGACGCTCAGCAACGGGCCGCCGCGCAATACTCGCTTTTCGCGAATAGTCGATAATGCGACGCACCGTGCCCGATTCGCGCAGTCCAGTATGCTGCTGCGTGAGCACGACCGACTCAGGAGATTGTGGATCATGGCGATGAGCCCCGGCACCATCGTGGGCGGGTACCGCATCGAGCGGGTCCTCGGTGCAGGCGGCATGGGCACGGTCTACCTGGCCAAACATCCCAGCCTGCCGCGCATGGACGCGCTCAAGGTGCTCAGCGCCGACCTCAGCAACGACCACGAATTCCGGGCGAGGTTCGAGCGGGAAGCCAATCTCGCGGCGGGCCTTGACCATCCGAACATCGTCTCGGTGTACAACCGAGGCGAAGAGCACGGTCAGCTCTGGATCGCCATGCAATATGTCGACGGTATCGACGCATCGGCCGAACTGGTCCGCGACGCGCATTCGATGAATCCGCTGCGGGCACTGCGCATTACCACCGAAGTCGGCAAGGGCCTCGACTATGCCCACCGAAAAGGCTTGCTGCACCGCGACGTCAAGCCTGCCAACTTCCTGCTCTCCTCCACGGAGGGCGACGAGGAACGCGTCGTGCTCACCGATTTCGGCGTCGCCAAATCCAACGACGACACCACCGAGCTCACCCAGACCGGCAGCTTCGTCGCCACCATCGCCTACGCCCCACCCGAGCAGCTCACCGGCGAGCACCTCGACCACCGCTCCGACATCTACAGCCTGGCGTGCGCCTTCTTCAAGCTGCTCACCGGCCGAAACCCCTATCCCGCAACGCAACCTGCTCTGGTCATGATGGGCCACCTGCACGAGCCGCCACCGTTGGCCACCGCGGTCAACCCCGGCCTGCCGCCCGCCATCGACCAGGTCTTCGCCCGCGCGATGGCGAAGAATCCCGCGCATCGGTTCAACAGCTGCCGCGAACTCACCGACGCCGCGGCGGGCGCCCTCATCCCCGGCTACAACCCGGTCGCCACCAACACTTCCCCCACCTACCCGGTCCAGGTCTTCGACCCGCGCCCGCATACCGACCCGCGCGTCGACGCAGTTTCCGCGCCTGCATTGACCGCCGCCGCGGCGAGCCGCCGTCGCAAGCGCAGGCTCATCGGCGTCGAGATCGGAGCGGTCGTCCTCGCCCTCATCGCAGGCATCGGCGTCTGGGCGCTCAGCAGTGGCGGAACGTCGAATACACCGGCGCCGACGAGCCCGGCACTCGCCTCCCCCGGGCTGGCGCCACTGGCCCAGGCGTACAAGGACAATCCGATGTTCCACGGTCGAACGGTGACCATGGTCGACGTATCCGAACAGGGCAAGTTCTCCATCTATCTGTCTGGAACTCCGCAGACCAAATTTCTGGAAGACCTCGGTTTCGTCTACAACTTCGCGTACGGGAAGCAAAATGGTGAAACCTCACCGCGCCCAGCGACGAACGGCGCCGATGCGCTCAACGCATTAGCAGGAAGCTATGTGCTCGCCATTCGCAGCGACGAAAAAGCGGGCGGCGGTGGATTCGCGGGATTGCCGTACGAGATCACCGGAACGAAGGCGGACGTCATTCCGATCGACGATCCGGCGGCGGTGGCCGCGATGCGAAACTGGTCGACCAACTCCGAACAGACCTTGATCGACAAGCTCGTTCCGGTGCTGCGTAAAAGGGTGAAGTAGCGTCAACTCCTGCTAGCGCGAATCCGGGGGGTTCGATAAGGTATAGCCGCAGCCAGGCCACTCGCCAGTCAACACCAAGCGAGCAGGGGGAAGGAGGGGAGCAAGGGGCGCTGGCGGCACCAGTCATGCAGGTTCGACGACGATCGCGGCTGATAGTGCGGCCCTCCTCGGGCACCAGCATCCGCGATGGCGTCGGCCGAGACGCACCGGGCATCCTGATCAGGTTGGGGAGGATCCCAAATTTTTCTGTCACGGGATGGAACCGATCAGACCCAAGGCGCGTCAAACCATATGTACAGGCCAGCTGACGCTTCGACCGTTGGCCGAGACGGGAACCGAAAGGAACCAAAATGGCAGGACAACTCCAAGCCGACGGCGACGCGATCGCGAAGTTCACTGAGAACTGCAGGCAGCGGCACCTGGACCTCCAGAACGCGATCACGGCGCTGAACGCCAAGTCGGATACCACGACCGCCACCTGGAGCGGTGCGGCGCGTGGCGCATTCGACACGTTCATGGACAACTACTTCGCCCAGGCCAGGAAGCTGAACGATCAGCTGGACCAGACGGCAGACAAGCTCGCCACCGCGGGTAAGAAGTTCGTTGAGCAGGACGAGCAGTTCGCCCAGCAGGTGACGTCGCAGGCTTCCAGCCTGGACCTCCCCTGATTCGACAAGCCAGACCATCAGTTAACTAGGAGCTCCAGATGGCAGCAAACAACCCGGGGACGATTGCCTCTAACTTCGGTGAGGTCGAGGCGGGCGCCCAGTCCATCGTGTCCGAAGCACGGACCGTCATGACCATGCTCGAGGATTTCCACAAGCAGGTCACCGACTTCGTCACCAACAACTGGAAGGGCGACGCAAACGATGCGTTCGCTTCCCTCCAGGCGCAGTGGAACACGAATGTGACCCAACTGAATACCACGCTCGAAAGCGCAGGCAAGCTCGTCAGCTCCGGCAACTCGGACCTGCAGGGCACCGACACTTCGCTCGCTGGTCTTTTCTGAGTTAGCACCCGCTCGGCCAATTCGGGCCCCCGGCAAGGTTTTTGCTGGGGGCCCGGGTTTCTGTTGGGGGTGGGTTTTGTTGGGGGGGGGTGGTTGTTCGGGGGCGCAGGTTGTGTTCGGGGCGCGGGTTGTGTTCGGGGCGCGGGTTGTGTTCGGGGCCGCGGATTGCGCTCGGCGGCACGGGTTGCGTTTGGGGGCACGGGTTGCGTTTGGGGTGCAGGTTGTGTTCGGGGGTGCAGGTTGTGTTCGGGGGCGCAGGTTGTGTTCGGGGGCGCAGGTTGTGTTCGGGGGTGCGGATTGCGCTCGGCGGCGCGGCTTGTGTTCAGGAGCGCGGGCTGTGCGCTGCAACCATTTGACTACCGCCAATGGGGGCGGCAACCATTGGACTCCCGTCGATGGTTCAGCAACCAATTCTCGCCCGTGATCCTGGGCTTCGCGGTCGTGTTGGGTTCTTCGCACGCCTGTTGAGCACATCGCATGCGTGTCAACCCTGTCGACATGCGTGCGAAGTACCCAAACAGTGGGTGGGTTCAACAGCACTCGGTCGAGGATGTAGGCCGGTGCACGGAAGCCGTGACATTGGCGGGGGCAGGTGTTGAGCTCGGTCGCGAGCAATCAAGGTATCCAGCGGGTTCCGGTCGGCGAATCGGTCGCACCCCCACCGCTGCGTCCCGCTCGGTGAGACGCGCTCTCACGAGTGGGACATGGTGGAGGCGACACGCCGCAAACGCCTACACCATGTCCCACTCGTCAACCTGCACCTGCGCGAACGGGACATGGCTGCACCAACTCTCGACCCGGACACCACTTCCAGACCCACCCCGGTTCAACAGGTGCGCGAGAACCCGATCAAGGACTGCCAAACCTTGAATGGGCGGGAGAGCGATGGTTTGCCGACCCATCGGCGTGAGCCGAAGGGTTACTGCCCTGGTTGAGCGGCAGTCAAATGGTTACCAGCCTCATCGACGGGAGTCGTATGGTTGCCGAGCCTCGTTGAGCGGTAGTCGAATGGTTGCTGACCCAATTTGGCGTGAGAGAAATGGTTGCTGAACTTCATTGGCGTGAGTGAACTGGTTGCAACACACACCTGCGACACGCACCATTTCTCTCACGCCAACACTTCAAGATCGCTTTGAAGGTCCCCGAGCCGAATCACCGGCCGACGACCACGACGGTTGCCGA
>NZ_BDAY01000148.1 GCF_001612685.1 Nocardia altamirensis NBRC 108246
CTCCAGAACCCGCGCGGATCCACAGAGTGGGTGCAGATTTGGGGCTTTACGAAGCCCTCAGGGGCGCAGCGGCCTCGTGTGCGGGAAACAAAGGTGTGTGGGTTCGAGGGTTGACGATCACGACTCGAAACTGCACTCGTTCTGTGGATCGGCACTGGGTCTGGGCGGCCAGGAGAGTGCGGTTTCGCAGAAGGGTCTACACCTTCGTTGGTATCTCGGCGCCGACCTGGGCCCAGCGGCCTGTTGAGGCGCGCCATGACACGGCTACCAGGCGCAGCAGCATGAAAGCGACCAGCCCGGACCAGATTCCGGCGATGCCCCAGTCGAAGACGAGGGCGAGCCAGATTGCCGGGAGGAATCCGAGGAGCGCTGCGCCGAGGGTGGTGGTGCGCAGGTAGGCGGCGTCTCCGGCGCCGAGTAGGACGCCGTCGAGGGCGAAGACGATGCCGGCCACCGGAATGAGGCAGACGAAGAACCACCAGGTCACGTGGGTGCGATCCAGTACGTCAGGATCGTCGGTGAACAGTCGCGGGATGAGGCCCGCACCGACGGCGAAGCATGCGGCGAGCCCGAGGGAGAAGATCTCGGACCATTCGGTGACGCGGCGGGCCAGGCGCCGCGCACCGAACGCGTCACCGGCACCGAGCGCCGCGCCAACCAATGTCTGCGCTGCGATCGCGAGCGAATCCAAGGCCAGCGCAAGGAAATTCCAGAGTTGGAGGACGAGTTGGTGGGCGGCGACCGAGGCGGCCCCGAATCGGGAGGCGACGGCGGCGGCCGAGACGAAGCAGGCTTGGAAGGCAAGGCTGCGCACGATCAGGTCGCGACCGAGCACGAGTTGCGCACGCATCACCGACCAGTGCGGCGCGAGCGAAACACGCTGTCGAACAAGGGCATACAGGAACAGTCCGGCCATCACCAGCTGCCCGGCCACATTCGCGACGGCCGACCCGGGCAACTCCATCCGCGGCGCCCCGAATAGCCCGTGCACCAGCACCGGACACAGCACACCCGAAACAACCAGCCCCGCAACAACATAGATGAGCGGTCGGCGCGTCTCCTGGATCCCGCGCAGCCACCCGTTGCCCGCCATCGAGATCAGGATCAACGGCACCCCGAACAACGCGACCCGCACCCAGGCCAACGCCTCCGCCGCGATATCCCCACCGCCCGCGATCACACTGGTCAGCGGCGCAGCAAAACCCTGAACCAGCACGAGAATCAACGCACCGACCCCGATCGCCAACCACGTCGCCTGCACCCCTTCGGCGACCGCCCCCGTCTCGTCGCCCGCCCCGTGCCTGCGCGCGGCCCGCGCCGTCGTGCCATACGACAGAAACGTCAACTGCGTACTAGCCTGCGCCAGAATCAATCCCCCAACAGCCAACCCAGCCAGCGCCAACGCCCCAAGCCTGCCGACCACAGCAAGATCGAACAGCAGATAAACCGGCTCGGCAACCAACACCCCCAACGTCGGCAACGCCAACCCCAGTATCCGCCCCGGCCCCGCACTCACCGCCACAGGCGGACCCGCTCCCTCACCGGAACCATCCCTCACTCCCGACACTCCCGCACCCGTCGCACCCACGAAGTCCACCCCGGCCGCAGTACCCGCGACCCTTCCTTCGCCGGAACCGTCGCCTGCACCCGAAACCCCCTCCGCACCAGCACCCCTCGCACTCACGACATCTCCCCGCGCACCAGCACCAGCGACCCCTCCCTCGCCGGAACCATCCCCCGCACCCGACACTCCCGCACCCGTCGCACTCACGAAGTCCACACTCGCCCCTGCAACCCCGACCCGTCCTTCGCCGGAACCGACGCCTGCACCCGAAACCCCCTCCGCACCAGCACCCCTCGCACTCACGACACCTCCCCGCGCCGCGTCCGCGTACTCGCCATCCTCGGCCCTCCCCGGACCGCCGGAGACCGATACATCTCCTGAGTTCCCCACACCATCAGCGGTCTTGGCGTGATCGGCAGCGACAGCATCACCAGAAACCCCCACACCACGGGAACGTCCTGCGTCGCCAGAACCCCTCGCGCCCACGAAACCTCGCCTTCACCGCCGCCTGCGAATCTGCTCAGTCAGACCCTGCCATGAGGCACCGACAATTCGACCGGAAGCGACCTGCCCAAACGGTTTCCGTCGCACACCGCTATCACCCCGGACCCGCTCATCGAGGACACCGCCGAGCCGAACCTTCACTCGAGTGCAGCCAGCAACCCAGCGACCAAATCCTCGGGACCGCCATATGCCGTGTACCCCGCGGCGAACCGGTGCCCACCACCACCGAGTGCACTCGCGATCGCGGCTACATCCACCCCGTCCTGCGCTCCAGGGTGACTGTCTCGCGACCGTAGCGACACCGTCCATCGATCGGTGACGGTGCGAGATTCCTTGAATACTGCGGCAATTCCCGCTTCCGAGGTGGTGCGCACGATATCGATGACGCTCTCGGCTTCCTCGGAGCTCACGTCGAGGGTGTCGGCGCGCCGCACGAACGCGTACACCAGCCCGATTCCACCCCGGACGTCTGGTTCGATCCGCGCGGTGGCGAGCACTCGCGACAGCATCGTCAACCATCCGAAAGGGTGTGTGTCCAAAAGGGTTCGGGCGATCTCGCCGCTGTCGATGCCGGTGGCGAGCAACCGCTCGGCCAACACGTGTGTGCCGGGCCGCACCCAGCGAAATGACCCGGTGTCGGTCACCAGTCCGGCGTAAAGACAGTGCGCCACTTCGGCATCGATCGGCACACCCCACGCATCGAGCACCCGCACGATGAGACTCGTCGTCGACTCGGCTTCCGCGTCGATGACGTTGATATCACCGAACCGGGTATTCGATCGATGGTGATCGAGCACCAAAGTCGTTGCGGCACCGGATATCCGATCGACGAGCGCCCCGAGCCGCCCCGCGCTCCCGCAATCGACGGCGATCAGCAGATCGACCTCGGCGGGCACGTCGGCGGGTGCAACCAGATGCTGCGCACCCGGCAGCGACCGCATCGACTCGGGTAGTTCGGCGGGTTCGGCGAACGACACCCACACCGGAATCCCGCGCCGGTGCATGACCAGCGCCAGCGCGAGACCACTGCCGACCGTGTCGGCGTCCGGTTGCACGTGGCAGACGATGGTGACCGAGCGGGCCGCCTTCAACGCCTCGACTGCACCGTCGAGGTCGACCGCGTCCCGCATCGTCGTCATCGTCTACCGCATGTCACTCGTCGTCGCGCTCGACCTTGTACGGGTCGGAATCGCCGGCATGCCTGGCGTTGGCCGCCACCTTCGCTACCGCTTCGTCCGCGGCCCTCGCCTTGGCCAGCAGTTCTTCCATATCCCGTGCGACGTCGGGCACCTTGTCGAGCACGAACGCCAGGGTCGGCGTGAACTTCACGCCGGTGCCCGCACCCACCTTCGAGCGCAGCACCCCCTTGGCCTTTTCCAGGCCGAGCGCCGCACCTTCGTAGTCCGGCTCGGTGTCGAGCGTTTCGCCTAGCACCGTGTAGTACACCGTTGCGTCGCGTAGATCCCCGGTGACCTTGGCATCGGTGATGGTCACGAAACCAAGACGCGGATCTTTGATCTCGTATTCGATCGCGGTGGCCACGATCGAGGAAATCCGCTTGGCGAGTCGGCGTGCCCTGGCTTGATCCACCATGGCTGAACCCTCACTCTCTGTTCAACGGCGGCGGAAACGACGGGCCCGATCTCGGGCTGTCCTCTCCACCGCAATCAATCTTCGGGTCCGAAGATCCTGCGGCGCACTGCCAGCAACTGTAACTCCGGACGTGCCGCGACGTGCCGCTCACAACGGTCGAGTACCTGTGTCAGATGGTCCATACCCGAACTGACCAGGGCGACACCCACCAGTGAACGGCGATAGCGGTCTTGCTCTCCACCTTCGGCGGCACTGACGCCGAAACGCTGCAATTCGGCCAGGATCGGCCGGATCACGGAGCGTTTCTCTTTCAGCGAGTGCACATCGCCGAGCAGGAGATCGAACTCCAGCGCACCCAAGTACACCTACAACCCCTCCCTCGACACCGCAAGCCGTGACGCGCGTCACGCCGGGCGATTCGCCTGGCGTGACGCGCGGTCGCGAACTCAGTCGCGCGGCTTCTCGCGCAGCTCGTAGGCCTCGATGATGTCGCCTTCCTTGATGTCGTTGTAGGTCAACGTCAAACCGCATTCGAAGCCCTCACGGACCTCGGTGACGTCGTCCTTCTCGCGCTTCAAGGAAGAGATCGTGACCGTCTCGGCGACCACCACGTTGTCGCGGAGCAAGCGCGCCTTGGCGTTGCGCTTGACCGAACCCGAGGTGACCATGCAACCGGCGATGTTGCCGACCTTCGACGAACGGAAGATCGCGCGGATCTCGGCGCGGCCGAGCTCGACCTCTTCGTAGATCGGCTTGAGCATGCCCTTGAGGGCCTTCTCGATCTCGTCGATGGCCTGGTAGATCACCGAGTAGTACCGGATGTCCACGCCTTCGCGGTTGGCCAGCTCGGTCGCCTTGCCTTCGGCACGGACGTTGAACCCGATGATGATCGCGTTCGACGCCGACGCCAGGTTGACGTTGGTCTCGGTGACACCACCGACACCGCGGTCGATGACCCGCAGGCGCACCTCGTCGTCGATCTCGATGCCGAGCAGGGCCTCTTCGAGGGCCTCGACGGTACCGGAGTTGTCGCCCTTGAGGATCAGGTTGAGCTCCGAAGTCTCCTTCAGTGCGGCATCCAGATCTTCCAGGCTGATCCGCTTGCGGCTGCGCGCGGCCAGTGCGTTGCGCTTGCGCGCATTGCGGCGGTCGGCGATCTGGCGAGCGATCCGGTCCTCGTCGACGACGAGCAGGTTGTCACCGGCGCCTGGCACCGACGTGAAGCCGATGACCTGGACCGGCCGCGACGGCAGCGCCGCGATGACATCCTCGCCGTGTTCGTCGACCATGCGCCGGACGCGGCCGTAGGCGTCGCCCGCCACGATCGAGTCGCCGACGCGCAGCGTGCCGCGCTGGATGAGCACGGTCGCCACCGGGCCACGGCCGCGGTCGAGGTGCGCCTCGATGGCGACACCCTGCGCGTCCATGTCCGGGTTGGCCCGCAGGTCCAGTGCCGCGTCCGCGGTGAGCAGGACGGCCTCGAGCAGTGCATCGATATTGGTGCCCTGCTTGGCTGAGATGTCGACGAACATGGTGTCGCCGCCATACTCCTCGGCCACCAGCCCGTACTCGGTCAGCTGCTGCCGGATCTTGTCCGGGTTCGCGCCTTCCTTGTCGATCTTGTTGACCGCGACCACGATCGGCACATCGGCCGCCTGGGCATGGTTGATCGCTTCCACCGTCTGCGGCATGACGCCGTCGTCGGCGGCAACGACCAGGATCGCGAGGTCGGTGGCCTTGGCACCACGAGCACGCATGGCCGTGAAGGCCTCGTGACCCGGGGTGTCGATGAAGGTCACCAGACGCTCGCTACCTTCCAGCGAGGTCAGCACCTGGTAGGCGCCGATGTGCTGGGTGATGCCGCCTGCTTCGCCCTCACGAACGTTCGCCTTACGGATCGTGTCGAGCAGTCGAGTCTTACCGTGGTCGACGTGACCCATGACGGTCACCACCGGCGGACGAATCTCCAGGTCGGACTCGTCACCCTCGTCCTCGCCGTAGGTGAGGTCGAACGATTCCAGCAGCTCGCGGTCTTCGTCCTCGGGGCTGACGACGTGCACGACGTAGTTCATCTCGCTGCCGAGCAGCTCGAGGGTCTCGTCGTTCACCGACTGGGTCGCGGTGACCATTTCGCCGAGGTTGAACAAGGCCTGTACCAAGGCGGCCGGGTTCGCGTCGATCTTCTCCGCGAAGTCCGACAGCGAGGCGCCGCGGGCGAGACGGATGATCTCGCCGTTGCCGCGAGGCAGCCGGACGCCGCCGATGGCAGGCGCCTGCATGCTCTCGTACTCGGCGCGCTTCGCCCGCTTCGACTTACGGCCACGACGCGGGGCACCACCGGGGCGACCGAACGCACCGGCCGCACCACCACGGCCACCGGGACCACCCGGACGACCACCGCCGCCACCGCCACCGGGGCGACCGCGGAAACCACCTGCGGCACCACCGGCACCGGGTGCACCGGTGCCTGCACCGGCACCGCCGCCACCACCGGGCGCGCCGCCACCGCGGTAGCCACC
>NZ_BDAY01000149.1 GCF_001612685.1 Nocardia altamirensis NBRC 108246
GTGTGTGCGTGTGTTCTTTGAGAACTCAATAGTGTGTCGATGAATGTCAGTGCCAATTATTTATTGGTTCCGGCCTTTCATACCCCCCGGTTGGAAGGTTGGACATTTAGTCAGCAAATACTTTTGCTGGCGTTTTGTTTTGCTAGGTTTTCGGACTCTAGTTATAGCTTTGATTGCGCCTCTTTTGGGGGTGTGATTGTGAGTCTTCAACGGAGAGTTTGATCCTGGCTCAGGACGAACGCTGGCGGCGTGCTTAACACATGCAAGTCGAGCGGTAAGGCCCTTCGGGGTACACGAGCGGCGAACGGGTGAGTAACACGTGGGTGATCTGCCTCGCACTTCGGGATAAGCCTGGGAAACTGGGTCTAATACCGGATATGACCACGGGCTGCATGGTTTGTGGTGGAAAGATTTATCGGTGCGAGATGGGCCCGCGGCCTATCAGCTTGTTGGCGGGGTAACGGCCCACCAAGGCGACGACGGGTAGCCGACCTGAGAGGGTGACCGGCCACACTGGGACTGAGACACGGCCCAGACTCCTACGGGAGGCAGCAGTGGGGAATATTGCACAATGGGCGAAAGCCTGATGCAGCGACGCCGCGTGAGGGATGACGGCCTTCGGGTTGTAAACCTCTTTCGACAGGGACGAAGCGCAAGTGACGGTACCTGTAGAAGAAGCACCGGCCAACTACGTGCCAGCAGCCGCGGTAATACGTAGGGTGCGAGCGTTGTCCGGAATTACTGGGCGTAAAGAGCTTGTAGGCGGTTTGTCGCGTCGTCCGTGAAAACTTGGGGCTCAACCCCAAGCTTGCGGGCGATACGGGCAGACTTGAGTACTTCAGGGGAGACTGGAATTCCTGGTGTAGCGGTGAAATGCGCAGATATCAGGAGGAACACCGGTGGCGAAGGCGGGTCTCTGGGAAGTAACTGACGCTGAGAAGCGAAAGCGTGGGTAGCGAACAGGATTAGATACCCTGGTAGTCCACGCCGTAAACGGTGGGTACTAGGTGTGGGTTTCCTTCCACGGGATCCGTGCCGTAGCTAACGCATTAAGTACCCCGCCTGGGGAGTACGGCCGCAAGGCTAAAACTCAAAGGAATTGACGGGGGCCCGCACAAGCGGCGGAGCATGTGGATTAATTCGATGCAACGCGAAGAACCTTACCTGGGTTTGACATACACCGGAAACCTGCAGAGATGTAGGCCCCCTTGTGGTCGGTGTACAGGTGGTGCATGGCTGTCGTCAGCTCGTGTCGTGAGATGTTGGGTTAAGTCCCGCAACGAGCGCAACCCTTGTCCTGTGTTGCCAGCAAGTAAAGTTGGGGACTCGCAGGAGACTGCCGGGGTCAACTCGGAGGAAGGTGGGGACGACGTCAAGTCATCATGCCCCTTATGTCCAGGGCTTCACACATGCTACAATGGCCGGTACAGAGGGCTGCGATACCGTGAGGTGGAGCGAATCCCTTAAAGCCGGTCTCAGTTCGGATCGGGGTCTGCAACTCGACCCCGTGAAGTTGGAGTCGCTAGTAATCGCAGATCAGCAACGCTGCGGTGAATACGTTCCCGGGCCTTGTACACACCGCCCGTCACGTCATGAAAGTCGGTAACACCCGAAGCCGGTGGCCTAACCCTTGTGGAGGGAGCCGTCGAAGGTGGGATTGGCGATTGGGACGAAGTCGTAACAAGGTAGCCGTACCGGAAGGTGCGGCTGGATCACCTCCTTTCTAAGGAGCACTTCTGCATCGCACCCCGAAGAGTCGGGGATGGTAAACGCTGATGCCAGAGACCGTTTCGGACTCATATGTAGTCCGGCGGACGCTCATGGGTGGAACGCTGACAAGCTCTCCCGCATTGTGGTCGGTCCTGTGTGGCTGATCCCGTGGTTGATATATCGACACACTGTTGGGTCCTGAGAGAACACGCGAGTGTTTCTCCAGGCAAGATAACGACGAGGTTGAGCCTTCAGTCATACCGCGGGATTTCGGTTCCGGCTGGTGCTGAGTTCGGGTTTGGCCTTGTGTGTTGTTTGAGAACTGCACAGTGGACGCGAGCATCTTTGTTAGTAAGTGTTTAAGAGCGTACGGTGGATGCCTTGGCACCAGGAGCCGATGAAGGACGTAGGAGGCTGCGATAAGCCTCGGGGAGCTGTCAACCGAGCTGAGATCCGAGGATTTCCGAATGGGGAAACCCAGCACGAGTGATGTCGTGTTACCCGCATCTGAATATATAGGGTGTGTGGAGGGAACGTGGGGAAGTGAAACATCTCAGTACCCACAGGAAGAGAAAACAACAGTGATTCCGTGAGTAGTGGCGAGCGAAAGCGGATGAGGCTAAACCAGGAGCGTGTGATACCCGGCAGGGGTTGCGTTCTTGGGGTTGTGGGGCTCATTTTCTTCATTCTGCCGGATGGAGCGAGAGTCAGAAACCGTTGGGTTAGTCGAAGTGGTCTGGAACGGCCTGTCGTAGAGGGTGAGAATCCCGTAGACGAAAATTCAACGGCTCTTGTAGTGAGTACCCGAGTAGCAGCGGGCCCGTGAAATCTGCTGTGAATCTGTCGGGACCACCCGATAAGCCTGAATACTCCCTGGTGACCGATAGCGGACTAGTACCGTGAGGGAAAGGTGAAAAGTACCCCGGGAGGGGAGTGAAATAGTACCTGAAACCGTGCGCTTACAATCCGTCAGAGCCTTCCATTTCGGTGGTGGGGTGATGGCGTGCCTTTTGAAGAATGAGCCTGCGAGTTAGTGGCATGTGGCGAGGTTAACCCGTGTGGGGTAGCCGTAGCGAAAGCGAGTCCGAATAGGGCGTTTGGAGTCGCATGTTCTAGACCCGAAGCGGAGTGATCTACCCATGGCCAGGGTGAAGCGACGGTAAGACGTCGTGGAGGCCCGAACCCACTTAGGTTGAAAACTGAGGGGATGAGCTGTGGGTAGGGGTGAAAGGCCAATCAAACTCCGTGATAGCTGGTTCTCCCCGAAATGCATTTAGGTGCAGCGTCGCGTGTTTCTCACCGGAGGTAGAGCTACTGGATGGTCTAGGGGGCCTACAAGCTTACCGAAATCAGCCAAACTCCGAATGCCGGTGAGTGAGAGCGCGGCAGTGAGACTGCGGGGGATAAGCTTCGTAGTCGAGAGGGAAACAGCCCAGATCGCCGGCTAAGGCCCCTAAGCGTGTACTAAGTGGAAAAGGATGTGGAGTCGCGAAGACAACCAGGAGGTTGGCTTAGAAGCAGCCACCCTTGAAAGAGTGCGTAATAGCTCACTGGTCAAGTGATTCTGCGCCGACAATGTAGCGGGGCTCAAGTACACCGCCGAAGCCGCGGCATTCAGACATTATCCCGCCTTCGGGCCAGGAGTCTGGATGGGTAGGGGAGCGTCCTGTAGCCAGGGAAGCGGCGGAGTGATCCAGTCGTGGAGGCTACGGGAGTGAGAATGCAGGCATGAGTAGCGAAAGACGAGTGAGAAACTCGTCCGCCGAATGACCAAGGGTTCCTGGGCCAGGTTAATCCGCCCAGGGTGAGTCGGGACCTAAGGCGAGGCCGACAGGCGTAGTCGATGGACAACGGGTTGATATTCCCGTACCCGTGTATCCGCGCCAAATATCGAATCAGCTTTGCTAACCGCGCCAAATATCGAATCAGCTTTGCTAACCATCCAAAACCCAAAAGACTTCCTTCGGGAAGCTGGAGGGGGCTGCATGGGACCCGGGTTGTAGTAGGTAAGCGATGGGGTGACGCAGGAAGGTAGCTGGGCCAGTCAGTGGTTGTACTGGTGTAAGCCTGTAGGGCGTTGTGTAGGCAAATCCGCACAGCATGTGCCTGAGAGGTGATGCGTAGCCGATTGAGGCGAATTCAGTGATCCTATGCTGCCGAGAAAAGCCTCTAGTGAGTTGGTACACGGCCCGTACCCCAAACCGACACAGGTGGTCAGGTAGAGAATACTAAGGCGATCGAGAGAACTGTGGTTAAGGAACTCGGCAAAATGCCCCCGTAACTTCGGGAGAAGGGGGACCACGCCTGGTGACGGCCTTTACGGTCTGAGCTGGGTGGGGTCGCAGAGACCAGAGAGAAGCGACTGTTTACTAAAAACACAGGTCCGTGCGAAGTCGTAAGACGATGTATACGGACTGACGCCTGCCCGGTGCCGGAAGGTTAAGAGGACCGGTTAGCGCTTCGGCGCGAAGCTGAGAATTTAAGCCCCGGTAAACGGCGGTGGTAACTATAACCATCCTAAGGTAGCGAAATTCCTTGTCGGGTAAGTTCCGACCTGCACGAATGGCGTAACGACTTCTCTGCTGTCTCAACCACAGACTCGGCGAAATTGCATTACGAGTAAAGATGCTCGTTACGCGCGGCAGGACGAAAAGACCCCGGGACCTTCACTATAGCTTGGTATTGGTGTTCGGTACGGTTTGTGTAGGATAGGTGGGAGACTGTGAAGCGGGCACGCCAGTGTTTGTGGAGTCATCGTTGAAATACCACTCTGATCGTATTGGACTTCTAACCTCGGACCATGATCTGGTTCAGGGACAGTGCCTGGTGGGTAGTTTAACTGGGGCGGTTGCCTCCTAAAATGTAACGGAGGCGCCCAAAGGTTCCCTCAGCCTGGTTGGCAATCAGGTGTCGAGTGCAAGTGCACAAGGGAGCTTGACTGTGAGAGCGACAGCTCGAGCAGGGACGAAAGTCGGGACTAGTGATCCGGCACCGGCAAGTGGAAGCGGTGTCGCTCAACGGATAAAAGGTACCCCGGGGATAACAGGCTGATCTTCCCCAAGAGTCCATATCGACGGGATGGTTTGGCACCTCGATGTCGGCTCGTCGCATCCTGGGGCTGGAGTAGGTCCCAAGGGTTGGGCTGTTCGCCCATTAAAGCGGCACGCGAGCTGGGTTTAGAACGTCGTGAGACAGTTCGGTCTCTATCCGCCGCGCGCGTCAGAAACTTGAGGAAGGCTGTCCCTAGTACGAGAGGACCGGGACGGACGAACCTCTGGTGTGCCAGTTGTTCCGCCAGGAGCACCGCTGGTTAGCTACGTTCGGAAGGGATAACCGCTGAAAGCATCTAAGCGGGAAGCCTGTTCCAAGATGAGGTTTCTCACCCTCTTGAAGGGTTAAGGCCCCCCACAGACCATGGGGTTGATAGGCCAGAACTGGAAGCCCGGTAACGGGTGTAGGTGACTGGTACTAATCGGCCGAGGACTTACCAACAAAGAAGCTACGCGTCCACTGTGCAGTATCTGAAACAACACACAGACACTGCAGCAGACACCAAAGTCTGCGAACCCTGTCCCTTTCACTGGGGGTGCGGGGTCCGCTGACACGGTTGTCAGCGCTGCTGTGTGACAGTTTCATAGAGTTACGGCGGCTATAGCGGTGGGGAAACGCCCGGTCCCATTCCGAACCCGGAAGCTAAGGCCACCTGCGCCGATGGTACTGCACTCGACAGGGTGTGGGAGAGTAGGACACCGCCGGACAATCTTTCACGA
>NZ_BDAY01000150.1 GCF_001612685.1 Nocardia altamirensis NBRC 108246
ACAGCATCTCGACTTTCGCGCCGGGCACGGCAAGGTATTCGGCGGCGGACGACGGTCGCCAGCGCCGATCGTCTGCGCCGAACAGCACCAGCAGTGGTGTGTCGAGAACTGCTAACCGCTCCGGGAGCGGCTGCTGTTCGAGATACGCGGTGGAAGCCTGCATCGCGGCGGCGAATGCGTGAAACGGCATACCGCGCACGTCATCGATGAGCTGCTGAGGAATCTGGTAGCCCGCGCGGCTGAACGCGGAATTCATTGCCGCACGGAGCTGATCGTCGGTCAGGTTCGGCCACTGCTCGGGTTCGATAGCCAACTGCGGCGCGATGAACGCATCCAAACGAGGGCCGGTATTGATGAGTACCAGCGCACACACCCGGTCGGGCCGTTGCTCGGCAACAGCCGTGGCAACGGAACCTCCGGTGGAGTGGCCGACAATGACGGCCCGCTCGACACCGAGCTGATCCAACGCCGCACCGACTCGGCTCGCCTGCTCCGTGATCTCGTAGCCGCCGCCCGCGGGCTTGGCCGACCGACCGTGCCCGAGAAGGTCGATCCGGATGACGCGATGTTTCCCGATCAGCAACGGAACCAGCGGGTCCCACGAGTGGGTCGACGTGGCAAACCCATGGATGAGCAGCAGTGCCGAGGTAGTACGTGGCCCGTCCTGTCTGATGTGGATGTCGCCACCGTCCAAGGACAACATCGAATCCTCGGTAGTCCCAGTGTCTTTCACGCCCAGCTCCGCATCCCGAATAGTCATTGATCCACTGTCCCCGACGATGCACCCCGCCGGCTTGTACAAATGTTCCCTCGACCGACCGCCTGCGGCCTGAGGAGGCGACGGCCTCGCGGGACGTCGGAGAACACGGCCCCCACACGGTCTCACGTAACGCCGAAGCGTACTGGCGGCGTAGCCGAGGATGCCGGTGTCGGTGCGGCCGACCGCGTCGTCGCCGCGCCGGTCGCACCAGCCTGGCCGTCCGTCATTGTCGATGACAACAAGTTCGGCGTGCTCGGCGATCCAGGCGGCGATCCGGCCCGGATGCGTCCGACTGAGGCTTCGACGCAGGCCCTAGCATGGAAGTATGCGGCCGTTTGCGCAGGACCGTGCTGCTATGTCGATGTGGGACATCGCTTCTCCGGCGTGGCCGAGCCGCGTGCCTGGCGTCACGATGGCCGGGTTCCGTGATCGGGGTGTGGCGCCGATCGACCAGCTGCTGGTCCCGCATCCTGCCTTGACGCTGGTGCTCGACTTCGGTGCAGGCCAGCCGATCGTTGATGACGCGGCCGGGCGGCAGTATCGAGGAAGTATGGTCGCCGGGCTCGGACTCGGCGGCGCGGTCCGAGGGCGCGGCGAGAACATCCAGTGCGTGCAGATCCGCCTGTCACCCGTTGTCGCACAAGCGATTCTGGGTGTCGGCCCGGCGGATCTGGAAGGAACCGTCGTGACACTCGACGACCTGTGGGGCCGCGAGGCGGCACGAATCCGCGAGCAGCTGAGCGCCGCAACCTCGTGGGCGGACCGTTTCGAGCTGGCGGACACGTTGCTCGCCCGCCGATACGCAGCGGGATCGTCGATCGACGCAACGGTGGCCTGGGCTTGGCATCGTATTGTCGCCACCCGCGGCATCATCCGCATCGACCAGCTGGCCACCGAACTCGGCTGGAGCCGCAAACGCCTGTGGTCCCGATTCCACGCACAGATCGGCCAACCCCCCAAGCCCGCCGCCAGATTGGTCCGCTTCGATCGCGCCGCCCACCGCCTGGTCGCCGGCCACCACCCAGCCAGAGTCGCCGCCGACGCCGGCTACACCGACCAATCCCACCTACACCGAGATGTCATGGCCTTCACCGGCATAACCCCCACCGCCGTCGCCACCGAACCATTCCTGACCATCGACGACCTCGCATGGCCAACCGCCACCCAAGCCGCCCGCACCTGACCGACCCAACGGTCGATGACGTCCTGCCCGTCGCGTGCCGCGCCAACTACCCCGCGGCACTGGCCAAACGAGGCGACGCGATGACGACCAGTTGCGGCTGATGTGGTGCGCGGCGGGCATTGCTCTTGCCGGGCGTGACTGCTTGGCTGCGGTGAGTTCATCGAGGAGGTCGCTCGCAGCGCTGTCTTCTCTCGGCGCGCACATCGACGACACCCGCCTTCCACTTGGTTGCCGCCGCCGTGGCGGGCCTCATCGACGAGGTCGCTCGCAACGCGGTCTTCGCACGCCACGCACGTCGATGACACCCACCCAACTAAGCGGCCGCCGCCGCGGCGGGTTTTGTCGAGGATGTCGCTCACAACCCGGTCTTCGCTCGGCGCGAACACCGACGACACACACCCGCCAGGCGCCCACACTGGATCGCATGATGCGAAAACTTCTCCAGGCGCTGCGAAGACTCTTGGGTGGCAAGGTAACCGGCGGCGGTGGCCGCCCCGGCTCTGAAGATGGCGGCAGCGCGGGCGTCCGCGAACCCCGCCGCCCCCTACCTCCCGACACCCACCTGGGCGCCACCCGCCACCCCGACCCAGACCCCCAAACCGTCAACCTCCCCGACCCCCGCCAATAACCAGCCTCCCCGCCCAAACCCAAACCCTTACTGGCTTACTGGTTCGCCCGCTTACTGGTTCGCCCGCTTACTGGTTCGCCCGCTTACTGGTTCGCCCGCTTACTGGTTCGCCCGCTTACTGGTTCGCCCGCTTACTGGTTCGCCCGCTTACTGGTTCGCCCGCTTACTGGTTCGCCCGCTTACTGGTTCGCCCGCTTACTGGTTCGCCCGCTTACTGGTTCGCCCGCTTACTGGTTCGCCCGCTCACCCGCTCACCCGCTTACTGGTTCGCCCGCTCACCCGCTCACCCGCTCACCCGCTCACCCGCTCACCCGCTCACCCGCTCACCCGCTCACCCGCTCACCCGCTCACCCGCTCACTGTCGACCACCGCGCATAGCCAACTCAACCCAAATGTCAAGCCCCACAATTGATCCACGGCACGACCTCTTGCCGCTCATCCTCCGCTGAGCGAGACATCACGCCGCCCAACGCGCTGCGCCCACTCAATGCCGTATGCCTCCACGCGCCGTCTGGAGTTGGTCGCCTGATCACGTGGCACTGGTGGCGGCATCGCCCGAGTAGCCCCCGCCACCAGTGCCCCTTCGACCAGAAACCACCCCCCGTGCGTCCACATCCCGGGATCACGAGTCTCCCCGAGGCCGGTGCGTGTGGCTAGCCGTGCCTCAACACCTACATCCACGCCCCTTCTGCGCATCTGCACCGGTTCTGGAG
>NZ_BDAY01000151.1 GCF_001612685.1 Nocardia altamirensis NBRC 108246
GGCCGCCCGCGCCACCCGGCGGACGCGGACCCGTGCCGCTACCGCTGACGTAGCCCGCAGAGCCGGGCGCCGCCGTGCCCTTGACGCCAACGGCCTTGGTGCCCATGGCTCCGAGGCCTGCGACGGCGAGCAAGGTGCCGCCGGTCGCGGTGAGACCGGAACCGCCGCTGCCGACGATCGCGACCGCGGGCGTGACCAGTCGCATCAGCGCGGGCAACACGAACGCGACGCTGCACAGCAACACGATGGCGACCAGCATGCGTTGCGCCTGTTCACCATCCGGCAGGCCGTTGGTCGAGGTCAGCGAATCCACATGGCCCGCAGTGGTGAACGCGATCATATAGACGATCGCGGCCACCGGTTTCCAGAGCATGAACGCGATGATCCAGCCGACCAGCTTCTGGTAGGACTGCTTGCCGACGTTCATCCCCGACGCGGCCGCCGCCAGCGGTAGTACGCCTGCCGCGATCAACAGCAGACCCTGGCGCACGATGGCGAGAATGATCTGCGCGAGCGCACCGAGCAGGCCGACGATCGCGATGATCAACACCAGACCGGGCGAAAACGCCTGTAGCTTACTGGTTTTCACCATCAGCTCGGCCAGGTCCTTGGCGTTGCCGTTGGTCGAGTCGTTGATGATCCACTCGGAGAAGCGATCCGAGGCCTGCGTGCCTGCCACGATCACCGCACCGAGCATCCAGGAACTGAACACCACCCTGGCGAACATCCGGAACGATTCCGCGGCCTCGTTCATCGCCGCCCCGCGTCTGGCTTCGGCCAGTCGGGCGCCGGACAGGATCACCGAGGCGATCAAGAGCAATATCTGCGCTTGATAGGTGTAGTCGTTGATCTTCGTGAACAACGAACCCGAGTCGCTGGCAGCCTCATTCGGCACCTTCATCCAGAAGGTCAACGCCAGGATGATGGCCTCGCCGAGGCCCTTCATCAGCGAGTCGACCACCTTGCCGAAGGTCGAGTCCCATGCCTTGTCCTTCACCGCCTCGGCGGCCGAGCCCGGGTGCGAGGCCACGTTGCCCGCCTTGCACGCGGCCGAGGCGGCGTCGCCGAGCGAGATGCCTGGCAGGCCGACATTGTCGAGGGTGTCGTGGATTTCGTTGCAGGTCTGGTCGAAGCCGTACTGCTGCCCGTAGGCCACCGTCGGCGTCGCGATCATCACCGTGAAGATGACCGCGACGATCGTGAGCAATCGCCTCACCATTGCGTGCACCCCTCGCTCCACTGGACGGCCATCAACTGTTCCGCGCACCTTCCCTACCGTGCTCACCATTTCGTCCACCCGCCAAGCGATTCGATCAACCCGGTCTGCGCGGAGTTCGACGACAACGGCTTGAGCCGCCAGTCGCCGCTGTCCCAGACCATGACGAGGCGGATCGTCGACCACGTCGGTTTACCGTCGACCACCTGCCCCCTGGTGGCGAGCTGGACTATCGCCAGATCGTCGGCATAGTCGTCCACCTTGAACGCATCCGAGGCGACGAAGTACTTGGTGATCCGCTCCGGCTGCTGCTCGGGTAACCGGTCGGCCGCGAGCGCCCGGTCGTACGCCGCGATCTGCTGTGCCGAACTGCGCACCTGCCGGACATAGAGGTCGCGGTCGGCGGGACGGGCGTTGAGCCGGTAGGTGATCTGCGCCGCGGCCAGCACCGCGCCCTGCGGCGTGTGCGAATAGCCAACGGCGAGGCCGTCTTCGAGGCGGGTCGGCCCGTCGGAGGTGGAGAACGGCACCGAGGCCCCGAAGACCCGCTGCCAGCCGAACGGCGCGGTGGTGCCCTCGGGCGCCGCCGTCAGCCAGTCCGCGTCGCCTGACTTGCGCTGGCGCGTCACGTTCTGCGGAAGTGGTTGCCCGGCAGCATTGTTCGGCACGTCGACGCGCCTGCCGAGGATATCGACCTCCGGGGTGGCGAAGCCGCTGCCGCCCACCGTCTCGGCGACCGACGGGGTGCTGCCCGTGGCGCCGCTGTCCCGCGTGACGTACACGACGATGCCGACGACCACGATGAGGGTCAGCACCGCCGCGGAGGCGATCGCGCCGAAGGAGACGCGATCGCGCGAATAGGAATCCTTCTCAGCCATGCCGCGCCCCGCAGACGGCCGACCACGCCATGCGCGAGGCGCGCGGCGATACGATTCGCTCGCTGCGCTCACTCATTTCGGCGCCTCCAATTTCACTATGTCGGTGGGTAATACGTCGATCGGATCGATGGGTCTCGCGGTCGAGCCCGGGTCGGGCAGTCGTAATCGCCAGTCCTCGCCGAACCATTCGACGGTGGTGTGGTTCACCGCCTTCGAGGCGTCCGAGTATTCGGTGTGCACGTCGACGGTGCTGCGCTGCGCGGTGTAGCCGGTGATCTTGTACCCCAGCACTCGCGGCGCGTAGTCGGGAGTGGCCGGGCCGGTGATGGACAGCTGGACCCGGTTGACCGCCCATTCGTCCTTGGCCGGTCCCGGCACCAGTTCCTTGGCCGCCACCTTCGCCCACTGACTGTCGGCGGCCACCGCGATGCGCACCGCGTGGGTGATCGCGGCGACACCGGCGCCGCGCGGCGAGTGCTCGAAACCCGTTGCGGCACCGTCGGCTGTCGACTTCGGCCCCTGCTCGGTGTGCGGCAGCGGCACCCCTTGGAACGGTTGCCAGCGCACCCCGGTCGGCGCCGCGGCCAGATCCGGCCCTGATTCCTCGCCGCCGCCGCAGCCGGTGGCCGCGAGCAGCAACGCGGCGCC
>NZ_BDAY01000152.1 GCF_001612685.1 Nocardia altamirensis NBRC 108246
TCGGCGGCTCAACCGGCGCCGGAGCCGCGGGGACCGCGGGCTTCGCGGCGGCGGCCGCCTGCTCCTGGGTGACCACCACGGTGGTCACCTCGTTGTCTTCGCGGACCGTCAGCGCGGTGACCGCGACGGCGCTGCCGATGACCGTCAGCGCGGCTACCGCGCGAATGGCGCCTGCCAGCGCGGGCCGGGTCGTCGTGCGAGAACTCATCGGACCGTACTCCTTCGGATATGGCTATTTGGCCGGGGCGGCAGGGGAATTGGGTGCTGGGGTTTTCGGTGCGGCGGCGTCGGGCTCGAAGACGCCCTCCAGATGCCAGACACCGGTGAAGCCGTTGAACGGACCGCCGACGATGAGGCTGGTCCATTGCAGGGTGAACTTGCGGGACTTGGCGTCGTAGCTGCCAGTGGCGGAGGGACCTTGGGCCGCATCGGAACTCGGCTTGTCGAACCACTGCTTGGCGACCCAGTCCCAGACCTTCTGCACCTGTTCGGCGCCTGCCACCTGTGCGTCCTGCTTCTCCGGCGGCTTCGGCGCGCCCTGGTTGAACTCCTGGTCGTTCCATGAGGCCGCCCAGGACGACAGGTTCGCCGTCAGCGTGCCGCCGTCGTCGATCACCGAGGGCGGTGGCACCCGGCGCTGGGTCTGCGGATCCACCGGGTTGGTGGAGATGCCGAACTCGACGGCGAAGAACTTGGTCGGCTTGGTGATCGACGCTGCCAGCGAATTACCCTGGGCAAAACCAGGATTCGGTTCGCTCTGGTAGCCGCCGATCCGCAGCCCGCCCGCGGTGCCCGGTTCGAGCAGGGTGGTCGATCCGTTCTGTGCGGGCGAGTCGCCATTGGGCATGTAGGGGCCCTTCTCCGGCGTGCCGCCCGGTTGCACCATCCGGAACCAGGTACCGGCGACGCTGTCGCCTGAAACCGAGCCTGGGGTGAAGCGGAGCAATCCGACCAGCGGGACTGGCCCGGTCGAGGCAGGGGTATCGCCGCTGTCGCTGGAACACCCTGGCACCGTGAAGGCTAGCGCGGCGAGCAAGGCCACCGCGATCGACTTTCGGGCGGTCATGCCGCCGCCTCGCAGGCGCTCGGCACCGAAACGGCCGCACCGGCCGCCGTGGTCATCGTTCGCTCGCTCATGCCGGATCGCCTCCCTGATGTGTTCGCCCATGCTCGGACCGTTGACGTCGTGCTCATTTCCGTACTCCGCGAAGCGAAGTCGCCCGGCTGAACGCGAGTACTCGACTCGGCACTCGAAGACCGTCCACCGTCGCGGCGAGCGCGAGAATGCCGGGCAACAGATAGAAGAAGCCGAGGCCACGGAACGCGCCGAAGCCGAGCGGTCGTGTCGATTCATTCAGTGCGACAACGGCGTCGAAGTTTCGGACGTTGTCGTTGATCGCACCGATGAGGTCCGCGAACCGGGAAGTCATCTGCTGCCAGCGTGCTTCGAGAGTGGTGATGCCGGTGAGATCGGCCTCCGGATGCGCGGTGCGCACCGCACCGGTGTAGCGGCTGTTGAGCTCACCGTCGGCGGCGACGATCGTGACGAAGTAGCCCTGCAACGTGCGGACCTCGTCGTGGGTGACGATCGGACGCAGATCGTCGAGCATCGGCTGCGCCGCGGGCGAAGCCTGGAACAATCCGCCGAACAGCGGCACGGCGATCAGCCCGACGGCGGCCAGCCCCGCGAGCGAACGCCAGACGATGGCTTGCTTGCCCGCCTGCGCCTGCCGGAATCCGAGCACACCCGCCGTGGCGAGCACCAACCCCGGTAGCGCGAACAACCACGGCAAGGTGCCGAAAGGTGGTACAGCGGCGAGCTTTTCGTAGTTGTCACGATTGTCGTCGATCGCGCCGATCATCCCGGACATGCGGTAGCGGATCTCCGGGTAATCCCGAACGAACTGATCGACGCGGTCGAAGCTGCCCGGCTGCTGGCCGTTGCGCTGCAACGTGAGGACATTCGTCCTTGCGTCATCGAGCACCTGCAGATCGTCTCGGTACCCGTCGAGGCTCGAGCGCGTCATGTACGGCCCGAACGCGTCGATCATCGCCTCCCCCTTGACCGCTCGCGGAAACATGCCGGTGACGATCGGTGCCAGCACGAGCAGCGCACCGAGCACTGTGATCAGGACGAACGGCCAGCGGGTTGCCGGCTTCGGGGGCGCTGGTTCGGGATTCGAGACGAACTCCGAATAGGCGGGCAGCCCCGACACGGCGGTCACTGTCGTTGCCGACGGACGATCCGGTCCGCGTTGAAGAACACACCGGCCGCCGCGATCGCGACCACGAACAGGGTCGGCAGCACCCAGGCCGGGGTGCGGTCTTCCCGCGGGACCTCGATGGTCTTGGTCGCCAGCACCGGATCGGTGTGCGCGGCTTGCGACTGGTTCTGCGCCACCGGAACCGCGGCGTCGACCGGAGCGGGAGCCGCGGCCGGTGCCGCAGGAGCAGCGGGGGCGTGTGCACCTGG
>NZ_BDAY01000153.1 GCF_001612685.1 Nocardia altamirensis NBRC 108246
TTGAATTACGAAGTGTAGTAGGCGCTTCATGGAGGCGTGGTCGCGACGATGCACAAAGTCGCCGCAGGCAACGGCTATCAGTACTACCTGCGAAACACCGCAGCCAACGACACCAGCGCGCGCGGGCGCGCCTCGCTGGCCAAGTACTACGACGAACACGGTGAAGCTCCCGGAACCTGGCGCGGCAGCGGGCTTTCCGCGCTCGGTATCGACCCAGGCGCGGAGGTGACCGAGGAGCAGATGCGCAATCTGTTCGGCGAAGGGATCCACCCCGACGCCGAACAAGTCCGTGCCCGCGCGCTCGCCCGCCACTGTGCCGCCGGTATGTCGTCGGCGCAGGCTGCCCGGATGGGCGAGAAGGCAACCAGACTCGGCAACCGGTACCCGGTCTACACCTCGACCTCGGGTTACCGTGCCGCCAAGGCCCAGGCGTACCGCGACCACAACACCGGCATCGGCGCGTGTGCCACCGCGCCCATAGATGATGCTGTCCGTGCTCAGATCAGCACTCGAGTCGCGACCGACATGTTCACTGCCGAGTACGAGCGTGCCCCGCTTGATGCCCGCGAGTTGTCGGGGTGGGTGGTCAAGAACTCCCGCCCCGACCGGACAGCGGTCGCCGGATACGATTTCACGTTCAGTCCCGTGAAGAGTGTTTCAGTGTTGTGGGCGATCGGCTCCCCGCCGTTGGCGGAGATGATCGCCGCCGCGCACCGGCACGCCGTCTCCGACGCGCTGACCTGGTTGGAGGACAATGCGTTGTTCACCCGTTTGGGGCGCAACGGTGTTCGCCAAGTCCAGGTGCAGGGCGCGATCGCCGCGACGTTCGATCACCGCGACTCGAGGGCCAGCGATCCCGACCTGCATACGCACGTCCTGATCGCCAACCGAGTACGCACCATCGACAGCAAGTGGCGCACCATCGACGGCACCACCATCCACGAGGCAGCGGTCACGATCTCCGAAATCTATGACACCCGCCTGGAACACCACCTCGAAACCTCACTCGGCCTGCGGTTCGCGGCCCGCCCCGACCGCACCCCCGACCAGGTCCGTGTCCGTGAAATCGTCGGCGTGCCACTGGAGCTGATCCACCATTGGTCGCGGCGCGGGGCCGCGATCACTGATCGGCTCGACACCCTCACCGCCGCATGGCAAGCCGCGTTCGGGCGTGAACCCGAACCCGGCGAAGTACACCGGCTAGCCCAGCGCGCGACCCTGGAAACCCGCCCCAGCAAGCATCTTCCAGGCTCGCGCGCCCAGCAGCGCGCGCACTGGCGAGCCGAAGCCGCCGCATTGCTAGGTGGAACCGCTGCCGTGGACGCCGTCATCGGCCGTGTCCTGTCGGTCCCACCTGTCGCGCGTCCGGCACCAGATGAGGTGTTCGTCACTCACGTCAGCGGGCAAGCGTTGGCTGCGGTGTCGGGCAAGCGCGCGACCTGGCGTGAGTTCAATCTCCGGGCCGAAGTCGAACGCCAACTCCGCGGTGAGGTGGCTCCCGCGGACTGGGCGCGCGCCGCCGCCCAGGTGTGTGCGCACGCGCTCACGCCGAGCGCTGCGGTCGCGCGCGGTGATCCGGACCTGACCGAGCAACCCGACTTGCGGGCGGTCCCGGCATGGTTGCGCCGCGACGACGGCACCCCCGTACACACCCGCGTGAACTCCCAGATCTACACCACCGCAGCCACCCTCGCGGCCGAAGCCGAACTCATCGCCCTGGCCGTCGAACCTGGTGGGCGCATCCTCGACTACGGACACGTCGCTCTCGCAGTGCACGACTACAACACCGCCCACCCGGACCGGCCGCTAAATCCCGGTCAGGTCCGCGTCATCGAATCCTTTGCTACCGCTGGGATGCGCGTGCACACCGCCAACGCGCCCGCCGGGACCGGCAAGACCACCGCCATGGCCGTGTTGACCACCGCCTGGGAATCGGCCGGCGGGACCGTGCTGGGCTTGGCTCCCACCGCCAACGCCGCGTCGGTTCTGGGGCGCGAGACCGGTGCCCGCGCCGAAACCGTCGACAAACTCCTGCACGTCCTTGATGCCCACCAGCCCCCCGCGCTGCTCAGCGGTGAGCGTCTGCCGCACCTGCCGCAATGGGTGCTCGACATCGATGACACCACCCTGGTCATCATCGATGAGCACATCACGGTGCCGACCGCTAAACGCCTGCGACTGCTGCGGTATCTGATCAGCCGGGGTGCGACTGTGCGCTGTCTCGGCGATGACCACCAACTCCCGGCCATCGATGCCGGTGGCGCCGCCGCCGACATGGCCCACTCCGCACCCGCCCAGCCCGTCACCCTCACCG
>NZ_BDAY01000154.1 GCF_001612685.1 Nocardia altamirensis NBRC 108246
TATCCGAACCAGGGAGGACCGAAGGGATGCTTGCTGTGGAGGATTGGGCTGAGATTCGTCGTTTGCGCCGGTCAGAGGGTATGCCGATCCAGGCGATCGCCCGGTTGTTGGGCGTGTCCCGTAACACTGTGAAGCGGGCTTTGGCCTCGGACCGGCCGCCGAAATACGAGCGTGCGGCCACGGGGTCGATCGTGGATGCGGTCGAGCCGCGGATCCGGGAGTTGCTCAAGACCTATCCGACGATGCCGTCGACGGTGATCGCCGAGCGGATCGGTTGGACGAACTCGATCCGGGTGTTGTCAGGCCGGGTCGCGGACTTGCGCCCGGCGTATCTGCCGCCGGATCCGGCGTCGCGGACCGCCTATGTCGCTGGTGAGATCGCTCAGTGTGATTTCTGGTTTCCGCCGATCGAGTTGCCGGTCGGGTTCGGGCAGGTCCGTGGCCCGAAGCAGTTGCCGGTGCTGACGATGGTGTTGGGTTATTCGCGGTGGCTGATGGCGATGTTGATTCCGTCGCGGCATGCGGAGGATTTGTTCGCGGGCTGGTGGGCTCATATTCATGGGTTGGGTTCGGTGCCAAGGGTTTTGGTTTGGGATGGCGAAGGCGCGATCGGCCGTTGGCGTGGTGGGCGCAGCGAGCTGACCGCCGAGTGTCAAGCGTTCCGGGGAACGCTGGGCACCAAAGTGCTTGTTTGCAAGCCCGCCGATCCGGAAGCCAAAGGCATGATCGAACGGGCCCACGACTATCTGGAGCGTTCGTTCCTGCCTGGTCGATCATTCAGCAGCCCCACCGATTTCAACATCCACTGGGTGAGTGGCTGGAGTTGGTGAATCGTCGGCCGCGCCGCGCGCTGGGTTGCGCGCCGACCGATCGGGTCACCGCGGATCGCCAGGCGATGCTGGGGTTGCCGCCGGTGGCTCCGGAGACCGGGTGGCGGCGCTCGGCGCGGCTGCCTCGTGATCACTACATTCGCTTGGATTCCAACGACTATTCGGTGCATCCGTCGGTGATCGGGCGCCGCATCGAGATCCTCGCCGACCTGGACCGGGTCCGGGTGTTCTCCAGCGGGCGGGTCGTGGCCGATCACGAACGGATCTGGGCCTGGCATCAGACCTTGTCCGATCCAGACCATGTCGAAGCGGCGAAAGTGTTGCGGCGCGGCCGGATCGGTGTCCTGCGCCCGGCACCGGAGCCGCAAGTTGAGCAACGCGCCTTGACCGACTACGACACCGCACTGGGTATCGATCTCGAAGGCGGGGTGGCCTGATGCCCGCACGGACCCCCACCACCGCTGCGAAAACATCCACCACGACAAGGGATTTCACCGCTGAACTGAGCTTCCTCACCCGCGCGCTGAAAGCACCATCACTACGCGAAGCCGCCCAACGGCTGCCCGAACGCGCCCGCGCCGAGAACTGGAGCCATGAAGAGTTCCTCATCGCCTGCCTGCAGCGAGAAGTCTCCGCCCGCGAGTCCCACGGCGGTGAGGGCCGCATCCGCTCAGCCCGCTTCCCCTACCGGAAATCCCTAGAAGAGTTCGACTTCGGTCACTCCCGCGGCTTGAAACGCGACGTGATCGCCCACCTGGGCACCCTCGACTTCGTCACCGCCAAGGAGAACGTCGTATTCCTGGGCCCGCCCGGCACCGGCAAAACCCACCTGGCGATCGGGCTGGCGATCCGCGCCTGTCAGGCCGGGCACCGGGTCGCCTTCGCTACCGCCGCCGAATGGGTCTCCCGCCTGGCCGAGGCCCACCATGCAGGCCGGTTGCAAGCCGAGCTGATCAAACTCGGTCGCTACCCACTTTTGGTGGTCGACGAGGTCGGCTACATCCCGTTCGAGAACGAGGCCGCCAACCTGTTCTTCCAGTTGGTCTCGTCCCGATATGAACGCGCTTCACTGATCGTGACCAGCAACAAGGTCTTCGGCCGCTGGGGCGAGGTCTTCGGCGACGACGTCGTCGCCGCAGCCATGATCGACCGCCTCGTCCACCACGCCGAGGTCATCGCCCTCAAAGGCGACAGCTACCGGCTCAAGGACCGCGACCTCGGCCGCGTCCCCGCCGCCGCCGGCACAACTGAAGACTGAAACCATCAACTAAACCGACCAGATGGTCCATATTGACTTGCCGTCAAATGATCCGGATTGGCGTGCCGTTGACA
>NZ_BDAY01000155.1 GCF_001612685.1 Nocardia altamirensis NBRC 108246
GGGCCTGGCGGTCGGCTGAGCCCTCACGGGCGCGCGCCGACCTGGCGGCATCGCCGCGGGAGCGGTCCGAACTGCGCTCGCCGCGACCGCTTTCCGCGCGACCGTCGTCGGCGCGCGACCGATCGGAACGCGTGCCCGCACCGCGGGAGCCCTCGGCACGGGCCCGGCGCTCAGCCGCCGCCCGCGCGCGCTCCCGCTCGGACATCTCGTCGAACCCCGACCGGTCGTCGTCGGTCACCCGCGCCGCGCCCCTGCCGAATCGGCGCGGGCGATCCGGCATCTCCTCGATGCCGGAGCGTTCGCGCACCCGTGCGCCGTCGCGGCGCTCGCGCTCGGCGGACGGGCGTTCGCCCCACTCGTCGTACTCGGCCTCGTCGCGCCGCCTGCCGCGCCGAGCCGGTGGCTCGCCGCGTTCCCGTACGGGTGGCTCGTAGTCACGTGCCATGAATCCCTCACCCCGCCAGTGCCTTCGGAATGGTCGCGTGCTCCGGCAGGATCACCCCGCAACCGAGCGAGGCCGCGAAGGCCGCCGCCTGGTAGCGGTAACACCGCCGAATCTTCAAGCGCGCCTGGGTGGACAGGTCGCGCGTGATGGCTTCGATACGCGGCAGGTCGCCGCGCAGGGGCTCGGTGATGGTCACCAGCGCCCCGAAGCGGGTCACACCGTGACCCCGGGCTTGCTCCTCACGGGCCTGCTGGGTGGCGCCCACCCGCAGGGTCGCGGCCGCGGAAACCACGCCGCGTTCGCTTTGCTGAGCTACCAGTGCGTTCTTGAAGTCGTCGTCGACGATCTCGGCGGCATCGGCGGCCGAATGCGGCCGATACACGATGGCGATGCGCTTGCGTGGCACTTCGGGATTGGGGGCGAGCAGCCGTTGCAGCACGCGCTCGTCGACCGCACCCTCGGGCGCGGCGTCCATCTCCCAGGTCACCGAGCGGCCACCGTCGTGCACCAGGTGATCCCACTTCTCGTCGTGCGAAACCGGGCCTGCGTCAGCCCAATCCAGCCCGTGGCCCTCGGGTTCGCTTGCCGCGACTTCCAAGTCGGCCTGCGAGGCGGGGTCGTAGCTGCGCCGGATGAACGAGATCACCTCGTCCGCCGACATCGGCTGGGCGCGCACGCCAGCCTCGGCGAGTGCCGCGCAGATGCCTGGCAGCCTGCGCCCGATCTCGACGGCCTCTTCCGCCGGGTTCTTGCGGCGTTCGGCGGTGGTCGCCTTGAAGGTGATCGCCACGCGCGGCAGCAGCTGCACTCGCTCCTGCGGCAGCTCCGTGGCGAGTTCGTACATCACCTGCTGCGCGAGCTCCGGCGCCTCCGGCCTGGTGATCGTGGAAACCTCGGTGAGCAAACGGTTTCCGGTCTCCGGCACGGTGTCGATGACCGGAACGACGGCGACGATGTCGCTGGTCTGGCCGACCGAGGCGAGGAACGTGCCCCACGCCGACACCCAGCGATCGATCACCGGCTGGTCCACCGCCTCGTGGCCCTGCGGCCAGGCGCGCAGCACCACCGTGTACTGCGCGAACTGCGGCAGGTGGATCATGCCGAAGCTGTAGCCGCCCGCGTCGATGCCCTCGTAGAGCTTCGACGGCGCGAGCAGACCCGGCAATCGGGTGACGCCGCCAGGGATTCGGGAGAACCGGCCACCCCGGTACACGTGCTCGCCACGCTTACGCGAGCGCATCCAGTTGAACATCATCAATCCCGTCTCGTAGCCCGAGCGGCCCCCCGTCCGCCACACCAGGGGAACCATGATCAGCACACCGACGCCGCCGACGATCATGCCCCACTTGAAACCGCCGACCATCGCGGTGATCAGCGCCGTGATCACCACCCCGAAGCCGAGCACGGTCTCTTCCCACCGCAAGCCGAAAAGGCCTGCGCTGCGGGGCTTCTGCCACAGCCCGTACGAGCGACGCTCGTAGGTGTCGTTCGTCGTTATCGTCATCGCGGAATGGTGCTCCTCCCGAGGTCGGGCGAGCGATTCGCCCAACGGTCACCGGCCACATCACCCATCACCTGGTCGGCACGGCTCAGCCCGCTCGTCGCGGCGCGCGCCGCACCGATCCGGCCCGCCGCCCTTGCCGCACCGGACGGTAC
>NZ_BDAY01000156.1 GCF_001612685.1 Nocardia altamirensis NBRC 108246
GCGGGCTGTTGCGAAATGTGGGTGTGTTTCGGTGTTGGTCGGCTGCGGAGCGGCCGACCAACACGTTTTGAGGGTTGGCTGGTGTGTCGGGTGGTGTTGATCGATGATGTGTTGGTGGCCAAGGGTTATCGGCGTGTGGAGCGTGATCAGCAGTTTTTGATGCCGCCGGATATGCGGGAGTGGTTGGCGGCTGATGATCCGGTGTGGTTGGTGATCGAGGCGGTGGCGGGGTTGGATACTTCCCGGTTGCATGCCAAACGTCGCATTGGTGGGGTGGGGCGTGCCGGGTATGACCCGGAGATGTTGTTGACGTTGTTGATCTGGGCGTGGGCTCAGGGGCAGCGGTCCTCGCGCAAGATCGAGTGGTTGTGCTCGCGTGATGTCGGGTTCCGGGTGATCTGTGCGGGGGATGTGCCCGATCATGTGACGATCGCGCGGTTCCGCGCCGAGCTGGCTGATGTGGTGGAGGAGTTGTTCACCCAGGTGCTGGTGTTGTGCGCGCGACTGGGTATGGGCCAGTTGGGGGTGGCGGCGATCGATTCGGTGAAGATCGCTTCGGATGCGTCGTTGAGCGCGAACCGCACCGAGAAGGGCTTGCGGGCCGCCGCGGTCGAGCAGGCCGGTGTTGATGCCGCTCGGGCCGCGGCGCGGGCCGCGGCCGCGGCGCATGCCGCGACCGACGCTGCTGAGGATGAGCGGTTCGGGCCCGGCCAGGGTGGTGGCGGTATGCCCGCGGAGTTGGTCGAGCCCTCGGCGCGGGCGTCGCGGATCGCGAAAGCGTTGGCGGAGTTGGAGGCCGAGAACGCAGTTCGCGCGCGGGCTCGTGAGGGGGCCGAGCAGCGTCAGCGCGAGCGTGAGCAGGCCGAGGTGGTTCGTCGTGATGCGATAGTCGCTGACTATCAGCGCCGCCGTGACGAGCAGGGCCAGCGGGTCGGGTTGCCGCCGGTCGAGATCCGGGTGCAGGTGCTGACCCGTAACTGGGAACAGGCCCGCGCCGCGCAGCAGGCCAAGATCGAGCGCTGGCTGGCGGCAGGCGGGCGCGGGCGCCGGCCCGCTGCGCCCGATGAGGAGTACATGGTCAAACGCGTGCGCGCGGCATTGGATCGTGCCCTCGCCGCCGAGGCGGCGATCACACAGGCCCAGGCGGTGACCCGGGCTGCTAGGGCCCGCAAGGCCGCCGAGCGGGCCGTGAACGATAAAGACGCCCAGCGCAACATCACCGACCCCGAGTCCCGGCCGATGCCGCTGCGCGGCGGGGGATGGTTGCAGGGATTCAACTGCCAAGCCGTCACCTCCAGCGACGGACTGATCATCGCCACTGGGGTCACCAACAACCCCAGCGACTGCCCCGGCTTCACCGAGATGATGGGCAAGGCCACCACCGCCGCCGACCTCATCATCAGTCACCACCCCGCAGGCACACCCCAAACCCCTGCCATCACAACACTTCTCAACGATTACACCACCGCGCAAAGGGTCTCGGCCGGTCTCGACACCACCGGTGAAACCTGCACGGCCCCGATCCAGATGCTGCTCGCCGACGCCGGCTACCTGAGCGTGGACAACCTCACCGCTGCCGGGCCCGCCCGGCTCATCGCCCTCGGCAAACGCCGCGACCTGGCCACCACCGCCCGCACCCGGCCCACGACCGGCCCACCGCCCACCGACGCCTCAGTGATCGAGCAAACCGATCACCGACTGCGCACACCCCAAGGCGCCGCTCTCTACAAACAACGCGGCCACATCGCCGAAACCCCCTTCGGCCACGCCAAACACAACCTCGGCTTCCGACGCTTCACCAGCCGCGGAACCAACCGGGCCGCAGCAGAATTCAACTTCCACGCCCTCGTTCATAACCTCTTCAAAGCCATCAAGACCCGACACCTCACCCCCGCACCCTGCTGACAAGAAGTGCCCGCCAGGGTCTACCAAACCCGGTGTTGCCAGCCGCTTCGCGGCTGGCAACACCACCATCCATTTCGCAACAGCCCGC
>NZ_BDAY01000157.1 GCF_001612685.1 Nocardia altamirensis NBRC 108246
CCTTAGAGCGTGTCTTACGTGGCTGTAGTTAGCTGATCCGTGTTGGTTAATCTGTTGTGGTGGAAGAGCTTTCGTGGCGGTTGGTGCCGGATGAGTTGTGGGAGTTGGCCGAACCGTTGATCCCGAAGTTCAACACCCGCCCGCAGGGCGGCGGCACGACACCAGTGGACGACCGCGCGGTGTTCACCGCCATCGTCTACGTCCTGACCAGCGGATGCGCCTGGCGGTACTTGCCGCCCTCGTTCGGGGTTACGGTCCCGACCGCGCACCGCCGGTTCACCGAATGGACCAACATCGGCCTGTGGCGCAGGCTCCATTGCGCGGTCCTCGACGAACTGGGCGCTCGGGGTCTGATCGACTGGTCACGCGCGGTCTGCGACGGAGCGTCTGTGCGGGCCAAAAAAGGGGACCCATGACCGGCCCGAATCCGGTCGACCGAGGCAAGACCGGGTCGAAGATCCACGTGCTCTCCGACAGAGCTGGGCTGCCACTGTCGGTGGCCGTGTCCGCCGCGAACACCAACGACGCCGACGCCCTCAAACCACTGGTCAGGGCCATCCCCGCGATCAAGTCCCGGCGCGGACCGCGGCGCCGCAAACCGGGCAAGCTGCACGCCGACAAAGCCTACGACCACACAGAGCTGCGAGATTGGGTGCGCAACAGAGGAATTGGGGTCCGCATCGCCCGCAAAGGCATCGAATCCAGCCAGAAACTCGGCAAACACCGCTGGGTGATCGAGAGGTCGATCGCCTGGCTGTTTGGCTACCACCGCCTCAACATCCGATACGAACGCTACGCCAACCACTTCTGCGGCTTCCTCACCCTCGCCGCCGCACTGACCTGCTACAAGAAACTGGCGAAATCGAGGACTTGAGACACGGTCAAGCCTCGGATGGCGGGACGCTGTTCACCACCGTCGGCGGTGCCAGTCTGTCGCGGATGTGCACTGTGCCGCACAGGTATTCCGAACTGTAGAGCAGATCTTCGGTGACCCGTACTCCGGTGAGCCGTTCGGCCAGGGCGAAGGCAGCCGTGGTGGTCGGGCCGATCTCTTCGCGGTCCTCGTCCAGATTGAAGCCGATCTGCCTCATCTGCTCGAGGCACCCGTCCGGGTTGCTGCCCCAACGGTCGCTGGAAAAGAGAGGCTCGAAACCCAGGCGGAGGGCACCGTCCTCGAAGCAGCGGAAACGGCCGAGGCCGACGCAGTGGTAGTGCGAGACGAGTGTCGTCGCCGCTGACACCGGGCCTATGATTTCCTCGGTCACACCCAGGTAGCCGCCGTTCATCTCCAACGCCAGCGTCCAGTCGCCATCGGCCCCAGCCACTGTGGTCGCTCCGATGAAGTGGCCGCTATCCGGCTCGTCCCTGCGCCAGGAGATGTCGGAGAACTGCTTGCCGAGCGGTAGAGCGTCGAACGTGATCTGCGCACCGATCCGGTCCATGAACTCCCGTGGGGTGACCTCGCGCACGAGGGTCAAGCAATACCCGTGGAACAGCTTCTGGTACAGATCCCCGATCCACTCGTAGTCGGCCGCCACGGCCGTCGACGGTCCTCGATCCACTGACATGGCATCAACCTATGTGCTAGACGCCAGCGACTGCTCGTATCTCACCTCATTTTTCGATCATTCCGCCGCTCACGAACATGAAACAGACCATCAGGCTGTGCCGCCTAAGCTTCAGCGGCACATGACCGATACCTGCACCGCCCGCAACGGTGTCGAACCATCCCAGTAACTGGCGATGGCGAAATTCAGCGACATGAGACACGCTCTTA
>NZ_BDAY01000158.1 GCF_001612685.1 Nocardia altamirensis NBRC 108246
CCTGGGTGTGATTCCGGCCCCGGAGGGGCCGGAATCATCGATGATTGAGGGGTGCTGGGTGAGGGTGGTTCGGATCCGCAGTTGATGGACGCGGCGGCGTTGGTCGGGCATCTTGTTCCGGCGGGCAGTGTGTTCGCGTTCTTGTCCGAGCATCGGCGGGAGGTGTTCCCGGCGAAGATGTTCGAGGATTTGTTCCCGAGCCGGACGGGGCGGCCGAGTCTGGCGTGTGAGGTCGCGGCGTCGGTGATGGTGCTGCAGGCGTTGCATGATCTGTCGGACCGGGAAACGGTGCAGGCGTTGCGGTGTGATTTGCGGTGGAAGGTCGCGTGCGGGTTGGCGTTGGACGATGAGGGATTCGATCCGTCGACGTTGACCTATTGGCGGCGGCGGCTGGCGAACTCGGACCGGCCGAACCGGATCTTCGACGCGGTGCGCGCGGTGGTCGCCGAAACCGGTGTGCTGCAAGGAAAGACACGGCGCGCGTTGGACTCGGTGGTACTCGACGACGCGGTCGCTACCCAGGACACGGTGACCCAGTTGATCGCCGCGATCCGGCGGGTGCGTCGCGAGGTCCCCGGCGCTGCGGACATCATCGCCGCGCGGTGTCGCGCTCACGACTATGACGATCCGGGCAAACCCGCGATCGCCTGGGACGACCAGGCAGCGCGCGAGACGTTGGTCTCGGCACTGGTCAATGACGCGACAATGGTGGTTGATGCGTTGGCCGACAACGAATTCGACGACAATGTTCAGGACAAGGCGTCACAGGCGTTGGCGTTGCTGGCGTTGATCGCCGGCCAAGACGTCGAACCCGCCCAAGACTCCGACGGCACCGACGGCCGCTGGCGCATCGCGGGCAACGTCGCCGGTGATCGGGTGATCTCGGTGACCGATCCCGAGGCCCGCCACGTCCACAAGACCGTGCACCAACGCCAGGACGGCTACAAGGCCCACGTCGCCATCGAGCCCACCACCGGCATCTTCACCGCCGGCCAGCTGGCCAAAGCCAATGGTCAGAACAACCACGAGGCCGTCATCGCCGCGCGCCTGCTCGACGACGAGGACGGACCACGACAAGTGCTGGGCGACAGCGCCTACAGCACCGCTGACTTGCGTGAGGAAATCACCAACCGCGGCCACACCGCGCTCATCAAACCCCCACCACTGCGCCCGCCGGTCGAAAACGGTTACACCGTAGACGATTTCACCGTCGATGAAGACTCCGGCACGGCAACCTGCCCCAACGATGTCACCCGCCGCATCACCGCCGGCAGAACAGTCAGCTTCGGCAAAGCCTGCACCGGCTGCCCGCTGCGGCCACGATGCACCACCAGCAAACAGGGCCGCACCCTGCACCTGCACCGCCACGACACACTGCTGCGCTCAGCGCGGCGCGACTGGCGCACCGACCAGCAACTACGTGACACATATCGACAGCACCGGCCCATGGTCGAACGCTCCATCGCCTGGCTCATCGGACCCAAAAGCCGCTGCCGCAAACTCCGCTACCGCGGCGTCACCACCAACAACCACTGGCTGCACACCCGCATGGCCGCACTGAACCTGCGCCGCCTGCTCAACCTCGGACTCACCCACAACAACAGCGGCTGGGCCATCGCCTGACCCGCAGACCACCCCGGGCTCCAACACCGCCGACCTCACCACACAGCAACCCCGCCCACTCCACCAACAAACCTCCCGGTTGCCGCCGCGCAGCGGCGGCAACCGGAAAACAAGCC
>NZ_BDAY01000159.1 GCF_001612685.1 Nocardia altamirensis NBRC 108246
CCCCTAATGAGTTCTGGGAGTAGGCCATCGGGCAGACTCCTGGTTGGTAGCCACCGGTAGGTGAGCACTCTTTGCCCCTGGACTTCGAGTCCTGATGAAAGAGCGTGCCCCTGCCGGTCGGCCGGATGGATGGATCACTGCTGGGATGTCGTGCCCACCGCGTACTCGTGCTGGTGTGAGCACTGTTTCATTAGGTCGCTGATTCCTCCGGCGGGCTGCTGATGCTCGGAACCGCACACGAGAGCAGGAGAAGCGTTGCGACTGTTCGTTGGAGATGACTGGGCCGAAGACCACCACGATGTGGAGATCCAGGACGAGTCCGGCCACCGGCTGGCCAAGGCGCGGGTGAGCGAGGGCGTGGCGGGCATGGCCCGGTTGCACGCCATGATCGCCACCCAGATCGGCGAGACCGACCCCGACACTGTCGAAGTGTTGGTCGGGATCGAGACCGACCGCGGCCCATGGGTTAACGCCCTGGTCGCGGCCGGATATCAGGTATTCGGGGTTAACCCGCTGCAAGCCAAGGCCTACCGCAAACGGCTGGGAGTCTCCGGCGCCAAGAGCGACCCGGCCGATGCGCACCTGCTGGCCGATATGGTCCGCATCGATGCCCACCAGCTGCGGCAAGTTGCTGGGGACAGCGCCGCCGCCGAGGCCGTCAAGGTGATCACCCGCACCCACAAAACCCTGATCTGGGAACGGACCCGCCACACCCTGAGGTTGCGGCATGCGCTGCGTGACTACTTCCCCGCCGCGCTGGAAGCGTTCACCGATCTGGACGCCCCCGACACCCTGGAGCTGCTGACCCTGGCCCCCGACCCCGCATCGGCTGCGGCGCTGACCATTACCCGGATCAGCGGTGTCCTCAAGCGGGCCCGCCGCCACGGTATCCCCGATAAAGCAGCCAAGATCCACGCCGCGTTGCGCACCACCCAGCTCGGTCAGCCCGCGGTCGTCACCGCCGCCTACGCGGCCTCGGTCCGTGCCCTGGCCGCGGTCCTGTCCACTCTCAACGAGCAGATCAAGACCTTGCAGGGGCAGGTGGAGGCGCATTTTGGGGCGCACCCGGCCGCTGAGGTCATCACCTCCCAGCCAGGGCTGGGGACGATACTCGGTGCCCGGGTGCTCGCAGAGTTCGGCGACGACCCCGACCGCTACGCCTCGGCCAAGAAGCGCAAGAACTACGCCGGCACCTCCCCGATCACCGTCGCTTCCGGCAAACGGAAAGTCGCCCTGGCCCGCGTCGTGCACAAAGACCGGCTCATCGACGCCCTCATCACCCAGGCCGCGATCGCCATCAGCAAATCCCCCGGGGCCCGCGCCTACTACAACAAACAACGAGCCCGCGGCAGCGCCTACAACACCGCCCTGCGCCAACTCGCCAACCGCCTCGTCGGGATCCTGCATGGCTGCCTCAAAACCGGCACCCTCTACAACGAAGCCACCGCCTGGCCCAATCACGCTCAGCCACTCGCTACTTGACATCAAAACTCCTGGGATGTCTTTC
>NZ_BDAY01000160.1 GCF_001612685.1 Nocardia altamirensis NBRC 108246
CCCATCCTCTCAAGAAAGAGAGTGAGCACAAAACCCGGGGCGATTCAGGTTGCAGGAAAGGTCTGGGGTGGGCTTGGCGCCGTGAAGGTTCGTCGGGATGTCCTGTGGTCTGGCTTGGCGCGCAGCGGACTGAGGCGGGGCTGGGTTGTGCAGGTGCATCACTGCGCCGCCGAGTGAATGGGCTATGGGGCGACGGCTACGCCAGAGGTTTAGGGCGGATGGCTGTGTGCATGTGTCTCGCTGCGCCGCCGAGTGGAATGGGCTGTGACGCGATGGCTACCCGATAGGCGGTGCTCGGCCAGTCGCAGGGCGCACACGCGGCGTTGTTCTCGGCACATCTCGCGCCTGCCGATGCTCCTGAGCTCGGCTTGCGCGGCGGCCACCGGCGCGCCCGCCAACCTCGATCTCGCACGCCAGAGGTCTGGGGGTGGGCTGGTTGTACACGTGTCTCGCTGCGCTGCTGAGCGTGTGGGCTGTGGCGCGACGGCTACGCCGGAGGTTTTGGGCGGAGGGCCGGGGTTGTGCACGTGTCTCGCTGCGCTGCTGAGCGTGTGGGCTGTGGCGCGACGGCTCCGCCGGAGGTCTGGGGCGGAGGGCCGGGGTTGTGCACGTGTCTCGCTGCGCTGCTGAGCGTGTGGGCTGTGGCGCGACGGCTCCGCCGGAGGTCTGGGGCGGAGGGTCGGCTATGCAGGTCTCTTGATGTGCCGCTGAGCGTGTGGACTATGGCGCGACGGCTACGCCGAGGTTTTGGGCGGCGAAGAGGCGGGGGGTGTCTTCGGAGTAGAAGGCGTCGAGGTCGCGGAATTCGAAGCCTGCGGTGGTGAGTAGGGCGGGGATGTTGCGGTTCAGGTGGCAGCCGCCGCAGATGGCCTTTTGGAGGGGGTTGAGGCGGTTTTGCCAGACTTGGACGCTGCGGTCGGGGGCCAGGCCGTGTTCGATGAAGTGCAGGGTGCCGCCAGGGGTGAGGACGCGGCGGACTTCGGAGAGGGCCGACGCTACGTCGGGGATGGTGCACATGGTCCAAGTGGACAGGGCGGAATCGAAGCTGTTGTCCGGGAAGGGGAGTGACTGGCCGTCCAGCCCTGCCCGTTCGATCGGGACCTTCGACTCGGCAACTCGATGGCCGGCCAGCTTCCAGCCGAGGTCGGCGGGCTCGACCGCGCTGACCTTGTCGACCTGTTCCGGGTAGAACGGCACGTTCAGACCCGAACCGAAGCCGATCTCCACCACGCGCCCTTGCAGTCCGGCACACACTCGTTCACGGAGAGGTTCGTTGAACCGCATCCCACACGCCACATCCACAATCCGCGGTACAACCCGGTCTGCATAGATACCCACACGCCCACTCTCCCAGCCCTCAACCACCCGCGCCACAACACTGGTGACAACTGGCAGCGGTCGCCCTAGTGCAATGTGCCAAATCGGCGGGCGAGACGATGGTGGCTGGCCTTTGTTGGCGCGAGCCACATGATGGCCG
>NZ_BDAY01000161.1 GCF_001612685.1 Nocardia altamirensis NBRC 108246
ATGAGTTATTCCAAGGGGGGACCGGCTTTGCAGTCCCCCCTTTGGCTTGGGAGAGGTCAGTGATCGTAGGCGGTCAGCGAGCGGTGGATCGGTGCGCCGATGCGGTCGTTGTGCCAGATCGCGGCGGTGAGCGCGAGAACGCGTTGCAGGATGCGGGCGATGACTCCAGCTGGGGTTCGAGCGCCGTGGCGTTCCAGGTCCAGTTGGGCTTTGAGAGTTTGGTTGATCGACTCGATGGTTTGGCGTAGCGGCCTGAACAGGGCACTTCCTGGGCGTTCGGGTTCGCCTTTGCGCGCCGGACGCAACAAGTGCAGCCCGGCATCGGCCAGGTCGGACTCGAACCCGGCCCCGAAGTAGTTCTTGTCGCAGATCAGGGTTTGCCCCGGCCGCTGCACGACCAGTGTGGGGTCTGCGCGCAAGATGCCGATCAGCGTCTCACGTTCGTCGGCTTTGGCGCCGGTCAGGGCGAATCCGATCGGCAGCCCGCCCAGCGTGGCGACCAGATGCAGCCGCAGGCCCCAGAAATAGCGCGAATGCGAGGCGCAGTACCCATACTCGGCCCATCCGGCCAGGTCGGAGCGTTTCACCGTTTCGCGGGAGCGGCCGCATTCGATTGGTGTGGAATCGACCACCCACACGTCGTCGGCCCACAGACTGGTGTCGGAGGCCAAGGCCCGAATCACCGCGATGATCATGGCGGCGGCGTTGCGTAGCCGCTTGTTGTAGCCGGGTTGTTTCGGCAGATACGGAAACAGGGGCCGCAGATGCATGCCGGCATACCGCAGCCAGCGGGCCTCGGAGGTGAACCCGAGCAGCGCCTGCATCACTGCCAAAGTCACCAGTTCGGCGTCGGTCAATCGGGGCGCGAATCCGACCGCCGGACGCTGGGGAGCCAGATCCGAGCGAAGCTTCAACAGGTCGTCGGTGGTGACATAGAGTGCGGTGGCGAGGGTGTCGATGTCATTGCTCACAACCTTGACTTACGACACCCTCGCCCAACTTCTCAAATCCGCTTCCTGACAAATCACTTTCACAACAGCAACATCCGTGAGGAAACGACGGAACCCGACAGCTGCTCGGTATGCTGCGCGGCCGAGCCGCGCAGCGGCCCACGACTTCAGCGACCTACCAGCTCCGGCAAACAGCATTCAACGCTTGCGGGCTCGCGCCTGCCTGGTGAGTTCAGTGATCCGGTCGGGGTGGTGAGGATTGTTGAGCTCGGCCACCAGCTCATCGGGGCACAACTCATACAGGTCGCCCCACCAACGGCAAGCCTTGTTGTCCCACACGCGGTATCCGCCTGGCACGCCGCGTGCCGCGTACCGTCGTCGAGCCATACTCGGATTCTAACGGCGCACCACAACCCTTGGAATTACTCATCTAG
>NZ_BDAY01000162.1 GCF_001612685.1 Nocardia altamirensis NBRC 108246
CACAGAGACATCCCAGGAGCTTGAATGTCAAGCTGCAGCCTTCTCTGTCAGTTGTGGCCAGGCAGTGGCTTCGTCGTAGAGGGTCCCGGTTTTGAGGCAGCCGTGCAGGATGCCCACGAGCCTGTTGGCGAGCTGGCGCAGGGCGGGGCTGTGGCCGACGCCGCGGGCGCGCTGGCGGTCGTAGTAGGCGCGGGCGCCGGGAGACCACTGCAGTGCGCTGAACGCTTGTGTGGTGAGGGCGTCGATGAGCCTGTCGTTGTGCACGAACCGGGCCAGGACAACCTTCTTCTTGCCCGAGGCTCGGGTGATCGGGGAGGTGCCCGCGTAGTTCTTGCGGGCTTTGGCGCTGGCGTAGCGGGTGGGGTCGTCGCCGAACTCTGCAAGCACCCGAGCACCGAGGATCGTCCCTAAACCTGGCTGGGACAAGATGATCTCAGCGGCCGGGTGCTGCCCAAAATGGGCCTCGACCTGGCCTTGCAGAGTCTTGATCTGGGTGTTGAGGACGCCCAGTACCGCCAGCAGCGCCTGCACCGACGCGGCGTAGGCTTCGGCCACGACCTCGGGTTGACCGAGCTGCTCGGACCGCAACGTGGTCTGGATTGCTGCGGCTTTTGCCGGGATGTCGCGGCGTCGTGCACGTTTGAGCGCGGCGCTGATCTGAGCGATCGTCAGCCGCGCGGCCTGGGCCGGGGTGGGCGCTTTGGCCAGCAATTCCAGCGTGTCGGCGGCATCGAGGTCGTCGAAGGCGACCAGCGCGGCGGGGAAATAGTCACCCAAGGCGTGGCGCAGCCGCTGGGTGTGGCGGGTCCGTTCCCAGATCATCGTCTTGTGGGTGCGGGCCACCACCTTGATCGCCTCGGCGCGCGCGGAGTCCCCCGCGACCGGTCGCAGTTCGTGGGCGTGGGTGCGGACCATGTCCGCCAGCACATGCGCATCCCCCGCATCGCTCTTGGCCCCGGAAAACCCCAGCCGGTCACGAAACCGGCTCGCCTGCAACGGGTTTACTGCCAAAACCGTGTATCCGGCGGCGATCAGCGCCGCGACCCAAGGGCCACGGTCGGTCTCGATCCCGACCAGGATCTCGGCCTCGTCGGCCTCGTCGGCGTCGTCGCCGACCAGATCCCCGACGATCGCATGCAACTTCGCCATCCCAGCCACGCCCTCGGGCACACGCGCCTTGGCCAGACGACGACCGGCACTATCCATCACCTCCACATCGTGATGGTCCTCGGCCCAGTCATCTCCCACGAACAGTCTCAACGGTCCTCCCGTTCTCGATACCGATCACCACCTTCGCGCAGCCAGCAGGAGAACTATCAGCGACCTAATCAAGCAGTGCTCAC
>NZ_BDAY01000163.1 GCF_001612685.1 Nocardia altamirensis NBRC 108246
GCGCTGTCCGGCGGCGGCACGAACACCAGCCGCTCCAGCCGTCCCGGCCGCAGCAGCGCGGGGTCGATCAGCTCTGGCCGGTTGGTCGCGCCGAGCACGACGACGTCGCGCAGCGGCTCCGCCCCGTCGAGCTCGGTGAGCAAGGCGGCGACCACCCGATCGCCCACCCCGGAATCGCCGGTCTGGCCGCGCCGCGGCGCCAGTGCGTCCACTTCGTCGAGGAAGATCAGCGAGGGCGCGGAATCGCGTGCGCGCTGGAACAATTCGCGCACCGCACGCTCGGAGGAGCCGACCCACTTGTCCATCAGCTCGGCGCCCTTGACCGTGTGCACGCTGAGCTGGCCTGCGCCTGCCAGGGCGCGCACCAGGAAGGTCTTGCCGCAGCCGGGTGGGCCGTAGAGCAGCACGCCGCGCGGCGGGTCGATGCCGAGCCTGGCGAACGAGTCAGGGTGGCGCAGCGGCCACAGCACCGTTTCGGTGAGGGCCTGCTTGGTCTCCACCATGTCGCCGACCTCGTCCAGGGTGAGGCTGCCGATGGCTGGTTCGTCGACGCTCGAACGGGACAGTGGCCGAATCACTGTCAGCGCGCCGAGCAGGTCCGGCTGGGTGAGTTGGGGATCGATGTGTTCCTTGCTGGTCCGCGAGGCCGCGCGCAACGCCGCCTCCCGGCAGAGCGCGGCGAGGTCGGAGACCACGAAACCCGGAGTGCGCGAAGCGATCTCGTCCAGCTTCAGCTCACCGGTCGGCACCCGGCGTAACAGTTGCTCCAGCAAGGACTTTCGCACTGTCGCGGTGGGGAGCGCGAGGGCGAGTTCGCGGTCGCACAGGTCGGGTGCGCGCAATCGAGCGTCGATCCCGGCCGGGTGGGCGGTGGTGGCGAGGAAGGCGACGCACGGCTCGGCGACCGCAGCCCGCAGCTGATCGAGGATGAGCGTCGCGACCGGCTCGGCCTGCGCGGGCAGTAGCGCGTCGATATCGGTGATCAACAGGATGCCGCCCTGCCCGGAACACGCGTCGGAGACCGCCTCGGCCACCTCGCGCAGCCGGGTGCCGCTCTCGGCGGCGCCGATCGTCGGGCCGTCGAGTTCCACGATCCGGCGCGGTGCGGTGACCGCGCGGGCGAGGGTGGCCTTGCCGACACCGGCAGGCCCGGTGATCAACACGCCGAGATGCGGTGTGGCGCCGAGGGTTTTGAGCAGCTCGGGTTCGTCGAGGGCGAGGCTGAGCCATTCGGTGAGCTTCGTCGCCTGGCTGTGCGCACCGGCGAGATCCTTGACGGTGATCGGCGGATTGATCTCCCTGGTCGCGGCGGTGCGCCCGGCCGCGGCGCCCTCGGCCGCCG
>NZ_BDAY01000164.1 GCF_001612685.1 Nocardia altamirensis NBRC 108246
TGGGCAGGTTATGCCAGCGAAGTACGACGAAGCGACCAAGGCCAAGGCTGTGCGGCTGGTTGTGGAGCATCGTGGCGATTACGACAGTGAGTGGGCCGCGATCACGGCGGTGTCGTCCCGGCTGGGGATGACGGCGGAGACGCTGCGTAAATGGATCCGGCAAGCCTCGGTCGATCGGGGTGAGGCCGAGGGGGTATCGACGGAATCGGCGCGGATCATCGGTGAACAGAAACGTAAGATCGCCGAGTTGGAGCAGACGATCGAGATCCTTTCTGCAGCAACGTCTTTCTTCGCGCGGGACAAGCACCCGCGACACCGTTAGTGTGTGAGTTCATCGCCGAGCACAAGGCTCGGTTCCCGATCACGGCGATCTGCCGAGCCCTGGCCGCGCGTGGGGTGAAGATCTCCCCGCGAACCTTCCATGCGTGGGCGAGACGGGCGCCGTCGAAACGCGCGTTGTGGGACACCACGATCACCGAGATCCTCGCCGGCCACTACGAGCCTGACGAGAAGGGTAAACGCCGCCCGGAGTGCCTGTATGGGGCGGAGAAGATGTGGGTGCATCTGCAGCGGAAAGGCATAGAGGTGGCCCGCTGCACGGTGGAGCGGTTGATGCGCGCCAACGGATGGAAGGGCGTGGTGCGGCGCAAGAAGGTCCGTACCACCGTGCCGGATCCGAGCGCGGTGCGGGCGCCGGATCTGGTGGACCGTCAGTTCGGGGTGCTGGCACCGAACCTGCTGTTGGTGGCCGATTTCACTTACGTGCCGTTGGCGTCGGGATCGTTTGTCTACACCGCGTTCGTGATCGATGCCTACGCAGGACGGATCCTGGGTTGGGAATGCTCGACCAGCAAGGAAACAGCGTTCGTCAATTCGGCGATCCGCCAGGCCGCCGCGCTACGAGAGCGGCAGGGAATCCCATTGTCGGGCAGCACTATTCATCACTCGGATGCTGGATCGCAATACACCTCGATCAAGCTCGGTGAAACCTTGTTGCTCTCGGGCATGGTCCCGTCGATCGGTTCGGTGGGTGACGCATACGATAATGCGTTGGCCGAGACCACAATTGGGCTCTATAAGACCGAAGCGATACGCGACGATTCACCGTTCCGGTCCGGCCCGTTGACCCGGCTCGGCGACGTCGAGGCGATCACCGCGGACTGGGCGTCCTGGTACAACCAGTCGAGGCTGATGCACCGGCTCGGCCGCATACCGCCGGTCGAGTACGAGGCCGACTACTATGCACAGCTGGCCGGGCTACCGGTCGGTGACAGATAAACGAGTGTGCACCAAACCCGGGGGGATTCA
>NZ_BDAY01000165.1 GCF_001612685.1 Nocardia altamirensis NBRC 108246
AAGAAAGGTTGGCTGGGTAATCGAGCCGCCCGGGGTGGCGGGTTGATCGTTGGCGTGGCACCGGCGATGCTGCCTGTGGAGGTGGTGTCGGTGGCGAGAACGCCGGATGTGTTTGTCAGAGCGGTGACTCCGGAAGAGGGTCGGGAGTTGCAGCGGATAACCAAGCGCAGCAAGGCGCCGGTTCGGGTGCGGCGAGCGATTGTGGTGATGGCCTCGGCGCAGCGGCAACCGGTGCCGTTGATCGCGAAGCTGATGCAGGTCAGTGAGGGGTATGTGCGTGGAGTGATCCACGATTTCAACGAGAAGGGTTTCGCGGCTCTGGACCCAAAATGGAGCGGGGGCAGGCCGAGCAAGACCGATCAGAAGACGCGTGAGCGTATCGGTCAGATCGCTCGGTGCTGCCCCCGTGACCTGGGTTGGCCGTTCTCGACGTGGAGTTTGTCGAAACTGCGGGAAGTGCTGCGTATCAACCAGATTGCCGATATCAGCCATGAAACGCTGCGGAAAATCCTGAAAGCCCAAGGGATTTCGTGGCAGGCCACCAAGACGTGGAAGGCAGGCAAGGATCCCGAGTTCGCCGCGAAGATGGCTCGGATCCTCGACCTCTACGACAATCCGCCTGCCGATGGGAGGGTGATCAGTGTCGATGAATTCGGGCCGCTGAACCTGCAACCACGGCCCGGCCGCGGCTGGTATCCCAAACGTCGGCCACGCCGGTTCCGGGCGACCTATCACCGCACCCACGGTGTGCGGCACCTGTTCGGCGCGCTCGACCTGGCCACCGGAAACCTCTACTACCGGATACGAGATCGTAAGCGTTCCAGCGAGTTCCGTGGTTTCCTCAAGAGTCTGCGCCAGCGTTGGCCGGGCGAGAAGCTGTATGTGATCGTCGACAACTTCTCCCCGCACAAGCACAAAACCGTCCGTGACTGGTGCACCGCCAACGACGTCGAGCTGGTGTTCTTGCCGACCTATTCATCGTGGTTGAACTGGATCGAATCCGAGTTCGCCGCCCTGCGAGCCTTCGCCCTCAACGGCACCGACCACCTCAGCCACGGCGAACAAGACGACGCAATCAGCGCCTACATCCGCTGGCGCAACAAACACGCCACACCCAAACGTGACTTCGCCGTCAACTCCAAGATCCGGCTACCCGATTTCCTACCGTACGTTGCTTGAAGAGGCACTAGC
>NZ_BDAY01000166.1 GCF_001612685.1 Nocardia altamirensis NBRC 108246
TGTGACAGGACATTGCTGACAGTTGGTGACAGGACATGTCTGACAGTTAGGGGTGGGGTGTGTAGGTGAGGGTGCGGGGGATTCGGCCGCTGCGGGGTCGCATGGGGGCTTGGCGTTTGCGGGTGCGGTCGATGGTGAGTTCGCGGATGAGTTGTTCGCGGTAGTAGATCAGGGCGTGGTCGCCGGTGATGAACACGGTGGTCAGGGTGCCGCGGTATTCGGCGCCGAGGGGGATGATCGTGTTCTGCACGGCGATGAAGCCGTCGCGGCTCGAGGCGCGGGCCTCGATCGCGAGGGTGGGCGGGTCTGGGGTGATGGCGGCCTCGGGGGGTGTGTGACGGGTGCCTGCGATGCGGGCTTGGAGCGGGGTGGCGCCGTCGAGGCCTTGGTGGGGTCGGTTGTTGTAGAGGGGCCGGTAGCGATCGAGCAGGGTTTGTAATGCGGGCAGGGTTGCTGGTTGTGGCTGGGCGGTGAGCCATTTGCGCAGGGTGCGGTGGGCGCGTTCGTTCTTGCCGTTGGTTTGGGGGTGCCAGGGTCGGCTGTTGATGAGTTTGATCCCGAGGCGGGCGAGGTTCTTCTCGAACAGCACGGCGGTCTCGACACGACGTCCCGTGAAGGCTAACCCGTTGTCGGACAACACCATTCGCGGAACATTGTAGTGTTCGATGGCGTGTGCCATGGCCCGCCAGGCGCCTTCGGTGTCCTCGCGGGGCCAGGCCAGATCGACCAGGTCGTAGCGGGAGTGGTCATCGAGGAGTTGGAAGATGACCACCCTGGTCGCGGCGGTGTCGGCCAGGACGAACTCCAGCGCATCGATCTGCCAGCAGTCGTCGGTGGCGGGGAACACGAACCGCCGATACGAGGATCGGGGTCGTTTGCGGGGCTCGGGCTCGATCAGTCCTTCCCGGCTCAGGACTCGGTGAATGGTTCGCGCACAAGGCAACTCGACGCCCGGCACGCCATCGGCGAGTAGTCGTGCCCTGATCGAGAGTGCCCCGTTGTCCCAGCCCTCGCGTTCGAGTTCCTTGCG
>NZ_BDAY01000167.1 GCF_001612685.1 Nocardia altamirensis NBRC 108246
CGGGGGCGTGGGGAGGCGACGCGGGGCGGGGCGTCGGCTACTGCGGGTGCGGGGCGGCGAGTCGGGCGTGGGGGTTCGTCGTCGTCCACGTCGAGTTCGAGGTCGTCCTCCGGGTCGTCCTTGGGACGTCGGGTGCGCCGGCGCGGCGACTCGGCACGCGACGAACGGGTGCGGCCGTTGGCGCGCTTGGCCGGGCTCCGGCCCCAGCTTTCGCCGCGCGACTCCTTTGCGTCGTCCGCCATTTCGCTGCGGCGGTGCATCAGGATGCGTGCGCCGCCGATCAGCAGGACGAGCACGGTCGCGATCATCATCGTGGGGAACCGCATCACCAGCGGGATCGCCAGGTTGCTCAGGATTTCCACGATCGAGCCCGCCGAGCGGCCGGTCAGCTGCTGGTAGGCCAGCGGGACCGCGACGCACAGCAGCAGCGGCGGCAGCACCATGGTGGTGAACAGCCCGCGGTACCGGACCATGAGCACAGCCGCCACGCATCCGGCGATGTACAGCGCGGCGAACGTACCGGTCAGGTCCGTACTGTCGCCGTGGGCATCAATCAAGAACCCCAGAAACGTACAGGCAACCGCGATCAGGACCGCCGCGCCCACCGGGATCCCCGGGATCGTCGGCAGGATCGAACGATGCGGCGCGGGCACCCGGGTTCGCACACGTTGGGAAGCAGCCACACGATGAACACTAACTGTCGCCGCGCCCAGCGGCGCTACGGCACGGCCGTTGCGGCTACTCGTCGCCACGCCGAGCAGGCATCACTGTGGCTACTCGCTCGCCGCAGTCGGTAGCTCACCATATGGAAGCTCTCTGAGTCGAGAGCCCAGCACCGGGCGGTCCGGACTTGCGGCCGACGTGCGCTCAGCACCGTCGGCCTCGTGCCAGGCC